>NZ_JBLZQV010000013.1:0-5158 GCF_052048175.1 Herbiconiux dendrobii | reverse complement strand
AAGTAAGTCCGGCGGTGTCCTACTCTCCCACAAGGTCCCCCTTGCAGTACCATCGGCGCTGAGAGTCTTAGCTTCCGGGTTCGGAATGTGACCGGGCGTTTCCCTCTCGCTATGGCCGCCGAAACACTAGAGACGTATCTGTCTTTAGAAGTTTCAAACAATCCACGCGTAGCGTGTGTTGTTTGGTTCTCGACCGTACATCGAGAACCACATAGTGGACGCAAGCAATCTTGGCCACCCATACCAGCCTTACAACATGTATGGGTGTAGTGATTATCAAGTTATCGGCTTATTAGTACAGGTCAGCTCCACGAGTCTTTAGTCCTCGCTTCCACATCCTGCCTATCAACCCAGTAGTCTAGCTGGGAGCCTCTCACCCCGAAGGGTATGGAAATCTCATCTCAAGGCCGGCTTCCCGCTTAGATGCTTTCAGCGGTTATCCATCCCGAACGTAGCTAATCAGCGGTGCTCCTGGCGGAACAACTGACACACCAGAGGTTCGTCCAACCCGGTCCTCTCGTACTAGGGTCAGATCCTTTCAAATTTCCTGCGCGCGCAGCGGATAGGGACCGAACTGTCTCACGACGTTCTAAACCCAGCTCGCGTACCGCTTTAATGGGCGAACAGCCCAACCCTTGGGACCTACTCCAGCCCCAGGATGCGACGAGCCGACATCGAGGTGCCAAACCATGCCGTCGATATGGACTCTTGGGCAAGATCAGCCTGTTATCCCCGAGGTACCTTTTATCCGTTGAGCGACAGCGCTTCCACAAGCCACTGCCGGATCACTAGTCCCGACTTTCGTCCCTGCTCGACTTGTCAGTCTCACAGTCAAGCTCCCTTGTGCACTTACACTCGCCATCTGATTGCCAACCAGATTGAGGGAACCTTTGGGCGCCTCCGTTACTTTTTAGGAGGCAACCGCCCCAGTTAAACTACCCATCAGGCACTGTCCCTGAACCCGATTAGGGTTCGAAGTTAGATATCCAGAGTGACCAGAGTGGTATTTCAACAATGACTCCACCTGAACTAGCGTCCAAGCTTCACAGTCTCCCACCTATCCTACACAAGCCACACCGAACACCAATACCAAACTGTAGTAAAGGTCACGGGGTCTTTCCGTCCTGCTGCGCGTAACGAGCATCTTTACTCGTAGTGCAATTTCGCCGAGTTCGCGGTTGAGACAGCTGGGAAGTCGTTACGCCATTCGTGCAGGTCGGAACTTACCCGACAAGGAATTTCGCTACCTTAGGATGGTTATAGTTACCACCGCCGTTTACTGGGGCTTAAATTCTCAGCTTCGCCTTGCGGCTAACCGTTCCTCTTAACCTTCCAGCACCGGGCAGGCGTCAGTCCGTATACATCGTCTTGCGACTTGGCACGGACCTGTGTTTTTAGTAAACAGTCGCTTCCCACTGGTCTCTGCGGCCTTCAAACGCTCCAGGAGTAAATCCCTTCACGCCTCAGGCCCCCCTTCTCCCGAAGTTACGGGGGCATTTTGCCGAGTTCCTTAACCACGATTCTCTCGATCTCCTTGGTATTCTCTACCTGACCACCTGAGTCGGTTTGGGGTACGGGTGACTGGAACCTCGCGTCGATGCTTTTCTTGGCAGCATAGGATCACTGATTTCGTCCGTGAGGACTACCCATCGGGTCTCAGCCTTATATGAGAGACGGATTTGCCTATCTCTCGGCCTACATCCTTAGACCGGGACAACCATCGCCCGGCTCAGCTACCTTCCTGCGTCACACCTGTTAATACGCTAACCGCACCAGACGGGTTCGAGCGTTAGACCGGCACGCTTCACCCCGAAGGGATCCATCTAGCCGGGTTAGGACTCTTAGCACTACTGGATTGGCTTGGGCGGTTCTTCGTCAGTACGGGAATATCAACCCGTTGTCCATCGACTACGCCTGTCGGCCTCGCCTTAGGTCCCGACTTACCCAGGGCGGATTAGCCTGGCCCTGGAACCCTTGGTCTTTCGGAGGACGGGTTTCTCACCCGTCTTTCGCTACTCATGCCTGCATTCTCACTCGTGTGGCCTCCACGGCTGGTTTACACCGCCGCTTCGCTGGCCACACGACGCTCTCCTACCCATCCACACGGCTGGACCACGAAGGCCTGCCACTAATATGAATGCCACAACTTCGGTGGCGTGCTTGAGCCCCGTTACATTGTCGGCGCGGAATCACTTGACCAGTGAGCTATTACGCACTCTTTCAAGGGTGGCTGCTTCTAAGCCAACCTCCTGGTTGTCTGTGCAACTCCACATCCTTTCCCACTTAGCACGCGCTTTGGGACCTTAGTTGGTGGTCTGGGTTGTTTCCCTCTCGACGATGAAGCTTATCCCCCACCGTCTCACTGCTGCGCTCTCACTTACCGGCATTCGGAGTTTGGCTAACGTCAGTAACCTTTTGGGGCCCATCGGCTATCCAGTAGCTCTACCTCCGGCAAGAAACACGCAACGCTGCACCTAAATGCATTTCGGAGAGAACCAGCTATCACGAAGTTTGATTGGCCTTTCACCCCTATCCACAGCTCATCCCCTCCATTTTCAACTGAAGTGGGTTCGGTCCTCCACGACGTCTTACCGTCGCTTCAACCTGGCCATGGATAGATCACTTCGCTTCGGGTCTAGAACATGCGACTCAAACGCCCTATTAAGACTCGCTTTCGCTACGGATTCCCCTCACGGGTTAACCTCGCCACATATCACTAACTCGCAGGCTCATTCTTCAAAAGGCACGCTGTCACACCAACAATGGGTGCTCCAACGGTTTGTAAGCAAACGGTTTCAGGTACTATTTCACTCCCCTCCCGGGGTACTTTTCACCTTTCCCTCACGGTACTTGTCCGCTATCGGTCATCTGGGAGTATTTAGGCTTATCAGGTGGTCCTGACAGATTCACACGGGATTTCTCGGGCCCCGTGCTACTTGGGATACTCTTCGCGCCATTGAACCATTTCGGCTACGGGGTTGGCACCCTCTCTGACTGGCCTTTCAAGACCATTCGCCTATAGTTCGTTGTAACGCTCGCTGTACGGCAGTAACAGCAGAAAAGTCCCACAACCCCGACCATGCAACGCCTGCCGGCTATCACACATGACCGGTTTAGCCTCTTCCGGGTTCGCTCGCCACTACTAACGGAATCACTGTTGTTTTCTCTTCCTGTGGGTACTGAGATGTTTCACTTCCCCACGTTCCCTCTACCCGCCCTATATATTCAGGCGGGAGTCACCAGGTCACCACAAGGGGCCTGGCGGGGTTTCCCCATTCGGAAATCCTCGGATCAAAGCTCTATTATCAGCTCCCCGAGGCTTATCGCAGATTTATACGTCCTTCTTCGGCTCCAGATGCCAAGGCATCCACCGTTTGCTCTTAGAAACTTGAAATCACATGAGTTATTGAATCGTTTAGCCGAACAATAAATTGTCCGGCGAAATTGACCAATGATCTACAGCACTCGAAAGTGCTTGTTGATCTTTGTGATCCAGGCTAAAAGCCTGAATCTAAGATGCTCGCGTCCACTGTGTAGTTCTCAAAGTACGGGCGGTACCCCTCCAGCGAATCCTCAAGAAAAAGGAAACGACGAAAGGGTCCAGAGAGTCAGTCCACCCCGATCCGAAGACCAAGGATGTTCCGGTCCCTCAGGACCCAACAGCGTGCATGTCGCCGGCTCTCACCCACCCCGACCGTTCCGTGCCCCGAAGAGCTGTACTAGACCGGAGAGTGCTTCTCCGACGACCAATGTCAATGTTCCACCCATGAGCTACCAGCGAGGACGTATGCCTCGATCTGGCCTCTGGACAAGCAATGCTTGCCAGTTGCTCCTTAGAAAGGAGGTGATCCAGCCGCACCTTCCGGTACGGCTACCTTGTTACGACTTAGTCCTAATCACCGATCCCACCTTCGACAGCTCCCTCCACAAGGGTTGGGCCACCGGCTTCGGGTGTTACCGACTTTCATGACTTGACGGGCGGTGTGTACAAGGCCCGGGAACGTATTCACCGTGGCGTTGCTGATCCACGATTACTAGCGACTCCGACTTCATGAGGTCGAGTTGCAGACCTCAATCCGAACTGAGACCGGCTTTTTGGGATTCGCTCCACCTTACGGTATCGCAGCCCTTTGTACCGGCCATTGTAGCATGCGTGAAGCCCAAGACATAAGGGGCATGATGATTTGACGTCATCCCCACCTTCCTCCGAGTTGACCCCGGCAGTCTCCTATGAGTTCCCACCATAACGTGCTGGCAACATAGAACGAGGGTTGCGCTCGTTGCGGGACTTAACCCAACATCTCACGACACGAGCTGACGACAACCATGCACCACCTGTTTACGAGTGTCCAAAGAGTTGACCATTTCTGGCCCGTTCTCGTATATGTCAAGCCTTGGTAAGGTTCTTCGCGTTGCATCGAATTAATCCGCATGCTCCGCCGCTTGTGCGGGCCCCCGTCAATTCCTTTGAGTTTTAGCCTTGCGGCCGTACTCCCCAGGCGGGGAACTTAATGCGTTAGCTGCGACACGGAGACCGTGGAATGGCCCCCACATCTAGTTCCCAACGTTTACGGCGTGGACTACCAGGGTATCTAATCCTGTTCGCTCCCCACGCTTTCGCTCCTCAGCGTCAGTTACGGCCCAGAGATCTGCCTTCGCCATCGGTGTTCCTCCTGATATCTGCGCATTCCACCGCTACACCAGGAATTCCAATCTCCCCTACCGCACTCTAGTCTGCCCGTACCCACTGCAGGCTGGAGGTTGAGCCTCCAGTTTTCACAGCAGACGCGACAAACCGCCTACGAGCTCTTTACGCCCAATAATTCCGGACAACGCTTGCACCCTACGTATTACCGCGGCTGCTGGCACGTAGTTAGCCGGTGCTTTTTCTGCAGGTACCGTCACTTTCGCTTCTTCCCTACTAAAAGAGGTTTACAACCCGAAGGCCGTCATCCCTCACGCGGCGTTGCTGCATCAGGCTTGCGCCCATTGTGCAATATTCCCCACTGCTGCCTCCCGTAGGAGTCTGGGCCGTGTCTCAGTCCCAGTGTGGCCGGTCACCCTCTCAGGCCGGCTACCCGTCGTCGCCTTGGTGAGCCATTACCTCACCAACAAGCTGATAGGCCGCGAGTCCATCCTCAACCAAAAAATCTTTCCA
>NZ_JBLZQV010000012.1:0-8215 GCF_052048175.1 Herbiconiux dendrobii | reverse complement strand
TTCGAACCCCTGGCCTTCTGATCCGTAGTCAGAAGAAAACATCCATAGCGACTTGCTTTGCGTCTCGATCGACGTATATTGTTTCCATGCGGGCCCACCGGGGCACGTGGTGGAACAAAACTAAGAGTCCACCTTTTGGGTACACCTACCTTGGCCGGAAGGAACCATGAACAGGCACATGCAGTTCATCAGGAGAAGACCACAGCACGTCGGCGTTTTGAGCGACGGAATGTGGACCGCCCATGACAGAAGAGGCGCTGGGAGCAATGACGCTCCCGCAGCCTCCCTACACAGGAGACATCACCAGCATGGTTCGCGGTAAGGGCGAAGGCTCCATCTTCAAAGACGGGCGCGGATATTGGACCGCCCGGATTGAGCTCCCCTCCTACGACGGCACGCGCCGCTCCAAGAAGGTGCGGTCCAAGTCGAAGGCTGTCGTCATCGAGAAGATGCGCGACATGCAGAACGAACTGAAGAAGCGCGGCGACCTCCCCACCCGGGACATCACCGTGGAGCAGTGGTTGAACGAATGGTTCACCACCGTCTGCGTGTTCGAGGTCTCGCCGAAGACCTCGAACAACTACAAGTCGCAGATCAAGAACCACATCGTGCCGGCGATCGGGGCGAAGCCGCTCGAAAAGCTGACGCCTGCCGATGTGCGCCGCATGCACGCGTCGATTGCGCAGAAGGGCCTGTCGTCCACGACGGCGCGACTGAATCACCGCATCCTGTCCGGGGCGCTGAAGGTCGCCGTCTCTGACGGGCGTGTTGGCCGTAACGTTGCCACCCTCGTGTCCGCCCCGAGGAAGGCTCCGAACGAACTCACAGCACTCACTCTCGAGCAGGGCGTGAAAGTGTTGCAGCAAGCGCTGGGAGACCGGTACGAGGCCCTGTGGTGGGCTGTGCTGTTCACCGGTCAGCGCGCGGGTGAACTGTGCGGCCTCGAGGTTGACCGTGTGTCTGACTCGCTCGACATCTCGTGGCAGCTGCAACGCCTGACATGGGAGCACGGGTGCAACCCGTGGTGCGGGCGGAAGCTCGGCGCCGACTGCCGCAAACGGAAGATCAGCCACCCCGACGACTGGGAGGGCCGCAACATTCAAGGTGGCCTCTGGTTGACCCGCCCGAAGTCCTCCTCGGGTTGGCGTGTCATTCCCCTGGTTGACCCGCTGGGCCCGATCCTGCGTCAGCACCTCGAACGCACTGCCGACGAGCCGAACCCCCACGGCCTCGTCTGGCACACCCCCGAGGGTGACCCCATTGACCCCCGCCGCGTTCAGGACTGGTGGCACGATCTCCTCTCCCGCGCAGGCGTCCCGCAGGTCCGCTTCCACGACGGCCGTCACACCACCGTTGACCTTCTCCTTGAGGCCGGCGTCGAAAAGGATCTCATCCAGGAGATCATCGGACACTCCACGTGGGAGCAGACGATGCGCTACAAGACCCGCGGAAACAAGAAACGCCTCACCGGGGGCATGGTGCAACTGTCGGACTACATCATGCGGCGAGTCGATGCACGTTCAGAAACACTCGCATTAGCCGAGTAGTGACCCCGAGCTCGAGCGCGAGCCGGTGACAGTCGGGCGTCCACTTCATCAGATCTAAGCACTCGTCTAGGTCAATAAGATTGTCAGCCGCAACCCGGTCGGCCTGGATTTCGTACTTTGGCCTGTCGTCTGGGTGCCCCAGTAGCGCGTGCGCTATGCCGTGCGCTGCTGCCGACCGCTTGTGAACCGTTCGCATCGTGGATCTAATGACAAGGGTCTGATACTCGGGCAACCACTTCTCGTTCTCCGTGCGAATCGGCCTGAATATGACCTCAATGCCGAGCTCGTGAGCGTGCGCAAATGGATCGTACCCGCGGCCAACCTCAGGGTAGGTCTGGTTCGTCGGAATCCAACTCTGCATCCCGGGTAGCTGCTCCACTCAACTGCTCCAACTCTTCGACGGTCATTGCTGCGGCTTGGCGCTGCCGACGCTTCCGCTCTAGGTCATCAGTTGTAGTCGCAGCCTCCGACACTGCGGGCAGGTGAGGGATGAACGCTACGGCCTCATCGAGGAGGGTGGAGGCGTCTTTGGGGCCCCCTATGGCGGCGGCGACATCAAGCAGTTGCGATGTCTTCCAAGCGGACTTGCCGCTGAAGAGGCGCTGCACTCCGACGAGCGGTATTCCGGTGGTGGCGGCGATCTCATCTTGGGTGACGCCGAGGGTTCGCGCGTACCCCTTGATGATTGCGGCGATGGCGCGATCAGCGTCCGTGGTCTGAATATTGCGAGGCATGCCTATCACTATAGACATGCGCGATTTCGGCGTGGCCGTAAATAATTCCAGCATGGCCTTGCACACATCACTATGGATATGTATTCTGTAGCCATGGATAGAAGAGACGAAGCCATCACCGCCAATGTGCGGCATGCGCTCATCGGGGTTGACACCCAGACGGTCGCACAAGCCACCGACATTGACGAGTCCACTCTGAACGAGCGCCTGGCCGGCGTGTCCCCGTTCATGCCGAGTGAGCTCGTCGCTGTCGGTGGCTTTCTTTCGTTGAGCGCCGGCTCGTTCCTGAACGGGGTGGCTGCGTGAACGCCGCGGCCGAGAAGCTCGCGTACACGATCCCGCATTTTGCGGAGGCCGTGGACCTGTCCGTGTCCACCGTGTACGGGGCGATCAATTCGGATGAGCTGGTGCCGGTGTATCCGGCTAAGCGAAAGCCGCTGATCACCCTCGAGGAGGGGTTGCGGTGGCTCCGCTCCCTTCCTGATGTGAGACCCGCCTAGCCAGGCATCTGGGCCTCGTCGTTTTGAACGGCGGCGGGGCCACTATTCGTCGCGCCTTCGGACGCCCGGATCAGCACCACAAGCGCATTCCTGCCCCACTGACTCTGGCGCAAGGGAATGGGTACAACACAACACAGACAAAGGTTCGGAACCGCTTCGAGCACCCCACTGGTTAGGGGTCGCTATCGGTGGTGAAGGGCTGGATGGCCGCCAAGTCCTGATGGGCGTTGAGGCGGTCGTTGTTCGCAAGTTTCGGGTCCCCCTCCACTTCTCGTCATGCAGGGCTAGGGCGGGGTACCTGGGCCGGAACGGGCCGACCTGTACCAGTCGGCAACATTCGCGGGGTTCGACTCCCCGGCCGGTCACGAGCAACACCGCTCACGAGATGGAGGCAAGAGCCCATGAAATCGAAGGAACTGAAGCAGGCACAGGCGAAGGAACGCCAGGCGGAGCACGACGCGCTCACCTGGGAACAGCTTCTCCTGAAGATCAACTCCCGCCCCGGCCTGTCGGCCCGTGAGCGCAAGCGCCACAACTTCTAGGCCGTGAACAAGAGAGCGAAGGAGCTTCTCGATTACGGGGCCCGGTGCGGGTTCGTGAACGAGGGCTTCGATGGTCGCGGCCACTATCTGCTGCGTCACCCGAATGGGGAAGTCGTGAAGGTGGCGTGCACTCCGGGTGACCGGAGGGGTGATGAGAACAACCGTGCTGAGATGCGCCGCAAGTCGGGTGCCGCTCATGACGGCCCGAATTCGGGCAGTTACCGGAGGGGCGTCACGCAGCAGGCGGCCCGCGCTTCGGCGCCGGTCGTGGCCACGTGCGCGAGGTCGCGGGTGCTGCGTGAGTACATCCGATCCGCTGAGCGGGTCACGAATCTGCCTGAGTCGGCCCGTGTGGGGTTGGTGCGGGCCCGAACCGAGCTCGCGGTGCTGAACGCCCGAGCCCAACGAGAGGCGGTGTCAGATGGCATCGAACGTTGATTACACCATCGAGATCCCCGGCGTCTACGACGGATGGTCAATAGCGGTCATCGCGGCTCCGGTCTATGCCTACGTGAACCGTTGGGCCTCCGATGATGACCCTCTAGTGCCCGAGCCTGGCTACGAGCGCCGGTTCGCCGCTACGGAGGAGTACATCGAGCGATCGAAGATTGCGCGTGGTCTCCGCAGGGACGTGGTGTGGGCATGAGCGGCTACATCAAGGACCCTCGCAAGTACGTGAAGCAACGCTTCGAGGAACGCGGCGCCGAAGTCGTCGCCCGTGTCGATCACGGCACCAGGTGGTGTTTCCCGGACGGGAAGCAGATCCACATCCCGGACGGCATCTCCATGGCGTCAGCGCGCCGGTTCGTCCGGGAGGTTGCGGAGCCGCGGCAGATCGTCACCCGGTCGGCGGTGCGGGCGCGGAAGGTTGGCGGCCCGAAACCCGTCCTCGACCTCGCCAGAACCACCCCGTCCCAGCATGCGATTCAACGGATGACGTTGATGAAGCACC
This sequence comes from Herbiconiux dendrobii, assembly GCF_052048175.1. NCBI lineage: Bacteria > Bacillati > Actinomycetota > Actinomycetes > Micrococcales > Microbacteriaceae > Herbiconiux > Herbiconiux dendrobii. The sequence continues at coordinate 3,940 of NZ_JBLZQV010000012.1, read as the reverse complement.
AGGTGGGGATCACCCCTGAGGAGTTCGCGTTCGTCCTCAAATGCCCGGAGTCGATCCAGTGGTCAGACCTGCACGAGTCGTGGGTGTGGATGGGCCGGCGCATCGCTGTTCCTGTCGCATTCTCGGCGGATGGGGCGGCGACCATCAAGACCATTCTGTGGTCGCAGCAAGAACTGTGGGAACTGTTTCCCAGAGAGGCGGTCAACGCATGAGAGTTCGAGTTCGAATCCCCCCGTACCACCGAAGCATCCCTGACCGGAACTGCCGCATCTGCGGTGACAACCGGTACCCGCTCGCCCGGGACGGCATCTGCGTGAACTGCCAACCGCCCGACCCGTCCGTGTCCAAACATCCCGTGTTTCAACTGGCCGCCTAGGAGGGCGACATGACTCTTCTTCTCGAAGACACCCGCACCGAGACCATCGCGCACACGGCGACGAGTGACGGCGACCACGACCGGTTCGCGCACTACGTGGCCGCGGCAGACCTGACCGCCATGTGGTTCGAAGGAACCCCTGTGACGGCGTTGTGCGGGAAGACCGACCGCCTCGACCGGGATGTCAAGAAGTACCCGGTGTGCCCCACGTGCAAAGAGATCTACGAACAGATGGAGGACTGACGCATGACCACGATCACCCTGCGTTCCAAGAGCGACGCCAATGTGGTGCTCCCGCCCGCCGAACTGAACCACTCCGATGATGAGTCGTGGCAGCTGCGATTCGCGCCTTTCGCGACCGAGAACGTGTTCTTCCGCGATCAGTGGGAAGAGGTTGACCCGCCGTACGAGCTCCCCACGAATCTCGGCGCCATCGTCAGAGACAAGGTGGGTTTCCACTACACGCGCCTCAGCGCCAACGTGTGGGCGGCCCTCGGGGGCGCGGGGACAATGCACAGCGACACGGCATTCGCGCCCGCATTGAGAGTGGGCAACATCACCACCGTCTTCGAGGGGGTGCCCGCGTGAAGCAACTCATCATCACCCGGGGTGTGCCCGGTGCCGGGAAGTCTCAGTGGGCCCGCGAGTGGGTCGCTGAAGACCCGGCCAGCAGAGCGCGGGTGAACCGTGACGACATCCGCATGCAACTCTTCGGGGTGCACCACGGCTGCGATGAGCGGGCGGTCACGTTCGTTCAGAACGGGTCCGTGCGGGCCCTGATGGTCGCGGACTTCGACATCGTGTTGGACAACACGAACCTGAACCCGCGCTTCCTGAAGCACCTGTTCACCCTTGCGGAGCACCACCGGTACCAGGTGGTCGTGAAGGACTTCTACATCTCCTTCGATGAGGCGGTGCTGCGAGACCTGAACCGGGACCGGCAGGTGGGCGCTGACGTGATCCGCGGCTTCTTCGACCGCTACCTCAAGAACGGCCAGTTCCCGGCCATCGACATCCCCGAGAGGACCGCAGCATGACCGAAATCGACTTCGAACCCTTCCCCAAGATCCCCCGCCTCAACCGGGGCATGTACATCAGCGAGAAGATCGACGGCACGAACGCGGCGGTGATCATCACGGAAGACGGCCGCGTGGCAGCCCAGTCCCGCAACAGGCTCATCACACCCGACGCTGACAACTACGGGTTCGCCCGGTGGGCGTACGAGAACGCGGGCGCGCTCGTAGACACCCTCGGTCCCGGCCGTCACTTCGGCGAGTGGTGGGGGTCAGGCATCCAGCGCGGCTACGGCCTCACCGGGGGCGACAAGCGCTTTTCCCTGTTCAACACCGGCCGGTGGACCCCCGTCGATCTGCAAGACGTGGAGGGCCTCGGAGTCGTCCCCATCTTGCGCATGGACAACTTCTCCACCGCCGTCATCGAAGAGACCCTCGCGGATCTCAAAGCGCATGGCTCGTACGCCGCACCGGGCTTCGACCGCCCCGAGGGGATTGTGGTGTGGCTGTCTGCTGCCCGCACGTTCTTCAAGGTGCTGGCCGAGAACGATGACATCCCGAAGGGGCTCGCAGCATGACCACCACGTTCCCGCCCACCGCCCACACCAACGACCCGGAAGCGTCCCACCTCGCATCCGCGATCGTCGCCAACAGCACCAACACCGAACGCATCCGCGCCGCCCTCCTCCTGCTCCTCATGGAGGACCCCCGGCCCGCGTTCCGTCTCGAGCAGGCCTACTACGAGCTCCGGTACATGAACGGGTGGCCCTCGGTCACGGACGTGTACTCGCTCAGGAGACGCCTTTCCGAACTGCGCATCGCCGGGCTCATCGTGCCGGTGATGGATGGTGACGACGAGGTTCGGGAGACATCACCGACTTCGGGTAAGTCGCAGACCGTGTGGCGTGTCGCATGACGGCCATCGAGTCACCATCCCGAGAGGGCGTCCGCTTCGCGCGTGGCGCCCTCTTTGCTATCCCGGCCGGGGTCATCTGCTGGGGCGGCTGCCTCATCACGATCTGGTGGGCGACGTGCACGCGATGAAGGTGTGCGCGGACTGCCTCTACTTCCGCGCCATCACCTACTTCGACATCAACACCAAGGCGACCACGTGCGCCCACTACACAACCCAGGAGGTCCCGACGTGACCACGATCGAAGCAGCACCCGTCGTCTACAAGCTCGGCGACCCCATCGACGCCAGACGAGGCCCCCAACGCAAAGTCGGCACCGTGACAGAGATCGGCCAATTCGGGGGCGGCTACCTGCACCTCGAGCTCGCCGGGTTCGGGCACGTGACGGTCACAGAGTCGGTGTACCTCCGAGACGGGTGGGACATCAAGATCATCGAGGAAACCCCATGAATAGGCGCAATCACGTGCACTCGTGGGTCATGACATCACCGCATCCGTTCGGGCGGGTTCTGCGGTACAAGTGCACTTCTTGCCCGGCAACCAAACAGGAGCCACGCCTGGATCTCACGACGCAGTGGCCGAATCGCTACAACGAATGGGGGACCTGACCGTGAGCGCCCAAGCGATCCTCGAAGCCGACCTCTACGACGGCCCCGACACCAGACCGGTGTACGAGGTCATCGAACTCCACCGTTCATTCAACGGTGACGAAACCGAAACAGACCTCGGCTGGGGCGGCTACACCGACTACACGGAAGCCCAAGACAAAGCCGACCAGTTGAACGCCAACCACGGGGGCGGGTCCACCGCATTCCGGGTTGTGCTCGCAGAGGAGTGACCGATGGCCCAGACCATTTGGCTTGTCAAAGTGCGGCGACCAGGCGGTGGCTCGTCCGTCATCACGCGCTACGCGGAACTGTCCAGCGCCAACGCTGACGTACGCACCCGAAATGCCGACTACCAGTCCGAAAGCTACTACGTGGAGCGGTTCGACCCGTCAACGGCTGAGTGGCCGGGGGTCGAACGGTGATCGAACGCACCCTCCTCGCACTCGCCGTCATCCTTGCCGCCGCCGCAGTCCTCTGGGGGCGGATCGAGTTCAACCCATGGGTCACCCCAACCGGTGGCCCCTTCACCCTCATCATCCTCGCCATCGCATGCCTCGGCCTCTGGGCCCTCGCCGGCCGAACCGAACGGAGCACAACATGACCACCCCCACCAAGACCATCACCGCCTTCAAAGGCTTCGACCAGAACTTGCAGTGCCGAGGCTTCCAGTACGTCGAAGGGGAAACGTACACACAGGAGGGCCCCGCCGTTCTCTGCGGAACCGGCTTCCACGCAGTCACCCAACCCATCGATGTTCTCCGCTACTACCCGCCGAGCCGCTCCATCTACCACCGCGTCGAGCTCGCAGAAGTCACCGGGCCCCGCACCGGCGAGAACGAAGACTCGAAGGTCGCCGGCCGAAGCATCAAGATCGGCGCCAGCATCTCCCTTCCGGCCCTGATCAAGGCGCAGGTGGAGTTCGTCTTCGCCAACTCCCACCCGGTCAAGGGCGCGACGACGAAGGCGCAGAACGGGCAGGCAGGGACAGATGAGGTGAACGGTGCGGCCACCGCCTCCGGGGACTCCGGTG
>NZ_JBLZQV010000011.1:0-81925 GCF_052048175.1 Herbiconiux dendrobii | reverse complement strand
CGCCTCGACGATGATTACGGTCGGGTCGATGTGCTCGACGACGCCCTGCGGGATGCTGGCGGTGTTGGTAGTCATTGGGTTCTCTCTCCCTCAACTGATTTTTTTGCCTGTCTGGCAAGCGCAGCGATTGAGAGCGGACGGCCCGCAGTGCGCGACGATTCGGGCGAAATAAGCCCGTCAGGGCGCGTCCGAATCGATGGGCACGAAGGGCCGGGAGCGAACTATCGTGAAGTGGCCAGACAGACGGAAAATAGGGGAAGCTGGCCGCGCAGCGGCTCCAACAAGGGAGCCAACGGCGACTCATTGAAGTGGGGATATGAGCGATACAGACACCTCGAAGCCCAGGCTGTCGCTGGGATGGACGTATAAGGGGCGACAGCATTCAGTCGGTATTGGGGGAGTGCTAGTCGTCTTGGTACTCGCCGGTGCTGTTGGCGCGATCTTCGGTCGAGTGCTGCCCCCGTTCGTGGTCGACGGCAATTGGTGGGGGAGTTTCTTCGCGTCGGCCGGCTTCGGTGGCGTTGCTGCTGTTGGCGCCGCGACGATCGCTTTCAGGGCCGCGAAGGATTCAAGCCGACGTGCGAGCGAAACCGCGTTGAAAGACCGGGGTCAGAGAGACGCGGCCGATCAGCGGTCACAGTGGTGGAATCGCTTCACGTGGGCAACTGATCGGGCGATCAATGAAGACACCTCGGAGCTTGGGGTGTCAGTCTTGTTGAAGTTGATTGACCAGAAGTGGGCAACGACCGAAGATCAAGAGATAGCGAAAGCCGTCGCAGACGTGATCGCCCCCGACGACGGCTCAGAACCAACGGATGACAGGGCAGGTGATGATGGCTGAGTACAGCGCCAGGGCTCGACAGCTAGCGCGCCAGCTCCGGTCTAAGGCGGAGCAGAACATCGCCGCAAGCAACGGCCAAAGCGGCAGCTCAGAATTCAGCGTGGTCCGTAGTCCGAAAAGCGGGCAGTACACGGTGAAGGGACCTCGCGGCGGCGCTTCCGGCAAGGAGGTGCCGATCCGGAAGGTCGACCCGATCCCGCGACGGGTCGGTTTCGGCAGAGACGAGTCGACTGGCGACGTATCCGGTTCCGACATCGAATAGTGCTTTTGGCCAACTAGGCCACAAGCGGGAGCGGCTCAAGCTGGAGCGCCCCGGCCGCAACAAGTTCTAGCGCAGCTCTGTGATCGGCTCGACCGTTCGGGCCCCGAGGGTAGCGGGCATAATCGGGTCGATCGTTCTGGGCAAACATCACGACACCATCGGGGGAGCGCCGGCCTCGACGCTTCTTACCGCGTTTTCGCATCCAGGCGCATTCGGCAGACCACCATTCCCATCTACCGCGCTCGAGGCGATATCGGGCTTGGCGGTCGACCAGGTAACCGGCGACGTCGAGAGCGTCGGCGGCTAGATCGAGTGCCAAGGTGTCGGCACGGGTCCATCCGCCGACGGTTCGGTGGATGAGACCGTGGTGGTGGAGTCGGTGCAGCGCAGTTCGGATGCGGGCAGCGTCCAATCCGGTGCGGTGCGTGAGGTCGTTGATCGTGGCCACGGCGTCGTCGGGGAGGTGCTTAAAGACCAGTCCTGCGGTGCGGCCCAAGCTGTGGGGTGCGGCGAAGGTGTCGTGCGTCAGAGGGTGGAGCTCGCGGCTTAGTCGAGTGGTCCAATACCCGGGGGAGAGTTGGGGGCCGCGCGGGGCGGGGCGTGCAAGCACTTGTGTCCGGTCTTGGTGTTCTGTCTCTGTGGAGAACTTCTCGGAGAGGCGGTAGCGCTGCCCGTGGGGCGCTTCGGCTTCTCCGACGGGGACAAGCCAGGCTGTCTCGGGCTGGCCGTCAACGTGGGGCTGGGTGAGTTGCTGTAGCGCCGTGTGCACGGTGGTGCGGCCGTAGCCGGTGTCGGCCGAGAGTCGGCGCACGTCGGCCTCAACGACGAGCTGCGCGGACTGTGCCATGTAGAGGCAGAGAGCGTCGAGCACGGCGCGGGTGCTGTGCGTCCCGCGACGGTGCCGTGCAGCGGAGGAGGCCCGATCTGCGCCCCAGAGGCCCGGCATGGCGTCTGCGCGCTCCTGAGCGCGTTCTACGGCGCGCAGGGCGGCATTCTGTCGGGCGAGGTAGTCGCGGTCGTCGCCGGTGCCGCGGCGAGGGTTGGCGGCTACGTATCGGACGGCGATGTTCCAGGCGGAGTCAAGGGCACGGATGCGGCCGCGGTCGGTGCGGGGGAGCCTCGTTCCGTGGGGGCCGGCCTTCGTTCGGACGTGCTCGAGCGCGGGCGCGTCGACGATCGCGAGCACGTCGGCGTAGCGCCAGCGTGCGTTGGCGCATCCGGCGAGCACGGTGGCCAGGGTGTAGGAGGTGTCGGCCGTCGGCGGCTCGTCGAGCATGCTGGCGATGCGGGAACTGAGGGGTCGCTTAGGCCCGGCGATGTGGGTGTGGCCGTCGGCGTCGACTGTCATGCCGCGCAGCAGCGCCGTGGTGACGGTAGGGATCTCGGCGCCGGCGTCGAGGAAGAACCTGGTGAGGTCGTCGATCGCGTCGCCCAGCACGGAGGGGTGGGCGAGGGGTGTGAGCGGCCCCTGGGCCACGGATACACCGCCGAGGCGGTGGGGGGCTCCGGGCGGCCGCACACATCCCGTGGCTGGGTTCATCAGCGGAGTGGGGTCGAGGGAGGGGAGGAGCTGCTTCGCCAGCTGGGCGAGGAGGCGCACCTGAGCGGCGGGGATCGGATCGGCCAGGCCGATCCAGACGTGACGGCCACCAGTCGGGCCGGAAACGCACGTTAAGTGCGGGACGTTCAGCTCTTCGAGCCAGTGCGAGAGCCTGCCGGCGTCGTAGTGGGAGTTACCGCGCGAGCTGTCGAGGTCGAAGCAGAGGTAGTCGAAACTCTCGCGGTCGCCGGAGAGGTACACGGCCCACGGCGTCGTGGGCGGATCTGCGTGTAGCGGCCAGTCCGAGCCGCTGTAGTCGTTCAGGATCTCGCCGTCGGCCATGAGCGCGGCCGCGCGTACGCCGGCGCGGCGGCTGAGCACACGTGTTGTCTGCCAGGCCGCTGAGACGTCTGGCGGTGCCACGGCACGCGAGTTGAGGAAAAAACCGTCAAAAACGGCAGAATCGGCTACTATGGGGTCATTCCTTCCGGTTCTCCGGTGGGTATGACAAAGGCTCCGGCCTGATAAACCGGATTCTTCGTTGGATTAGCTCGAACCTCGTGGTCGCCAAACTTTGAGGGTTCTGAGCTACGAAACTTGATCGGCCCGTCGCGCAAGCGGCGGGCCTTTTCGTTTAGGCGGCTGCTGTGGAGGGCACCTCCGCGCCGTCGAGAGTGGGGGAGAGAACGGGGAGTGATCCTCGTTCGGCTTCGAGTCGCCCGACAAGCAGTTCGAGGTACAGCGACAGCGACAGCGACCCTGAGGCCATACCTGCTGCTTTGAGCCGCGCTTCGGTCTCTGCGGAGAGAACGATCTTCCGTTCGACGACCTTCGCTCCGGCGGGTCGGCGGTTGCGCTTGATCCCTGCGTTGCTTGCCTGCGTCATGCCGCAAGTCAATCGGGTTAAGGGGGTAGTTAACGGCAAGTGGGCCCGCGTGTCGCTATTCATGACGGGTCCGCCTTTTGATTACTGACTTCGCGGAGGGCTTGGCGGAGCTGCGACTTCCGGACCAGCCAGCGCCCTCCGACGTGGAAGGCGGGGATGACTCCAAGCTCCATCCACCGGTAGATCGTGGGCTTGGACTTGTCGAAGAGTTCCATGAGGTCCTTGTGGCTCATCTCGTCCGCGTAACCGGCAAGCACGTCGACGGGGACGACCGGTTCTGGCTGGGGACGGTTGCTGTTGGCGTCGAGCCATGCCCGGACCTCGGGCTTGAAGATGATCCAGCTGCGCTCGAGGCGGTATGCCGGGATGACGCCGTTGGTGAGGCGGGTGAAGATGCCCGGACGGCCAACACTGAGGATTCGGGAAAGATCGGTTGTGGAGAGCGTGTTGGGGAAGGCGTCCCAATAGGTGTCGTCGTCGGTCATCAGAGCAGCGGTTTCATGGGAGTCCCCATCGGGGTCGGCGGAAAAGCGGTCAGGGCTTCGGGTGTCCTGGCGTTCATCGGCGGTTAGGCCGCCGTTCGGCCTTCTCCAAGCATTATCCCAGGCCGAGTACCCCGCACTAGGGTCGGAATCGCCGACTCGGGCCGTCATCGTTCATCCTCCGTCCCGCTGCTGGTAGCCGTGTCGATCGAGGATCCACCGATGTGCACGACGTGGGCGTGGGGTCTGCCGCCCTGGTGTACGTCGACGACGAGTACGGGGTAGGCGGGGATGGGTGTCGGCGGCATCAGTAGTTCCTGGTGCAGCTGTCGGCGGGGCAGAGCTCGACGCCGAAGAGGGCGAAGAACTTCTCGGGGTCGATGAATCCGGGGACCGGTGCGCCGAGCGTCTCTGAGGTGGGCAGGGTGGCCACCTGGGGGTCGGTGTTCCCGTCGACGTTGATGCGGATATCGAGGTGGCAGCCGGTGGAGGGGCCTTCGTTGCCGGTGAGGGCGATCTGCTGGCCAGCGGTCACAGCGTCGCCTACCTTCACGGTGACGTCCGCGAGGTCCATGTGCAGGTAGGAGACGGTGTAGCCGGCTGGTGACTTGATGGACACCTGGTAGCCCTCGACGAGCGCGACGGTGCCGTTCTCGATCGAGTAGATGGGGTCTTTGCAGTTGCCGGGCCAGTGTTGGAGGTCGTCGGCGGGGTGCCAGCTGGAGGCGCCGCCTGTGGGTGCGCCGCGGGGTCCGAAGTCGTCGGTCATGTTGAAGCCGGGGGAGAGGGGCAGAACAACGCTGCCACTCGCGCATCCGCCGCCGGTGGGGCCGCCCGCGAGGGCGGTCACGATGGCGTCGGCTGGCTCGAAGAACGGCGTGTAGTAGAACGGGTCTGCGTTGCCCTGCACCTTGTGGATGGCGAGGGTGGGTTCGAGGTTCTGCCAGTCGGCCACGCCGACGAGCCGCTGGAAGAACGAGGTGGCGGCGTAGGTCGGGTCCATGGCCTGCTCTCGCGTGCCCCAGGTGCCTCGGCACCACTGCTGCTGGAAGAGCCCCACCGAGCAGGTGGGGGTGCCGTCCGGGTTGGTGACGCCGTTGCCCTCGTCGCCGTAGTCGAGGTTCACGAGCGTGCTCTCGCCGATGGCGGTCATGACGCCGATCACCTGCGCTTTGCGATCGAGGCCGAGCGCGGAGGCGGCGTTCATGATGTAGGCGGCGTTCTTGAGCTGGTCGTCTTGGAAGCCGGCGACCGGCTCGGTTGGTACCTTCTCCGGGTCGATCGAGTTCGCGGCTGCAGCGCATGATGCAGCTGCACCGCCTCCGGTGAACACGAGCACGATGAGCAGGAAGAGCGTGGCGAGCACGATGAGCGGTGCGCCGATGAAGATCAGCGCCCCCGTGCCTTTGCTCTGCTCCGCCATCGGCTATGCCTGCGCGGGCCGGATTCGGTCAGCGAGCCATGGGGCATCCGGACCGGTGCGGCTCAGGCTCACGTTGTACGGGCCGGCGTCGGTGGGAACCTCGACGATCAGCGCTACCTCCGTGGAGCCGTCGAGGATCTTGCCGGTGCCGGTGACCTGGCGCACGGGTACCTTCGCCGGGTCGGTGCCCTCGTAGGCGGCCGCGCCGGCCTGGGTCATCAGCGGATAGAGGTTGTTCATCCACGTCTGCGCGTCGAGCGTCGGTTGCGCGAACGCGGCGACGACCTTCTCAGCTGCGTCGAGCGCCGATTCTCGGCTGTCCTCGCTGGCCTCGGGGATGGGGATCACGGTGGCCTCGTCGGCGGGCGGCGTCGGATTGGGGCTCGCGGGCGACGTCGGCGCCGCGGTGCTGGTGCTGGTTGCGCTCGTGCTGTCCGGGGTGTCTGCGACGCATCCGGTGAGGGCGAGCGCTGCGATCAGGGGCAGCGCCGCGGCGGCGCGGTTCACAGGCCGTCCGCCACGGTGGCGGTGACCTGGAGCCACGCTTCTCGGGTGGCCGGCGACAGGGCGTCGAAGTTCAGGGTGCCGCCGTCGACCAGCGCGTCGTCGTGGGGCACGTGGTGCACGGCGCGCGTGAGCGAGCGGAAGTGCGAGTCGAGTCGGCGGACGAGCTGCGGGTCGGCCACCTTCGACGGTGAGGCGAGCACGGTGACGGCGTTGCGCACCTTGTCCTCGTGGCCCTTCTCGTAGAGGCCGTCGACAAGCCACGCGGCAGAGTTTGCGGTGTCCTCACGGATCGTGGAGACGATGACCACCTGGTCCGCGGCCGCGAGGGCGGCTTCCCAGTTCGAGGCGCGCATGTTGTTGCCGGTGTCCACGACGATGACGCGGTAGAAGCGGCTGAGGGTCTGGTGCAGGTTCTCGAACGCGCCGGCGTCGATGGTGCTTGAGGCGGCTGCGTCCTCGTCGGAGGCGAGCACATCGAACTGGGTGGGGTTCTGGGCCCGCACGTAGTTGTCGAGGTCGCCCACCCGGGCGTTGCGAATGTCGTTGAAGCGGTCGAGATCTCGCAGGAGGTCAACGGCCGTGTTCTGGTGGCGGGCCGGCTGGGCGCGCCACCCGAGTGTGCCTCGCGTCTCGTTGTTGTCCCAGGCGAGCACAGAGCCGCCGCGGTGGATGCCGAACGTGGCCGATAGGAGCATGGTCGAGGTCGTCTTGTGCGCCCCGCCCTTGGGGTTGATGACGACGATCGTGCGCGGGCCGCTGAGGCTGCGTGCGACGCGTTCGATGGCGTCGCGGTGCGCGAGCTCGAAGGCGCCGGGGGCGGGCTTGATGATGCCGCCCGTGAGCTTGCGCACGGCGCCCTGCCATCCCATCGTCGCGGGACCGACCGGGGCGGCGGGCCTGGACTGCAGAAGGTCGTTCAGGGTCGGCCGCGGCTTGGCCACCGCGACCTGCGGGGCGGCCTGCTGCTGCGGGGCCGCTGCCGCCGCCGGCACCTGCTCAGGCGCTGCGTGTGCCGGCGTAGCGGCCTCGGGCTGCTGCACGAGCGCGGCGGAGGCGTCGAGGCCGGTGATGGGCTCGAGGTGGCCGTCAGGGTGCACGGCGAACAGCTGCTCCCCGAGCTCGTCGCGGGTGAGCAGGCGGACGGGCCGGCCGAGCTCCATGGCGGTCGCGGTGACGAGCGCGACGATTTCGGCGCGCACGGCGGCGTCGGTGGCACCGGACACGTCCTGGGTGCTGCCGTTGATCGTGACCGTGCCCGTGGCGTCGGCCGCGACGGTGGCCTCGATCTTCGGGAACGTCGGAACGGTGATGGTCATGAGGTGCCTCTCTCGTCGTCCTGAGGGCTCAGCGCGGCCTGCTCGTTGTGGTGGGCCAGGAGGTACGCGCGCAGCTGCTCGCGGGGGATTCGCCAGTTCTTCCCGATCCTGACGGCCGGCAATCGGCTGGCCGGATCGGAGGTCGAGAGCAGGTCGCGCACGCTCCGCTCGCCCAGGTTGATGACCCGCGAAACCTCCCCCACGGTGAGCATGTCGCCGTAGCTGGAGAGCGCGGAGTCGGGCCACGTCAGCGTCGAAATCGGTTCGTCCACATTCAGAGGCTAACGGAAAACAGGTCACATAAGTACAAAGTGGTGCACTTTGTGGCGTAACAGGTAATGTGTGTGAGACGAGGCCCGGAGTGCCCTCTACGGGGGGTCTCGGTTCATGCTCTACCAGTGTCGAGAATGACGCAAGCGCATGGACGTTGGCACTCCGAGTCCCAATCTGAGAGGGATCGAGCGCATGACCAACGTGAATCCGTGGCTGGTCAGCCCGCAAGAGCCAGCGGCTGAGACACCCGTCACGCAGCCTCCGCAGTCGAGGCGCGAGGCGCGCAGCGGAGCCACCGCTCCGCAGCCCGGTGTGCCTGCGCCCGACACCGCCGACCGGCTACCGCGGCGCGAGCAGGCATGGCCAGCGACCGCCTGGTGGCTCGGCGTGCACGGCGGTGCCGGCGAGTCGACACTGGCCGCTCTGGCCAGCGGCACGCGCCCCGCAGATCACGCTTGGCCCATTCCGACCACCGCGGGCACCACACATCGGGTGGTGCTCGTGGCCCGCAGCAACTTCGCCGGCATCACCGCTGCGCAGCGCGCGGCGACGGAGTGGGCCTCCAACGCTCTGGGCGAGGGCATTGGCCTCGCCGGCCTCGTGCTGATCGCAGACGCACCCGGTCGACTGCCGAAGCCGCTCCGCGAGCTCGAGCAGATCGTCGCCGGTGGCGTGCCCCACGTGTGGCACCTGCCGTGGGTCGACGCGTGGCGCATCGGACCGACAGACGCGGCCGCGCTGCTGCCCAGGGAGTTCCGCCAACTGTTCTCTGACCTTGCCCTTACAACCCCGAGCGCACCCGCTCACCACTGAAAGGACATGCCATGTCTCTATCCCTCGCTGCCGCACACGTGCTCACCGCGGCTAGCCAGTACACCGGCCTGCTGCCCAATCCCGAGCCCGCTGCTCCTCCCGGCTTCGAGGGCTTCATCACGATCCTCGGCTGGGCGAAGTGGGTCGGCCTTATCGCCGCCATCTTTGCTCTGATCGCCGTGGCCGTGTTGTTCATGTTCAACTCCCGCCGCGGCGAAGGTGGCGAGCACATCAAGACTTTCGTAGGCATCCTGATCGGCGTGATGATCATCGGCGCCGCGACCGCCCTTGTCGGATTCCTCTCCGGCTCATAGACCACCGCCACTCTCCGGAAGGGAACCACGCATGAGCAGCACCGAGACCAGAAGCCCGTTCAGGAGCCGCGGATTCATCGCCGCGGCGGTCGTGGTCGGGATCATCGTCCTGGCCGGAATCGTGGTGCTCGTCACGTCACTCACCCGCGGTGGCGACACCGCGGCTCCCCAGACACCCGCCCCGTCGACGAGCGCCCCGGCGAGCACCGCTGACCCAAGCGTGTGCGGGCTGCCTGGCGACGAGACGACCAACACGCTCGACAGTGCGCCCGACACGACATGGGAGCTCATCGGAACGCTGGCCGCTCCGGCCGACCCTGAGGTGTCGGGACCTGGGACCGTGGATGCCGATGGCTTCCGCAGCTGCTTTGCCCACACGGCAGAGGGGGCGCTGTACGCGGCCGCGAACATCTTTGCCATGAGCACCGACAGTCGGCTCGCGCCGGAGCTGTCGGAGCGGTACCTCCTGCCGGGTGTGGGTCGTGACGCTGTGCTGGCACGCGAGGCGGCCGGTGACTATGCGCCGAGCTCGTCGACGCGAGCGCAGATCGTCGGGTACAAGATCAACGCGTACGACGGTGCCGGAGCCACGGTCGACCTGGTGTTGCAGGTCGCCAACTCGGGAGCGTTGGTGAGCATTCCCACTGTGTTGAGCTGGCATGACGGCGACTGGAAGGTCGTCGTCGACGACAGCGGGAACAGTCCTCTCGACTCGGCGCAGGTTGAGAACCTGGGCGGCTACACCCCCTGGGCGGGAGCGTAAGCGGTGGCTGTTGTGGAGGAATGCCAGCCGTTCGATATCGCGTGCAAGCTGGGCGAGGGCGCGAAGGACATCATCTCGCAGGCGTCGAATGACGCCGTACAGGAACTGATGAACCGGGTGCTGGAAGGGCTCGGGAAGGCGCTGGCAAGCATCGGCACGATGTGGGTCAACGTGCCCACTCCGGTGCTGACGGCCGGTAACGGCACTGGGGTGCTGCCCACAAATAACCCTGGTGCCGACCAGTTCACAATGATCCTCTCCTACGTGAGCTACATCGGGTTGGCGATCGCCGTGCTGTCGATCATCGCGCTCGGCGCGCTCATGGCGTTGCAGTCCCGCCGAGGTGAGGGAATCCGGAACGCCGGCAAGCTCGGCGTGATCTTCATCGCCATCCTGCTCATCTCGGGGGCGTCCGCGCTCGTGGGCGGACTTCTCTCCGCTCGAGCACCGGAGGGTTCATCCTCGACGGTCGGGTTCTTGCAAAACGCTCTCTGGTACTGGGTCGGTGGCCTCGCGATCCTGTCCATCATCATTGCCGGCATCCGGATGGCGTGGGAGCAGCGGGCGCAGCCGGGCAAAGACCTGATCCAGTCGCTCATCACCCTCGTGGTGGTGTCGGGCACCGGTCTGGCCGTGATCACATTGGCCACGACCGCCGCCGACCAGTTCTCCGTGTGGATCCTCCAAGGCGCCACCAACTGTGACGTGTCCGCGGCCGGTAGCCAGTGCTTCGGCACCAACATGGCCACGCTGATCACGCTGACCGCCTCGTCGCCTATCGGAGTGATCGGTGTGCTCATCCTCGGTGCGATCGCGCTGCTGATGACCTACGTGCAGGTCGCTCTGATGGTCATCCGGGGCGGTCTATTGGTCGTGCTCGCCGGCGCGCTCCCCTTGACCGCGAGCTTCACCAACACTCAGATGGGCAAGCAGTGGTTCGGGAAGATGATCGGCTGGACGCTCGCCTTCATCCTCTACAAGCCCGCGGCCGCCCTGATCTACGCGGCCGCGTTCAGCCTGGCCGGCACAGACGCCTTCCAGAAGGACGGCGGCGGCATCTATTCGATCCTGACCGGCCTGGCCCTCATGCTCATGGCGCTGATCGCGCTGCCGGCGCTGCTCAAGTTCGTGGCGCCGATGACGGGCGCGGTCGCTGGAGGGGGCGCTGCGGGGCTGGCTCTGGCCGGCGCTGCGGGGATGGTCGGCGGTGAGGTTGCCAGCGGTGCGGTTCGTCGGATGAGCAACTCCGGCAACAGCGGAGGGGGAGTCAGCGGGGGTGGCGGCGACTCCAGCCCGAGCGGAGCGAGCATGGCCGGGAAGGGCAGTCCCACCCCGACACCCTCACCTGCGGGCGCGAGTGGCGGCGGCGCTGGGTCTGCGGCGAGCTCCGGTGCATCCGGTGGTGGCGCGGCCGCGGGCGGAGCCGCTGCGGGCGCAGGTGCTGGTGCCGGAGCGGCGGCGGGCGGAGCCGCTGCGGCTGGTCCCGCGGCACCGATCGTGATGGGCGCACAGATGGTCAAGGAGCGAGCCAAAGCCGTGGGTGAGGCCGCGCAGGGTGCGGTTCAGTCGGCCGCTGATGATTCAACCGGAGCGTAGGGAGTTCGTGCGATGACAACGACAGATGGTGCGCCTCCGGCGTACGGCAACTGGACCAAGCCCAAGACGGCCGGCCTGCTCGGCCTCGGCACGATCGGGACCGCGATCCTGTTCTTCGGGGCGGGTTTCAGTGTGATCGTCACGATGGCGTCGACCATCGTCAACGGCCTGCTCACCGCTCTGGTGTTCGGGCTGTTCCTGCTGACGGTTTCCGTCAAGGACAAGCACGGTCAGAGTCTGCTGATGCGGACCACAACACGGGTGGGATGGATGGCTACGAAGAGCAAGGGATCGAACATCTACCGGTCGGGGCCGCTTGGCCGCGCCGAGTGGGGAACGACACAGCTCCCCGGCCTGGCGGCAGGCTCGCGGCTGACGGAGTGGCGCGACAGCTACAACCGGCCGTTTGCGCTGGTGCAGGTGCCGAACACGTCGGACTTCACGGTCGTCATCGGCACCGAGCCTGATGGCGCCGCGCTCGTTGACCGCGAGCAGGTCGATGTGTGGGTGGCCGAGTGGGGCATGTGGTTGGCCAACCTGGGAGACGAGCCAGGGATCGAGGCGGTGTCGGTGACGATCGAGACGGCACCGGACACCGGCACGAGGCTCCGGCGCGAGGTGAGCTCCCGGATCGACCCGAACGCCCCCGAGTTCGCCAAGAGCATCCTCAACGACCTGGTGGAGCACTACCCGGCCGGGTCGGCCACGATCAAGGCCTACGTGGCCATCACCTTCAACGCGGCCGCGCGCGCCGGTGGCAAGAAGCGCACCCCTGACGAGATGGGCCGCGAGCTCGCCTCGCGGCTTCCCGGCCTGACCCAGGGGCTCTCGGCCACCGGCGCAGGCGCGACGCACCCGCTGAGCGCCCAGGAGCTCTGCGAGGTCATCCGCGTGGCCTATGACCCCGCGGCTGCCCGGCTGATCGACGACGCCAACGCGGCAGGTGAGCCGCCCGAGTTGTACTGGCCGGAGATTGGCCCGACCGCGCATCAGGCGAACTGGGACACCTACCGGCACGACTCCGCCCTGTCGGTGACGTGGATGATGAGCGGCGCCCCGCGCGGCAACGTGCCCTCGAGCATCCTGGCCAGGCTTCTCGCACCTCACCGCGACGTCGCCCGGAAGCGGATCACGCTGCTGTATCGCCCGATCGACGCGGCCAAGGCGGCCGCGCTTGTCGAAGCGGATGCGCGTGCGGCGATGTTCAATCTCCAGTCCTCGAATAAGCCCACTGCTCGGAGCGTTACCGCGACGAAGTATGCACTGGCGACCGCGCAGGAAGAGGCGTCGGGCGCGGGCCTGGTGAACTTCGGCATGCTCGTCACCGCCACGGTGACGGATGCCGCGCAGGAGGCCGACGCGAAGGCGGCGATCGACAGTCTGTCGGCCACCGCGCGGCTGCGGCTGCGCGTCGTGCATGGGTCGCAGGATTCCGCGTTCGCGGCGGCGCTGCCGCTGGGCCTGGTGCTGCCGAAGCATCTCCGCATCCCCACTGAGGTCAGGGAGCAGCTGTAATGCCCGCAATCGACAACACACGCCGGAAGATCCGTGCGTCGAAGCCGAAGGAGCTCGCGCCGGCCAAGCCGTCGAAGGCCGAGCGGGAGCGCGAGAAGAAGCCCGCGGTGAAGCGGCCAGGGCCGCGCGGCTGGCTGGGTCGTGCTCGAGGGGAGGCGAGCGTCATCCAGCCCGTCGACGAGTGGCGCGGCACCACCGTGCAGGTCTGCGGGCTCCATCCGTTCTCGGTCGGCACGGGGACACCGATGATTGGCGTTCCGCTCGGCTTGCAGCTGTTCACGGGCGCGACCGTGTGCGCCGACCCGATCTCGTGGTTCCAAGACGCCGGCCTCATCTCCAACCCCTCGGTGTTCGTCCTCGGCCTGCCGGGCCTGGGGAAGTCGACGCTGATCCGACGCATGGCCGCGGGCGGTGCAGGCCTCGGCAAACTGCCCCTGGTGCTGGGCGATCTGAAACCCGACTACGTGGACATGATCAAAGCCCTCGGCGGCCAGGTCATCACCCTCGGCCGCGGCCGCGGCCACCTCAACATCCTCGACCCCGGCGAGGCCACCGCCGCCGCCGAGCGGCTACGAGCTGCCGGCAAGGAAAAGGAGCGGGCGATCGTGCTCGCAGACGCGCACGGCCGCCGACACACGATGGTGTCGGCGCTGCTGACGATCCTGCGGAAGAACCCGCCCTCCGCACGCGAAGAGGCCATCATCGACCGGGCACTGAAAGTGCTCGACCAGCGAGCAGCCGGAGTCCCCGTTCTCGGTGACCTGCTGGCAGTCATCCAGGAGGCCCCGCCCGAAGTGCGCGCGGTCGCACTCGACCGCGGGGACGATGACCGCTACCGGCGCATCACCGAAGAGCTCGAAGCGTCGCTCATCAGCCTCACCACGGGCGGCCGCCTCGGAGAGACGTTCGCCCACCACACCGACGTACCGATGATGCGCGATCGCCCCGTGGTCTACGACGTGTCCTCGATCGACGACTCCGACACCGACATGCAGGCCGCGATCCTGCTCGCCTGCTGGTCGGCCGGCTTCGGCACGGTCAACATCGCGAACGCCCTCGCTGACGCCGGGCTGGAGCCACGCCGCCACTACCTCGTCGTCCTCGATGAGCTGTGGCGTGCTCTCCGCGCCGGTCAAGGCATGGTCGATCGCGTCGACGCCCTGACCCGCCTCAACCGGCAGCGCGGGGTCGGCCTAGCCATGATTTCCCACACCATGAGCGACCTGCTCGCCCTGCCCACCGAGTCCGACCGGATGAAGGCGCGTGGCTTCGTCGAGCGCAGCGGCATGGTGATCGCGGGCGGCCTGCCGGGTGCGGAGATGCCCATGCTGACCAGCGCCGTGCCGCTGTCGCGTGCGGAGCAGGATCTGCTGGCGTCGTGGCAGGACCCGGGCGCCTGGGACACCGGTGCCGGGCGAGAGGCGGAGCCGCCCGGGCGCGGGAAGTTCCTGATCAAGGTCGGTGGCCACCCGGGTATCCCCGTGAAGATCGAGCTCATCGAAGCAGAGCGGGCGATCAACGACACGAACAAGCTCTGGCACCCGGCCGATTCGTTCCCCGAGCCGGACGAGTCCAACCCGGTGATCGGACTGGAGAGTGCCGACGAGGTGGAACGCGAGTTCGAAGCTGAGGTGCCGGGCGCAGCTCGAGCGGAGGAAGGCGCAGCATGAGCACCTCGAACAGGCGCCGAGCACCTGGGCTCGACGGCTCGACCGTCCTCCTGCTCGTCGGGCTCACGCTGGCCGTGCTGGTGCTCGGCACGGTGTGGGCTGCCGTGACGTGGGGATCGAAGCTCGACGGCGTGAATCCCGAGCTCAGCGGCGACCCGTTCGAGCTGTTCTTCGGGGTGCTCCGCGGCAAGGTGACCTGGCCAGGCTCCGCCACATGGATCGCCGTGGCGGCTGCGGTGATCATCCTCGCTCTGGGCATTCTGCTGTGGGTGGCGATCGCCCGCGCCCGGTCGCGGCGGACCCGCGTCGACGAGGCCGCCCGGTTCATGGGCAAGGGCAAGGATCTCGCCTCGCTGTCGGCGAAGAACGCACGCGCCACCGCGCAGCGGCTCGGCGTCGACGGCTGGATAGGCGTCACAATCGGCGTCACCATCGTGGGCAAGCAGAAGCTCTACGCCTCCGCGGAGGACATGATCGTCATGGTGGCCGGCCCCCGGGTCGGCAAATCGACGTCCTACGTCATTCCTGCGATCGTCGACGCCCCAGGTGCCGTCGTCACGACCTCGAACAAGCGCGACGTCGTGGACGCGACTCGCGACGTGCGCGCCGCGAATGGATCGACCGTCTGGGTGTTCGATCCGCAGGGCATCGCGCGGGAGGAACCGACCTGGTGGTGGAATCCGCTGTCCTACGTCACCGACGACACCCGCGCGGCCCGCCTGGCTGCGCACTTCGCGTCGTCGACGATGACGGGTGGAGCGTCCGAGAACTCGTCCTACTTCAACCGTGCCGGCGAGAACCTGCTCGCCGGCTTCCTGCTCGCGGCCGCGCTCGACGACCGCCCGATCACGCAGATCTTCACCTGGACCACGCGGCCCGGTGAAATCGAGCCGGTGAAGATCCTGGAGCGGCACGGCTTCATCGGCATGGCCGACGCGGTAGCCGGCGAGGTGAACGGCGAGCCGAAGCGGCGCGACAGCGTGTACGGCACCGCGGCGCAGATGGTCGACTGCTTGAAGATCGGCAAGATCGCCCGCTGGGTCACCGCCCACGGCGGGGACTCGGCCGCCGAGCCGCGGCCGCAGTTCTCACCGGAGACGTTCGTGCGAAGCAAAGACACCCTCTACAGCCTGTCGATGGAGGGCCAGGGCTCGGCCGGCCCGCTCGTGACCGCGCTGACCGCGATCACCGTGGAGGCCGCCGAAGAGCTGGCCACCACTCAGCGAGGCGGCCGCCTGTCGGTACCGATGCTCGGCGTGCTGGATGAGGCAGCCAACGTCTGCCGCTGGCGCAACCTGCCGGACCTGTACTCGCACTACGGCTCCCGCGGCATCGTCCTGATGACCATCCTGCAGTCCTGGTCCCAGGGCGTCGAAGTCTGGGGACGAGAGGGCATGCGCAAGCTGTGGTCCGCTTCAAATGTGAAGGTCTACGGCGGCGGTGTAGCGGAGACGGAGTTCCTGGGCGAGCTGTCGCAGCTGGTGGGCGACTACGACAAGCACACATCATCGACGTCGGTCGGGCAAGGCCATCGGTCGACGTCGCATCAGATCCACCGCGAGCGCACTCTCGACGTGTCTGAGCTCAGCGGTATGCCGCGCGGCCGCGCCGTGGTGTTCGCGTCGGGTGCGCCCGCTACGCTCATCGAAACTGTGCCGTGGATGCGCGGCCCCCATGCCGACTCGGTTCGGGCGTCGATCGCCGCGCACGATCCAGCTGGCGCCGGGGTAACGGCAACGCCGACGCCGGTCGACCAGCCAGCTCGGGCCTGGGTTGAGGCGGGTACAGCGAGGGACGGGGAGCGGGATGACTGACTACGACGACGACCTCGACGCTGCAGAAGGTGACGATTCCGCCGTCGACGAGAGCGCCAGCGCCAATGCAGGCCTCTTTTTCGGCTCGGTTGACGAGTTCGTGCGTGAGCAGCTGATCGAAGAATATCGGCGCGTCGTGGGGCCCAGCGGGCGCGCACACCGACGCTGGGCTGCGGACTGGTGGAGATATCCGGAAGCTGTCTCCCGCCTCGAGGCAATTTGGCGGGCATGGGAGCACCTGCGACAGGACGGCGCCACCGGTTCAAGCGTGTGGTGGCGCGATCACCTCGACCCACACATGGCTGTATTGATGGACGTCGAGGGTCCGTTCTCGGACTCAAAGGATCAGAACGACCCGGGGGAGAAGCTGCCCTACACCGCCCCGCCCCCCGGCCTGTTCCCGGATGTCCGTGCGGCGGCTCAGCAGTGAGTAGCGACGACACATACACGGCAAGCGCCGAGCGCGTGTTCGGAGATGCCGTGGTCTCCGTGTCGGTGTACCCGGGCGTGCCTCACGCACGCGTCGACCTGGTGGACGGCACCCGGGCTCTCATTGATGTCGAGGGCCGGGAAGTAGGGCGGCGGCGGCCCGCACCGCCTGCGCAGGACTTGGCCGAGGTCGTCACCCCACCTGGGCCGGATGCGAATGAAAGCCCGGCGCACGCACGCCTATCGGTGTTTTATGGTCCGCGCGGATGGGTCGCTCACGCAAACTTCGCCAGCCGTAAGGCGTGGAGTTACGCAAACGGATTGGACGAAATCCGGGCGGCAGCGATGAGCGCGCTGGCGAAGGTTGGGTCGCGGCTGGATCCGGATGAACCGATCGTTTTTGATGCGCCGGCGACATTCATGAAGCTGTGGCCACAGATCCGCGAGCAAGAGGACTACGTCGAGCAACTCCGCCGAGAACTCAAGGATGAGGAACAGCGCATCAGTGAGCTGCGGAAGACGTCGCTTCGTTCATTACGCCGGGCGCACGTGCCTATCGAGGACGCGCTACAACTCTTAGATCGGGGACCTGTCCTCGATGAGGGGAGGACGGCGTCTGAACCGGACTGAGAAGCACTCGAACCGCCGATACTCTTCCACCATCACGCCCTAGTGCCGTAGAAATGCGCGCGAAGCACTGCCACAGCTGCCTCGGGGCCCGTAAACGCTCCGAGATCGAATACGCGCGCAGTCTCGGCGTCGTCGGCATGACTTAACCGGTAGCCGTCTGACTCGCGTTCGACGCGCCATGGCATGTCCAATAGGGCGCCGTTCAATTCCTGGACAATCCAGTAGTGGTCATCCTCAATGCCGCGCGCGATGAAGAGCATGCGCCGATTATCCGCCCGCCGCCTGACGGCCAGTGCTGTTTCCTCGAGCGAAAACGGTCACCTTCACGGGACTGTGACGAACCAACAAGGCTGGCATCGCATCAGCGCTGCTGAACTCTGCCCAGCAGATCGGCGTGGCCCTCGGCCTGACGGTCCTCGCCACCGTCGCTGCTGCCACAGCCGGAACCCCGGCCGTAGTAACCAGCGACCTCGTCGGGGAATACCAGGTTGCTCTTCTCACCGCAGCAGCCATCCTTTTCGCCGCCGCGATCGTCGGCGCACTAATGCTGAACAAATCCGCATTAGATGCCGCCTCCGCACCATCGCAATGAACTCCCACGCACGCGCGTCTCTGTCAGCGGGCGCGCGATAGGTAATTTTCAGGGCTCTTCTAGAGTGAAGGCGTTCCCCGTCCTTTCTGACCACGCATCCATGTGAGACGCCATGGCGTTCAATGCGTCCCCCAACGTTCGAAGTAGCCGCTCCACCTCGCAACTGGTGATGCTGAGTGGCGGACAGACAATCGACGCGTTATTGAGCGGGGCGATGCCGCCGGGATACACCATCAAGCCTCGCGAAAAGCATTCCCTGACGAACACGTCAGCGGTGTTGAGGTACGCGGGTGGTGGTGTCTTGCGGGCTGCGTCTACAACGAATTCGAAGCCCCACAGCAGCCCGCGTCCGCGCACGTCGACCATGAACGGGAAGCGTGCTGCCAGCTGGCGCAGCCCCTGTTCAAGTTGCGCGCCGCGTTCGCGCGCGTTAGCGAGGAGACCGTCACGTTCGATCACATCGAGCACGGCGAGGCAGGTCGCTGCACCGAGCGGGTTGTTGGAGAAGGTGTGACCGAAAGGTGCTACCCCTGTCCCGTCTCGGATCGTGTCGACCATGTGCTGGCGCAGCAGAACCCCAGCCATCGGCGAGTAGCCGCCGCTGATCCCTTTGCCGAAGATAACGATGTCAGGGACGACATCCTCGGAGCTGCAGGCGAACCACTCCCCGGTTCTTCCGATAGCGGTAATCACCTCGTCCAGGATGAGAAGGATCTCGAGTCTGTCGCACACCTCCCGCAGGTGACGCAGATACCCGCGCGGCGGGACAAGAACACCACCCGCGGCACCCACGATGGGTTCGACGATGATGGCGGCGACCGTGGATGGATCCTGCGCGATGACAGCTGTTTCGAACTCCTCGGCCGCGCGAACCGCATAATCGTCCTCGCTCTCACCGTCCCGAGCGTGCCGGTACGAGTACGCGGGAGCCGTGGCCGGGAATGAATGAAGCAGCGGCCCGTAATCCGGGCGTCGCGCCGCATGACCGGACATCGACAGGGCACCCATGGTCATGCCGTGATAGCTGACCTGACGCGAGAGGATTTTTGCCTTCGCCGGCTGACCCTTCTCGCGCCAATGATTCACCGCCGCGCGGATGGCGAACTCGGATGCCTCCGATCCGCTATTGACGAAGAAGGTGCTGTTGAGGTCGCCCGGTGCCAGCTCGGTGAGACGCCGGGCGAGGTTCTCGGCGGGGACGTTGGTGAACTGCGTGCGGTAGGAGAACGCGACCTGCTCCGCTTGCGCTGCAGCCGCTGTGGCGACCTCCTTGACCCCATGTCCGATGCTCGCCGTCATCGCACCGCTGCAGGCATCGAGGTACTCGCGACCGCCCGTGTCATACAGGTAGACCCCCAAGCCGTGCGTGACGACTGGGTAGTCGGCGTCGACGCGCTGCTTGAGCAGGGCTGAGGGCTGACGTGCGTCGTTGATCACTGATCCCCATCCTTCACCATCGTGGCGGGGACACGAATGGTCAACGGTGCGAGCTGCTCATCCTCTGGGTAGGTGCCGCCGAATAGGTCCGGACCACTGCCAGCCAGTCGAGCAACGGTGTCCAGCCACATAGCGACGTCGTTGTCGATGATCAGGGGAGGAAGGTCAAGTTTGGTGATGAGCTCCTCCTTTTCGCCCCACCGAACGCTGAGAGCACCCTCTCCACCGACGATCCGGATGAGAGGGTCGGAGATGGTGACGCTCAGTACCCCCCGATGGGCGGTGAACCGCACCTCACCGGCGAAGGACAGAACGAGTGCGCCTTCGATCCGGGAGGCGTCCTCGAGCGGGAAGTAGAACTGCCCCGTGCTCGCGACCGCCGCGCCACCGCCCCAGCGGATAGCACCGTCGTTCATTCCGCGGATGTACTGGAGGAACGAGTCCTTCACACTCCAGGCCAGGCCGAGGTCGGCGCGAGCGGTGAACGGTGATGGCTGCATGGGGTCTCCCTAGGAATGTGACCGGGGGTTAGGGCGCGGCAAGGCGGTTCTCGCCGCGCCCTGTCGCTTACGCGGCGACGGCCTCTTCGATTGTGGAGGTCTCCTTGCTGTGGGCCTGCCCCACAGGCGCGTTGGTAAGCATTCCGGCGTGCGTGTTCAGCCCCTTCGCCAGCGCAGGGTCGGCACTGAGAGCGTCCTTCCAACCCTTATCCGCGAGGGCAATAGCGTAGGGCAAGGTGGCGTTGGTGAGCGAGATCGTCGACGTGCGCGGAACCGCTCCCGGCATGTTCGCCACGCAGTAGTAGACGGCGTCGTGGACAGGGAACGTCGGGTCGTCGTGGGTGGTGGCGCGAGAGCCTTCGAAGCATCCACCCTGGTCTATTGCGATGTCCACGAGCACAGACCCAGGGCGCATCGCGGCGACCATCTCGTCGGTCACAAGCTTCGGAGCCGCGGCGCCGGGGATGAGCACCGAGCCAATGACGAGGTCCGCGTCCGCCAGGGTTTCGGCGATGGTGTACGGGTTGGATCTCAGCGTCGTGACATGACCTCCGAAGCGAGCGTCAAGGTAACGCAGTCGGGGAAGGTTCACGTCGAGGATGGTCACGTCCGCTCCCAGTCCCAGGGTCATCGCCGCCGCATGCTCTCCCGCCACGCCTCCGCCGATGACGACCACCTTGCCCTTCGGAGCTCCCGGGACGCCGCCAAGGAGCAGGCCTCGGCCTCCCGCGGTTTTCATCAGCTGGTTCGCGCCAACCTGGCCCGACAGCCGACCCGCGACCTCGGACATCGGCGACAGCAGTGGCAGGCTTCGGTCGGAGAGTTGGACGGTCTCGTAAGCGATGGCTGTCGTCCGGCTGGCCAACAGCGCATCCGTGAGCGGGGCGTCAGCGGCCAGGTGCAGGTAGGTAAACAGGACCTGGTCTTCCCGCATTCGGGAGTACTCGCTTCGCACTGGCTCCTTGACCTTGAGGATGAGGTCGGCGTCGCCCCACACCGTCTCGGCTTCAGGGACGATGAGGGCACCAGCGACGAGGTACTCGTCATCAGAGAACGCGCTCCCGGTGCCGGCACCGGCCTGCACCACGACGCGGTGACCATGGGAGACCAGCTCAGCGACGCCTGCGGGAGTCGCGGCGACCCGGTTCTCGTTGTTCTTCACTTCAGCGGGGATGCCGATGATCATGATTCCTGCTTTCCTACCCCTGCGCTGCAGAGGGTATTGACTGTCATAGGGGAAGATCGGGGGAGTCCACGCCGACGACACGTCGGCCTTGGTAGAAGGCGACACCCTGCGCGGGCCCATGGCCGCCGACGCCGGAGGTGTCCCAAAAGGTCTGCTCAGATCCGTCGGCAAGATCTGCCATGTGCGTGCCGTTGATACGGACCTCTCCGGCTCGGACGCGAGCCCCGACCTTGAGGGCAGTGTCCTCGTCACGACCGAACACGAATCCGTCCAAGCCGCCCCCGGTGCGGTTGGCTTCGACGATCGCCTCTTCAACGGAGGGGACCATGTGGAGGGTCAATGCCGGGCCGAACAGCTCATCGGCTGCCGCTGCGGCCGGCAGTCCCGAGACAACGGCGGGGGCGAAGAACCATCCGTCGAGCTCGGGCACAGTGCCCGCTCGATGAACCTGCGCTCCGGCTTCCGCATACTCGGCCAGCTGCTGCTCGAGGCGGTCGCGATGGCGGCGGTAGGCCAGCGGCCCGAGATCGCAGTCGTTGTCGAAGCAGTTCCGGATTCGCAGCGTCTCCGCTTCGGCTAGGAGGGCCTCGAGGAGGTCGTCGTGCAGCTCAGCGGGAGCGAGAACCTTTCCCGGAGCTTCGCACCATTGACCGTTCAGACGCGTCATCCCAGAGATAAGATGCCGCGCGGTCGCGGCGATGTCGGCGTCGGGGAGAACGATGGCGGGGTTGTTCGACCCCAGTTCCAGCTGCGTGACCGCGAGGTTCTCCGCCGCGGCGCGGGCGACGGCGCGACCGGCGGTGAGGCCGCCGGTGAAGGTGATGACCCGTACGCGCGGGTCGTTGGAGAGCGCAGACCCGACTTCAGCGGCACCGTGCACCAGCTGCGCCACCCGAGTGTCGACGCCGTGCACGGGCAGAGTGTCCACGAGGTGCTCGAAGGTGACCTGGGCGCCGGAAGGAGTCCATTCCGATGGTTTAAGGATGACGGGTGAGCCAGCACCCAGTGCGGCGGCAACCTTCGATACCGCTACGAAGGTGGGAGCGTTCCAGGGTGCAAGCACCAGGGTTGGTCCGAGCGCTCGGTTCAGCAGGCGTACCCTGCTGGCCTGGCCGCCGAGCGGCTGCCCGTCTCCGAGAGCGCGGGCCTGCTCGGCGATTCCGCGCACACGGGTGCCGAGGGATGATGCGAGGATGCGCGTGGTGCGGATCGGGTTGCCCGTCGATACGGCATCCTGAAGCGCGATCTCCTCGACGATCTCGTCCAGTCGTGCCGCCCACCCTTCGAGGAGCTGCACGCGCGTGGCGACGTCGACGTCCTGGAGGAGGTCCTCGTCGTATGCCCTCTGTGCTGTGGAGAGAGCGTCCTCGACGTCGGTGAGTGATGCGCTCAGTTGGCCGCATCGTGTCTCTCCGGTGTTCGGGTCGCTGAGGACTCCGAGAACGCCGTCGGCGTCGCGCCAGGCACCTTCGATGAAGGAGCGGGTGCGGATGACGGGGGCGTGGTTCTCAGTCATGCGGTTCTCCTGAGGTCGACGACGGTGCGGATGGAGGCGGGTGAGCGCATGGCCTCGAACCCGGTGTTGATGTCCTCTAACGTGACGACTTCGGTGACCATGGATGACAGGTCCAGTCGTCCGCTCTTGGCGTGGTCGACGAGGAACGCGACATCAGCGAGGAACCTGTTCGCGCCCATGTAGGCGCCCTGGATGCGCCGGCTTCCCTCGATGAGCGAGGCCGCGTCGATGGGGATGGTGCTATCGACGGGCATGAGCCCGAGGATCGTTGCGACGCCGCCTGGTGCCAGGACGGAGAACGCCAACTCGGCGGTCTCGGGCCGACCCACGGCTTCGAACGCGCGCGTCACACCCCCAACGGTCAGAGCCAGAACCTCGGTCCGGACGTCGTCCGCGGCGGAGATGACGTCTGTGGCGCCCAGGGCACGCGCCAGAGCGAGCTTGTCGTCATGAATGTCTACCGCGATGATGCGGCGTGCCCCGCTGATCCGCGCGCCTTGAATAGCAGCCATTCCTACTCCACCGCACCCGATGACGACAACGGTGTCCGATGCGGAGACGGACGCCCCATGGACGACGGCGCCAACACCGGTGCTGATGCAGCAGCCGAGGAGGCAGGCCAGTTGTGGGTTCAAGTCCGCCACGACGGCGAGGGACGCCTCAGGGACCACAATAGCTTCCGCGAACGCGCCGATAGCGCCCAGAGCGATGACGGGGCGGCCATCGGCGTCCACGAGCAGTGCGTCCGGGCGACGGCGGAGTTCCGACACTCGCTCGCAGAGCGTGGGGTTGCCAGACACGCACTCGGGGCAGGAGCCGCAGCTCGGCGTGACGGTGGCGACGACCCGGTCTCCCACCGCGATACGGGTGACGCCGACACCGACACGCTCCACACGTCCAGCGACCTCGTGCCCAAGAACCGCAGGTGTGGTGATGGGTAGCGAGCCCGTGATGTAGTGCAGGTCGCTGTGGCACAGGCCCGCAGCCTCCACGGTGACCAGAACCTCACCCGGGCCTGGCTCATCGAGGTAAAGCGTCTGTAGCTGCAAGGGCTCGCCGGGCGCAGTCAACACTGCGGCCTGAATGGGAATGCGGCTCATGGTGTCCTCACGTCGAGCGTCTCTGAATCGACTCCCCGCATACTCTCCGACCGCCCCCAGGCATGGGGGTGCGGTATGCACGTTGATCCGGTTTGCACATGTGCCGAAACGACATTCGTGGTGTCGTCCGACGTGCTGATGTCAGGTAGGAGGACCCGACTATTCGGGGACGACGGGGATGGAGAAGCCGATGACAACGAGCGCAACGGGCACGATGACGACCGTACTGGTCGTTCAACCCGACAAGAAGGACGATCTGCAGCGATTGGGCCAGTGGCTGGAGAGCGAAGATGTCGCTGTTCGGCTGATTCAGCCCTTCCGCGGGGAAGCGATCCCGACCGAACTGCACGAGGACGGTCTCATCGTCCTTGGCGGAAGCATGAACGCCTCGGATGACGAGGCGTTTCCCTGGCTGGCCGAGATCAGGACGCTGCTCCGCCTCGCCGTCGAGCGCCAGCTGCCGACACTGGGTATTTGCCTCGGCGCTCAACTCCTGGCCCGGGCAATGGGCGGCGACGTACGCCCAGGTGAGGCGGGTCTTGAGTGCGGTGTTGTGGAAGTGACGTGGATGTCCGCCGCCGAGGGTGATGAGCTGGTGGGAGAGCTCCCGGAACCTTTCTCGGCTGGAAGCATGCACTTCGACGCCATCCGCCGTCTGCCTGGAGGGGCGGTACTGCTCGGGGTCGGTAGCACCTACCCCCACCAGGTCTTCCGCATCGGCCGAGCATGGGGGGTGCAGTTTCACCCTGAGGTCACACCCGGATGTTTCAGGTCCTGGGGGTCAGCTGTGGCGGCAGTGGAGCGTGCCGGCTATGAGCAGATGGCGGACAGCTTCGAGCAGAGGGACAGCATCGTCCACGCCAACAACGAGGCGCTGGCGCGAAGTTTCGCTCGAGTGCTCCGGCGAGGCTGAACGGGATCGGCGTCTGCACATACCGTTGTGCGAGCCGATAGGCCGGGTGCACATACGAGGTTGTAACGATAGGCACTTCGTCACACCGAGCCGGCGCTTCGCCTTCGCTACGTTGCCCAAATCCCAACAGTTCGAGGGCGAGCTCTGGATCCATGAGCGTCACCCGACGAGGACGACCTACTGATGCACCACGCACTGAGAGGCGAACCGACCCATGGCGACAAACTCCATCCCGCGACGCGGGACAGCTGAAGCCTCGACGAACCTGCTGAAAGGTTCGATTCGATTCTTCACAATCGTATTAATGGTGACGGCGGCAGCGGCACCGCTTGTCGTCGTCTCCACGTATATCCCGATCTCCTTCGCATTTGGTTCGGGACTCTCTGTCCCCCTGACCTACGTCGCGGCCACACTCATCCTCCTCATCTTCGCGGTGGGCTTCGCGCAGATGGCCAAGCGGATCACAGCATCGGGAGCGTTCTATAACTTCACCACCCAGGGCCTGGGCAGACCCCTCGGGCTTGGAGCAGGTTGGGTGGTCACGGCGGCATACAGCATGATCGTCCCCGCCATCAGCGGCGGGTTCGGCTACTTCTTCTCTGAAATGTTGAAGAACTACCTCGGCCTCGAGGTGCCGTGGTGGGCGTGCAGCATCTTCGGGGTGGCCGTCATGTACGCCATCTCCTACTTCAAGGTCACCGTCGCCGGCCGGGTGCTCGGCATCGCCCTGGGCCTCGAGTGCCTGGTGGTGTTCTTCGTTGCTTCCGCTGTCATCGTCCAGGGTGGAGCGCAAGGTCAGATGCCGGAAGTGTTCAACCCCGCAGGCTGGATCGCGGCTCCCGCCATCGGCATCGGCTTCTTCTTCGCGTTCTGGTCGTGGATCGGGTTCGAGACCACCGCCATCTACGGGGAGGAGACCACGGATCCGAAGAAGTCCGTGCCCAAGGCGACCTACATCGCCGTCATCACGCTTGGCGTGTTCTACACCTTCGCCGCCTATGCGGGCACCGTTGGGTTCGGAAACGACACCGTCAACCAGGGAGGTACCCTCCTCGGGGAGTACTACTTCGTACTTGCCGACATGTACACCTGGCATTTCGTGAGAGTGTTGATGGACTTCCTGGTCATCACAGGCTTCTTCGCGTGCGCGTTCGCCTTTCACAACAACGCCTCCCGGTACCTGTTCTCCATGGGGCGGGATCACATCCTGCCCGCGAGCTTGGGCCGCACCCACCCGCGTCACAAGTCGCCCTACATCGCCAACGGGGTGCAAGCGGTCATCGCCATCATCGTGATCTCGCTCTTCGCGCTCGGAGGTGCGGATCCGCTCCTGCAGCTGGGTGGATGGTTGCCGATTTTCTGCACCGCCGGGGTCGTCTTCGTGCAGCTGCTGGTATCGCTGGCCGTTATCTTCTACTTCAATCGTGTGGGCCGCAGAGGTGCCGGCGACTATTGGAAGACACTCATCGCTCCCATCATCGGTGTGGTCGCGCAGGCCATCGTGCTGGTCCTGCTGGTGATCTACATCCCCTTCCTCGCCGGCTCAGACGTCATCGTCGTGAACCTAATACCGGTGTACGTGGCTGCCATCGCGATCGCCGGAATCGTCTACGCGCTGTACCTGCGACGGAGAGACCCGCAGCGGTATGCCCGAATCGGCAAGATTTACGACGAGGAGGAACAGCCAGACGCGTTCGCTGTCCCACTCGAACGCGATGAGGCTGGTACCACCGCTTAGCGTTCACGCGGCGGACGATGGGCTGTGCCCGGGCGCTGTGGCATGCCCGGGCACAGCCCTAGCCTGTCTCGGGGGACGTCGACTCGTCCTGCACCGGCCTCTATAGAAGCATGTGCACCTCGCACATCCATTCCCTCGGCACCCGCCGTAACTTCACTACACGATCCCGTTCTCCACCCATAGGGGAGCGAAGACGGAAGAAAGGCTCCATATATGAACAACGAGGTTCCTGCCGACGACCAGAAGCGCTTTGTCGAAGCCTTCGTCAAGGAGCACGACATCAGGGTCTTCAAGATCGGTGCCGTCGACATCGACGGCCTCTGGCGTGGCAAGAGACTCTCGGCGCCATACTTCGTCGAGGCGGCCTATTCGGCCGGAACGAACATCTGCAACATCCTCTTCGGGTGGGACATCCAGGACGTGTCGATCCCCGATCTGACTTTCACGGGCTGGCACACCGGTTACCCGGACGTCAACCTCCGTCCCGACCTCAGCACTCTGCGACTGGCGCCCGGAGAACCAGGAGTCGCCTCCGTCATCTGCGACATCTACCAGCCCGACGGTTCGCCCCTCGCCATCTCGCCCCGGGGAGTGCTCAGGCGAGTCGTCGACCGCGCGAACAACCTCGGGTTCGACCCGATCTGTGCATACGAGTTCGAGTTCTACCTCTTCGAAGGCAGCCCGCGCGAGCTCGCCCGGAAGTCCTTCCGGGACCTCGAACCGATCTCGAACGGCAACCACACCTACAGCGTCTACCGCGACACCGGCACCGACTACGTGGTAGGCCTCATCCGGGACCGTCTCGCCGAGCAGGGCGTGTTCATCGAAGCCAGCAATAGCGAGCATGGTGCCGGCCAGTTCGAGGTGAACATCCACTACGGTGACGCGGTCCGAGCTGCCGACAGTGCGCTCATCCTCAAGAACACCGTCAAGGAGATCGCTGCCTCACAGGGTCTGACCGCGTCGTTCATGGCCAAGGTCGATCCGCACCATGCAGGATCATCTGGTCACGTCCACCAAAGCCTTCTGCGGCAGGAAGACAACGCGGCCGTCTTCGCCAACCCCACCGACTCCACGCGCCTGAGCGATGACGGCATGGCCTATCTCGCAGGGCTGGTCGCTGGTACCCGCGACTTCACCGCGATCTACCTCCCGACCATTAACTCCTACAAGCGCGCCGAGGGCGGCCAGTGGGCCGGGTCGAGTTCCACGTGGGGCCTGGACAACCGCACGGTCGCCATCCGAAGCATTCCCTCGTCAGGTCCCGCGGCACGTGTGGAGAACCGGGTCGCAGGCGCGGACGCCAACCCCTACCTCGTCCTGGCCGCGAACATCGCCTCAGGCCTCAGCGGCTTGGAGCAAAAGATGTCGCCCCCACCTGCCGTGGTCGGCAACGCCTACGCCCAGGAATTCGATGCCTCGGTGCAGCTGCCCGGCAGCCTCGACTCCGCCACCGAGGTCTTCGCCGCCAGCGACTTGGCGAAGGAGTACTTCGGGGAAGAGTTCGTGCGTCACTACACGCAGACCCGCCGGTGGGAGGTCCGGCAGTTCCGCACCGCCGTCACCGACTGGGAGATCGCACGCTACCTCGAGCACGTCTGAACCCACCGATATCCGACCGCATCCATCAGTTAGGAACATCCATGAGCAATCGACTTGAAGGGCGCTTTGCCGCCGTCACCGGAGCAGCCTCGGGCAACGGCCGCGCCATTGCAGAAAAGCTCCTCGCCGAAGGTGCCCGTCTGGCCGCCATAGACCTCAACCCGGAGGCTCTCGAGAGCGTCTTCGGTGACCGTCCCGAGGTCGTGCGCGTGCAGGCGAACGTCGCCGACGAGGACTCGGTACGCGCCGGTTTCTCACAGATCGGCGACGCGTTCGGGCAGCTCGACGTCCTCGTCAACAACGCCGGCATCGTCAAGTTCGGCACGTTCGAGAACCTCTCCGTCGCGGAATGGGATCAGGTCTTCGCCGTGAACTCCACCGGACCGTTCATCGTCTCCCGCGAAGCGTACGGACTTCTCCGCGCCGGCTCCGGGGAGCACACCCGCTCTATCGTGAACATCACCTCGGTGGAGGCTCACATCGTTATCTCCAGCAGCGGACACCCGCAGATCCACTACAACGCATCCAAGGGCGCCCTGCTGCAGCTCACACGTGCTCTCGCAGTGGAAACGGCTTCCTCCGGCATCCGCGTCAACGCAGTCGCCCCCGGCTTCATCGAGACCCCCTTCACCACAGAAACCCTTGGCAACGAAGAGGTCCGGAACTGGCTCCTGGAGCGCACCCCGATGGGTCGCATCGGCAAGCCCGAGGACGTCGCCAATGGAGTCGCCTTCCTGTCCTCCGATGAGGCCAGCTGGATCACCGGAACGACCCTGTTCGTCGATGGTGGATGGACGATCTACTGATGTCTGCTCCCCTCATTGCCGTCACCGCGGAGCGCAGTGAACAACGCTCCGCCTTCGGCCCCCGGGACTCCACCATCCAGGTGATGAACTACACCGAGGCGGTCGTATCTGCCGGTGGACGCCCGGCGCTGCTTCCCGCGACCGAAACAATCCCAAGTGACTTGCTCGACGGATTCGACGGACTTCTGCTCACCGGCGGCGGAGACCTCTCCCCGGAGATGTACGGACAAGAGCCGGACGAGAAGGTCTATGGCGTTAGCGTCTACCGTGACCGGTTTGAGACTGCGCTCGTGGCCGATGCACGCGAGCGAGGCATCCCCGTTCTCGCGATCTGCCGAGGCCTGCAGCTCATCAACGTGCTACGAGGTGGATCTCTCATCCAGCATCTGGACGGCCACTGGCAGACCAGGCCGTCGGACGAGCCGGACCACGACATCTTCGTCGAACCTGACTCCCAACTGTCGAAGATCATCGGCGGGACCGTAATGGACGTCAACAGCTACCACCACCAAGCTGTGGACCGACTCGGTGACGGGCTGCGCGTCACTGCGCGTTCGGGTGCGGTAATCGAGGCGTTCGAGGACGCCAACCAGGATCTCGTCGCTGTGCAGTGGCACCCCGAGCACTTGTTCCGGACCTCTGCAGACAACCACGCGCTCTTCGACGATCTCGTTGCGCGAGCTCGAGCACACAAGGAAAGGAAAATGGCTCATGTCTGACCGACAGTCGGTTGTCGACTTCGACTTCCACGGGAAGGCCCTGGACACGATCTTCGACGACTACAAGACAATGCACGAGTCCGAGCCGGTCGGGCACAGCTCGAAGTACGGCGGGTTCTGGTACATCTCTAAGAGCGAGGACATCTTCGAAGCCGAGCAGGATCCGGAGACCTGGGCGGTCGGGCCGTCCATGCTTCTGCCGTCCTTCGGCACGGAGATGCCGCTCATTCCCATCGACATCGACCCTCCGACCCATGCCGGGTTCCGCAAGATTCTGCTGCCGATGTTCACCCCGATGGCCATCAATAAGCTCGAGCCGGGTATGCACACCACCGCGCAGGACCTCTCCGACGAGGTCAGCGCCGCACTCGGCGAGTCCGACGTAATTGACGCGTCGGCGTTGTTCGCTCGACCCTACCCGACCATCATCTTCAGTCGCCTGGCCGGATACCCGGAAGCAGACTGGCCGATGTTCGACCAGTGGATCGATGACATCATCTATGAGCGGACGAAAGACCCGAAGAAGGCCACCGCGGCAGGGGACGACCTCATCGCCTACGTCAGGCGCCTGATCGACGACAGCCGCGCGGGCGGCAACCGCGAAGGCATCATGGGGGACCTGCTGGACGCCACCGTCGACGGCCGGCCCCTCACGGACGACGAGATCATCTCTTACGGCTATCTGCTGTTCCTCGCTGGACTTGACACGACGGCATGGGCCATCCGGTCCTCGCTGTGGTACCTCGCCGGCAACATCGAAGCCCAGAACCTGCTGCGTTCGGACCCGGACCGCATCTCCGACGCCGCGGAGGAGTTCCTGCGGACGCTGTCGCCGGTCCAGGGCATGGCTCGTACCTGCAGGAAGGACACTGTCGTCAGCGGCCAAGAAATCAAGGCCGGGGAGCGTGCCGTACTCGTCTTTGGGGCAGGAAACCGTGACCCCGAAGTCTACGACAACCCCAACGACATCGACATCACGCGCGAGAACAACCGTCACCTGGCCTTCGGCGGCGGAATCCACCGGTGCCTTGGGTCCAACCTCGGTCGTAAGGAGCTGGTGATCTCCCTCGAGCACTTCCTGGCGACCATTCCCGAGTTTGAGCTTGCGCAGGACGAACCTTGGCATGGGGTCGGTCCACTGCGTCTGCGCCTGACAGGAAGGTCGTGACATGGCTGAACTGTGGGTAGACCCGGCTCGCTGTCAAGGCCACGCGCGCTGCTATATGATCGCGCCGGACACCTTCCTCATCGACGACGAGGGGTACGCCCATGTCGTTAAAGGGCGCGAGGGCTCCTACGAGGAGGAGCACGTGAAGAAGGCCATCAGGAACTGCCCCGAAAGGGCGATCAAGATCGTCGGAGACGAAGTCGCATCATGAACGCCGAATTGGTGGTTGTCGGGGCGTCCGTAGCATCGTCGGCGTTCATCGAGCGTCTCCGCGAACTCGGCGACACGCGAAGCGTCGTCGTCATCGACGCGGACCCGGACGCCCCGTACGACAGGCCGCCGGTATCCAAGCATTTCCTGCGTAACGGTGACCTTGAGGACATCGCCGTGGACTGGTCGGACTTCGATGTCACCCTGGTGCATGCCCGCGCCACCGGCGTCGACACCGACAGGCGCAGCCTGGT
The DNA here is from genome assembly GCF_052048175.1 of Herbiconiux dendrobii. NCBI lineage: Bacteria > Bacillati > Actinomycetota > Actinomycetes > Micrococcales > Microbacteriaceae > Herbiconiux > Herbiconiux dendrobii. The sequence continues at coordinate 51,110 of NZ_JBLZQV010000011.1, read as the reverse complement.
GCTGGATGACCAGAGCGCCGAAACCATGACGGTGAACTACGAGCAACTTGTCATCGCCACAGGAGCGCTGCCCGCCAGGCTGGCCATCGAGCCCGAGGACACTTTCGTGCTTCGGTCCGCAGAAGACGCTCGGCATCTGCGGGCTCACACCGACACGGGTCAGTCCGTGATTATCATCGGCGCCGGAGCCATCGGCGTTGAGCTGGCATCGTCGCTGGCCTTCCGAGGCTCACCCGTGACGCTCATCGACCGCGCAACGGGCCCGTTGGAACGCCTGCTCGCTGGTCACCTCAGCGAGCAAACCACGGCTTGGCTCGAGGCGGCCGGCGTCCGATGCATCTGGGAGGCGTCGCTGTCCGCCATCAGGCACGACGACCAAGGCTGGGTAGTCGAGCTCGCCGATGGGGTGCATGTCGGAGCGGACGTCCTCGTCAGCGCCGTCGGCGCCCGGCCTGCGGTGACGTGGATGTCCGACAGCGGGCTCCTCACCGATGGGCAGCTCATCGTCGATGAGACCGGGCGAGTGCTTGCCCCTGGTGGTACGCGTGAGGACATCTTCGGCATCGGTGACGCCATCACCAGGCGTCGGGATGATGGCAGTCTGCTGCGGACGGAGAGCTGGGCTGCAGCGAGAGAGCACGCCACGCAGTTGGCGGAGACACTCAGACACGCTGAGTCTGCGCCAGTGGGAAAGCCGTACTTCTGGACCGAGGTTGCCGGCCGCATGGTGCAGGTGGTGGGCACTCTGACTGCCGGGGCGAACCTCACGCTGGAATCTTCCAACCCCGCGCGGGAGGCGGCGCTCTACCGGGTGGACGGTTACAACGGAACCCACGCCTGGATCGGCGTGAACTCGCAGCCGCGGATCGCCAAACTGCTGCGCGAGCCGTAGCAAACAGGCGCGACGGAGCGAAAGGGTCATGTGCGTGACGCACATGACCCTTTCGCATGCCGTGCTGCACGCACTCAGCAGGCCAGTCATCTGTAGTGAAGAGTGACGCAACGGCGTGAAATCAGCGACCGACCATTGGAACGAGGATCGATGACGAACCAGACCATTCCCGTGTGGAACCCCGCAACCGAAGCCCAGTTCGACTCGGTTCACGCCTTCACCCACGGTGAGGTAGATGAGGCCATCACCCGCGCTTTGGAAGCGCAGAAGGCATGGGCGCGACTGCCCCTTGGGCGCCGCCAGCAGTTTATGTACGAGCTCGCCGAACTCATCGCCGAGCATCGAGACGAGCTCGCTCAGCTCGAATCACAGGACGTCGGCAAACCCATCCGCGCGGCCCTGGCCGAAGCGGAGAGTGTGGCCGGTGTGTTTCGGTACTACGCCGGCACCATCGACAAGCTCACCGGCGAGACCATCCCCGTCGATGGCGGCATCGCGATGACGTTCCGGGAGCCCATCGGCGTTGTCGGAGTCATCACGCCGTGGAACTTCCCCCTCCCCATCGCCAGCTGGAGCATCGCCCCGGCGCTGGCGGCCGGCAACTCGGTCATCCTCAAGCCCGCAAGCATGACTCCGTTGACCGCACGACGGCTGGGAGAGCTTGCAGCGACGGTCTCACCGGTTCCCGACCTGCTCCAGGTGGTTACCGGAAGCGGCTCAGAGGTGGGAGCCACCCTCATCGAGGACCCCCGAGTGGGCAAGATCAGCTTCACCGGCTCCACCGAGGTCGGGCGTTCGATCCTGACCTCCAGCGCGACGACCATGAAGCGGGTCACGTTGGAGCTGGGCGGAAAATCGGCGAACGTCGTCTTCGCAGACGCCGACATCGACAAGGCCGCGGCGGCAGCGCCGTGGGCGGTGTTCGATAACACCGGTCAGGATTGCTGCGCCCGAAGCCGGATCCTGGTGGAACGTTCCGCCGTCGACCGTTTCTTGGAGGGCTTCATCGACGCCACACGAGCGCTGCGCATCGGTGACCCCGCCTCCCATGACACAGACCTCGGACCTCTGGTGTCCGCGGAACACAGGAACACGGTGCGTTCCTTCCTGGACAGCAGTCTCGATGTCGTCTACTCCGGTGACGCCCCCACCACGCCCGGGTACTGGATGGCGCCACAGATCGCGCTGGACCCGACCGGATCCACGCGCGCTGCGCGGGAGGAGATCTTCGGTCCTGTCGCTGTCGTCATCCCCTTCGACACCGAAGAGGACGCCATCCGTCTGGCCAACGACTCCATCTACGGTCTCAGCGGCTCCATTTGGACCAGCGATGTGGGCCGAGCGCTGCGGGTCGCCCGGGGCGTGGAGAGCGGGACCTTGTCGGTGAACTCCAACTCCTCCATCCGCGTGCAGGTCCCCTTCGGCGGCTTTAAGCAGTCCGGAATGGGGCGAGAGCTGGGCATGGAAGGTGTCCGCGGGTTCACCGAGCACAAGTCTGTGTTCATCAGCACCGCGTCATGAGTACTGCAACGGGAGCTCAGGAGGGACAGGGAGCCGTGAACGACACGCAGATGGATCAGCTAACCATTCTGTTCGGCAGCCAGACAGGCAACGCCGAGTACCTCGCCCACCAGATTCACGGGAAAGCTGTCAAAGCTGGCAACGAAGTCGGTCTGGCGTCGATGGAGGACTGGCTGCAGGCTGGCCGGCCTGACGTCAAGCGCCTGCTCGTGGTAACGTCCACCCATGACAACGGGCACATGCCCGACAATGCCGCCGAGTTCTGGGACTACCTCCAAGGGCTCGAGGTCGGCTCATTGGAAGGTTTGCCGTACGCGGTGCTGTCCATCGGCGACTCGATGTACGACGACTTCTGCAAGGCAGGACACGACATCGACACCCGCCTAGAGGAGCTCGGAGCTGTCCGGGTCGTGGAGAGCGTGGACTGCGACATCGACTTCGAGTTCAGTGCCGGACGGTGGGCAGGGCCGGCCGTGGAGGCGCTTCTCGCCGCCGAGGGCTGGGAGGGCATGGTCCCCGTCAGCGCAGAGCCGGCAGGTGCTGGCCGTCCCGTAGCCGCGGAGGAGCGGCACCTGGCACGCATCGCCGAGAGCAGGCGACTGTCCCAAACCGGGTCCGAGAAGTCGGTGATGCACTACGAGTTCTCCTTCGAGGACAGCTCGTTCGACTACGAGCCCGGCGACTCCCTCGCGATCTACCCCACCAACCCTGATGGGCTCGTCGAGGAGTGGGTGAAGCACTTCGGTGACCCCGACGTCCCCTCCGGTGACAGCCGCAGGCCCCTGCGCGATGTCCTCCGAGAGGAGGTGGAACTGCGACTACCGCATCCGGGACTGGTGGTAGGCCTCTCCGAGATGAAGCCGGGCAGCGACGCGATAGGCCGGGTCATCCAGATGATTCAGTCCGGAGATCGCGAACGGCTCGACTCCTGGTTCTGGGGCCGTGACGTGCTGGACGTGTTGACCGTTCTAGGGTGCCTGGATCTGCCCATCAGCGACATCCTGGCCGAGCTCCGGCCGCTCCAGCACCGTGACTACTCCATCTCCTCAAGCCCCCGGGGAGATGACGGCCGCGTGCACATTACCGTCAGCGAGGTCGGCTATCCCGGGCACCGCGGGGCCTACCAGGGCGCCGCCACCCGGTTCCTCACCGAACGCGCCGACGACGGAGACGTCTTCGCCGTCCGTCGCCTCCCCGCGCACGAATTCCGCCTCCCCGCCGAGGACGTCCCGGTCATCATGATCGGTCCGGGAGTCGGGGTGGCACCATTCAGGGCCTTCCTCAGGCACCGCCGAGCCACCGGCGCGTCAGGACGCAACTGGTTGTTCTTCGGCGACCAGCATCGCGAGTACGACTGGCTGTATGAGGACGAATTTGCGCAGTACCAGACGGAGGGTCTTCTGACGACCCAGAGCGTCGCGTTCTCCAGGGATCAGGCTCAGAAGCACTACGTGCAGGATGAGATGCTGCGCTCTCGCGACGAGCTCCTGGACTGGATCGATGCCGGCGCGTACGTGTTCGTATGCGGGGACAAGACGCGCATGGCACCCGATGTGGACCGCGCACTCATGACGATCCTCGCGCGAGAAGGCGCAGTGACCGATGGCGCCGCTGCTCTGTCTGAGCTCAAGAGCGCGAACCGGTACGTCAAAGACGTCTACTGAGGTCACACCCGTGTCGAGGGTCGCAGCCGCTCCACTCGAGCGGAGGCGACCCTCGTCGCCAACGTCAGCGTCGGCCAGTCGGAGTACGCGTCCAGGGACAACCCGAGCACCTGCTCGATGCGCTGCATCCTCTGCCGGAGAGTGTTGCGGTGGATGACTAGCCGGACGGTGGTCTCATTGACTGAGCCGCCGCAGCTGGCCAGCACCGACAGCGTCTTGACCAGCTGCGCGCCCTGCTCCACGTCGTACCGGATCAGCGGCTCGAGGACGCCCACCATGGCGACGATGCCCGGAACCATCACCCGGACGACATCCGTCAACGCGAGCACCTCTCTCACCTCTTCATGGGTCGCCATCGTCACCGCCGCAGACCGGTCGTACGCCTCACACCACTCCAACGCGCTGTGGGCGTCCGTGATGGCTCGCCGGATCTGATGGGACGTGGACGCGATGCTGCCGACGCCGATGCTGGCGCGGAGTCCTACATCCTGAGCCAGCTTCTGAGTCGCGTTCAGTAGCTGATGAGGCAGGTCGGGGGAGAGCCGCCCGCCGGGCGCGTCGACGAGGATGAGACCCCACGTGGAGTGCAGAAGCACCACGGACCGTGAACCTGCCGCCGACGCCAGAGCGTCCTTGAGGTTCCGGCTGACGGCCTCCCAATCACCTCGCACTCCGTGGACACGGATGAGCACGGGGCAGGAAGGACCCTCGATGCCCAGCTCGCGGTAGACACGAGCTGCCTCGGCATCGTTCTGAGCGAAACGCAGTCGAGTCGCGAGTGACGCGCCGACAGAGTTGACGTCGACGGCTTCCAGCATCACGCCCAGTTGCATGGCGAGAGCGCTCAACCGTTCGAAATCCCGGGGCCGGAAGCGGGACTTCCGGTAGCACGAGAGGATACCGCGAGAAGCCCCGACTCCGAGGGAGATGGAAGTGCTTTCCAACCCCGTGCAGTACTGGTCCAGGCTCGCCTGAGCCGCGGCGCGGGAATGAGTAGACCACAGGCGATGTTGACCCTGCTCAGACCGGAACGCGAACATCGTCGGCGTGGCTCCGGCCTCACGCTGACTGATGTACTCCAGCACACAGACCTCAGCGTCGAGTAAGCCGAGGATGCGGTCCGTGGCGAACTGCATGCTCGCCACCAGAGATGTCCGGGTCGCTGTCGGGAAATCCAACAAGAAGTGGGCGCTGGCGGACTGCTGAGCGAGGTTGTCCACTGTCTCGGCTCGCACCATACCGCTGGCGAGAAGACGGCCGACCTCGACGGAGATAGCGAGCTCATCATCACCGAACGCGTCGTTCTGCATCGAGTAGAGCGCGAAGACTCCTCGAAGCTGGTTCTGGCCGTCTGCGATGGGGACGGCGAGCACCGACTTGAACTCATCCTCCTCGATGGCGTCGAATCTGATGAAGCGAGGATCCAGGTGCAGGTTCTGGCCGATGTTGACGGACTGCTGTCGCAGCGCCGCCCAGCCCGCTATCCCCTCGCCCAGCCGCAGGCGGATTTCGTCGATACCGGTCTGCTGCGGCACGTTCGTAGCCACACGCAGGACCAAGCGCTCCTCCTCCTCGTCCCACAGATAGACGAACACGGCCGCGGTATCGGTAGCCCGAGCGACCAGGTCCACAGCCTCCTCCGCCAGTTCGACCGGTCCGAGCCCGGCGGTGAACAGGGTGACGAGCTGAGACAGGACCGCTGCTCGCCGCTCCGCGAGCATGACCTTGCGTTCATCGACCACAGGCAGTTCCTTCCCAGAGCGTGAACACTGCCAGCTCAACTATGAGACTTTATGCGTCCTGCTGATAGCCGGACTGTGCCGCGCCACCCCCGGAGTGCCCAAACATGTGCACTACGCACATAGTACGTGAAGGTGTGTATGCGAGATTCGAGCATCGGAGAGAGAAGAGCTATCATCTCGCCGAACGATGGAACGGACCTTCGGCAGACGGTGGACATGACTTCTTTGCACACTCTCCCTCGGCTAGACGGCCAGGACGACGGGTGGAACCCCGTCACCGAGTTCTGCCCGGTGTCCATCGGAGCTCGTCTGATCGCGGACCGCTGGACAGTTCTCATCGTTCGGGAGATGCTAATGGGGATTACCCGGTTCAACGCCATCCACCGGGCGCTTCCGGCGCTGTCACGCAGCCTGCTGTCCTCCAGGCTCAGATACCTCGAACGTATCGGCGTGCTCCAGCATGCAGTGCAGCGGGGGGAGTACCGGTTGACAGAATCGGGACTTGCCCTCCGCCCCGTCCTGGAGGCGTTAGGCGTGTGGGCGCTGGACTGGCGTCTTCCTCCGAGCTCCGATGCGGAATTGTCCATTTCCACCCTACTGTGGCAGATGTACCAGGGACTTAATCGGGAGGCCCTGCCGCCGATCGAGTTGGATGTGGCGTTCCATTTCCCGCACTCCGCGCAACGGCATGCCTACATCTACGTGCATGAGAAGAGCTCGGGGGCCTGCATTGGAGTGCCCGAACGCGAGCCCTCCCTGACCGTGACCGTCGAAGCCGAGGTGCTCAACGAGTTGTGGTGGGGCAAACGCAAGTGCGCGGTGGCCATTGCCGCCGGTGATATCGGATTCGAGGGGCCCAGCGATCTCGCACGCGCCTACCCCACCTGGTTCAGCGCTAGGCCCTGAAGCCGCACAGTACAGAAACAGGACTGGCATTAGTCGGCGCGCCCCTGCTCGAATCAGAGATGAGGAAGAACGCCTTCCTCGCATTCTCTCGAGAAAGGCTCGCCATGTCCGACACCCCCCGACCCGCCCCGGACTTCCAGCGCATGTTCGAAGCGCTGCCCAACCAGTACATCGTGGTCGACCCGCAACGACTGGTCGTCGCCGCGACCGATTCCTTCCTTGCTGCCACCGTGAAGGAACGGGACCGCATCATCGGACGTGACATTCTGGATGTGTTCCCCGACAATCCGGACGACCCCACCGCGAACGGGACCACGGTCCTGCGAGAGTCGATCGAGAGGGTCGTCCACACCAAGCAGCTCGACGTTTTGCAGCCTCAGCGCTACGACATGGAACTAGCAGATGGCTCTTTTGAAGTCCGTTACTGGCAGCCGCTGAACGCGCCCGTTCTCGACGCTCAGGGCGACCTGCTGTACGTCCTCCACGCCGCCGAGGACGTGACCGCGGCGATGACCGAGCGGTGAAGGCGGTGAGGCGCCGGTACACATCTTGGACTGTCTGCAACGCTTCCCATGCGGTCGACTAACGTTATGTCAATCTCAGTCACTCTCGTCGGCGGACCCACAGCGGTCCTCGACGTCGCCGGGCTCAGAATCATCACTGACCCCACGTTCGATGCACCCCAGGTGTATCACCACCCCATCGCTGGTCCCGTCACTAAAAAGACCGGACCCGCGTTCACCCCGGAGGAGCTCGGTCACATCGATGTCGCCCTGGCTTCCCACGAGCACATCGACAACCTCGACGTGTCCGGACGTGGCTTCCTCACCATGGTGCCGAAGGCTTTCACGACCACGCAGGTCGCTGAGCAGTTCGGACCCAACGTCGTCGGTCTGACCGACTACGAATCGGCGACGGTGCCGCTTCCCGACGGGGGCGAGCTGAAAGTGACGGCTGTTCCCGCGCACCATGGGCCTGACGAGGTGTGGCCGGCGCTGGGACCGGTCGTCGGGTTCATCCTCGAAGGGCCTGGTGTTCCCACGATCTACGTCAGTGGTGACAACTCGGAGCTGGACATCGTCGAGGAGATCGCTCAGCGGTACCCCTCGGTGGACGTCGCTGTGCTGTTCGTCGGAGGTGCGAAGTTCGACGTCATCGCCGACGGCAGCTACATCACACTCAGCAACGAGCGCGCCGTTCAGGCTGCACGGCTCCTCGGGGCGCCGAAGGTCATCGCCGTTCACGAGGACAGCTGGGAGCACTTCAGCCAGAACGCGGAGCAGATCCGCGCTCTGTTCGAGAGCGAGGGTCTCGGCGATGCCATCGTCGCACTGCAGCCGGGGGAGTCGGCCACCCTCGACCTCTGAACCCTGACATGAAGAAGGGGGGCCACCGGACATCCCGTCGGTGACCCCCCTTTGCTGTGCTGCGGTGACTGCGTCAGGATCGGGTAGCCAGCCGGAGCCAGGTGTCCAGGACCGTGTCCGGGTTCAAGGACAGCGAGTCGATGCCCCTATCGGTCAGCCACTCGGCGAGATCGGGGTGGTCACTGGGTCCCTGCCCGCAGATGCCCACGTACTTGCCCTTCCTCCGGCAGGCGTCGATAGCCATCGAGACCAGGGACAGTACGGCGGGATCGCGTTCGTCGAACCGGTCTGCGACCAGGGCGCTGTCCCGGTCCAACCCCAGCGTCAACTGCGTGAGATCGTTTGAGCCGATGGAGAAACCGTCGAAGTGCTCCAAGAAGGCATCAGCGAGCAGTGCGTTGCTCGGAAGCTCGCACATCATGATGACCTTCAGCCCGTTTTCCCCTCGACGCAACCCATTGTCGGCGAGCAGCTGCACGACCGAGGTAGCTTCCTGGACAGTCCGGACGAAGGGGACCATCACCTGCACGTTCGTCAGTCCCAGCGTGTCACGGACATACGTCAACGCCTCGCACTCCATCTTGAAGCACTCGAGGAAATCCTTGGACAGGTATCGGGAGGTTCCTCGGTACCCGATCATCGGGTTCTCCTCCGACGGCTCGTACAGCTGACCCGCGAGGAGGTTGGCGTACTCGTTCGACTTAAAATCGGAGAGCCGGACGATGACGGGGGCCGGGTCGAATGCGGCAGCGATCATGGCGACACCTTCGGCGACGCGGGTGATGAAGTAGTCCCGAGGGCTGGAGTATGCGCTGGTGCGCTGCAGCACTTGCTCGCGCAGTTCCGGTGGCAGCGACGGCGTGTCCAGCAGCGCCCGGGGATGGATGCCCACCTGGCGGTTGATGATGAACTCCAACCGCGCTAGCCCCACCCCCTCGTTGGGTAGGCGCGAGAAGGCGAACGCCTGATCCGGGGAGCCGACATTCATCATGATCTTCACCGGCACCTCGGGCATCCGGTCCAGGTGTGTTTGCTCCTGAGCGAATTCCAACCGGCCGGCGTATATGACGCCGGTGGCGCCCTCCGCGCAGGACACGGTTACGTCGCTGCCCTCGGGCAAGGTGGTCGTCGCGGATCCTGTGCCGACCACGGCGGGGATCCCGAGCTCACGGGCGATGATGGCAGCGTGGCAGGTGCGGCCGCCCCGGTTAGTGACGATGGCGGAGGCGCGCTTCATGATAGGTTCCCAGTCTGGGTCCGTCATGTCGGCGACGAGCACATCTCCCGGGTTGAACTCTCCCATCTGCCCCGCGTCCTTGAGCACCCGCACGGGGCCCGCGCCGATCCGCTGGCCGATGGCGCGTCCTTCGATGAGTACGGGGCCGCTTCCCTGCAACCGGAAACGCGTGAGCGTGGTCGCGTCCTCGCGGGACACCACCGTCTCGGGTCGAGCTTGGACGATGTAAAGCAAACCGTCCGAGCCGTCCTTGGCCCATTCGATGTCCATTGGTCGGCCGTAATGCTCCTCGATGACAAGGGCATGTCGTGCGAGCTCCTGGACTTCGTCGTCGGTGATGGAGAACCGTCGCTGGTCGGAGAGGGGTACATCCACGAAGGCCGTACTGGCGCCTGCCTCCACGCTGTCGGTGTAGGTCATCGCGATTGCCTTCTCGCCGAGCGACCGGCGAAGTATGGCGGGTCGTCCAGCGCGAAGGGCCGGCTTGTAGACGTAGAACTCATCCGGGTTCACCGCACCCTGGACGACCGCTTCACCGAGGCCATAGGAGCTTGTCACGAACACGGTTCTGTCGAAGCCGGATTCGGTGTCGATGGTGAACATCACGCCGGAGGATGCGACGTCGGAGCGCACCATCCGCTGAACGCCGGCGGAGAGCGCGACGTCGTCGTGCGCGAACCCGTGGTGGGCACGGTATGCGATGGCCCTGTCGTTGTAGAGGGACGCGAAGACCTTCCTGATGGCGGTGAGGACGTTATCGATACCGGCGATGTTGAGGAATGTCTCCTGCTGGCCTGCGAAGGAGGCATCGGGCAGGTCCTCCGCGGTCGCGCTCGAGCGGACTGCCCACGACACCTCGGCGATGGGGTACTTCTCACCGAGCTCATCAAAAGCGCTCCGGATGTCGCGTTCCAAGTCCGCGGGAAGCGGGTGCGTCTCGATCCAGCCTCGGACGGCCTCGCCCACCTGTGCCAGCTCCGTCACGTCCTCGACGTTCAGCGAGGCGATGGATGAAGCGATCCGTGCGCGAAGGCCGTCATGTTCAAGGAACCGCCGGTAAGCGTCAGCGGTCGTGGCGAAACCCGGGGGGACACGAACGCCGAGCGTGGTGAGATGGGACACCATCTCACCTAGCGACGCGTTCTTGCCACCGACGTGGGGGAGGTCTGGCATACCGATTTTGTCGAACCAGAGGATGTTGCTCATAGGTCTCCTTGGGAGGTCATAGTCGGAGCTTCAGGGTTTGCAGGATGACGGCTGACATCTCCTCGACGCTCTTGGTCGAGGAGTTCAGATAGGGAATTCCAGATGACCGGTACAGGGACTCGGCACGGCGAAGTTCCGCAGTGCACTGCGGAAGGCTGGCGTACCGTGACGAGGGGCGCCTTTCATTCCTGACCTGGCTGAGCCGCAGCGGCGTTGTCGTCAGACCGAAGCAGCGGGCGGCCAGACCAGCGATAGAGGTGGGCAGTCCCTCGCTCGGGAGGTCATCGTCGGTGAGCGGGTAATTGGCGACCAGCAACCCGTACTGCAGGGCCAGGTACATCGTGGTCGGCGTCTTACCGCAGCGGCTGGGGGCGAGGATGATTACGTCCGCGACGTCCAGAGCCCTGGAACTCTGTCCGTCGTCATGTTCTATGGCGTACTCGATGGCTCTCATCCGCCGGAAGTACTGCTCCGTGTCACCGACAGCGTGAAAGCGTCCCAACTGATCGGACGCGGTGGTTTGCAAGGCCTGCTCAAGCTCGGTGAGGTGACCCTGGAGAAGGTCAATGCGTGTCGCCGGGGCGGTTGCCAGAACTGCGGCCACGGCGGGCGTCTTGATGGTGGTGAACAGGATCGGGTCGGCGCCCGCACGAGCGGTCGCGGCGACGTCCTCAACCACACTCCCTGCCCCGGCAGGAGTGTCGACGAAGGGCACAGTGTGGCGCTTGAACGCGAGACCGGGGAAGTTGGACAGCAGTGCGTTCCCCAACGTTTCGGCTGTGATGCCGGTGCTGTCGGAGACGAAGAACACCGCACGCTGCATGACCGAGCTCGACATCGAACCACCACCTCGCGGTCAACACTCCCGGAACGGCCTCGCCGGATCATGTGCCTAATGCACGCCTCTGGGGCCGCCTCTGTGCATTTCCACGTCCAGCCATACGGCGATACTTCCTGTGCGCCTCGATCCCGTAATGCGGGTGTGCCGACTGCACCCGTACCGGACACGTGCTGTGCATCAGGGTACGTCGGGGGATGATCGAAAACTCCGAAGCTGGATCGCACACTGGAAGGGGAACCGGATGACCCGAGCCGAAGACACCGACACCCAAGACGCCACCTCAGCGCTGACGTGGCGCTGCGCGCAAGCAGGACTCTGGGTGGCGTCCGCTCCTACCGGCGCGTCCGCGGGAATCATCCATGAGAACTGGGGCCAGGGATTCCAGGTCACCGAAGCGTTGGGGAGGGACCTTGGAGTGTTCAGCACTCTCGACGCCGCCAAGCAGGCGCTCGTTGACGACGTGTAGGCCGCGTAGATCTAGGTTCGCTCGCTGCGCGGGAGGGTGGAATCTCGCCACTTCACCTCGGGTCTGACTGGCTCGGGCGTGAGCGTCGGCTCACCGCTCAACCAGTCCAGCAGGTGGGCCGCCGCGCGGGCACCAGCGTCCTCGAGGTGCACATCCATCGCGGTGATGGTCGGCATAGACGTCTCAGCCATGGGGCTGTCGGTGAACGCTGCGATCTCCACGTCCTCCGGCACCGCGAAGCCGCGAGCCCGTGCGGCGTGAAGGGCACCGATGGCGAACCGGCTGGGCCCGACGAGGAAGCGTCGCGTGCCCTGGTCCAACAGCGACTGCACCATGCTGCGGGCCCCTTCTGGCCCTTCACCCTCGTAGAGCGCACCCGTTGCGAGAGGTTCGCCACGAGCGGCATAGCAGGAGATGACAGTTTTTCGGACGTCATCATTCCATCGGTTGTCCTCGGTGCCAGTGATCAACGCGGTCGGTTCTTGTGGACCCTTCCAGAGTTCGTTGAGGAGTGCCGTCACCCCGTGGCTGTGGTCGAGGCGAACATCATGGTCCGGGTCTCGGTCGTCAAAGTCATCGATGGTGACAACCGGGACCCGTGCACGACGCAGCTGTTGCAGTACCGAGTCGTTGGTGGAGGGGTGGGCCACGATGTACCCGTCAACGGGCAGAGACATGTCGCAGGAGTCCACACCGTTGGGCACGTGTACCAACCCCCAACCGCGGTCGAGTGAGGTGATGGCCGCTGCGCCTATCAAGCGTAGGTAACCGGCGGCTCCGCCCATCGAACCCTGCACGGCGTCCCGGGGGCGAAGAACCAGACCGATGAGGCGCGTGGAACCGCGACGGAGCGCGGTCGCTACCGGGTCGGCCGCATACCCCAACTGATCGATAGCGCTTCTGATTCGAGCGGTCGTCGCTTCGGAGATCTTCCGTCGCCCCGATAACGCATGGGAGACCGTAGCCGGGGACACCCCGGCGAGTGCAGCCACATCCTTGATGGTGACCGGCCGACTGCGTTGTTGCTCTCCGGCCACCCGTGCCTCCCGTCGATGGGCCTTACGTGTCGCGTTCGTGACAGTGCCCGGTCTCACGATATCGGTCTAGAGACCGCGACGGCGCGCTCGTATCACTGCGACATTGACACCAGCGGCCGGACGCATCTACGCTTACCCGCCATGAGCCACAACGATTTGATTAACGGGTCTCCGGTCCGTGAGCAGACACGTTTGACGGTCGCGTCAGCTCAATTCGCGTCATCTCAAGACGTCGAGGCGAACATCGCTCGCATCGGCATTCTGGTGCGCGACGCCGCCGACGCGGGGGCCTCCCTCGTGACCCTGCCGGAGTCATCCATCTACGAATGGTCCGCTGGGCCGGAAGCGATCTCCAAGGTGGCACGGTTCCAGTCAGGGGTGTTCGCCGAGGCCATGTCCGATTTGGCGCAGCGCCACAGCATTCACCTCGTCTACGGCAGTTACGAGATGGGTGAGGCCGAGAAGCGACCGTACAACCGACTCACAGCCCTCTCACCGTCTGGCGTCGCCTTGGCGCGGTACGACAAGATCCATCTCTACGACGCCTTCTCGTACCGCGAGTCCGACTACATCGCGCCGGGGCCCATCCACGGTGACTTCTCCGAGCTGGCAACCTTCAGCCTTCACGGCTGGCGGGTGGGGTTGCTCAACTGCTACGACCTCCGCTTCCCCGAACTCACTCTCGGTCTCATCGAACGCGGTGTTGATGTCATCGCCATGAGCTCCGCCTGGGCTCAGGGTCCCGGCAAAGCGTTCCAGTTGGCGACACTCACCGCCGCCCGCGCTATCGAGACCACCTCGTACCTCCTGCTCAGCAATCAAGCCGGCCCGGCATCCACGGGGCACAGCACCGTCCTTGACCCGGCGGGAGCGACTCTCGCTACCGTCGATGCGCCTGAGGGGCTCGCCATCGCCCGCCTAGAGCAGAGCGTGTTGCAGCAGGTCAGGAAGGCTCACCCCGTCGCCTGCAATCAGCGCTATCGCCTCACCGGAGTCGAGCGCTGAGCGGCTCCCGCAAGCACCCCCCACACAGAAGGAGTTTTGGATAATGGTGTCCGATTCACAGTTGCGCCCAGCGCCGTCACGTCCCCGCACACAGCTACGCCGAGTTCTAGCTTCCGCTGCTATCGGCCAGTTCGTCGAATGGTATGATTTCGTCATCTACGCCTACTCGGCGTCGATAATTGCGACCCTCTTCTTCCCCGCTGAGGACCGTATCGCTTCACTGCTCGCGGTGTTCGCGGTGTATGCCGCGGGCTTCGTAATGCGGCCGCTGGGTGCCATCATCTTCGGGCACTTCGGCGACACCGTCGGTCGGCGGAACGTACTAGCGGTGATCATCCTCGTGATGGGCGCATCGACCGCAGCAATCGGATTGCTGCCTACCTACGGCCAGGTGGGGGTCATCGCGACTGTGCTACTGGTTGTCTGCCGTCTCGCGCAGGGACTGTCCGCAGGAGCGGAGACGACCGGCTCGAACACCCTGGTCGCAGAGCACTCTCCTGCGAACAGGAGGGGCTTGACGGTAGCCTTCACTCTCGCCTTTTCCACCGTCCCTGCCGTCTTCGCGTCGCTACTCATCCTCCTGCTCACCAGCGTCATGGACGACGACACGTTCATGCAGTGGGGCTGGCGCATCCCGTTCCTGTTGGGCGGTGCGTTCGCGCTCGTCGGTCTCTACATCCGTCGGCGAGTCAATGAATCTCCGGCGTTCGCGGAACTCGCCCTCACGAACACGGACGTGTCGACGCCGAAGAAGCGTGCCTTCCCGCTGTGGTCCGCGATCCGCGAATCGCCCCGTCCGATCTTCTTCGCCTTCGCCCTGGCGTCCCTGTCCAGTCTAGGGTTCTACACGCTGACCGGCTATTTCCCTACCTACCTGAGCGAGACCGTCCACATCGATCAGAGCACGTCGCTGCTGTCCAACGCAGTGGCGTTGCTGGCCGCGTTCATCGCCATGCCCTTCACTGGTCTGCTCTCGGACCGGTGGGGACGCAAGCCGATGCTCATCCTCGGAGCAGCGCTCTCCGCGGCGGCAGCCCTGCCCGCGTATCTGCTGGCCAGCAGCGGAACCGCCTTTGGCGCAGTCGCCGGCCAGACGTTGCTCGCACTCGCCATCAGCGTGTTCTTCGGACCTTTCGGTGTCGCCTTCATCGAGCTGTTTCCAGTCAAGAACCGGATCAGCGGGGCGGGTCTGGGTTACAACGCCGGGTATGTGCTGTTCGGAGGGACCGCTCCGTACGTCAGCACGTGGCTGGTCCAAGCCACTGGCAACCTCCTCGCTCCGGCCTTCTACATGCTCGCAGTGGCCGCTCTCGTGGCACTGGTCTGCATCATCCTCCCCAAACCTGCCGCGTGAGGCGGCGGCGGGCAGCGACGTAGGTTGCGCTGCTGTCCGCCTGACTGCTCGAGCAGCCTCGACGTCTCGGTCCGGCAGCCGAATCGTCGAGCCGGGCGTTTCGCGTCCTTGCCCTGGATCGCAATTCGAGGGTGAGGGCGTGGGCTTGGTCCAACAGTCGCGCTCCTAGTTCGGGCTGGCGGAACGGTTGAAGCGCGACTCGACGCCCGTGATGCTGAGCATCCCCGTGTTGGCTTGGCGTCGCGGCGAAGCGCGCTTCACGCCCCCGCTGCTTCAGAACCGCGAGCGTCTTGTGGTAGCTGTCGGCTCGATTTCGGTCATCTCGGCCTCCTACGGAGGCTCAGTAGCTTCCCGATAGGGCATTGGAGGAACGTAGTCGCACCCCTCGGTCTAGATGGGCACAACCCCGGCGTGGGCATCCTCCACGATGCCCAAGAGCGCGTCTTGGACTCGGTCGGCGGCAAGCGGGGCGTTGTCCACGAGGCGGCTGATACGGGCCGCCGCTGTTACGATCCCCTCGAGTTCCGAACTCGCCACGCCGAGCTCGGTTAGAGAGGCGGGAAGACCGATCTGCCGCATCAGCTCATGCACGCGACGGATAGCCAGCTCGGCGGCTGACTCGGCAGAGACCTCGGCGGCGACGCCGAGCGCGCGACCCACATCCGCCAGCTCCGCAGTCCGCACCTCTAGCACCGCCGCCATCACGTAGGGAAGCAGCAGACCCGTCCCCACTCCGTGCGGGGTGTGGGTGAGCGCACCGATCGGGTACTGCAGGGCGTGTCCCAGATGCACACCTGCCGTGGCGAAGGCGAGGCCCGCCGCCAGCGAACCCCGAGCGGTCGAAGTGCGCGCAGCGACGTCTCCGCCGTGTTCCACCGAGCGGAACAGAGATGAGCCAAGATGTTTCACCGCCTGTAGCGCGAAGTCCGAAGAGAAAGCATTGGCGCCGATCGCACCGGTGGGAAGCGCCGACCAATCGACCCGTTCCAAACGGGCAGTGTGCGCCTCGACAGCGTGGGCCAGCGCATCCGCCCCCGCCGCAGCAGTCGCCCGCACCGGCACTCCCAGGGTAAGCAGCGGATCGACCACCGCCGCCGCCGGCACCAGTACCGGATCGGAAAGGCCGACCTTGAGCCCCCGGGCGGAATCGGTGACGACGGCGACCGGCGTCACCTCCGACCCCGTTCCAGCGGTGCTCGGCACCGCGACGACCGGAACCGGGCGCCGGCCAATCGACCCTGCCTCGTAGTAGTCGGCAACGACTCCCGGGTTGGTCACCAGCAACGCCAGCACCTTGGCCAAATCAAGAGCACTCCCACCGCCGAGCGCCACGACCACATCGGGGGTAAAGTCGCGCACCGCAGGCAGCACAGCGTTGATCGCATCGACCGGCAGCTCAGGGACCACCTCTGCGTGCACGGACACCGCGCTCATGACCGCTTCGAGGTCGGCGCGAAGCGCGAGGCCCTCCGGCGTACCAAGTACCACAGGATCGGCCACTAACAGCGCTCGGGAGCCGTACTCCAGGGCGATGCCGGGCACAGCCGCGATGCTGCCCTCGCCGAACAGCAATGTGCGGGGCGCGCGCAGGATACCGAAGTTCACTGGCCGGCGTCCGTGTGCGTCCACCACTCCTCAGGGCGGTACTGCGCCCAGGGACGCACGCTCTCGAACCTCGCCGAGGCGCGCATAACAAGCGCGTCGGCCAGGTGACCCCCCGCTATCTGCAGGCCGATCGGGCGCCCGTCCGCCGTGAACCCCGCGGGCACCGTTGAGGCGGGCGTGGTGAGCATGTTGAAAGGGTAGGTAAGCAACCAGCCGAAGACCTGGCGCTGCGCCGATTTCTCGGTGAACCATTCCGGAACGATCTGCTTGTGTTTAAAGGCCGCCGAGGCGAGGGTCGGGGTGAGGAGCAAGTCATAGCGCGAGGTAAAGGCGGCCCAGGAGTCCCACATCCGCCCGCGGAAGGCATCGGCGCTGCCGAGTTGCTCTCCGGTCGCCTTCTTGGCATCGGAGATGAGCGCGAGCAGGTTGTCGTCGAGCTGGCCGCGGTATCGCTCCCAGTCGATGAGGTCGTGCTCCGAGGCAAAGCCGGCGGCGAAGACTCCTGTCCAAAACGCCTCTTCGGGATTTGGCCATTCTGGCTTGGCCTCCTCGACCTCGGCACCGAGCTCCACGAAGGCCTGCAGCGCGTCGAGGCACACTGCAGCCACCTCGGGGTCGATGTACCCGAGGCCGAGATCCGGCGACCAAGCGATCCGCACACCCGTAAGCGGCTTCTCGATCTCGCGCAGGTAGTCGGTGCCGTCGTGCGGCAAGCTGGTCGGATCCTCGGAATCCGGTCCTACGGTAGCGTTCAGCCAGAGGGCTGCGTCACGCACAGTGCGAGTGATCGGACCGTGCGACACCCAGGTGTTGAAGCGGCCGGGCAGCAGGCTTTGCGGTACGCGGCCGCCGGTAGGCTTGAACCCGAAGGCGCCGCACAGCGAGGCCGGGATGCGGATGGATCCGCCGCCGTCGGCCCCTTCCGCGATCGGGGCCATACCGGCCGCGACCGCGGCGGCGGCGCCGCCACTCGAGCCGCCCGCGCTGTGTCCTTGCTTCCAGGGGTTGTGGGTGGCGCCATAGATCGGATTGTCACTGAAGCTCGCGTAGGTGGCTTCGGGGATGTTGGTGCGGCCGAGGAAGAGCCCGCCCGCCTCGCGCATCCGCTTGACTACCACGGCATCGTAGGTGCCGAGGTTGCCTTGCAGAGCCGGCAGGCCCGCATCCAAGGGAAGATCTTTCATTGAGGTGGCTCCCTTCACGGCGTACGGCACGCCGGCCAGAGGGCCGAGCGCCTCACCCGCGGCGATCTTCGCGTCGAGCTGCTTGGCCTCGGCCAGCACAGCATCGGGGTCGTGGTAGATGTATGCGTTCACTCCCGGGTTGACTGCCGCGATGCGCTGCACAAAAGCCTCGGCGATCTCGCTCGGTCGCAATGTGTGTGCCGCGACATGGCTTGCGATCTCGGAGGCGGACAGCCAGACGATGTCTTCTTGATTCACGGATGGTCCCTTTCTTGATGG
Organism: Herbiconiux dendrobii; assembly: GCF_052048175.1. Lineage (NCBI taxonomy): Bacteria > Bacillati > Actinomycetota > Actinomycetes > Micrococcales > Microbacteriaceae > Herbiconiux > Herbiconiux dendrobii. The sequence goes on along the minus strand of NZ_JBLZQV010000011.1, from coordinate 32,804 downwards.
ATCAGTATTTCTTGCGCACCCAAAGCGACAGTGCCTGCAGGGCGGCCGCCACGATGAGCACGAGACCGGTCAGTACGCCCGCGGCCTCCGGGCCGTAGTTGAGCAGGGTGAGACCGTTGCGCAGCACGGCGAGCAGCCACACACCCACGAGCACGCGCCAGAGGCTGCCGCGACCGCCGGTGAACGGCACGCCTCCGAGCAGGATGGCGGTGAGCACTGTTACCTCGAAGCCCACGCCGAGCGTTCCCGAGGGGGCGCTGTCCAGCCGCGAGATCTGCAGCAGAGCAGCGATACCCACGGCCAGTCCCACAGCCGCGTAGAGCAGCACGACGGTCGACTTCACCCGGATACCCACGAGGAAAGCCGCCCGGGGGTTGACGCCGATCGCCTGTACGTGCCGCCCGAAGGGCAGCGCCCCCATTACGAACAGGGTGAGCGCGGCGACGATGATCGCCACCCAGCCGATCGCGCTGACGCCAAGCACTGAGGTGTTGGCGAAGCCAATCACCGGCTCGGGAAAGCCGAAGATCGAGTCCGGCGCGAGGAATAGGGCGAGCGCACGGCCGCCGGCGAGGCCGCCGAGAGTCACGACGATAGGAGAGAGCCCCAGACGGCCGATGAGCAGCCCATTGAACAGTCCAGCACCCAGTCCCACGGCGAGGCCGACGGCGACCCCCGCCCCGACACCCCAGTTCACGAAGGCGAGGCCCGCGCAGACGCCGGCGACGGCCATGGTTGAACCCACGGATAGGTCGACGTAGCCAGCCATCAGTAGCACACCGGCGACGGCGGCTACCACAAACACGGTCGCGTTCTGTACGAGCATGGCCGAGAGGTTGGCCGGGGTGAGGAAGCTCTGCGTGACGATGGCGAAGTACGCCATTAGTGCCACGCAAGCGACCGGGAAGACCCAATCGAAAGCCCGCACGATCCAGACCCCGCGGCGCCCGCGGTGGTCGGGGGTAGCGTCCGTCACGGGGGTCGCGGCGCTCATGCGGCACTCTCCACGGCCATCGGCTGTGCCAGCACAGTAAGCTCGTCCTCGCTTAGCACGTTGTCGCCATGGTGAGCGACGCGCCCCTCCACGAGCACGAGCACCCGGTCGGCGAGGGTTATGATCTCCTCCGGATCGCTCGAGGCGAAGATCACGGTGGTGCCGTTCTCGGCGGCCCGGCGCAGCAGTGCGTAAATGTCGCTGCGGCTGCCGATATCCACCCCCTGCGTCGGCTCGTCGAGCAGCAGTAGCTCGATCCGCGCGGAGGCAGTCGTCCAGCGGGCAACTGCGACCTTCTGGGCGTTGCCACCGGAGAGGGACGAGACCGCGATATCGCCGCGCGGGGGCGTGACACCTACCTCGGCCACCGTCTCAGAGAACTCCCGCCGCTCCTCGCCCACCCGGCGTATCCCCCGAGCGAGACGGTCGAGGTGCGGCATCAGCAGGTTGTCGACAACCGGCATCTCGCCGAACAGCGATTGCGAGACCCGGTCGGAGGCCACGAGCGCGATGCCGGCATCGAGAGCCTTCCGGGGTGAAGCCGCGGTCAGGGGAGCGCCGGCGAGCGAAGCTTCGCCTGACTTCCGAACTCGCACGCCCGCGAGGGTCTCCAACAGATCGGTGCGTCCGGAACCGAGCATGCCGTACACACCGAGAATCTCGCCCCGTTGCACCTTGAGATCAATCGGGCCGGTGTAGCCACAGAGGTAGCTGTTGAGCATCAGCCACTCCGGGCCGTCGAGAGGCCGCATGCAGCGCCGAGCGGTGGTTGCGCCGGGTGAGATCGCCTCGACCAGGTCAGCGAGCCCGATCTGCGCGCGGGGTCGTGTCCAAAGCACGGCCCCGTCGCGCAGAACGGTTACATCGTCGGCGATGCGCAGAACCTCATGAAGCAGGTGCGTGACGTAGATCACGGCGATGCCGGTCTCGTGCGCGAGCCGGTCCACCATTTGCAGCAGGGCGTCGATCTCGTGCGTGCCGAGGGCTGCTGTCGGCTCGTCGAGGATGAGCACCGAAGGAGTGCGGCGCACAGCTCTAGCGATCTCTACCATCTGCTGCTCGCCCACGCTGAGTCGGTCGACGCGCTGGGACGGATCGATGTCCACTCCGAGCACGGCGAGCACGCGGGCTGTCTCCACTGCCTGGGCGCGGCGGTCGGTGATGCCGCCGGGTCTACGCAGCTCGGAGCCGAGGAACACGTTGTCGGCCACGGAAAGCTCGCCGATCAGCTGGAAATGCTGGTAGATGATGGCGATCCCCGCTTCGAGGGCTTGGCGCGGGCTGAATCCCGCATGCTCGACGCTGGCCACTCGGATAACGCCGGCATCTGGTGTGGTGGCCCCGCTCAGGCATCCCAGCAGGGTCGATTTGCCGGCTCCGTTGGCACCAAGCAGGGCATGGATACGGCCTGGCTGCACCTCGAGGTCGATGCCCCGAAGCACGATATTCGGTCCGTATGACTTGCGTAGTCCGGAGACGGTGAGCCCCTCGAGGCTCGACACGGAAGCCGTCACTGCTTGCTCCCATACTGCGCGATGAGGTCGTCAATGGTGGCGTCGTCGCCGGTTTTGGCGAGCACGGCGGGGGTGAGCGTCTCTGTCTCGCCTTCGCCGCGGATGGCGGCGAGCGAGTTGTCAAAGATGTCCTGGGCAAGCTCAGCGATCGGGAAGGCAGAGGTGACGCGGAAGGCGCCGCCAGCCTTCACCGAGGCGAGACCCTCCGGGGTGCCGTCGGAGCCGCCGATGTAGACGGAGTCCGGGTCGATTCCTGCGTTATCGAAGGCCTTCTTGGCACCCAGCGCCGCATCGTCGTTCATGCCGATGAAGACACGGAGGTCGGGATGCTCACGCAGGAGGTCTTCGGCGATTTGCAGACCACAGGCCTGGTCGGCGCAATCCTGCTCGCCCACCACGGGGATGCCGGCGGCGTCGAGCGCGGCGAGCGGCACGTCCCAACGGCCGGAGAGCGCGGGCAGTGCAGTGACGGTGGTAACCGCGGCCGAGACGCCGCCCTCGGGGTGGTTCTCAGCGAGCCAGCTCGTGAGGTCGTCGGCGATCAGGCCACCGCTGTAACTGCTATCGAAGCCCACGCTGCCGTCCTGGCCCTCCATGGTGACGAGGTAGGTCAGCCACTTGATGCCCTTGTCCTGCGCCTCCTGCTGCAAACCGGTAAAGGCGGCGGGATCAACGGGCCAGAGCAGGATGGAGTCGACGCCCTGAGTGACCCAGCTCTCCACCGTCGCGCGCTGCGTCTCGAGGTTGTTGGCGGTGGTGTTGTCTAGGAGCACCGTGACGCAGCCGTCCTCCTCGGCGTACTGGGTCAGAAACTGCTTGATTGCCTTCACGCCGGAGGCCTCACTGAGCGGGTGGCTGAAACCGATCGTGGTCGTTTCGGTACAGTCGGACGACGTGGACGTGGCCTGGGCGCAGCCCGACAGGGCCGCTGTGGCCAGGGTCAGTGCTGCTGTGCACATGGCGATGGTGCGGATGTTCGACATGAGAGCCTCCTCGGTCTTCGGGTGCCCGCTTCAGGGGCGCTGTCAGGATGCTAGGAAGCGCGGGAGGGTCGACGCCTCCGCAGAAATACGGAGCTTCAACGTTTCATGCTCTTCGTAACGGCCTCGTAACACGCCGGCCGCCGCAGCCGGACTAAAATCACGGCATGACGGGTAACGAAGCCCTGCCGGGGCATATCTCCGATGTGCTCACCCGGGTGACCTCGGCGAGACCCGCGGAGCGCGCGCATGGCGTGCTCGACCTGATGCGGTGGCAGAGCGCCGCGCCCGCAATCAGCCTGTTCCGCGTGCTGCCGAACGGAACTCATATTGCGGTGGCGAACAGCGGATACGACAGGCGAGTGCTCGACTACCTCGGTTCGGAAGGCTTCCTCAAACGATGCGTCGGCTTCGCCGAGGTGCGCGCACGGCACGCCGTCGCGCACGATTGGGACACGATTCCCGGTTTCCGTGCCACTCATTCCGCCCGCAGCGTGTTCGGCCCGGCCGGTTTCCGCAACGGCCTCTCTATGTACCTCAACGACGGATGCAACAGGCCGATCGGGTTGCTGCACCTAGCGCTTTCCAGCGAGCACGTCGCGTCCTCGACGGCCGAGCTGTTCCGGGCATCGCTCAGCCCACTGGCCGACTGGTTGCGCGGAATGACGGCGCTCGAACAAGCGCAGCTCACTCCGCGAGAGAGGGAGGTCTGCTCGCTCATCCGTGACGGCCATTCCAATGCAGAGATTGCTCAGGAACTTTTCGTGTCTAGCCGCACCGTCGCCACCCACGTAGAGAACGTGTTGCGCAAGCTCGGCCTCGGTAATCGTACGCAGGTCGCGATTCTCGCCGAACGATGGGGCGTCGATGCCTTGCCGTAAGCGTCGGCAAGCCCTGCGATGGGGGTGGATATGACCTCACACCGTACGGTGCGAATCGATGGCGCTGGCGTGCTCTTTCCGGTCGAAGGCGTACCTGATGGCGCACTGGCGCGGCTGCTTGCTGCGGTGCCGATAGTGCAGCCCCGCTCTGGCACAGCGTTCTTCTGGCTGGGGCCCGTCGATCAGGGCGAGAGGGCCGGGCGTAGGGAAGTGTTGCGGGTGAGTCTCCAGGCCGCGGAGCTGGAGGGATGGCGCGCCGAGCTCGAGCGGGTCGACCGCAGCGACGCCCGGCTGCTGACCGATCGCGAGCTCGAGGTGCTGACCCTGCTGGCCTGTGGGCTGAGCAACATCAACATCGCACTACGGCTCGAGATAGCCCGGCGCACAGTCGCCACTCACGTGGAGCTGGTGTTCGCCAAGCTGGGTGTCTCTACGCGCGCGGCCGCGGCGGCGCTGGCGCTCGAGCTCTCCCTGCTGACGCTACCCGTGCCCGGGCTCAACACTCGGCCTATCGGTCTCGAACTTGAGCTCGATGTGCTGGCGCTCGGTGCGGCAGCGGCCGGGGTGCCGATCGGGCTCGCCGCGCCCGCTCGTGCCCGACGCGCGCGTTCTCGGTCCCGTCCTATCCGCATCGGTGCCGTCTACCCGCGGAACGAGGAGTGGAGCGGGGACGCGAGGCTCATGCGCGCCGGTGCTGAGTTGGCCGTGCAAGAGGCGAACGACCGTGGCGGCATCGACGGCCGTCCGCTGGAGCTGTGCACCGAGCAGGTCGACGTTGGCTCAGCGGTGACGGTGGCCGCCGCTGTGGCGCGACTGCTTAATCAGGAGGTGGATGCAATCACCCTTGGCGCACTTTTCGACCGCAGCCGCGGCGCCTTCGAGATGCAGCTTGGAGAGGCGGCCATGCAGGGTGTTCCGCTGCTGCACCACTCCACCTCGGCTCAAGCGGCGGCTCTCGTAGCCGAGGAGCCCGAACGGTTCGGCAACGTTTTCCAGGCCTGCTCCCCGGCCAACCGCTACGGGGAGGGCTTCCTACGCATAATCCAGTCGTTGCGCGTTCCCGGGGCCAGCGGCCTTCGGTCCGGCCGTATCCTGCTGCTCGAGAGCGCCGACCCGGACCTGGCGACCTCCACGCCGGCGTTGCGCGAGAGATTGCAGCGCGCCGGCTGGGAGGTGCAAGCCGTTACGGTCGCGGAGGGCGAGTCGGCGTGGGCGGATGCTGCTGCCACCGTGCGTGCGGTCGACCCCTTCGCGGTGCTGCTTGGCTGCTACTCGCCTCGCGACCTTGCGGCATTCATGTCGGCCTACCGTCGCGACGCCACGGGTGCTGTGCTCTACGCCGTCTACGCACCCTCCGTGCCCTCCTTCCTCAGCGCGGCAGGGGATAACGCCGAGGGGCTGTACTGGGCGACTGTCACCGGCCGGTACCCGGATGCGCTCGGCACTCGCTTCGCCCGCGATTTCGAGCGGCGGTTCCACATGGATGCGGGTCTGTCGAGTGCCGGCATCCACTACGACATGGTCGGACTGCTCGCCCAGGCCTGGTCGTTCACGAGGTCGCCGGCCGAACATAGCACGGTGTCGGCGGTGCTGCGTAGCGTCGTGTATCGCGGGGTGAACGGCAACTACTACTTCGGTCACGCCAGCCAGACGAACCGCTGCTACCCCGACGACGGGACGGACCCGGCGACATCTCAGGCCCAGTTGGTGTTTCAGGTGCGAGGGCTCCAGCACCGGGTGGTCGCCGCCGGTTGAGTGGCGTCTCGGTCATTCGACCGATCCCCGCCGCGGCGGCGGTTCATACGGTGCAGGTAACCATTACTCACCTGAGGAAGGGACATCCCATGCCTACACCCACCGTCTGCCTCACCTTTGACTTCGATGCAATTTCGGTCTGGTACGGACTGGTACGGACTGCTCGGCACCTCGACGCCGACGTACCTGTCGCGCGGCGAGTTCGTGGCGAACGTCGCCGCACCCCGCATCCTCGACCTGCTTGACCAGGAAGGGGTGACCAGCACCTGGTACATCCCCGGTCTCGATGCCGAGACCTACCCAGACGTCTGCAGGCGCATCCGCGACTCCGGCCATGAGATCGGCCACCACGGCTATGCCCACGAGGGCCCCACCACCCTCGACGAGCCAGCCGAGCGAACCATCCTGGAGCGCGGCATAGAAGCGCTTGACTCCACCTTGGGGGTGCGCCCGGTGGGTTATCGCTCACCAGCCTTCGACCTTTCGCCCAACTCAACGCGGCTACTCGAGGAGTACGGCTTCCTGTACGACAGCAGCATGATGGCTCAGGACTTCGAGCCCTACCGGTGCCGTACCGGCGACGTGTTCCACCCCGACAAGCCGATCGAATGGGGCCGGCCGCTTTCACTTATTGAGGTGCCGGTGACCTGGACGCTCGACGATTTCCCCTTCATCGAGTTCGCGCTGGCCCCGGGCGTGTCGTTGCCGGGTTCGACGGATGTTGCGGGGCTAGCCGACCGTTGGATCTCCGACCTCGACTTCATGGTGGAGGAGGTGCCGGGTGGCATCTTCACCCACACCTTTCACCCACAGTCGATCGGTCGAGGCAGCCGAATCCGCATCCTGCGCCGCCTCATTCACCGTGCAAAGGAGCACGGCGCCGAGTTCTCGACCGTCGAGGCGGCCGCCCGCCGGTGGGACGCGGGTCAGAAGGCGGCCTGACATGCGAGAGGGGATGCCCCGCCGCTCGGCGGCGCATCCCCTCTCGCATGGGAGACCTCAACTGGCTGGGCGGAGCCAGATGCGGTGCGCGGCGGCGGCGTTGACCGCCTCCCGCGAGTATGCCATCGGAAAACCCTCGCCCTTCGCCCAAGCGGCCAGATGGTCGGAGTAGTGCGGGGAACGCGGATCTCCGGCCTGTCCCGGTCCGTTGAGCACGAGGCTTGCATCCCAGTCGCCCACGTCGAGCACCATCCGGAAACTCGACCCCATTACCTGGCGGAATCCCGTCTCGTAGCTCGTGAGCCCCACGGTGTCGGGACCGCCGCCGCGTTCGACCGGACCGAGCCGCTGCCAGTCGTCCGGCACCTCCGTTCCCAAGAGCGCGGTGTTGAGGAAGGCGCCGTGGTGCACGGCACCCCAGCGCCAGGCGGCCTCGTCGTCGCCGACGAGCAAGCGGATCTCGGTCAGGGCTCCTCCCATGGCCGCGTCGACGTCGTCGCGCAGCGCGCTCACGGCCGCAGTATCTCTCGGATCGAGGGCCTCGAGGATGCGCAGGTCACCGCGCAGATCACCCACGGCGCTCTCGTCGTGGGTGAGTCGGCGCACACCCTCGGCGAGCAGGTCCTCGCTCGTACCGAGACGGCGCAGATGCCGTTCGAGCAGGCGTCGGCGAAAGTGCCGGCGCCACCAGATCTCGAACACCAGAGCTTCGCGGGAATCGGTCGACTCGACGCCATCCCAGGCGAACAGCCTGGCGAGCTCTGCGCCGTGCTCGAGCTTGGCGGGATCAAGCACGCGGAGTGCGTCGAGCGCGCGAAGCGCCACTCCGTTGGTGAAGTCGAGCTGCCGCGCGAAGCTGTCGGCTACAGAGACCCGCTCGTCGCCGCTCAGCCAGGACCGCAGTCGGCGGTAGCGGCCATCGGGGAACCAGTCGTAGGTGGCGGTGAGCGCTCGGTTATCATAGCTGTGCGGCAGGTTCATCTCATTTGCCGTGGCGATCCAGCCCTCGACGGGCCGCCGGCTTGCCGGTAGGGCCCCGGAGTCAACGAGGCCCGCCCACTCTCGCCCGCTGTGGCCGGAGACGGGCAGGCTGCCGTCCCAGCCGTCGCGGCGGGGAATCCGTCCGCTCGCCTGCCAACCCCAATCGCCGTCGACGTCGGCGAAGACCTGGTTGACGGCGGGCGTTCCCCAGTGCCGCAGAGCGTCGGAGAACTCTTGGGCGTCGCGAGCACCGAGGTAGCTCAGGCTGCCGAGGTAGGGGGTCATGCCGGGCTCGAGCCATGCCGCCCGCAGGGCGACGGCAATCCCGCGGCCCTCATCGTGGAACAGTAGTGGGCCGTGCTCGGTGTAGCGCAGGATGACCGTCTCGGCGGCGGAATCGCGGACGGGGACCTGCTCCTCCACCGTGCGGAATCTCTGCCACCCTGCCGCGGTGCGGTAGCGCTCGGGGTCGGCAGGGTCGAGTTCGTAGACATAGAGGTCTTCGACATCCGCCGCCCAGATGGTGAGGCCGAATCCCACATGCTCGTTGTGTCCGATCGAGATGCCGGGGAGGCCGGGTTCGCCGGCACCGATCACGTTCAATCCAGGCGCGTTCAGATGTGCGAGATAGCGCAATGCGGGCAGGGAGATGCCACGGTGGGGGTCGTTAGCGACGATGGGGCGCCCGGTAGCTGTCCGCTCCGGACCCACCACCCAGCTGTTGCTTCCCCCGACGGTGTCGGCGGCATCCGGGGCGGTCGGAGCACCCGAAGCACGAGCAGCGTCCAGGGCCTCCGGCTGGGCGCGGGCACGTGCGGACGCGCCGTTCGCAGCCTGCACCGCGCGAGCCGAGGCGAAGTCGACGGGGGCGAAGGCACGCCGGTAAACCGCCAACACCTCGTCGCCGAGCTCGCCCAGGTCGAGTCCGCAGGGGTACACCAGCGCGTCGTCGGGTTCGCGAACGCGTGCGATCTGCTCCGCCTCTGTTCCGAAGCGGGTGATCGTGATCGCCCGGGCCAGTTCGTACTCCGCGTTGAACAACAGGCCGTGAGTGCGAAAGCGCACGATATCCTCGGGCTCCCAACGGCGGGGCAGGAATCCGTTCACAGCGAATTCCGGCGGAAGCAGCTCGGGATGCGTGAGCACATGATCGACATACGCATTGTATCCGCTCACGAAGCTGGACACGATGCGCCGCGTGTCAACGCCGTACGCCTCCCACTCGGCCACCAACTCGCCGCGATAGCGCAGCAGCCTGCTCGCCGAGTCCTGCTGCAGGTATCCGGCACCGAGCGCTTCGGCCAATCGGCCGTTCCCGCGCCGCAGCCACACGTCGATTTGGAAGAGGCGATCGCGCGCCGCGTTGAACCCCTGCGCAAGGTACACATCACCCGTGGTGCTCGCGTAGATATGGGGTACTCCCCAGCGGTCGACGATAATCTCGACTTCCGCATCGAGTCCGGGCACAGAGTGCTCCGCCGTAGCCGGATATCCGTCGTACGAGTTCATGTGTTCCTCCTTCTGCAGACGCCGCCGGCGCACGCCGGACTCTGCCAAGGGGGCGAGCTTAGGACCGCGGAGCGGGTGCGGGATCGGTCAAACGGCCGAGAGTATCCGACGTTGCCTTTTCAAGCAGGGCGAGGGCGGCACCAGCTGATGCCACCAATCGAGTGGTAGGCAAATCCGTCACTCGGTGCGCTGCAACTGCTGGCGCGTTGCCATGGATTCTTATCTGCGGGGGCGAAGCGTGTGTCTGCGATTTAGCCGAGCCGCTCGGGTCGACGCAGCCGACTGTGTCGCATCTTAGGATCCTCGTTGATGCCGGATTCCTGTCTCGCTCGAAGTGGGCGCCATGGGCGTATATCGGTACGTCCCGGGTTCCATCGGCCAAATCGCCGGGCTGCTCGCCGCAGCCTAAGAGCACCCCCGCCGTCGTCAGTGCAGAAGTGAGAGCACCAGCCATCCCTCTAGATAACGATTACTGTCAGGAAGCGGTGGCAGTTGACGATTGCCGGGAGAGTGGCGCCGACGGGTACGGTGCCACTCCCGTGGGCTTACTCAACGGTGCGGTCAACGACGCGCTGCGCCAGGCCTTGGAGCACTGCGGCCGCGCGGAGGCGGAGCGGTGCCTTGCCGCGGTACGGGCGGTGACGATGGCCGTAATGCATGCGTGCAAACAAACTGATAATGGATATTATGTCAACATGAAGGCTGCTTAATTTCACTTCTTGCAATGACAGAACTTTCGGGCACTCCCCGCGCCGAAATAGAAACAGTAAACTGATCAGGACCTTCGCTGAGGAGCGCACCGAAACAGATGTGTCGGCATGGGCGCGGGAACATACTGGCACTGCCAAGGCAAATCCTCGGTTGATCGGGCATTTGCTTGACGCTGATTTCAACTCATGAAATCATTCTTCGTATTATGAAACGGCGTCAGGGCTGATAGTGAGCGAATCCGGCCGCTTGTCGTTCCTAGCCTTCGGCGAGGTTGCGCCTGCGCCGGACGCGTTCCTCAGTGAGGTGCTGGACGGTTGGGATCGAGCTCAAGGGGCTGCGGATCTTGATCGTGGGACCATTCGTTCGCGGCGGGCCCGCGTGCTGGATCTAGTGGAGTTCTCCGGCCACTACCCCTGGGACTGGTCCGTCTCGGATGCCGACGAGTATTTCGCCCATGCTCGAGGTGTTCGTAACCTCGCTCATTCGACCGTCCGCTCCTACCAAGGCAGCATCCGGCTGTTCTGCGATTTCGCGACGAACCCCGCCTACGACTGGAACGAGAATTGCGGCCGACTGTTCGGGTCCGTGTTCGTGCAGATTATCACGGAGTGGAACCGCGTCACCCATGCGCAAGCTTCGGAGACGAAGACCGCGAAGCGTGCGTTCTCGCAGGCTGAGCTGCAGGAGCTCTTCGATCTCGCTGATCTCGAGGTCGACCGCATCATGAACGCCGGCAGGCGCGGCGGCCTCGCGGCAATGCGCGACGCGGTTGCATTCAAAACCCTCTACGGCTGGGGTCTCCGATCGACTGAGGCCAGGCATCTGCAGCTAGTCGACCTGTCTCGGAACCACAGCGCACCCTATTTTGGCGACTACGGCGTCGTCCGGGTCCGTTGGGGCAAACCGCACCGGGGCTCGGCCAAGAAGACCCGCTCGGTGCTGACTGTCTGGGACTGGACCGCCGACGCACTCCGCGCCTGGGTCGAGCGCGGACTCCCCCACTACGGGCACCCGGTCACCGACCTATTCCCCACCACCCGCGGTAACATCGTCGGCGAACCGCATCTCCTGCGCCGACTGCACGGACTCATTGACGAGCTCGGCTTCCCGCCGGGCTTGGACCTGCACTCGTTCCGCCACTCGTACACAACTCAGCTGATCACGGGCGAGGGCTTCGACGTCACCTTCGCGCAGTTGCAGCTGGGTCACGAGCACGCGTCGACGACCTCCATCTACACGCTCGCTTCCCCTGACTATCAGCGGTTGGCGTTGAAGAACTCCCACGAGGCGACCCTCGCGGCCGCGCAGAATCTTCTGAAAGGACGAACCCGATGAAACGCGAGATCACCTACGAATGGCGAGTGCGGGAGCTCATGGCTCGCCACCACTACCGCACGAGCAAGGACCTCGTCGAACCCCTCCGAGAGCGCGGTATCACCCTCTCCCCCGTTCAGATCTGGCGCATCGTCGATCAGAACCCCGAACGGATCTCCTTCCAAGTACTCGTCGCTCTCGCCGACATCTTCAGCGTCGACGTCGGCGAACTCGTCACCTACACCGCCGCCAATGCCCGCGCAGCCAGACGCAAGGCCGCTGTCGGTGACGACGATGTCCCTGATCTCCGCACCTATCGTCCGGTCCGTGCCCGGATCACGACTGAGGATGACTGACCAGCCGCTCGGTCGCCCAATCCGAGACGAGGCCTCACGTCCTGCCATCGAGACGATGGCTGAACCACGGCGGAGGGGCCGGCCACGGTCCTCAGGAAATCTGCATTGCGATCGCTGCAACTCGATGGTGGCGAAGATCCGCGTGCACTGGCCAGACGGTGCCATCTGCGGGGCCTGCTTCACCGCAGGCGTCCGCACCCGAGGTGTCTGCGCATCCTGCGGAGACCACCGCCTCCTGCCCGGCCGCACGGGCGCCGGTGGGGCGATCTGTCGGGACTGCGCCGGTATCACCACCAATATGACCTGCGATCGGTGCGGCACCGAAGCCGAACGATTCCGGCACGGCAACTGCATTCGCTGCATCCTCCACGACGAGCTCAGCGCCATACTCCGGCCAAACGACCCACCCGACCTGCGGCTCCGCCGGCTTGTCGAGACCCTCGCCGCGTCCGCCCGGCCCGAGAGCATTCACACCTGGATGCGCGGCCGCGGCACTGCTCTTGCCCTCGCCCAGCTCGGCAACCGCACCGTCACCCTCGATCACGCCAGCTTCGATTCCCGCTCCTCCCCCGCGCTAGAACACATCCGGGACATCCTGATCCATCACCACATGCTCCCGGCACTACCCGATAAGCACCTCGCCGGCTTCGAACGCTGGCTCCAAGTTCGCCTCAGCGAGCTGGCACCTCGGCCTCATGTCCACCAGCCCGTCGAGCAGTTCGCGCGCTGGCACCACCTGAAGCGCCTCCACTCCCCCGACCCCGCCCAGGCCATGGTCACCGCCACGCTGACGGCCCGACAGGAAATTACCGAGACCGAGAAATTCCTTATCTGGCTCGATGTCACCCACGGACTCACCGTCGCCGAGCTCCGCCAGGGACACGTCGACGAATACCTCTCCACAGGAACCTCGACCCGAAATCACATCCGGACCTTCCTGCACTGGAACAGCCGCAACCAAGGCAGCCACCGCCGGGTCACCGCCCCTTACCGGAAAGCACTCTCCAACCCTCTGATCACTCAGGAACAGTGGATCGAACTCGTCGCGAACTGCCTCGCCTTCGACCAGGTCACACTGTCCACCCGAATCGCGGGTCTGATCCAGCTGCTCTGGGCCCAGCCCTTGAACAAGATCACCCGACTCACCGTCGCCGCAATCCAGACCCGGCCCACCGGCATGCGCATACAACTCGGCGAGAACGCATCCGACATCCCAGAGTCGATCACAGAAGTGTTCTGGGCCTACCTCACCGATCGCGGGAACCAGCAAACCGTGAACACCGGCACGGACTGGCTCTTCCCCGGCTACCGGGCCGGGCATCCGATCAGCCCCAACACCCTCTCCATCCGACTCCGAGTGCTCGGAATCGACGCGCAGCGCGCCAGGAACACGGCCCTCCGGGACCTCGCCCACCAACTCGACGCCCGATCGCTCGCAGACCTCCTCGACTACAGCCCGCAGACACTCGCACTGCACGCCGCACGCGCCGGCACACCAATGAGCGACTACATCGACCTCAAACGCCGCGATCAATCGAAATGACGAGGCGCCGCCCACCGCAACCGCGGAGGCACAACATGCCCATCCGGGGCGTCCAGCACGACACTGACCAGATCCATGGCCTCTCGCGGAACCGCCGACCGGGTCGGAGACTGACCAATCACCCCAAGCTCTGGAACCTCAAGCATCCACCAACGCCGATCCTAAACACGACAACCTCATATCGCTTCATACGTCCGCCTCGTGACTCCGCGCATCGCGAAGAGATTGACCTTACACAATCCCCTTGCGCGCATGCGCGAGCTACGGCGGCCTTCAACCCCTTGGATCGCCTCATTCCGGCAAGCACATTTCGCCTCATCGAACGCGTATTCGCGGAGATCTCCGCTCGTGCCTGGTCATAGTTCGTAGCCGCTTCGGCCGTGCAAGTGAACTTGACTCAATACGCCAACAAGCCGTTGGCAAATTGATATGACCTGCCAAACGACGGCTCGAATGGCGCCCGGTTACCGGAACTCCATGCGGCGAGCCTTAACGCCTCAGGCCGCCCGAACGCCCTTTCCGTCATCGCGGGTGCCACCCTCCGCAAGGGCATGCACTCGCACGGGTTTCGTCTGGCACCGAACGGATCAGGGTTCCTGGTGGGAAGGCAACCGAAGATGCTCTTCGTCTTACACAAGACCGCCGAGCAGCTTCGACGAGTGGTCCGGAGGGCCTACGACGCCTTCACGGGAGCGGGATCGATCACCCCAAACAGCTAGCTCTTTCGCCTTCGAGAAGATCGGTCGTCTGGCACCTTCGCATCGATCTTTTTCATACCCACACTCTTCGGCGAGGATCGCCGCGACCCGCCTACCGGCTGAGGCCGCCGCGTTCGCGATGCATGCTGGGAGTCCAGGTGCCTGTCCGGGCCCTGGTCTGCTTGCCGGGCTTGGTGGCCACCGCGGCGGTGGCCGGCACGGCGTTGTCACGGTCGGTGACCGTCCGCATCCGCACGAGCTCAGGGTCGATTCCGGATTTGTCCAGCTCGGCGGCGGTCTGCTGACGGCGTTCCGCGCTGTCGTAGGCGAATGCGGAGCCGTCGCGGTTGGCCGCCGCTTCAGCCAGGATCTCTTCGCGGGTGAGTCCCGACGTGGGCTCGTCGACCTGCGCCTCGCGCTGCTCCTGGTCGCGCTGCTCGGCGTCGCGCTCGAGCTGCTCGGCCGTGGTGAGCAGCACGGCACCCTCGGCGGCGTCCTTTCCACTCTCGCCCCGCTGCGCGGCCGCGTCTGCGCGAGCGCGCTCTGTGCGCTCGAGCAGGTCGCGGACGCGGGCAGGGTCGGCGCCGAGCTCGTTGACGTCGACGCCGTAGCGTTCACGGAGCTCGTCACGCATGTGGTCTGCGGTGCGAGCAATGTCAGCGTCGACGGGTCGCCATGCCTCGGCGGTTTCGTACGCGGCCGCGATGTCATCGACACCGGCGTAGTTCCACCACTCGGCCTGGTGCACGGGGACGAGGCTCGCCGCGGCCGCAGAGCGTTCGGCGTCGAAGCGGGCTTGCAGCTCGCGGGTCTGCTGCTCCGTGCGCGCCTGCGCCGCCCGGGCGAGCTCTTCGCGGAGCCGAGCGAACCGCTGTGCGAGCTGCATCGCCACGGCGAGTGCCGTGCGGAGTTGACCGTCGAGCGCTTCGCCCATGCCGTCGTTGTCCTCAGCCATCGTCGTTGCCTCCTTGGTTATCTCTCGTGGCCGTCGCGCTCGATGGGCGTGGCGGTGGTTCTGGGTCGCTGCTGCTCGATCGGGTTCGGCAGCGGGCTCCCGGTGCCGGGGATGACCTGGCCGCGCTGGGCGACCTCGACGACGCGTGCGAGCTCCGGGTCGAGGCCGTTGGCGGGTCCCGGCATTGCCGTGCCCTGGGCTGCTGCTCCGGTCTTGGGGATCGCGGGGAGGCGATCGCGGACGGTGGTGTACTGCTCGCGCAGGGTGCGGTCCAGCTGCGCGGCACGCTGGGCGTCTCCGACTGCCTCGTGCATCTCCATGACAGCGCGCACGGTCGCGGCGAGCTGGCGCAGCATGAGCGCTTCGGCCATCGAGCCCTTGCCCTGGTCAGCGGCCTGGAGAAGCATCATCGTGGCGCCGGCGACGGAGACGTGGCCGGCCGGGCGGGGCTTGGATTCGTGGGCGCGGATCTGCGCTGTCCTGGACAGATCGCGGGCTGTCTGAGCGAGGGGCCCGGGTGTCGCCTCGACGCGCTGCGACCACGCGGCGAACGCGCCGGCCGTGTCGCGCGCGAGGTGCGCCCAGCTGGCCCGGTCGTCGATCGGTACCTCCCGCATCTGCGCGCGGAGCTGCTTCATCTCGGCCGTATACTGCTTCCACAGCTGCGGGTCGGGCGCGGACTCTTCGCGGCCGGGCGAGACGGGCCGGTACTGCCACGGGTTCTTCGCGGTGGCCTTCCACTCGTTGACGGCGCCCTGTGCGGCGTGCACGCTGTCCGGCCATCCTTCGCGCATGCGTGGGAGGGTGAGGTCGCGAGCGAGACGGCCGCCGCCGTACCACACGACCTGCGTGTCGGGCTCTGGCCGCAGCGCCACGGAGTAGCCGGCCACCACGTCGTCGCGGCCTGCTGCGAACCGTGGGCGGACGAGCACTCCCCCGCGGCGCAGGCGCCGCACGAACTCTGCTTCGTCGAGTGATGCGGTGGCCGCGGCGCGCACGGTGCGCTCGAGGCGGTGCACTCCGACCTCGGCGCCGGCGCGGGTTGCCCTCTCACGCTCGGCCGGCTTTACGCCGCGCTCTCCGATGCCGCGCTCTCGCGACTCCAGCTGCTCGAGGCCGTGTTCGCGTTCGAGGTCGCGGCAGATGTTCTGTGCCCGCTGGTAGTCGTTGTGGGTGTTCGCCTTCGTGCCGTCCTCACGGACGAGCGAGACGGCGACATGGATGTGATCGTTGCCGTTGGTCGAGAGGCCGTGACGGACGGCGACCCACCGGCACGTTGCCTTGCTGCCGCCCTCGGTGGTGAAGCCCATGCGGTCGACGAACTGCTGCGCGATCGCCCCCCACTTCTCATCCGAGAGCTGCCCTTCCTCGGCACGGAGCGAGAGCGAGCAGTGCCACACGTCGGCCGGCACGGTGGTGCTTGTGACCTCGCCCCTCTCCGGGTCTGCGATCCGCTCCTGGCGGGTGACGTCGACGCCGAGCCGCACGCGCGGTTCGTCCAGATCCTTCGCGATCGCCAGAGCCGTGTCACGGTCAAGTACTCCGTATCCGTGCATCGTGACGATCGCAGAATCACCCGCCACGAGGTGCTGCTCTTCGTGCTCGTTCGATCGGCCGGCACCGGCCAGGTAGACCATCAGTCCACCCATCCGATCGCCGCGGCTGATGTTGGGCATCATGATTCGGCCAGCTTCTCGATCGCGGCCGACAGGCGAGGGACGATGGCGCGGTACTCGATGATGATCGACTCCGCCTCGGCGGGGAACGAGCCCTCCGTGTTCGCGAACCGGGCGAGCTGATTCGCGTTGTTCGCGACGCTCGCGAGCAGCCGGCGCACCTCGAACATTTCCACGATCGCGGCCTTGCGATCGGTGTCCGTCTCGACGTCCGCCACCATCGCAGATTCGAACAGAAGCCGCGGCACGGTGACCTCGCGAACGGCGGCCCGCGCCTCCAACTGCACCTGCTCATCAGGGGTCACATACACGCTGTAGAACTTCTGCCGAGCACCGGAGACGTTCTTGCGCCGGGAGCGGCCGAACAGGCGTCCCTTGTCCGGTTCAGCCATCGTTCCACCGTCCTTCCTGGCCCAGCGCAGCGACCCCGATTTCCGGGGACCATACCTCCAGTATGCCCACGAGAACGCCACGGCGTCGAGAGGAACGACGAAGTTACCCTGGGTAACTTTATAGCTTGCTCCGTCTGGGCTCCGCCTGGAGGGATGCGAAAGCGTCGCTCGGCCTGCACCCAAGGGTGCCGCTGAGGATGAGCCTTCGGCTCGCCTTTGGTCGGGCAACTCCGTTGCCTTTTGCACCGGGCGAGGCTACGCGCCGGCTGCGCTCCAGGAAGGGCTTTCGCGGCATATCCTCGCTGCGCTCCGGTATTCCACGGTCCCTTCCTTCCACGCCTCCGGCGAGTAGTTCGACGGGTGCCAAAAGGCAATGAGGTTGAGAGAGGGATGGTTCAGATGGATGAGCAGGTCACGCTCTATAAGCTGCCCGGATGCGTGCAGTGCACGATGACGGAGAGGGCACTTTCCGATGCCGGCGTGGGGTTCGCCGTGGTCGATCTGGCGAGCGACGAGCGCGCCGTCGACCTGGTGAAGCAGCTCGGGTATCTGTCGGCGCCGGTCGTCGTCGACGGGGCACAGCACTGGTCAGGATTCGACCCCGAGCGGATCACGGCCGCGGCCGCACGACGGTCCGCTGGGCAACTGCTGAGGGTGAGCAACACGTGAGCGCGCTGCGTGCTCGAGCAGAGCAGATGATGCCGTTGCTGACGCCGGCACAGGCTGGCCAAGTACTCGGCCTACCGGTGGCTGAGCTCGAGGTGCTGCGCGCGCGGGGCGCTGGTCCGAAGTGCCATGCGGTCGGCTACGGGGTGGTGCGCTACAACACAGCCGACGTGATGCAGTTGAGGTCGGCAGACGCCAATGAGACGTCGTGACGCCAGCCACCTGGCCCACCGGGAGTTAGCTCGCGACAACTCCCCGCACATCGCTCATTCCGCGGCCAGGTCGGGGAAGCGGCCCTCCCAGAGCGCGCGGACACGCACAGGCAACAACAGCTCCGGCCATACAGCCACCAACAGGTCGCGGTTCAGGAGCTCAACCTGGTCACTGGGGCGGCCCTCGCGGAGAGTGGCCTGGTAGGGCTCCACAACGTCGGACTCGTTGGCGAGGTCGAACGCGTAGGCCGGGCCCCAATAGACGTTGATCGGGAGCTGCACGCGGCCGTCGCGCGGACCATGCAGCTCGTCGAGCCGCCCCGGCGCCTCATACGGCTTGATGTCTCGGTAGAACACCCGAGCATCTTCCGGAGCGCCCGTTGCGTCGATCATGGCCAGATAGTGGGGTCGAGAAGGCTCTCGTGACCGGGCGGGTGGTCTTTGGGAAGCACACACCACCCGTCACCGACAGGGGCCGACTGGCCACACATCGGCACCGCCGCGCCGTGCTTCTCCTGTCCATGCCCGTACAGCGCCATCGCCGCGGCTCCACGAGTGAGGCCGTGGGCGACGAACGTGCATCCGCGCTCAGGGCACTGCCACCAGGGCAGCACAACAGGAGCCGTGCCGCGCCGGTCAACCTCACTCATGAGCCCTGGCTTTCGAGGACTTCTTCGGGCCGGTCGAGCGCGCGGCGGACACTGGAAACGCCGACACCGAGGGCGGTGGCGATCGTCGGCCACGTCGCCTTCTCGGCCCGCATCCGGCGGGCGATCTTGATTCGCTCCGCGGTCATCACCGTGGGTCGTCCGCCGCCACGGCCACGAGCCTTCGCCGCAGCAAGACCGGCGCGAGTGCGGTCGGAGATGATGCGCCCGTTCATCTGTGCGAACGCAGCGCAGATATGGAAGAACAGCTCACCTCCCGGGGTGGTGGTGTCGAAGGGTTCCGTGAGTGACTTGAACTCCACTCCCCGCTCCCCCAGCTCGGTCACGATCGTCACGACGTCGGTCATTGACCGGCCCAGCCGATCGGTCGAGTACACCAGCAGAGTGTCGCCGGTGCGGAGGAACTTCTTCGCGTCGATGAGCCCCGGGCGGGCCGCATTCTTACCCGTGAGCTTGTCTGAGAAAATCGGATCGGCGCCGGCCGCTTTCAAGGCGTCGATCTGTGAGTGGAGATTCTGATCCTGCGTCGAAACGCGGGTGTATCCGACGATGGCCACCAAGCCCTACCTTCCGTATCCGCGATCGCTGCTGAGCCCCCGAGGCGGGACGTGCCCGCGCCCCGGCGTGGAGCTACCGGGTTCGGGCGCCCGGATCTCGGTGGCGCTCGACGGGAAGTTGCGTTTGTTCAGGGTGACGATGCGCTGCAGCTCAGGGCCCAGCGGTGCCGGCGCATCCGGCCCTCTGTCGATCGACTCAATGGCCTTCGATAGCACCGCGGCCAGCCGGGTGTTGCTGCCAGTGTCCTGGCTGTGAAATCGGGCCGCCACGAACTCGTCGCGGAGCGGTGAGCCGATTTTGAAGGCGTCCGTGTCGATCCGGTAGCCGGCGTTCTCTGCGAGCTGGGAGAAGAACACGAACTGCGTCCGAGTGTTGCCTTCACGGAAGCTGTGGATGACGTTCAGTTCGCCCCATCGCTCTGCAAGCTCGTCGACGAACTCACCCTTGTCGAGGCTGCGGAGGAAGTCTTTGCTCGCAAGCTTGCCGTACTCGGCGTCCGCCGCCTCGGCGAGCGCGGGGCCAGCCGGGTAGTACGAGTGCCCGTCCTTCGTCATGAAGCCGACGGGACCCACGCGCTCCTCCCCCGCCCACGCGTACACGTCCTGGAAGATGTGCCGGTGGATGGCCTTCATGTGGGCATAGTCGAACGTCGCTGGCAGAGGTGCGTCGGCCAGCTCGACGAGGCGTACGTGCCCCTGGGCCTCCTCGTAGCGGCGCAGCTGCTCGCCATCGGTGATGCCCTCGATGTTCTTTAAGACGGAAGTACCTGGGATGAAATAGTCATCCCAGGTACTAAAGCCGTTCGCCACGGTTAGCGGGTGCCGAGCAGCTGCGCCTTCACGAGCGCTGCAGCCTCGTCCCCCGAGACCTCACCAGCGGCCAGGCGCCGACTGATAGCCCGCACGGCGGGGTCGGTGACCTCGTGGCCGGCTGCTCCGAGAGCGGCATCAGCGAAGCTCATCCGCCGCTCGACATCGACCTGCTCGACGGCGGGTGCTGTACGTGCATGCGCGATGCTCATGACGGCTCCAATCTGGTTGCTATCAGTCTACCGGATCTGCCCAAAAACCTCCATGAGTATGTTTCGGTAGATTTGATTTTGGTAAGGGGTTTTGAACAGATCACGACCCGCGGAGAATCAACGGTGCCGCCGGTCGACGTCGACCTGTTCGCAAACGATCGTTTTCGGATAAACAGATCTTGGGTTCGACATGTGTCCTTCTATGCGCGCCGGTCACTAGGCTGGCGCTCCGGGGGATACACAACATGGATCTACTGAAGTTCTTTAGACGCAAGCAGGTCGAAACGACGAGCGAGCTAAGACACATCTATGAGTTGGACGAGGTTTTCACACCCGGCCAACCTGCCGACAAAGGCTTTGTCAACCGCCCGTCCCAGGAGAGCGACCTCAGGAACGTGCTCGATGAGCGCGGCTCGCAAATTCTCGTCTGGGGTGAATCTGGTGCTGGTAAGAGCTCGCTCGTGGTCAACGTCCTGCGGCAGGCAAAGCAGCCTTCGGTCACGACGCGATGCGAAGCCACAACCACGTATGACCAACTCTTAGCTTCTGCGTTCGATCAGCTACGTGCAGTGCGAAAAGTCAGCTCGAGTAACCAAGACACACGCACTCTCAGTGCAGGGTCAGAGATCGGCGGCGGCACGATACCCGCATCCATCCACGCCGATGCCAGCTGGGAGTTAGGCACTACAACGGAGTGGGAGCCGATTGTCCCTGCCCAACTCACATCACACGCACTGGCGCTCTATCTCGGGTCCAGGGGGTTCGCCTGGGTCATCGAGGACTTTCACAAAGTCGCTCCGGCCGTGCGCACGGCGATGAGCGACACGATGAAAGTCTTTAGTGACGAGTCGCCCTCACACCCCAGACTGCGAATAGTGGTGACGGGCGTCGCGGATAACGCCAGCGAAATCTTGCGCGCTCCATCAAACATGGGAGGCCGACTGGCCGACATTCCCGTGCCACCGCTGGACGACGACCAGCTCGGGGCTTTGCTGGAAAAGTCGAAGGAGCTACTTAACGTCGACTTCGATCAAGTCCGCGATTCGATCATCAGACACTCTGTTGGCGTCGCGAGCATCACCCACTCTTTAGCTCGCGAGTGCTGCCTAGCAATGGGTGTTCGAAGGACTGCAGAGTCCCGGGTAGTGATTACACCTGTAGCACTTGAAACTGCAAAGAGCGCCTACGTGAGAACCCGCGGCGGCAACATGAAAGAAGATTTTGACGTCGCGCTCGAGGTCGCGCAAACCCGCCGGTATAACAACTACGCCATCATCCTGCAGGCCCTCGCTGCTCTTCCAGAGAAGGGCGCAACACACGCCCAATTGATCGCGGAGATTCGGAAAACGCACGATCAATACCCGGCAGGGAACCTCACTACGTACCTCAAGAAGCTGCAGACCGAGGAGCGCCGATCACTAGTCCGAAAAACCTCAGAAGGGCTTTTCCGCTACAACCGTCCTCTGCAGCAGGCATATGCGATCCTGCGCTTTGGTCTGGTCGCCAGCTACGACGGGTTTTGGGCTCAGGACCTTACGGTTGCCCCCGCCGATCAAGAACGAGCTATCCAGGCCGCTTCTGAGGAGAACCAGGACGCGCCCAACGATCTGCCGGATGATGCCTGATCGGGTTCCCGTGATGTTCACCGCTCGCGGGATCGAGGATGACCACTACTGGGTGGTTGAGGAAGTCGACGGCGTGCTGGTCGAGACGCCGTGGCGGATCGAGCGCGAGGGCGCCGGCTAATGGCTTAGCCACGCTGACGATGCCAGCGAGACGGCCCGCGTGTTCGCGCTTGGGGAGTTCGCGACCCCGGATGCCGCGGTGGCCGCGGTGCGCCAACTTCGTTAGCGGCCGATCGGCACGTATTCATAGGTCCGCACCCACTGTGGTCGTCGAGCTGGGAGGTAGTAAGTTCGGCTGCACTTAGGAGCACCGACCACCCAGAAGAGGCCCAGGACGTGCTGAATTCGTCAAAAGGGCAATCCGCTGGTCGAATTCGCGGTGCCGCGGGTCCGGCAACCCGCGGCTGTCTCGGTTCCCCAGGGCAATTCGCTAATTCGTCCTCGCATTGAACTCTCATGCGACCTCGAACGGCATCGAATAGTCATCGAGCAGGGGTATCCAGAGCGGCAATCCGCAGAATCTCAACTCTGCAACCCAGACTCAGAACTCGGGTAACCTGTGATCCATGACAGACACTACTCGATCCGGCCAGGGGGGCGAACTCGTCGAACCCGTTGGCCGTCCGCCGCGCATGGAGCTGCTTAGTCCCATGCTTGCCGGCACGAAGCGAGTAACTGTCCCGGTCCGCCGCGCGTTCATTCAGAGGCCTAAGTCAGCTGGAGAAGAGCGAGGCTCAGTCCTTGCGCGGCTCGCTCGTGACGGCTCCGCGCTCGATGCATATCTTCTCATCCACGCCATGGCGAGCAGCAGTGCGCCGTACTTGGCTTCCTATCCCGCTGCGACCTGGGTGCAGCTTGCCCGTCTCGACGAGGCGGCTTCGTTCGATGCGGCGAAGTCGCGGTGGTCGAAGCTTGTGTCGAAGCTGGAACGACTGCAGCTGATCGAGCGGCACCGCCGCGGTAACCAGATGGACTATGAATTGCTGCATGAGTCCGGGGATGGTTCGAAGTACGTCCGGCCGAAGAGCGCGGCCGAGGGGCACTGGCTTCACCTCCCGTACAGCTACTGGACTGAAGAGCATGATGCTCACCTCACAACGGCCGAGAAGCTCATGCTCCTTATCTCACTCGACCAGGTCGAGGGATTCGCCTTGCCCATGAACAGGGCCCCGAAGTGGTACGGAGTCTCCGAACCCACGGCCAGGCGCGGCTTCCGCGGCCTCGAGAACAAGGGCTTCCTGACGAAGACCGTGGGATATGTGGTCTCGGCCCGCTCCCCAACGGGGTGGATGGAAGAGTTCCGCTACACGCTCACCGGACCCTACGCGGTCGACGCCATCAAGGCCGCTCAGAAGAACGCTCGGAAGCCCAAGGTGGCCATGACAGAGGGGGGCGCCAAATGAGCGCCTTGTATGTCGATGAGAGCAAGAGCTCCGGGTACACGCTCGTGGCCGCCGTGGTGGCGCCGTCGGAGTCGACTGCGATGAAGAGGGCCATGCGTGGGCTTGTGCTGCCGGGCCAGCGACGTCTTCACTTCAGTAGCGAGAGCGACTCGCGTCGAAAGGCCATCCTCTCCACGCTCACGGAGCTGGAGGTTCGAGCTCACATCATCGAGTCGAGTGCCAAGCGCGAGTCAGATGGACGCGAAGAGTGCTTGATCGGACTCGTCGGGCAGGCGAAGAAGCACTCGCATTCGAAGCTCGTCCTTGAGCGTGATGAGTCGATCGAGCGTTCGGATCGCCGCATCCTCTACCGGGAGTTGGGTGTTCACGGGCTTCGGGCAGCGGTGCAATACGACTTGTGTGCGCCCTATTCGGAGCCGCTGCTGTGGATCCCTGACGCAATCGCGTGGAGTTATGCGAAGGGGGGTGACTGGAAACGCCGGATCGCGCCGATGTTGATCGACGTCACGACGATGTAGCGCTTAATGCGCGAAACTCGGCTCACCCACCGTCCGGAAGGCTACCGAGTTCACTTCACACCGCTATTGCAGTGCGCATACGCATCATACGTTCCTTTCCTGGGTCACTGCTATCCGAAGACTGCGCAGAGAGGCCGTGGATTGCCGTCCTAGATACCTCAGTGCGAGAGCTATATAGCTCATGAGAGAACGCTCGTGGCGGCAATAACGGAGGGGCTGAGATGAACGGATACATGAGCAACACTTGACAATCGCAGTCATCGGTTTCGCGAGTTGCGCCTCGAGCGGCAGGAAACGCAACTTCAACCTCATGTTGAAGGACATCCCCAACAACATTTCATTGTTGTCAACTGTTGGTCTCGAACTGATCACGAAAAGCGCCCAGAACACCGCCGCCTGGACCGGGCGGGTTATCCACATGCGTGTGGATTCTGTGTGAAACTCAAGAAACAGACTGAAAAATACGACACGCCGCCCCAGATATGCCCCTGTGTGCCCCCAGCTGCCGTTTTGAGCGACTTTCCGACGGTTCCGTGGATAACTTGGGTATCCACGTAAATTCTTCGCTCTGTGAGGCGCACAGCGCGCGATGTCAGGCGCGGCGGGTATGCTTGGCGTAGTCACTTGAACGCAGCAATGCCGACAAGAGACTGAACAAAAAAAGGCCCCGATCGAATTCGAGCGGAGCTCTTTAGACAGATCGGGGCCGTACTTGTGTCTTGGCAGACTTGTACGACTCTAGGAGCTAAATAGCTCCTCCGCCAACCCAGCGTTGGTGCTTGTGGATCTGTCCTTCACCCGGAAAGTGGAAGGAACACAGCACATGGCGAAGTCGTCAAAGCCTTCGAAAGCCTCGCTCTCGAAGGCCGGAAAGACCCTCGCGTCCAAGGGTTCAACGAAGCCGGCGAAGTCTAAGGCCGGCTCCACCCTCGGCAAGGGTTAGCGGAACGACCAGAGAATCTTCTCTGGTCGACGTGATCTCTGCGGGGTGCTTAACCGCAAGAGCTAGCCCCAAAAAAGTGGGGCCGGCACGCTGCGCAAACAGTGTGTCGGCCCTCTAGGTAAGTCCTGAGCTAGTCAGTTCCGTTGAAAGAACCAGACTACCGGAGTTTGAGCTGCTAACGGCAGTGCTCCCTCAGGCGCGATCCTGAGGAAGGAGAGAGCCCCTGCCCGCAAAGCGCGTGGTGCGCATCGTTCGCACCAAGCCCGTGCGTGTACCCGTTCGCGTGACCATCACGACGACGGTGCGCCGCACCAAGTAGCACCCCGGGCACCGTCCGAGAGGGCGGTGCCCCAACTCCGATCAGAAAGGGGCGACCTTATGGCGTCCAACGTCACCTTCAAGTTCAACCCAGGATGGGAACGCGAGCTGGCTAAGCAAGCCAACGCTGCAATCGAAAAGCAGTTCCAGCCTGTCCTCGACGGGATAAGTCGGGAGTGTAGAGGGCTGTCGGTCCCGGAGATCAAGCCGATCTTGGCTCAACGATGGGCGTCAGCCAACGACGGCGCTCGTGTCACTGAGCCTGAACTCTCGACCCTTGCCCAGGCCATAAGCGAGGGCAAGCGGATCCTCATTCGTGGCGGGAAGATCATCGCCTCGTAGGTCGCACTTCTAAGGGGCCGGAGGTTGCAGCTTCCGGCCCCTTTTACGCCGTAGTGAAATTTCCATCCGGGTGTTTAGACGTCGAACTGCGAGGGTACGGGTCTAGTCAGGCGGCGTTCCGACGGCCGAGCGCCATACCCACGCGCTGACGGTCTGACCGTTCCGCATTGTCCACCGAACCTGCACCGCGTGATCGTTCCACGCGATCGCTTCGCAGCGCGGCCGCACGGTCGCTTCGTGGAATCGCACCCACGCCTCGACGGGCACGGGCTTCGCCGGGGTGACGATCGGGTGGCGTTCGGCGTCGACCTCGGCGGCGGTGAGTGACACCGGTTGTGGCCGGGTCACGGCATCTTCAATCTCGCGGTCGATCGCGTGACCGGGATAGCGGCGGTTCTGACCCATCCCCCAACATTAGAACGTATGTTCTATTAAACGAATCCCACGACGATGTAGCTGGAGCCCGTAGAAGGCACTTCCGAGCGGGTATCCGCTAGCCCATTGCCGGGAGCTGTAGCGGATGACGCGCACCCCGGCGCCGTCGTACCACCAGGGGCGGATGCGCTCGGGGATATTCATGGCCCCACTATGCGCGCAGAGCACCGTCCCGGGCCGGGCCGGGCGAGAGAATTGGCCGGGGGCGGTGCATGTTCTGGGGCGGTTATGCGTTGCTACTGGCCGTCGTCCTCCCGGCTGACGCGGCAAACCTGGGCGACCTGGCGGCCGGGGTCGACGCCGATGTGATCGGCCTCGAGCACGCGCCCGTAGCTCTTGTTCCCTTCCGGCCCCCAGCTGCTCGTGTGCTCGCGGCCCACGACGATCACGGTGCCTCCGCGGTGCAGGGTGGCTGCAGTGTTCTCCCCCAGCTCGAACTTGGCCTCGACGAAATGCGTGGCGGCGTCCGGGTGTTCGACGTACTTGCCTCCCCGGTACTCCCCCGTGTGCTCGATCACGCGCAGCTTCGTGATGTTGATGCTTCCCGCCTTGACTACCTCGACGCCGGCGGCCAGGTTCCCGGTGATGGCGCGTGTGGACATGGGCTCTTCTTCTTCGGTTGTCGTGCGGTTAGGACAGGTTGCTGATGAGGTCGGGGCGGAAGCCGGACCAGTGGTTGTGATCGTCGACGACGACCACGGGAGTTGCGCTGTAACCGAGTTCTTCGGTGATGTATTCCAGCGCTGCCGGGTTCGTGGTCACGTCGTGCTCCGTGTACTCGATGCCCTTCGACTCGAGCATTTTCTTTGTCGGGGTGCACTGAACGCATCCGGGCGTCGTGTAGACCGTGACGATCGTCCTAGCCATTGATTCTCCCCTTCCCACCAACATTTTTTTGAGCCTGTCTGGCAGAAGGAATCGTTTGTGAGTGGGAGAGCCTGAGTGCTGGGTCGTGGAATACCGGAGGGAGCCGAGCGAGTGAGGATATGCCGCGAAAGCCCGGGACGGGAGGCGCGGAGCGAGCTACGGCGAACGGCCCGACAGGTGAGAATCGGTCAAGCTCTACAGGGCCGCGCAGCGGCTCCATCCGCGTCCGGCCTCCGTGCCGGCCGCACTCCCCCGCTATCGATCGCATCGCGCACCCCGTGCCTTCGTTCTGCTTTCAGAGTGATATCGCTTTGAAACTGATATCCCTTCTGAAGCTGGCCCCGTGGCCTAGCTTTCCGCGTCGGCCTTCATCGCTTCCAGTCCGCGGCGCAGCGCCCGCAGGGCTACGGCGTGCTGGCTGCGATCTTCAATCTGCGCCATTTCGGCCAGCAGGAGCGGCAGACTCTCGTCTGGGTACCGAATCAGGAATGTTTTAGCCACGTCCTCGGCTCGCCCAGAGGGCTTCTTCGCGGCAGGTCGAGCGGCCGCAGCTCGAGAGGGCCTCGCCGCCGGAGCTCGGGGCGCGACGGCCGGAGAGGTGAGGGCTTCGGCGCCTGCGCCGAATGCCTCGATAGCGGCCTCGGTGGCGGGGTCGGTTCGTCTCTTGATTGCCATTACGCCATTAGCTCCGCTGCTAGTTCCTTGATTTCTGCACTGGCCTTGGGGTTGTTCCACTCCACCACGCCCTTGCCCTCTCCGATGACGTCGCGATACGCCTTGCGCTCGTAGACAACGGTCTGCAGGGACTTCAGCCCCGGGTAGTCCGTCAGGTACTCCCCCGCGTCTGTGCGCTCGGATCCGTTGGGGTTCGTCGGCGCCTGCGTGAGTAGCACTCGAACGTCTAGCTCCGGGTTGAACTCTTGGGCCTGCTCGACGAGTTCGCTCATGTGCGGAAGGGTGTCGAGGTCGAACTGGGAGGGCCGGACGGTCACGACCATCTTCTGGGCGGCGGTCATCCCGGTCCGCATCTCTTTGCTGTCCTTGCCGGCTACGTCGACGACGACGATGCCGTATCGGCTGTCGAGGTCGAGGAGGGTTTCGCGGAGGTTGCCGAGCTTTTCCACGCACGCGATGGTTGGGGTGACGCCGGCCTCTTCGCGATCGGCGTGCCAGCGCGCAGACGACCGCTGGTTGTCTGCGTCGACCAAGCACACGTCGAGCCCTTGGCGGGCGAACTCTGCGCAGAGGTTGACGGCGATCGTCGACTTGCCCGCGCCGCCCTTCTGGCTGCCGATAAGTAGGATCATGCTTTCACTTTACTTTCAGTGCAATATTGGAGCAATAGCGAAACCATATTAATATGCTTCTACTATTTATACGATAGCAAAATGCTACTAGTTTCAAAGCAGTAGCGAACTAATATCACTCTGATATGTGCGGGTGAGTTCTGTCGGGGGAGCGCGAGGGGGGGCGCCCCTCGCTGGTGGCCGACCCGCGGGAGGCCGCCAGCCCAGCGGGGGAGTGGCCGGCAATGGCCGACCCCGGGGCCTGCTGGGCTACTCGTCGCTGTCTCTGACGAGGGTGTCAACGAAAAGCACGTACTCGACGCTCTCCGCGGAGGCGGTGTGGGCTTCGGCGCGATACCCGATCTGTTGGTTCTGGCTCATGGGGTCGTCGTCAAACTTGCTGACGCGGTGCTGCAGGCTCTGAATGCTCTGGGTCATGGCCACCTCTCCTCGGTGGGTTACTTACAGCGGACGGGGGTCAGGTCGCGCTCCGAAAGGGCGAGGTGCACGGCCATGTGCGCGTCCAGGTAGGGGTGGCGCTGCACGCGGCCGCCGATAACGGCCAGGTCGTCGGTGGGACCATTGAGGTTGCCCTGGACGAGCTTTCCGGCGTCGTCGCAGATCATGAGATCCCGCACGTTGCTATCTGTCGCGATGATGCGCTCGGCCTCGAGGTGGGCGGTGGGGGTGAAAGAGCGGTGAATGTTCACGCCGTCGCACTGATACTGCACTTCCTGAGGCAAGTTGTCGCCTTCGCTGGCGATGAGTCCGCTTTCGTTTTCGTCGTAGCCGTCGGTCATGCCGTTGAAAGTGCGTCCCTCGAATGCGCGCGCGATTGCGGCCACCTGGTCGTAGGTGGGGCCGTCGTCGTAGTGGACGCCGATCCACGCTGATCCGGTGCCGGTGCCGCAGCGCACGGAGAACTTGACGCCCGGGAAGGCCGATTTGAGCTGGGCGCGGATCATCTTGGCTACGTCCTTGGTGATGATGCTTTTAGTCATCGTCTCTTCTCTCTCTCCCCTCCACGTTTTCTTGCCGTGAAGGCGGTTTACCGCCGCTAGAGAGGACGCCCGGCTCGCAACCCTTTAGGGCGGGGGAGGAGAGAATTTCGGCGCGAAATAAGGGAGCTTGCGACCGCGTGCCGAAAATCTCGGGGGAGCCGTCGGCGCTGCCGATTGCGCGACGGGTGGCCGAACGTATGCTGCCGAAGGCTTCACGGCAAAAGAACGGGCACCCGCGGTGCCTGACTGTCGACCGGCTTGCCGGTCGTCCGATTGCTGGTGCGGAATCCGTCCCGCGCCGGCTGCCCTGGTCGTGGGTGGTGTACGCCAGATCGCCACCGGCCTGCCGCGAGGAGAGAGTGCGCGGGTGACCGGTGGCGACGGCGTGGGGGAGCGGTTGGAGTTAGCCGATCACCTCGCAGTCGAGGCAGATGGGCGCGAGCACGGTCCCGCCGAGACGGTGGGACATGCCAGTCGACGGGCAAAACCGGAACCTGGTGCGCTTCTGCACCTGGCCTTCAACCTCCCAAGCCTCGTCATGCGTCAGCTCGCCCGCGTGCTCGTGCGCAGGGTCTGCACTCAGATCCCACTCCACCCGCTCCCACGCGAGCACGATGAGGTAGGCATGTGCGTACTCGTCGCCGTAGTCCTCGAACTCACCGGCGCCGGGCTTGCCGTAGCCGGTGCCGCGCTCGGGGAGGTAGCAGGAATCAGTGACATACCGGTAGGTGGTGGCCTGGTCGGGGAGGTCGCTGGGAAGCATCCACTCCTCACGTATGCACTGGGCTTGGATCAGATCAACGGCGGCCGCGACTTTCGGGGGAAGCGGGATGGTGGGCGGTTCGGTGGTCATGGGGCCCTCTCGGGGCTGGTGGTGTGCGGGTGGAGGGTGCGGGGCCGGCCTCCGTGGCGGCCCCGCACCTGGGCGGGTCAGATCGACCGGAGTATGGCGATGATCGGCAGGAACGCCGGGTGCACGCTCAGCGTGGCCACCACGGCGTCGACGACCTCGGGGGAGGGCTTCTGCCCGATGGCGTCGGTGACGGCTTGGGCCTGCTCGTCGCTGAGCCCCTGGGTATCGCCGTCGTCGTCGGCGGTCAGCGCGAGGGCGGAGCCGAACAGGGCGGCTGGGTGGCCGAGCGCGTGGGCGATGATCGTCAGCGGCAGGTTGAACGGCGCCCCGTTGATCGCGCCCTCATCGTCCACGTACAGGTCGATGCCGTCGCGGCAGCGCACCACGTCGAAGTTACGTGCGCCAATCGCTTGCTGGATCGCCTTCCACGTCTGGTCGGCGGGCACGGTGACCTGCTGCAGCTGGTCGGCTCCGATCAGGATGCCCCGGTGGGTGTCGGTGGTGGTCATAATGTCTCTCCTAGTGGTCGAAAGTGGTGGGTTCGGTGACGGTGTAGCCGGGGAAGATCCCGTCGGCCATCAGCGCGAGTTCCTCGATGGCGGAGTTCATGGCGTCGTGCTCATCGAACGGAATGACGCCGTTCTCCCAGCCCTCGCCGTGCTGCTTGTCGAGCCACTTGGAAGCCAGCTCGACGTCGGTCGCGGCGGTGATGGTGTCGCCGCCTGGCGTGGTGAGGATCAGCACGGCGTCTCCTAGTTCTCGGGGAGGGTGAATCCGCGGGTGCCCTCGAAGTAAGCCCGGGCCGTGGGGTTGCTCTTGATTGCCGCCCACGCCTCGGGGGACACTACGTAGGCCGGATCTCCGTCGGCATCCGTGAACGCGACGGCGGTGCGCGCGTCGAGCACGGCTCCGGTCACGGGGCAGGTGATGACCCGCCCGACGAGATAGGCGACCATCTGGCCGCGCACGATGTTTTCAAGGGTGGTGCTCATGGGTTCTCTCTCCCTCAACCGATTTTTTGCCTGTCTGGCAAGCGCAGCGATTGAGAGCGGACGGCCCGCAGTGCCCGCCAATTCGGGCGAAATAAGCCCGCCAGGGCGCGTCCGAATCGATGGGCACGAAGGGCCGGGAGCGAACTATCGTCAAGTGGCCAGACAGACGGAAAAATGACGACTAGGCAGCGCCGCCGGCGGCGGCTCCATTCCGGTCAGGGCAGTGCGCCGGCGGCGCCGGCGTTCCTTCTGCGGCTCCCAGTGATCTGCTTTCGTACCGATATCAGAGTGAAAGTGTTCCGATATCGGGTGGAGGGTCCGGCCTTCGTGCCGGGGCCGGGGGAGTGGCCCGGCGTGGCAGCAGTGGGGGACTGCCACGCCGGGAGTCTGCTACCCCTCGAAGTCGTCGCCGGTGTCGTCCGGGGCGACCTCGTCCGGGTGGACTTCACCCTTCACGGCCTGTTCGGCGCGGGCGGCGGCCCGGTTCTTCTCGTGCTCGGTGATGATCTGCTCGACCTCGCTGAGGCTGTACCCCCACGCGGCGATCTGGTTGAGGTAGAGCGCATCCGTGGTGTTCGGGTTCCGCCAGCTCATTTTGGACATGCTGGCCTCCATGCCACCGAGGACCACGGCGAGGGCGACGTGCTGCGCCTTGCTCGGGTGGCCTCCACGAGGCCGGACAGCTTGTCGCGGTCGTAGTATCCGCCGCGTTCCAAGCCCATCAGCTCGTGAGCGAGGGCGTTACCGTCGCGAGCGGCGCCGCCGACATTCAGTCCGTGCACGGTGAGGCCCTGGGCGATGAACTGCGCGGCATCCTTCGGCAGGGTTTTGCGTGACAGGAACGTGGCCAGCCACTCCCGGCGCACGGTTTCGGCGCTGGCCCATGCCTTGTTGTTGGCGATCAGGGTCTTGCGTTCGGCCTTCTGCTCGTCGGTCATCGGGCCGCTGTTCGCGCCGCTCCCGCTGTCCTTCCGAAACCCTGCCGCCTTGGGGTCGGCCAGGTAGTAGACCGGGCGGACCTGGCCGCCGAAGTAGGTGGCAACGTACGCGGCGCGTCCCTCGGCGGCGTCGATCTGCTCCTGGGTGGGGCGTGTGCCGTCGGCGGTCACCAGGTCGCGCACCAGCGTGTAGTCGTTCTCGTAGTAGCCCCGTTCCCGGTCGAGGATCACGTAGCCGCGCTCGGCGTGCTCGGCCTCGATTGCGGCCTTCTCAGCATTACGGGCCTTGTCGTCACGCGCCCGCTGGGCGGTGTGGGCGAACTGGCCGGGTTCGGTGGTCGCCACCTCGATCAACTCGGCCACGGTGTCGTCATCGCCCTCGAACTCGATCAGCGTCGCCGCTTGGTCGAGCGTGAGCGAGTGCGACACGATGGCGGATGCGGCGGCGGCGTTCTCGGCCACAGCGATTCCGGCTTTCACCGTCGCGGGCTTGGTGTTGAGCCGCTTGGCGATCACGGTCGGGGTCAGCCCCTCGAACGCGAGTTGCTGGTACGCGGCCACCCGATCGGCGTCGGTGACGGCCTCGCGGTGCTCGTTCTCGGCCATCTGCTGCACGATCCGATCCACGGTCTTCTCGTCGGCCTCGACAATGTACGCCGGAATGCTGGCCAGCCCCACCTCACGGGCGGCGAGGGTACGGCGCTGACCGGCACGCACGATGACGTTGCCCTGCTCGTTGCGGCGGGCAAGAATCGGCGACAGAACACCGTGCTGCTTGATGCTCGCGAGGAAGTCGGCGGGCAGCTTCGCCTCGCTTCGTACGTTCGCCTCGACGATGATTACGGTCGGGTCGATGTGCTCGACGACGCCCTGCGGGATGCTGGCGGTGTTGGTAGTCATTGGGTTCTCTCTCCCTCAACTGATTTTTTTGCCTGTCTGGCAAGCGCAGCGATTGAG
>NZ_JBLZQV010000010.1:0-97628 GCF_052048175.1 Herbiconiux dendrobii | reverse complement strand
GAACTTCCCCGACGCTCTCTCCGGATCGGCCGCGGCGGTTAGAGGCGGGGGACCCGTCCTTCTCGTCACTCGTGACAGCATCCCAGCAGCCGTCGCGACGGAACTAGACCGAATGAACCCGAAGAAGATTGTCGTTCTGGGCGGCTCCGCGACAGTTTCCGACAGCGTACTTAGCGCGCTGCAGGCCTACATCGGTTAACCCACGGACACTCACCGGAGGAGATGGTGTCTCTGACGCTCAGCGGAGATTGATCACTTGGTCCGGATCGAACGGGTGGCGGCGTCTTCCATTCACCTCCTCTCATTCGACGTCTATTCATCTCGCAGTGACGGGCTGCACTCGGTGGGCGTTCCCAATACATTCACGACGAGCTCCACAAACGGCAATGACGCGCGCGGATGGAACCTAACGACTGAGCCGCCGCGTTCGCGCTGTATGGTCGGCGTCCGGGTCGCGGTGCGCGTTGTGGTTTGCCACCGAGCCGGGTGGCCACGGCCGTCGTGGCTAAGGTCGGGGCGGTGTGTCAAATAGACCGCTTAATTCAGGAAATCGTGACCCGAGGCCCTTAGGGTACACACACCAGCCGCCGCGTCAGCTGGCCACCCTTAACCGAGAGGAGAAGAGACTTCAAGGTGGAACTCTCGTTCGCTTTCGCACCGGATCTTTACGTTCCTGACCATGTTCTTCCTGTCTTCATCTCAATTCTCGCTGGCAAACTGCCCCCGAACAGCAGGGCAAGGCTCGAATACTCAGCCAAAAAGAGCGCAACGGCGCGAGCCGCGAGCCTGAGGCTTTACGAACAGTGACGGACGAACGCATCTGTCGTCAGCAAGCCGATGAAAAACTAGGGGGCGGAGAAACAATCGGAGGTTCGGCGACGGGTACCCATCGTCGCGCCGACCTCAAGTCTCGGCAAGCCGGTGAGCTCACTACCCAGGTCGCGCGACCAGGAAGCTTCGTCGCCGTGTATGACACAGTCACCCAGGGGATGACTGGGTGGCAATTCCTGCGCACATGGCGGTGGTTCGGATATATCGCCACAGTCATCACCTTCGCTATCGTCTGCGTCCTTCTTTCAAATTGGCAATTTGATCGCGGCCAGCAGACGTCAGTCGACAACGCCATTGTTGCCGCCAACTTCTCGGCTACGCCGATCCCGATCGCAGAGGCGCTCCCCACCCTCGACTCTTACGATGCCAGGCAGAACTGGCAACGGGTCACCATCACGGGCATATATCGTCCTGAAGGCGAGCTTGTCGTCCGTAACCGCCCCAACAGCGGCACCAACGGCTTCGAAGTTCTCACTCCCCTGCAACTGGGTGATGGCTCCACTTTGATGGTCGATCGCGGCTGGGTAGCACCTTCCCCCACCGATGTGCTGGCTCCCGATTCGATACCCCCAGCCGCGGCGGGCACAGTGAAAGTTGTCGTACAGCTGAGGCCAAGCGAAGAGCTGCGCGGAACGGGAACTCGGACGGGAAACCAGATCGGGTCGATTACTCTGCCCGCCATCGAGCAGATGGTCGTCGGAGATTTATATACCGAGGTGTACGGGATTCTCGATAGTCAGTCCCCCTCCGCAGGACAAGAGCTCGCCCCTACCCAAACAACCATGCCCACCAACAATGTCGGTACCCACTACTCGTACGCGCTCCAATGGCTGCTCTTCGCTCTGATCGGTTTCATCGGACTCGGTCTCGGAATGCGCAAGGAGTACCGTCGACTCAACATCGACGAGCCGGAAGAGCAGGCACGAGCCTCCAAGCGGCTGCGCAAGCGCATAAGCAAGCCATTTACCGACGAAGAGTTCGAAGACGAGCTAATCGACGGATACATTCCACTCACTCGTTGGGGCATCACGGGCGGCTCAGTGTTGCGGTCTGCGCCAATGCTGCGTGC
The DNA here is from genome assembly GCF_052048175.1 of Herbiconiux dendrobii. NCBI lineage: Bacteria > Bacillati > Actinomycetota > Actinomycetes > Micrococcales > Microbacteriaceae > Herbiconiux > Herbiconiux dendrobii. The sequence continues at coordinate 95,728 of NZ_JBLZQV010000010.1, read as the reverse complement.
CGTCTCACCTGGAACACCGGCCATCACCGCCGACGAGAAGGCGAGTAGTGCCGGAGAGGCATCCGAGCGGCCGACCGTTTATATCATAAACACACCACGCGAAGCGGGCGATGACGACTCCTGATAGGCATTCGGGGCACTGACGTCAATCCCTCTAGACCCGGACGCCTCGAGAGGGATTGACCCTTCCCGGTGCGCGAGGTTCACTGGTCAATTCCTAAACCTGTTTGGATCGGTACAGATGCCGCGTTCGCCACCCCCTTGACGACCTGCAGCACCGAATCGATGGCCTCGCACAGCGCCGGCCGCTCCCAAGTCGGAGCAGCCCTTCTTGATAACCGCTCCGGTACCCCCGGCTCCGGCGGCGGCGAGCTTCTCAGGTTCAAGAGGCATGATGGATGAGACTATGCACCAGGAGGAACGATGCGCGCGATGAATGGGATAGCCGCCCAGCGGTATCGCCTGCCCGTGCACCTCGCTCTCGTCCTCATCAGCGCTGTCGCCATGACCGTCGGCGCGATCATCGCGATGCACGCCATCGCGGCCGCGTCACCTCACACGCCTCAGCCAGCCAACGGCGCTGTTTCGGTGGTGTCGGAGCAGACCACCGCTGAGCTGGTCAGCGATGTCGGACACGACCACCACCACCACCACGCTGACTGCAGCGACCATGACTCCCTTCGCGAGCGGGCCCTCACCACGGTAGTGTTCGCTGATCGGGCGCCCGCCATGCTGGCAACGCACATTTTTTTGACCCCACCCGATTCTCCCCCAGTCCTTCCCAAGCGCGACCAACCACCGTCCTCTGAGGTGGCACTCGTCGCCGAACTCTCTGTGAGTCGCATCTAAAACCGACCGTCGACGGTCTGCGCAGCCCTGCGCTCAGCTGCCCTCGGGCGGCACATACCTCCAGGTGTGACCTGCTTCCCGCCCTCCGCAGCGGGCGAGCATTGGTGTTTTTCGTGTACCCCGTCCCGGGGTACACCGTCGATCGGAGTTTCCTCGTGCCAAGAACACCCGACCCCTTCCTAGTCGCGCTAGGACGCGTGATCAAGAAGGCACTCAAGATGACCGGCAGGAACGGATCTGCACTGCCAGGCCTAGTCGTCGAGCGGCTCGACCCTGGCTTCATGACCCGTATCCTGTCTTCCCTGCCGATGGGCGTTGTGATGGTGACCGGAACGAACGGAAAGACCACCACAACGAAGATGACCACCGAATTGCTGTCCGCTCACGGTCTGAAAGTGTTCTCCAATCCGACCGGGAGCAATTACGGCCGGGGCATCACCTCCGCGATAATCTCCGCCACAGATTGGCGGGGGCGCCTAAACGCGGACATTGCCGTGCTTGAAGTCGATGAGGGTCACGCCGTGCGCATCGTCTCCGAGCTTGCGCCGGAGCATGTCGCAATCCTGAACGTCTCCCGCGACCAGATGGATCGGTACGGCGAGATCGATCGTACCGTTGCCATGCTCCGTCAAGCCGCTGCGGCGGCACGCACGAGCGTGCTGATCAATATCAACGATCCGCGCTTGACGGCAGCTGAATTTACACCGGGCAGCCCGGCCTCGCTTCGCGGATTCGGCGTTGCTCCGAGTATTCTGCATCGTTTCCCCATCGACGATGAGCTCCTCGCAGTCCGCTCCGAAGCTCCTCGGATCGATGACGTCACTGTGCTCGAGCGGGTCGATCCGGCGCCGGTGGTGTCGTTCCAGGGCCGGGAATATCAGTTCAAGCTCTCCTTCGACGGGCTCCACAATCAACTCAACGCGGCGGCGGCGATCGCCTTGTGCCGTGCAGTGCTGGGCTCTCGGGCCCGTACCGAGGTCATGTTCACAGCATTGCCGACCATTCCGCCCGCTTTCGGGCGCGGCGAGGTCGTCGACGCCGATGGCGAGGCAATCGAAATCGTGCTGGTGAAGAATCCAGCGGGGTTTCGCGTCGCCCTCGATTCGTTTGCGGGCGATCGCGCCCACACGATGATGGTGCTCAACGATAACGACGCCGATGGCCGTGACGTCTCCTGGATCTGGGACGTCGACTTCTCAGTCGTTCCGTCGGTGGACACAGTGTCGGGATCCCGCGCCTACGACCTCGCACTGCGTTTGGCTTACGACGACGTTCCCACCGACAACGTCGAACCCGACATCGGAACCGCGGGGCGCCGTTTCGCACGCCGGCATCCCGGAGCTCGGAAGCGAGTGTTCTGCACCTACACTGCGATGCTCGAACTCCGCAGAACACTCGGCGCCGAGACATGGGGGGAAGCCGCATGACCCGGCCGCTTCGCCTACTCACCCTGTACCCGGGGCACATGAACGTCTACGGCGACCGGGGAAATATGGTCGTACTCACGAAACGGCTCGAATGGCGTGGCTACCGCTCCGAAGTGATAGAACACCATCCGGGTGACGCCGTCCCGACCGATGTGGATCTCATCGTGGGCGGGGGTGGCCAGGACAGCGGGCAGCTTCACATCCAGCCCGACCTTCACCACAACGCGGCCACGCTGCGCGGCCTGGCCGGCGATGGGGTGCCGATGCTGATGATCTGCGGCTTGTACCAACTTTTCGGGCATACCCTCACGGCCCATAGCGGGTCAGCTATGGACGGGATCGGTATCCTCGATGTCCACACTGTCTTCGGGCCGGATCGCATTATGGGGAACATCACCGCTGATACCGACGAATGGGGCCCGCTCGTAGGATACGAGAACCACGCCGGCCGCACCTATCTCGGGATCGACGCGGAACTACTGGGGAACACCGCCAAAGGCTCCGGAAACAATGGCGCCGACGGCACCGAAGGCGCTCGGTTCCGAAATGTCATCGGAACATATCTGCATGGCCCGGTGCTTCCGAAGAACCCGGCACTCGCTGACGCTCTGCTCGCGATGGCGCTGTCCCGCCACCAGCCGAGCGTTCTGCTCGATCTACCGCCACTCGGCGAAGCAGATGCCCGCGCTGCCGCGACCGCACGCCGTCGCTGACCAGAAAGACGAAATGCCCTCCTCACATCACGACCAGCGCCGTACGCCCATCAGTATCGCCGCGGCCTGCCTCGGTCTTATCAGTCTCTCGGCCGTGGCCGGCGTGCTCGTCGCCGCGATGATCACCCCGACCTTGGCGGTGGCCGGTGTGGCCGCGAACTCAAGCATCGACATGTTCGAAGGCCTCCCCGAGTACATTCGGCCCGACAAGCTCGCGCAGAAGACCGATATCTACGCTACCGACGCGGCGGGAAATCCTGTACTACTCGCATCTGTGTTCGACCAGAACCGTGAGGAGGTTGGCTGGGACCAGATCTCCCAGTTCGCAAAAGACGCCGTTATCGCAACCGAGGACCCACGATTCTACAACCACGGCGGAGTGGACATAGCATCGTCGCTGCGAGCTGCGATCGGCAACACAGCATCCGGCGAGGTCGAGTCAGGGGCGTCGACAATTTCGATGCAGTACGTGAAGAACATCTTCGTTCAACGCGCTGAAGCCCTCCCCGACGAGGCTGAGCGCAAGCGCGCCTACGAGGAGGCCACCCAGGGCAGCATCGACCGAAAGCTCAAGGAAATGAAGCTCGCTATCGGACTCGAGAAGGAGTTCAGCAAGAGTGACATCCTTCTCGGCTACCTCAACATCGCCTCGTTCGGCGGCACGGTGTACGGCATCCAGGCCGCCGCCCGCTACTACTACGGCGTGAACGCCACCGACCTCACTCTCGCGCAGGCCGCGAGCCTAATCGCGATCGTCAACGAACCTAACGGACTGCGGATCGATTACTCGGAGAATATCCCTGCTAACCAGGCGCGCCGCGACATGGACGTGCTCCCGGCAATGCTGAAAGAGAAACGCATCACCCAGGCTCAGTACGATGAGGCAATCGCGACGCCCGTCACCCCCACCATCACGCAACCCTCAACAGGCTGTCAGACCGCCAACACCATCGGTGCTGGATTCTTCTGCGACTATGTCGGCCGTATCATCGGCATTCAGAACGTGCTCGGCCAAGACGCCAATGGTGAGGCCAACAGCCTCGCTCGTGGCGGCTACGACATCTACACGACGCTCGATGTCGAGCTGCAGGGCGCGGCCGTGAACGCGATGGACGGGAACGTTCCCAAGAGCTCTGAACTCCTCGACCTGGGCGCATCGCTCGTAACCGTCGAACCAGGTACCGGGCGGGTGCTTGCGATGGTGCAGAACAAGTTCTACAACGCCGATCCAGCCGCAGCAGCACCCGACAACACCGCCCTAAACTATGCCACCGACTACGAGTACGGCGGATCGACAGGCTTCCAAGTCGGCTCCACCTATAAGGTGTTCACCCTCGCCGAATGGCTCGAGCAGGGAAGGTCGCTAAACGACCGTGTCAACGGAAACCAGCGACCTTTCAATCTCGCCTCCTTCCAAGACAGCTGCCTGGGTGCCGGGACAGGCACGTATGCGCCACGTAACGACGGAGGATCGAATCCCGGCACCATGACGGTGCTCGCCGCCACCTCGTCGTCGACGAACAACGCGTTCATGCAGATGGCTCAGGCGCTTGACCAGTGCGAGATCCGAAAGACCGCTGAAGCATTTGGCGTACACCGTGCCGACGGCGAAACCCTGACCTCCTACCCATCAGATGTACTCGGTACCAATGAAATCGCCCCACTGTCAATGGCGGCCGCGTTCGCGGCGATCGCCAATCAGGGAGTGTTCTGCAGCCCCATCGCGATCGACCGGATCATTGACTCCGAGGGGACAGAGATCCCGGTGCCGCCATCGTCGTGCACACCTGCGGTATCTCCCCAGGTCGCCAACACGATGGCGTATGCGCTGACCAGCGTCGTCACGAGTGGCACCGCTACCGCATCCAACCCGCAAAACGGGATCCCCCACTTCGGCAAAACGGGCACCACAGATTCCGAGAAGGACACCTGGTTCGTCGGCGCTACCACAGAACTCGCTACCGCGGTCTGGGTCGGCAACATCAATGGAACCGTCTCCCTTCGCAACTCCACCATCGCTGGCCAGAACGGAGGTAGCATCCGGCACAGCATCTGGCGAACATTCATGTCCGACGCCGATGGCAAGTACGGGGGTGGTGCCTTCGCCGCGCCCGAACAGACCCTCGTGCAAGGCGTCCCCGTGAGTGTCCCGAACGTGGTCGGACTCAGTGTCGGGGCGGCGCAAACAGCCATCGAGGCTGCCGGGTTTGAATTTGAGCAAGGAGCGAGCACTGACTCAGCAGAGCCCGCTGGCACAGTCTTGACAACCTCACCGAGTGGGTCGGCAACACGAGGTGCGACCATCACGGTCACGACTAGCAACGGCACACCCCCACCCACGCCCACGCGCACGCCACCACCACAGCCAACCTCCACCGCTATACCGGCCGCTCCGCGCACATGACGAACACAGGAGCGTTTACCCGAGGGAGTGAGATTCCCGTGCCGCCTGCGAGGCGCCGAGAGCACCTATTCCATGCAAGCCGAATGGCCGGCGGAACGTTGGCATCACGGGTCAGCGGCTTCGCTAAGGCGACGTTGCTGATCTACGCCATCGGCGCCACTAGCTCTGCGGTTGGCGGGCAAGCCTTCGATGTCGCGAACTCCGCACCGACATTCCTCTACGGACTGATCGCCGGCGGGATACTCGGAGCAATCCTGGTCCCTCAGATCACCCACTCCATCGCCGACGGCCGTGACGGGCGCAACCGACTCGATCGCCTCCTCACCCTCACCCTCCTAGGAGCTGTCGTCGTCACCGCGGCGCTCACCACGGCTGCACCGCTGATCGTCATGCTTTATGCGGCGGGCTGGACGCCGGCGTGGCTGGCGTTGGCGACATCGATGGCGTACTGGTGCCTGCCTCAGGTCTTCTTCTTCATCCTTTACACCGTGCTTGCTCAAGTCCTCAACGCCCACGATCGGTTCGCTGCCGCCGCGTGGGCACCGGTCGTTTCGAACCTCACAGCCTGCGGCGGAATTGTCGTGTTCCTGATCGTCGTACCGACAGGGCTCGGTAGCGTCGACTCCTGGACCCCGGGCATGGTAGCGCTGATCGCGGGGTCAGCAACCCTCGGAGTAGTCATGCAGTCCCTGGTACTGCTGCCGTCGCTACGTGCCATCGGCTTCCGATTCCGGCCTCGACTTGGCTTCACCGGCCTGGGAGCGGCGACCCGGATCGCCGCGTGGACGTTCCTAGCCGTTCTCGCCGGACAGCTTGCCTACGTCGTTGTATCAAATGTTGCCGCCACAGCAGGTCAAGAACTCAACAAGGCGGGCATTGACGGCGCGAGCCTCAACACCCTCTCCCTCGCCTACATGCTGGTGTTGCTACCGCATGGGATCGCGACGGTGTCGCTTGCGACGGCGATGTTCACCTCGCTCAGCCGCGCCGCGAACGCCCGCGACTACGTCACATTCCAAAGCAACCTGCAGCGCACCGGATCGCTCGTCACACTCACGACCCTTCCGGTGGCCATCGCGCTGGCAGCCCTTGGCCCCTGGATCACCCAAATCGTCTGGGGTTCCCCGATCATCGGCACAGTCCTCCAACCGCTTGCAATCGGACTTATCGGATTCAGTCAGACCTTCGTACTCAACCGAGCCCTTTTCGCCCTCCACCGCGGCTTCCAGCCATTCATCAATCAAGCCATCGCCGCCTTTATCACCGCCACCGGCGCTACCGTCATCGGCGTTTCCGCGCCACCCGAAATGCGCGTGATCGACATTGCGATCGTCGTGATCTTATCGAATACCATGAGTTGGCTGATCGCCCATCTCACCTTCCGCGCTTCACTGCGCCGCTTGGGCGTCGAAGTGCTCCCCCACACGCATGCCCGACTGCAGCTATCCATATGGACCGCCGCGGCCACAGCCGCGCTCGTCGCCTGGGCACTGGTAATCGCGTCCAGTTCGTGGGCGCAACAATCTGTCACCGAGATGATTATCAGCTGCGTCGGGATCGCGATAAGCATCGTCCTGACTTTCGCGGCCGTCACAGTTTCGATTGCGAACCCGTCGCGGCTTCGCGAACTGCTGTCATGAGCGACGAGGCGATGCTCCACGCGCGCCGCCGCAGACCTCGGCGACTGCGTAGAAGTCTCCTCTTCATAACGGCGGTGCTCATTGTCGGTATCGGTCTCGCCATGTTCCTCATGTCACTCACTGACAATCAGCGCACTGCGCCAGCAGCGCTTCCGGAGTCCTCAACGGCCAGCGCCGACCCAGGCATAGAAGCCGTCCCGTCGCCCGTGAGTACCCGCCAGACGATGCCGGACGAGAAATTCGACAGAGGGGCGAATTCGCTGACAGATCCGATCAGTCCGTGGCTCATCGTCAACAAAACCCGCCCCATCGCGGACGCCACCCAATTCGTGCCGCCCGACCTGACAGCGATTTCCGGCGATATCCCTAACCCGAAGGGTCATACGCTCCGAAGCGAAGCGGCCACCGCACTGGTGGGCCTTGTCGCGGCCGCACGCGCCGAAACTGGTGTACGACTGGTCGCGTAGAGCGGATACCGCTCCTACGACACCCAGGTCGCCGCGTACAGCTACTACGTCAACGTATACGGGCAAGCTGGCGCCGATCTCACCAGCGCCCGGCCCGGGTACAGCGAGCACCAGACTGGCATGGCCGTCGACATCCTCGACACCGCCAGCGGATGTGGTCTCGAGAGCGCCTGCTTTGGCAGCACCACAGCAGGGCAGTGGCTAGCTGACAACGCCTATCGCTTTGGCTGGGTTCTGCGCTACCCAGAAGATATGACGAGTATCACCGGCTACGAGTATGAACCATGGCACTACCGCTGGGTCGGCACCGGCCTCGCGACCGACTACAAGCGAACCGGACTAGGCACGCTCGAAGAGTATTTCAGCCTTGATCCCGCAACGGACTACCCCGCTTAAGGCAACTTTCTATTTACAATCCAGCTTCTTTGACAGTTGCGAAATCGTGCTAGCCATCAAGATCTTTTCGATGCTTGCCACCAGCGGTCGGGATGGGCTTTCTGAGAAGCGGCTTGCCAGCACTCATGATTCCGGGCTCGTCCCCTTTTGGCTTGGACGGTGGGCTGCCCGACACTGATCGGCTGGCAGCCGATCAGCCGCGGCACCGCGCAGTAAGATAACCCCGCGTATGGGTCATCGCGCTTATGTTCCTGGCGGAGGCACCGCCGACCTCGAGGAGACCGTGTCCTGCAGCTCCCCCGCTGGCGTCTGCTCGGCATTCTCTGCTTCGGTGTCGATGGCTGGAGGGCGTGGGCCTTTTCCTTCCCGATAGACGGAGGGTTCGGGGGTGGCGCCATGACGTCGAGTTTGGACGACGAACAGCACGATCCCGGCCGCAATGGCACCGAAGGATGCCCACACGTTGGCGGGGATGTCGAGGAATCCGTCGCTGGTGGGGTCGATGCGGATTGCTTCGAGCCAGCTGCGGCCGAGGCCGTACCAGATGAGGTAGAGGGCGAACAGTCGTCCCCATTGCAGGCGGAGTCGGCGCTCGAGGAGCAGCAGGATCGCGGCGCCGGCCAGGTTCCAGATGATCTCGTAGAGAAACAGCGGGTGGAACAACGTGCCGTCGGGCAGATCGGTGGGGAACTTCAGGTTGGTCGCTTCGATTTCCAAACCCCACGGGAGGGTGGTCGGGAGGCCGAAGAGTTCGTGGTTGAAGTAGTTCCCGAGCCGCCCGATGGCCTGCGCGACCAGCATGGCGGGGGCGAGGGCGTCGGCGAAGGACCAGAACAGGATGCCGGTGCGTCGGCAGCCAATGTAGGCACCGACCGCGCCGCCCAATAAGGACCCGTAGAGGGCGTTACCGCCGTCCCAGATCGCGAACACGTCCCAGAGGTTCGCACCCGGATAGAAGTAATCTCCGACGTGCGTGAAGACATGGTAGAACCGGGCACCTACAATCCCCAGCGGCACAGCCCAGATGATGATGTCCAACACCACCCCCGGCTCAGCCCCACGCCGAGCGAGCCGCCTCTGCGTGACGAGGAGCGCCGCGACGATTCCCGCAAGGATGCACAATGCATAGGTGTGGACCGTCAGCGGGCCGACCTGGAATTGCGCCCAAGCGGGGTCCGGACTCGGGATGCTCTGAAACATGTCTGCCTCCGTCGTGCAGGATGAGCCGGCTCGCATGGCGGGAGTCAACGTCCCGCCGTTCATTCTAGTTGCTTCCTACGCATGCCCAGTCCAGCGGCCAGTGCGGTAACCGCCCACTGTTGTTGTGATATCAAAGTGATTCGAGGTAGGTAGCGAGTGCGAAACCCGGTGGATCATTTCGGCGAATCAGACTGGCATGTTCGCCACTGACTAAGTGACTGCGCCTTGCAGCCAGTGACTGGCGCACCGCAGCTGGCAGCGCAGGCAAGGGCGTGCACCCGGGGCCTGCTCGATTATGTGTCGCGCCTGGCCGACGAGCTCAGACCCTCAGGCCCACGATCCATGAGACTCACCTTCGGATTGACCATCGAGAAGGCATATGCCTTGGACCTCGGCGCTCCTGGGAGTTCAGTTGGAGAAGTGTCACGGATTCGTCGGATATTCCCTATCTGGGGGACGATCAGCTCGATTGGAGGTAGTAATGCGAGTTCGCGACGCTCTCCAGCCTGCCCACCAGCTGAGCTTCTTCATCGTGGCAGTCACGATTCTTATCCTGATCATTTCCACAGCTCTCGCCCACCTGGTTCCTCTGCAGTCAGTTGACGGAGCGAGTCATGTCGCCGGAATCACGAATCCAGCAACGGGGTCTGCGGTTGAATTGCTGGCGGCCAGCGAGGACAAGCCGGCCCCGGCTCATCATGAGCATTTTGAGATCGATCGCGACGGCACCGTGCCCCGCGCCATGGACACCGTGGGCAGTGTTGCGGAGGTGCCGCCGCTGCTCTCCTCGCTCGCGAGCCCAGAGCGAACTCTTGTCTCTGCGGAGCTGATTCACCGAGATTTGCCGGGGCCGTCTTTGGTCGTGCTCTCGATCAGCCGGACTTAGAACCAGATCGCCTTCGAGCCCTGCCCGGGCTCTCTTTGGTGTACCCGCCTGCGTGCCGTGCCGTTGACGTTCGTCCGGCAGTGAACCCGCTGGCTCTCGTATCGCTTCTAGCCGATGCGTCTCATTCTAGTTTCTCAATTCAAGGATTCTTTCGTGCTCTTCCTTCGCGGCCCGTTACCGCGCCATCGCAGTTCTCCCACTCCCCCACCGCCCGCGATATCTCGCATTCCCTCTCTAGACGGGCTTCGGGCTCTGGCCGTCCTGGTGGTCTTCGTGGGCCATGGCCGCACCGATCAGGGCCAGTGGCCCGGGTACGTCGGGGTGACCGTGTTCTTCTTCCTCAGCGGGTTTCTCATCACCACACTTCTTCGCACGGAGTTGGAAGAGACCGGGCGAGTCCACCTGGCCCGGTTCTACCTCCGCCGGAGCTTCCGCATCCTGCCCGCCGCCTACTTCACCATCGCCGTCTCGCTGGCTCTCGCCGCGGCCGGTGTTCTGCCCGCTTCGATCAGCGGGTGGGGCGTCCTCTCCGAGTTCCTGAACTACACGAACTATTACATCGTGAGGGCCGGATATGAGAGCCTTCCGCCGGAGACGAGCCAGATGTGGTCCCTGGCTGTCGAGGAGCAGTACTACCTCGTTGTTCCCGTGGCTCTGTTGTTGGCATATCGTTTCGGCGCCCGCCGCAGCTGGGTGGGATGGGGGCTGGTCAGCGTGGCCCTTGTGATCGCCGTGTGGCGCATTTTCCTTGGTCTGCATGGTGCCGATTTTGATCGGCTCTACTTCTCGACCGACACCCGCATAGACAGCATCCTGTGGGGCGCCGCGTTCGCGCTCCTGCTCAATCCCGTCATGGGCGATGCGGCACGTCTGACAGGTCGGCTCCGGAGGTGGCTGTCGCGAAATCTGGGCTGGATCGCAGCTACCGCTGTCTTGGCTTTCGCCGCAACCGCTGCGGTGCCGGCCCTGTCATTCCGGTTGAGTATCGCCACAACGGTCCAGTGCCTGGCTCTCATTCCGATCTTCTGGTTCGTAACCACTCGCCCAGGTGGGATCGTCGGTCGACTGCTGAATAGCCGTCTGCTTGTTCGTTTGGGAGTGCTGTCGTTTTCGTTCTATCTGCTGCACAAGATCGTGCTTGCTCTCATCGGCCCGTTGCTGTACGCCCCGATAGTCACCGACACGATTTCGTTGCTCGTCTCCCTGCTCGTTTCTCAGCTCGTCTTCTGGGTGGTCGAATCTCCTTTCACCAAGCTCCGGGTGCGAATAGAGCGTCGTTTCCTACCCCGGCTAGCGGCATAGCCGGGAATACGAGTGCGGTCGCAGCACTTACACCACGTACCCCTAGGGGGTATAGTCAGGATGGGTAAGGAGACCTCATGGAAAACCACTCAGAACATCAGCACCCCGTAACCGCTGCACCCGAGACCGCCCCTGCGGTCGCGTCTGACCCGCCTACCGGGCACCAGATGGCGGATGAGCACGAAGGTCACGGTGGTCATTCGGGTCACGGTGATCATGTGGGCCAGTTCCGGCGGTTGTTCTGGATCATGCTGGTCATCGCAGTGCCGGTTGTGGTGTTCTCGCCGATGTTCGCCATGATTCTCGGCTACTCCCTCCCGGATGCCGCGTGGGTCGGCTGGATCTCTCCGGTCCTTGGAACGGTGATGTACGTGTGGGGCGGCCGGCCCTTCCTTACGGGTGCGGTGAGTGAGTTGCGGGCTCTCAGACCAGGGATGATGCTGCTGATCGCGTTGGCGATCACGGTGGCGTTTTTCGCTTCCTGGGGCGCGACCCTTGGTTTGGTCGACCACGAGCTGGACTTCTGGTGGGAGCTTGCTCTGCTGATCGTGATCATGCTTCTCGGGCACTGGATCGAGATGCGTTCGCTGGCGCAGACGACGTCTGCGCTTGATTCGCTAGCCGCGCTGTTGCCCGATGAGGCAGAGCGCGTGGAGGGGGACACCACTGTTTCGGTTTCTCCTGCCGATCTGGTACTCGGTGACGTGGTCGTCGTTCGGCCCGGCGGCCGAGTTCCAGCAGACGGCCGCATCATTTCGGGGTCCGCGAGCATGGACGAGTCGATGATCACGGGTGAATCCCGCCCGGTCCGAAAGGGCGAGGGCGAATTGGTGGTCGCTGGGACCGTCGCGACGGATTCCGGGTTGCGGGTCGAGATCACGGCGGTCGGCGCCGACACCGCGCTGGCCGGCATTCAACGGCTGGTCACCGACGCCCAGAACTCGTCGTCTCGGGCGCAGCGGATCGCGGACACCGCAGCCGGCTGGCTGTTCTGGTTTGCTCTGGGCGCTGGAGTCGTCACCGCTGTGGTGTGGACGATGATCGGCCTTCCCGACGAGGCGGTCGTCCGCACTATCACCGTGCTTGTGATCGCCTGCCCCCACGCTCTCGGTCTGGCCATTCCGCTGGTGGTTTCGATCGCTACCGAGCGCGCCGCCCGAGGTGGGGTACTGATCAAGGATCGTCTGGCGTTGGAAAGCATGCGCACCGTCGACACGGTGCTGTTCGACAAGACCGGAACGCTCACCAAGGGCGAACCGACCGTTACCGCGATCGAGGCGACAGACGGTCGTGAGGCCGATGAGGTGCTTGCTCTGGCCGCCGCTGCCGAGGCGGATTCTGAGCACCCACTGGCCCGCGCCATCGTCAATGCTGCCCGGGCACGGAATCTTTCGATTCCGGCGGCCGCCGATTTCGCGTCCTCCCCCGCGGTCGGGGTGACCGCAAGCGTTGATGGTGCCCGCGTTCAGGTCGGCGGACCCAATCTGCTCGAGCAGGAGCACCAGGTGGAGCTCGGTGTCGCAGATTCGTGGCGGGAGGATGGCGGAATCATTCTGCACGTCCTCGTCGACGGTGCGATCATCGGTGCCCTCAAGCTCGCTGACGAGATCCGGGAGGAGTCCCGGCAGGCGATCGACGCCCTCCGCGCGCAAGGCATTGGGGTGGTGATGATCACCGGTGATGCCGAGGCTGTTGCTCACTCGGTGGCTGCGGAGTTGGGCATCGACCGGTACTTCGCCGGGGTCCGCCCGGAAGACAAGTCGAGCAAGGTGAAGGAGCTGCAGGCCGAGCACCGGAAGGTTGCAATGGTCGGGGATGGCGTCAATGACGCTCCCGCGCTGGCGCAAGCGGACGTCGGGATCGCGATCGGTGCCGGAACCGATGTGGCGATCGCTTCCGCGGGCGTGATCCTGGCAAGCGATGACCCTCGCTCGGTGCTCAGCGTCATCGAACTATCGCGGGCCAGTTACCGGAAGATGAAGCAGAACCTGTGGTGGGCTGCCGGATACAACCTGATCTCAGTACCGCTGGCGGCGGGGGTTCTGGCTCCGATCGGTTTCGTTCTTCCGATGTCTGTGGGCGCGATCTTGATGTCGTTGTCTACGATCGTTGTGGCACTGAACGCTCAACTCCTGCGGCGACTGCAGCTGGACCCCGACACGAGCGTCCGTGCAGCTCTGACCCGCTCCACCCCCACCGCCCGCCTATCAGACACCGCGTCCCGATGATCGGGCTATCAGGAAGAAGAACACGATGACCGACGTCGCCTCCGCGCATCACGGCTACATCACCGACAAGGAGAAGTACCTTGCGCGGCTGAAACGCATCGAGGGGCAGGCCCGAGGTATCGCCCGGATGGTTGACGACGAGAAATACTGCATCGATATCCTGACGCAGATCTCAGCCCTCACCTCAGCGTTGGAGAGCGTCGCCCTGGGGCTGCTCGATGACCACCTGAAGCACTGCGTCGTCGACGCGGTGCAGCTGGGCGGCGAAGAGGGCGAAGCGAAAATCAAAGAGGCGTCGGACGCGATCGCTCGGCTGGTGCGCTCGTAGCAGCCTGAGCGATCCGGATGAGTTGGGTGATGATCGCCTCCGCCCGATCGGCAGCGATCACGCCAGCATCAAGGTCCGTGGACAGGTCGGATGCGCAACGCCGTACAGCGTCAGCACGGCTACCCGGAGGGGTATGGGCCAGCACCGCCGAAAGTTGATCGTGCAGCTGCCTACTAGCAGCGCTCCACGTCGGGGTGGCGGGGCTGTTTAGAGGGTCGCGAGGAGCTCGGCGCATGCTTGCTCGCAGCGCCGGCACGCCTCGGCGCAAATCCGGCAATGCTCGTGCATATCGGCGTGCTTCCCACACTCGTCCGCACAACTCGCGCACGCGGCGCGGCATGCTTCGACAACGGCTCGGATGGTGGCTTCGTTGGAGCCGGTATGCCGGGAAAGAACCGTCGTGGTGGTTGCGCAGACATCGGCGCAGTCGAGGTTGGTTCGGATGCAGGAGGTGAGTTCGCTCACCATCTCTTCACTGAGGCACGCGTCAGCGCAGGCCGTGCACGACTGGCCGCACTCCAGACATGCGGCAATACAGGCGGCAAGCCTTTCCTTGTCGACGGCGCCAAGGTCACGGGGGTAGGTGTTCAGCATTTCCTCGATGACGGACATTGCATCTCCTTCAATTGTGGGCTGATCGGGGTTGCTCTTCTGACGGTACGCCCCGCGGGCGGACGACTCTATACACCGGCGTCGAATCCCGGGCTGTGCCTCACGACGTCTCTCACGACGTCTCCTCGCGAGGGACGCGGTCGGCGCTTCCAGACCAAAGCTCCTAGACCGCGTGACTTCCTACCCGGCTGCACGTGTGACCGCCGCCAATAGACCTCGCGTAATGAACGGCTCGAGTGTGAACGAGAAGGTTCGGGTCAGGTGATTAGCATCCCTGTACACGTTCGCGCCCCCGATCACGGCCGGGCACTCGTCGGCGGTGCAGTAGGTGTCGCTGAAGTCGAGCAGCGTCACGTCCTGTCCCTGGGTGATGGCACCGGATGCGGCCAGCGCGATCGGATCGAACTCCGCCAGTCCCTCGTCGCGCGGCTCGGTGCAATCGGCCTCCGATTCGGTGCGGAGGCACTTGTTCGGGTCGTCCTCCCAGGCCGGGTTGTCGACGACGGTCACGATCGGGGTGCCCTGGTCGAGCACCTGCTTCCAGGCCTCGCCGTAGCCGATCGCGGCCGTCTGCTCGTCGTCGGCCGTGCCGGGCACGTTGCGGTCGGTGAGCGCCGCGGTGAACACGGCGTCGAACGGCGGATGCGCCGCGAGTTCGGACGTGAGGGAGGCGCGCCAGGTGTCGCACGACGCCGCGAAGGCGTCCTTGGCCAGCAGCGGTGTGGTCGTCCACGGGCAGCCGCCCTTGAGGTAGGTGGTGAGGTGCCAGCCGTTCTTCTCGGCCATGTCGATGAACGGGTCCATCAGGNGGTCGTCCACGGGCAGCCGCCCTTGAGGTAGGTGGTGAGGTGCCAGCCGTTCTTCTCGGCCATGTCGATGAACGGGTCCATCAGGGCGTAGGCGTGGCTGTCGCCGATCAGCGCGATCTGGGGCGCATCCGCAGCATCGCTGCCGAACTGGCAGTCGCGCACGGTGGGGTCGTTGAGAGTCGACAGGCAGTCGGGGTGCCGGGGGCGATCGGCGTTGCCGAATCCGGGGCTCGGGATGATCTGGCCGGCGAGTGCGGGGTTCACGCAGAGCGGATCGATCGGCGCGAGCCCATCCGTCGGCCCGGATGCCGCGCCGAAGCACTCCGGCGGGTTCGCCAGTGTGTCGGCCAGCTGGGTCGCCTCCGTATCGTACTTCGGCTGCTGGACCGCCCAGGCGGTGCCGGCGAACAGGCTCGACACGGCCATCACGGCCACGACGCCGATCATCGTGACGCGGGGGCGGCGGGTGGTGAAGAACTTCCACTGCCTGGTGGGGTCTTCGATGAAGCGTTTGGTGGCCCAGGCGATCACGAAGCAGAACAGGAACAGGGCGATGCGGTTCCAGATGCTCAAGCCCCAGCCCGGGATGTAGGGGGCGATGATGATGAGCGGCCAGTGCCAGAGGTAGAGCGAGTAGGAGATGTCGCCGATGAAGGCGACAGGTCGGAAGCTCAGCACGCGCCCGGCGTCCCACGGCTTCTCGCGGTGGTGCGCCACGATGATGGCGGCGGTGCCGAGCACCGGGATGGCGGCCATGTAGCCGGGGAACGGCGTGGCCTGGTTGAAGAGGTAGCCGCAGGCGAGCACCACGATGATGCCGCCCCAGCCGAGGATGTTCGACTGCCAGGCGCGCACCGGCCGCCACCGCGGCAGCAGCGCCAAGGCGCCACCCACCGCGAACTCCCACACCCGGGTGTAGGTCACGAAGTAGGCGCTGGCGGGGTCGGCCGCGGTGTTGACGATCGAGAGCACGAACGAGGCGACGCCCACGATGCCGAGCACCGAGATGAGGGCGAGCCAGCGCTTGCCCTTGAGGAATTTCATGGCCACGACGGATGCGCCGAGCAGCAGAACCGGCCAGAACAGGTAGAACTGCTCCTCGAGCGACAGCGACCAGTAGTGCTGCACGAGGCTCGCCTCGTTGGCCGCGGCCAAGTAATCCACAGAGTTGATGGCCAGCGCCCAGTTCTCCACATAAAAGGTGGAGGCCAGGATCTCGCGCACGTTCTCGGTCAGACTCGACAACGGCATGATGAACAGCGTCGCGAGGCTCGCGAAGATGAGCACCGTGATGGCGGCCGGCAGCAGTCGGCGGGCGCGCTTGGCGTAGAAGCTCGGCAGGGCGATGCGGTCCGTGCGCTCGAGCTGGCGGGTGAGCTGCTGGGTGATCAGGAAGCCGGAGATCACGAAGAAGACGTCGACACCGAGGTAACCGCCGGTGAGGCGTCCGGGCCAGAAATGGTAGACCACGACGAGGAGAACGGCGATGGCACGCAGACCTTGGATGTGCGGAAGGAAGTAGTCGTCCGGCTGCCACATCTGCTCCCTGGAAGGTCTCATGGGTCGCCGAGGCTCTCCGATGTCACGTTGCCCCACGAGCATCCTTCCCGGTGCGTAGTAGTGAAAATTGCAGAGCTGCAGCAATTCGTTCTGTCTACTTTCGGCCTGCGACGAGCCCTCCCGCGAGCAAGAGCACAACTCCCATCGGGTATCCCGCGACCAGGTCTAGGAAGAGGGGCGGCTGCGTGGGCCCGAAGGCTTCGATGTGAGTAAGCCAGTGAACGACGACGACGAGTGCACCAGCCCCCACGATTGTGAGGCCGATAATCTTGAAACGCCGTCGGCGCAGGTAGTTGCGCCGCGCCGCTTCTTCACGACTGAGGGGGCTGTTTTCGGAAGCTTTCGGTGTCATGGTGGTGTCCTTTCGTTGGTTGGGTGGTCACAGTCCGGAGTAGGAGTGCAGCCCGGTGAAGAAGACGTTGACGATGCCAAAGTTGAACATCACGGCTATGAAGCCGATGACCGAAAGCCAGGCCGACCGGTGGCCCCGCCAGCCCCGGGTCGCTCGCGCGTGGATGTATCCGGCGTAGACCACCCAAATGATGAACGTCCAGACCTCCTTGGTGTCCCAGCCCCAGTAGCGACCCCATGCACGTTCCGCCCAGATCGCGCCGGCGATCAGCGTGAACGTCCATAGAAGGAATCCAACGATGTTCATCCGGTATGCCAATTGTTCGAGCCGGTCTCGGGATGGCAGTCCTCTCACGAGCTTTTGCCACCGAGATGCCGGGCCGGTCGCAGTGGGGGCGAGCAGCTGTCCGATGGTGAGAAGAAACCCGAGCGCAAAGTATCCTGTTGCCGTCATTGCGACGAGGACGTGGATAACAAGCCAGTAGGACTGGAGCGCTGGGGGAAGGGGTGCGGCCGGAACGTAGTAGTTGACAGTGGCGATGCCCAAGAGAACGAGGATCAGTCCAAGGAGGAAAACGCCAACAAAGCGAATGTCGATGCGAATGAGAGTCAGTAGGTAGACCAGCGCGATGATAAGTGTGCCGGTTAAGGAGAACTCATACATGTTGGCCCAGGGCAGCCGGTTTGCCTCAACTCCTCGCAAGACTGTCGCGACGAGGTGCAGCAGGACAGCCAAGACCGTCAGCGACGTCGCGAGACGTGCGGTCTTCGATGGTCGAGACGGCCGCGTCGGGGAGATTTTGGTTCGAACCGCTGTCGCGACGATCCGGCCACCGTCGGCCGCATGCGCCTTCTCGGGAAGAGAATTTTCGGCTGGGGTTTTCAAGCGAGACCGTCTGGTGAACGCCACGGCATACAGCACGAATGCCAGGGCGTAGACGGCCATCGCCGAGTAGACGTTGACGATTGAGATGAGGTCCAGACTGACCATGACTGTTCTCCATTTGGGCGAATGTTCTGCGCGCCCTGGGTTTTGAGTGTCGAAGTTCCCGATGACCTGCTTCAGCTGACCGTCGCCGACTGGACCCAGACGGGGCGAAGCAGCGCGGGAGAAACTAGCTACAGGCGAATGCAAGGCAAGATGAAGACAACGAGCACCTGCCCTGTTGCCGTGCCTTATAGGCAATGTTTCGTCAGTGTGAGGGCGCGTCCGTGGGTGAACGCGACCTAGTGTCTGTCCCGGCCTAGATACGGAAGACGGAAAGGGCCACCAGAGATGGCGGCTGGGTGTTTCGCGCTAGCGCGGGCAATGTGGACGCAATTTCACGGGAGCTCAACCAATCAGAGAGCTCAATGGGTGCCTGCCGGCCGATTGCTGCCGCGTCGAACGAAACTGAAGCGCATGAGTCGTCTGCAGCGCAGATCGGTGCGCACGATCGTTCGCACCAATCGTGACCGAGGTCGCCGGCAACGTCCGTTATGACTGAGACATCGGTGGTTGCAGTGGCGATGGTCTGATTGGTTCCGGGCTGACTTGGCGTAGCCGCAGCGAAGCCGTGCGGTAAAAGTATCGCGATTATGAGAATCAGAAGACCGAGAGGGACGGCCAGCAAGCAGAGCGTCCTGAGAGGTAGGGCCGAATCGATGCGCCTTGGGGCATGCATCTGGCATTTCCTCCTGAATAGTCTTGTCGTCGAACTGCCTACAGCGTGAGAGCTCGGGGCGGCCCAAGGTTGGTCACAGGATACCCTGGCTGGGTATGAATTTTGCCTATGAGAAGCGGTGTAGTGCTCCCGTGGCGTGCCCGATTGCGTGGCAAGGACTCTGATGGCACCAGGCCGGCTCGAGTCGTTGGGGAGGCCGGCAGTCATATGGGCAAGGTGGTGCTGCTGATTAGCCCCTGGAGTCCGTAGATCAGCGACGTCCAAACGCCAGTGACCATGAGTATCCCGAGGATGATGAGCAGTACGCCCCCAATCATGTTGATGGTGCGGATACGGCTGCGAAGAAACGCCATGGTTCTCGTCATCTTTCCGAACCCGAACGCTACGAGCAGGAACGGAACGCCAAGGCCCAAGCAGTATGCAAATCCGAGCAGGGCGCCCCGCCAAGGCGACGCCGCGTCGAGGCTGAGAAGAGAGATGGCTGCCAGCGTGGGGCCCATGCAGGGAGTCCAGCCGACGCCGAACACGACGCCCATGAGTGGCGCTCCGGCGAGCCCGGTGAGTGGCCGCGTATTGAGCTTGAGGGTCCGCTGCAGGGGGCGGATGCCGCCTAGAAAGGCTATTCCCATGACGACAACGAGCACCCCGAGAATCTGACTGATGGTTCCTTGCCATCGCACCAGCCAGGCTCCGGCCGCCCCGAAAGCGGCGCCGTAGGCGACGAAGACGACCGCGAAACCCAAGACGAAAAGTGCGACTCCGGCAGTGACACGACTTCGAGTTACTGACCCTTCGGCCGATGACATCCCGCCGACATAACCGACGTATGCGGGCACGAGAGGCAGCACGCAGGGCGACACGAATGACACCAATCCCGCGATAAGAGCCACAGGAACTGCGACCAGAAGCTGCCCCGTCAGGACCGTGCTGGCGAACCACTCACCCATTGCTGGAGACGGGGTCTGGTGCAGGTGGGCCTTGCTCATCAAGCGCAGTACTGATTAGTGCATCAAGCACGCTCTGGTCTGGAATCCGTCCCAGGATGCGGCTGGCTACTCGACCTTGCTTATCAATGATGAGTGTCGTGGGGACCGCGTTCGCTGCGACGGTTCCGCTGAATGCGAGTTGCATTTTGCCGTCGTTGGCGTCAATGACGGAGTCATACGTTATCCCGTAGGTTTGTGCGAAAGACAAGGCCGTGCCCGACTGGTCTCGGACATTCACGCCCAGGAACGTCACTGGCTCGGACTGAAACTTTTCCCACGCCGCTTGAAGCTCAGGCGCCTCAGCGCGGCAGGGAGCGCATCCTGCGTACCAGAAGTTCAGCACGAGGATCTTACCAATCATCTCGTCTGAAGAGACTGCTTCTCCATTCTCCGTTTCAGCCTGAAAGTGCACCGGGTCTCCCCGATTTTCCTCAGCGATTTCTGTGATGCTGCCGTCTCCAGCGATGTAGTTCTTTCCGCTTCCCGCCAGATACTGCGCCGCGAGAGGGTCTGCGGCACATCCGGCCAGCGTGATAGAGAGAAGGGCTGTCACCGCTGCTAGAAGAAGGTGGCGGGGCTTTACTTTTATCACTGCTGCCCTTCTTGCTGAATGAGAGGAACCCATGAAGCCCCGTAATCGGGCGTCGCGCGAATACCCCGACCATCGGCTACGAGCAGCCAGGGTTCGGTACCGCCGACGAAGCTGAGGGCTTGTGATTCTCCACTGATGACTGCGCCCTGAACCCAGCCACCATCCTGCCCGGTGTGCCAAATGGAGCCCTTGGTGTCGATACCGACATACCCGTTATCCGCCGCATCAATCAAGTACAGAGCGGGAGCGTCAGCCACCGGCGTGAACGTGCGCGCGGCATCGTCGCTGACTTGCAGCCCGGAGGCAGTGGTGGCGTAGACACGATCAGGGTTGCTTGCATCAGCGGCCAAATCGCGGAGATCCAGAGCGGCGCCGCCGGCCCACGTAGCACCGCTGTCGTCGCTGATGAGGATGGTTCCCTGGGTGGCGTCGTACCCGTAGATGCGTATCGCCCCGTTGGCCGTGGTCGCGGCCGCGAGATCGTGGAAGTCCGTCTCGCCCGACAGCGACACTGGAGTCCAGTCTTGGGCGGCATTGTTGCTTGCAATCAGGCCGAGGTTGGCGGGTGCGGATGCATCGGCCGGATCAGGGTGCCCGGACCCGAGGAGCATGCCGCTGTCGGTTACGAGGAACCCCATGGTGTCTTGCCTGCGGTCGGCGATGAGCACCGGAATATCGCCGGGAGTGCTTTTGAGGCTTCCTGTTCCAAAGGAGGAGGGAAGCTGGTCGGTTGGTAGCTCCCAGACGCCGTTGTGGGTGGCTGCGAACACGATTCCGGTTGCCGAGTCGTGGCCGAGTCCGTGTGTGTGCTCGAATTCGGCGGCCGGGGCAGTGCCTGTCGGGCTTGCCGATGTGCAGGCCGTCAGCAGGCTGGCGGTCAGAGCTGCCGCCATAAATGGGATGAGCGTGCGGGCGTGAAGCTTCAATAGGTCCGTCCTGGTCGTCGGGTGGGCCGCTGGGTGCGAAGGGTTGAGATGAGCACGGCGAGAATGGGCAAGGCGATCACTATGACGGCGAGCCAAGCGACGTCGTCCGCAGGGCCACCGCGATCTTGGGACGCCGATGAGGGGGCGATATTGAGGTCCCGAGGTTCGTCATGCAGTTGCACGACTTGAGTCCACGTTGTGTTAGTGGCCAGCGTCGGCACGTGCGCTTCGGCGAGCTGCACGGGAAGGGTTGTCAGGAAGATCGCGGCAGCGAGAACTGCCCCGGTGACAATTGCCTTGACTCGGTGTCTCATCCGAATGCAACTCCGCGGGCGGCCATGAATGCGCGGGGATCTTGGGGGTCGCCGCTCACGCGGGTTTCGAAATGCAGATGGCAGCCGGTCGAGTTTCCGGTAGTGCCGGCATACGCCACGACTTGCCCGGCAACGACGGCTTCTCCTCGGCCGACGATCACCGTGGTGTTGTGGGCATAGCTGGTGGTCACTCCGCCGCCGTGCCCGATCTGGACATTATTGCCAAGCCCGCCGTTGGGGCCCGCGAACGTGACTTGGCCAGCGGCCGCCGCGTAGACGGGCGCACCGCAGGTTCCGCCGTTGTAGGCGAGGTCCAGTCCTGCGTGAAGGCGGTAGCCGCCGTCGACCGGGTTCACCCGCATTCCATACTCGTCGGTGGAGAATGCCCCGGGGAAGGGGCTGAACCACCCTGATGCGGTTGCCACGGGCTGTCCGGCCGTCGCTGCTGCTGCAGCGGCTTCGGCTGCGGCTGCCGATCGGGCAGCTGAGGCGGCCGCTTCGGCGGCGGCGCGGGCGGCGACACCCGCGTTGTAGTCCACCTCGGTCGCCGCCCTGTTCTCGGTTAGGACCGCTAGCTGCGCCTCGAGGTCAGCTTGGTAGGCCTGTTGCGCGGAGAGAGCGTCTTCCACTGCCTGCTGTGCAGCGATGGCCTCGTCCCGGAGAAGGGTGGCTTCCTGCGCGAGTGACTCCCGTATGGCCGCGGCGACCGTGGCCTGATCGGCGAGCGAAGCAGCGGTGTTCTTGTCCCGGGTAGCCTGCCGGTATACCTGTGACGATGATTCGGTGATTTTGCTCATCGTGCCGAGCTGGTAGAGCAGATTGTCGGCGTCACTGGATTTGCTGAGCAGAAGCGCCATGGAGAGACCGCTGTCTCCGGATCGGGCCAGGAGCGCGGCGAACTGGCCAGCCTGCCGTGACGACGTATTCGCCACGGCTTGCGCGGCATCTGCCTGAGATCGCAGCTGCTCAGCCCGGAACAGCGCGGTATCGAAATTGTCCTGGGCGATCTGGTATTCCGTGCCGAGCTGAATCGAGCGCTCTTGCGCGGCGATGACGTCGGCGGTGAGTCCTGAGATCAACGACTGGATGTTTGCAATCTCGTTTTGCTTAATCGACTCGTTCGCCTGCGCGGCGAGCACATCCTCCCAGCTTGGGTACTCCGCTGCAGCCGCCGCGCTGGCGGCACCACTGACGATGACTGCGATCGCGACCGCAAGAGCGCCCAGGAGGGAATTGACTTTGTGGCGGGCGCGAGTCATGGCAGGACGTGGGCTGTCATCCACGGATACGGGTCGATGGGTGTCCCATCTTGGTGGATCTCGAAGTGCAGGTGAGCTCCGGTGCTGGTTCCGGTGTTGCCGACGTTTCCGACCTGCTGGCCTACGGTGACGACTTGCCCCTCAGTGAGTTGGAGGGAGCCTTCGAGCATGTGCCCGTAGACACTGGTGATGCGTTGCCCATCAATGACATGCTCGATCTCCGCATAGACACCCAGTCCGCCGTTGTCAGTGGCTTGAGCGACGGTGACCACACCGTCGGCGACGACCTGGATCGGGGTCCCTTGACCCGGATTCATGTCTATGCCTTTGTGGTAGCTGGAGCAGCCATCACAGGGTGCCGTACGCGGCCCGAACCCATCGCTGATCGGCACGCCTGTGGTGAAAGGCCACTGGATGGGCGACAGTGGGTTGTTGGTGAAGGTGTTCGCCGTGCGAGCGAACGCGCTGGACGCCGCCGGCACCACCACGGGGGGTGGCGGCGGTGGCGCTTCGGTCACCGAGTACCCGTCACGCTGCACAACTGCTGCGGCGCCCCCGGCAACCAAGGTCTGAGTTGTTTGCCCGGCAGATGCGGGCAGTTGCCCGTCCGCTCCGGGAGCGGCCGCGGCGGGAATCGCGACGGTGAGGGCAAGCAAACCAACGAAGGCCATCGCGATGGTTGCCTGAGCACGGCGCACCGCTACGGCTGCCCGCCGGAGTGGCGGCTGCCGCCTCGTGTGGGGTGGCAGCGTTTCGGCTTGATACGCGGAACGACGGCTGGGAAGCGCAGGTGCCGGTAAGGGCACGGCTATCAGAGGGGCAGTCTGGGCTCGTGCAATCGGTACGGCGACAACCTCCTGGCGGTCGTTTCCAGAATCCTGCTCCGGTCCCGATGGCTTCCGGAGGTCGCGGCGGCGGATCTGCACGTCAGGGTTGGATGATTCGCGTAGGTCTCGT
Source organism: Herbiconiux dendrobii (assembly GCF_052048175.1). Taxonomy (NCBI): domain Bacteria; kingdom Bacillati; phylum Actinomycetota; class Actinomycetes; order Micrococcales; family Microbacteriaceae; genus Herbiconiux; species Herbiconiux dendrobii. Next base: position 71,858 of record NZ_JBLZQV010000010.1, on the reverse strand, counting down.
CGGCGAGGGTAAGGTGCTTCGGCTTGCCGCGGGGGCGTGCGCAGAGAGCGGCGGCTCGGGTAAGGCGAGGAGGGGGTCGGGTTAGTCAATGGCACATTTCGTTAGAGAACGTGAAAGAAAGTGGATGCGGCGCGCGAAAATGAATGCGCATGCACGCCAAAGCCCTCACCGAAGCGGTCGAGGGTGCGAGGCCAAGATTGGTGGCCGGAATTCTACGTCCTACTGATACCTAGGACGAGGGGGGGTGGGGTGATGACGCTCCGCGGGAGTCCGGCGGCCGTGAGTACCACCGACCGTCCGCGATCGATGAGGCGAGCAAATATCCCCGGGGTCTGCGCGAGCATGAAAATGGCCGAAAGTAGCAGAAGCAGAGTACCGGTTGTCGCGGTCACGGTTCCTAGTGCACAGCCCTCGCAGCCTGCCAAGAGTCCTGATGCACCGTTCAGCCCGCCGGTGTCAGTGCTGGCGCCCGTCTCGCTCGTCATGGTAGCTGCATGCTGATGGATTCCAGTGGCTCCCTCATGGGAGTGGCTGGCCACCTGAGCGTGGCTGGTCGTCGAATGCAGTGTGACGAGTCCCAGGCATGCCGCTGCGATAGCGAACACGACGATCGTGAGCCGCGCCCAGAACGGTAGGCGGAGCGAAGCTACGCGAGGCAAGTTTCCTGTCATCACGTCGTCCTTCCGGAATCGGCCGGTCTTAGGCATACCGCCCTAGGGTAACGGTTTGGTCACGAAGAACCAACTGCGCTCTCGCCCTGGGGCTGTGGTGCTGGGTCGCCGCGTCGACGCAATGAGTGGCGCGGCGACCCAGAATCTCGTTGTTAGAGCGCGTCGATCATGGACTGCATCTCGGTGATCTCGGCGGTTTGGTCGGTCACGATCTTCTCCGCCAGAGCAACCGCGTCGGCGTTCTCGCCCAAGTCAACTTCGGTCTGCGCCATCTCGATGGCGCCTTGGTGGTGCTGGATCATCTGTTCCAGGAACAGCTTTCCGGCGTCTGCCCCGCTGGCTTGCTCGAGGGCGGTCATGTCGTCCGCGCTCATCATGCCGTCGCTGCCGTGGTCCATCCCCGACATGCTGTCGGTGGATGCTCCCCACGAGGCCAGCCAGTCGGTCATCGTGTCGATCTCCGGCTGCTGGGCGGCCTTGATCTTTTCCGCGAGCTGGGTGATGTTCTCCTCGACGCCCGTCTTGGCCAAGAGCATGTCGGCCATCTCGATCGCCTGCTCGTGGTGGGCAGTCATCATCTGAGCAAACGTGACGTCTTGGTCGTTGAACGTGCCGGCCTCTGCGGACGGGGCGGAGGTGGCGGAGCCGCTTCCACCGTGGTCCATTCCGGGCATCGACCCGGAGCCGGCACATCCGGCGAGCGTGAGTGTGGCGGCGAGGGCGCCGGCGATCATGAGGGTGTTGCGCATGCGTGGCATGAGTGTAAGTCCAATCAGTTCGAAATATGGGGTGATTCAGGGCGCGGAGTACCGTCCGATAACGCCGGCGGCGTCGCGGTGAATCAGGTTCGACTGATGGACAACTTCGATAGGTCGGGCGGATCTCGGAAAGGGAACGAGCCGGTCGCCCGCAGCGCTCGGATCAATGGTTGAAGGCGCACCGCGACACTAGCAAGCCCCCCGGCCCGGAGCAGGGCGATGACCAGGAAGAGTCCTCCGACGAGGAGAGCCAGCACACAGATCATGGCCGTCATGTCGTGCTCGGGTGTGCACTCCTGGACGCAATTGTCGCCAACCGGGGCGGACGACGTGGCGTTGGTGTGCTCGTCGCTGGTCATGGTCATCGCGGCGGTTGCCGGTTCGCTATGGCCAGTCGTGGCCGCCATCGTGTGCATGGCCAGTAGCCCGGCGACCACGGCGATGATCACACTGATCAGCAGCAATGTCTTCTGCAAGGAGGCGGGGCGCAGCAAGGTGGCACGAATGCTCATCAGATTCACTCGTCCCCACCTCCTGTCGCATCCACCGTATCCCCCACTACCGCGATCTCGCTGTGGAGTTCCGGGGCGTAAATCCGCGCAGTCTCAGACTGTTCGACACGACGAAAACGGAGGAGAACGCCATTGCCGCTCCCGCGACCAGAGGGTTCAGAAGGCCCAGCATCGCGACCGGGATCGCCGCGACGTTGTAGGCGAACGCCCAGAAGAGGTTGCCTTTGATGATCCCGAACGTGCGCCGGGCGAGACGCAGAGCATCGGCTGCAGCTCCTAGATCGTCGCGCATCACCGTGATGTCCGCCGCTTCGATCGCCGCGTCCGTCCCCGCTCCCATAGCGATACCGAGGTCCGCCGCCGCGAGGGCGGCGGCGTCGTTGACCCCGTCACCGACCATCGCCACAGTGTGTCCCTGAGCTTGGAGCTCGCGGATGGTTTCGAGTTTCCCTTGCGGGGTGACATCTGACCGGACGTCGCTGATCCCGGCGGCTTCACCGACGAGACGTGCAGCGCCGGCGTTGTCGCCGGTGAGGAGCACGGGGGTCAGACCGAGTTTGCGGAAGTCGCTGATCGCTGCGGCGCTGCCGGGCTTGATGGTGTCACCGACGACCAGGATGCCCCGGGCGGCCCCGTCCCAGCCGATCGCGATCGCGGTCTTTCCCTCCAGCTCGGCCACGTCGTGAGCCTGGGCCAGGGTGGGGTTGAGGTTGATGCCCCATTCGGCTGCCAACCAGCTGGGTTTGCCGGCGACCACCAGGTGGCCGTCGACGACCGCCTGGACGCCGTGCCCACTATGTGATTGGAACGATTCCGCGGCGGGATGCTGGGCTGAGGCGGTGGTGATGGCGTGAGCGATGGGGTGTTCTGACCCGCTCTCGGCCGCTGCCGCGATAGCCCGGATCTCAGCAACGCTCTCCCCCGGTTCGGCGATCACGTCCAGGAGTGCCATGTGCCCGGTGGTGACCGTGCCGGTCTTATCCAGGACGATGGTGTCGATTCGACGGGTCTGCTCGAGCACCTGAGGACCGCGGATGAGGATACCGAGCTGCGATCCGCGCCCGGTGCCGACCAGCAGAGCGGTTGGGGTGGCCAACCCCAATGCGCACGGGCACGCAATGATCAGAGTCGCCACGGCGGCAGTGAAGGCCGCCTCGACAGGCCCGCCGAGAATGAGCCATCCTACAAAGGTGACGACTGCCAGTCCGATAACGATGGGGACGAAGATTCCGGATACTCGGTCGGCTAGGCGCTGGACGTCTGCTTTTCCGGTCTGGGCGTCTTCGACGAGGCGGCCAAGACGTGCCAGTTCCGTGTCGGCACCGGTCCGCGTCACCTCGACGGTCAGCCGGCCACCGACGTTCACGCTGGCACCAACCACCCGGTCACCAACACCCACCTCGACCGGGATCGACTCGCCGGTCAGCATGCTGAGGTCGACGGCCGACGCGCCATCGGTGATCAACCCATCGGTAGCGATCTTCTCCCCCGGCCGAACCACGAAGACATCCCCCGGAGCCAGAGCACCAACCGGAACTCTCGTTTCACGCCCGTCGCGCAGTTGCACTGCTTCTTTCGCACCAAGTTCCAGGAGTGCACGGAGAGCAGCCCCTGAGTCCCGCTTTGCGCGCGCCTCGAAGTAACGCCCGGCCAGGATGAACACGGTGACCGCGGCAGCGACTTCAAGATAGATCTCCTCCCCGTGCGGCGCACCGAACAGAGTGAACGTCATCTGCATCCCCGGCTCACCTGCCGAGCCAAAGAACAGGGCATACAGCGACCAACCAAATGCGGCGAGCACGCCGACACTGATCAGGGTGTCCATCGTGGCAGCGCCGCGCCTGGCGTTGACCCACGCCGCCCGGTGGAAAGGCCACGCCCCCCACACCGCCACGGGCGATGCAAGGGTCAGCGCGAGCCATTGCCAGTTTGTGAACTGGAGTGCCGGGATCATCGAAAGCACGGCAACAGGAAGCGCCAGCGCCGCCGAGATCAGCAGCCGACGCCGAAGGCCGAACGTCTCATCGTCGGTACCGGCGTCGGTGCCCTCCTGGTTCGGCGGCGCGGGGACGGCCGCGGTGTAACCAGCGGATTCAACAACGGCGATCAGCTGGGCCGGAGACAGCTCTACGTTCGTCCGGATTCGAGCCTTCTCGGTTGCGTAGTTCACCGTGGCCTCCACCCCGGGAACACGGTTCAACTTGCGTTCGATCCGATTCGCGCACGACGCGCACGTCATCCCCCCGATATCGAGTTCCACCTCAGTGGCTCCCATCAGCCTGCGCTCACCACGGAGTAGCCCGCCTCCTCGACGGCGGCACGAACGGCAGCGCCATCCACGGCGGCCACGCTAGAGATGCTGACCCGAGACGCGCCACCCAGATTCAGTTCGATGTCGACTCCCTCTACGCCCTCGAGCGCAGAGATCTCCTCCGTCACGCTCGCCACGCAGTGGGAGCAAGTCATGCCGGTCACCAGATACTCAGCGGTAACAGCGCTCGACCCCGCAGTGCTCTGCCCCACGTGAGGGTGAGTTCCACAGCTGCAACCGCTGTTCGCGTCAGACAGTCCGAGGTCGTTCGTTGTAGCGTGCATGTTGCTCTCCTTGATATAGGACTGCGGAAGACATCGACATCACAATGCGAGAGTCCAATGTACCCCCTCGGGGTATCGACGATATACCCTACAGGGGTATATCGCAACTGTGCACGGTGATCCGGCATCCAGGAGTGCCATTAGAGGTCTTGATTAATACAGCGCCAGCTGTATTAATGGGGTCATGCTGACGATCACGACTCGACTGGATGTGATGAACCGGCTCGGCCGCGCGATGGCCGATCCGACCCGTTCACGCATCCTATTGATGCTGCTGGACGCTCCGGCCTATCCGGCTGGGATCGCGGAAGCTCTCGATTTGACGCGTCAGAACGTCTCCAACCATCTGACCTGTCTGCGTGACTGCGGCATCGTCGTGGCGGAACCCGAGGGGCGGCAGAATCGCTACGAGATCGCGGACGCACACCTCGCGAAAGCGCTCAACGACCTGGTGGGCGTCGTCCTGGCCGTCGACACCTCGGCGCCGTGTAACGACGAATCCTGCACCGTGCCCGGATGCTGCGAGGCCACCCCGTGACGGCCACGGTCGAGCGCCCCAGCGACGAGCGCCGGGCGGTTCTGCAGAAGCGCATCCGCCTGATCGTCGCGGTGACGATCGGGTACAACCTCATTGAGGCCGTCGTCGCGATCGCCGCCGGCACGGCCGCCTCCTCGGGCGCCCTCATCGGGTTCGGCCTCGACTCCACTATCGAAGTGCTCTCCGCGGCCGCCGTGGCCTGGCAGTTCACCCGCAAAGAACCGGAGCGGTGGGAGAAGGGCACACTCCGCGTTATCGCCGTGGCGTTCTTCGCTCTCGCCCTCTACGTGGGCGCCAATTCAGTCCTGGCACTCACGGGTGTCGTCGAAGCAGAGCACAGCACCGTCGGCATCGTCCTGACCGCCCTCAGCGTGGTCATCATGCCCTTCCTGTCCCTCGCGGAACGCCGCAACGGCCGTGAGCTGGGCTCGGCCACCGCCGTAGCCGACTCGAAGCAGACCCTAATCTGCGCGTACCTGTCCGCGGCCGTGCTGATCGGCCTGCTGCTCAACAGCCTGTTCGGCTGGTGGTGGGCCGACCCGATCGCCGCCCTCGTCATCGTCGTCTTCGCCGTCCGCGAAGGCATCGAAGCCTGGAAGGGCGACGCGTGCGCCACCTCCGTCGGCATGCTGCTCGACGACGATAACGACGACGAGCACCACAACCATGACCACCACGAGCACCACTGACCAAGGAGACACCATGTCTGACTGCTGCGACGGAACCTGCTGCACCGCCGAATGCGCCGACGGCTGCACCTGCTGCTGAGCGCTACCAGCGCGCCTACTCCGTGGCCGTGCTCGGGTTAATGTCCTCGACTTCGGGAACTGCACGCAACTCGTCACGTTCGGCGGTGCTGGTGAGGGCTTGAATCCAGGCTCGGTTGACAGCAGGAGGCGGCCCCGTAGATCTCGTGCTCGAGGAGCCGTCTGGATGTCGGGTCAGCCGACTATTCGCACGAAGTAGTAGCTGCCCCACAATGGGCGATGCTCGACGTAACGCCCCCAGTCGGGCGAGTCGATGCTTTGACCGTTCCCGTCGTAGATTCCGATGTGGGTTCCGGGCCAGACCACGAGATCCCCGGCGCGGGCATCGGCTGGCGCGATAGGGATTCCCATGGCCGCCTGATTCGAGACCATGCGGGGCAGGTAGATGCCGAAGGCCGCGAACACGTATTGGGTTAGTCCGTCACAGCTGAAGCTGGTGTCGGGAGTGGCACCGGTGCCGTATGGGACGACTCCCACGAACTGTTGGGCATAGGCGACGATCGCGTCGCCACTGTAGGGGCCGGATGGGGGGTTCACGGCGAACGGGGTTGCGGTCGAAGCCGTTGCCTTGGCGGCTGCGGCTGCTTCCGCGGCGGCCGCCGCTTGGGTGGCCGCAACGGCGGCTGCTGCTGCCTGGCGGGACGCCTCGAGTTCCTCGCGGGTGGGGGCGGTGTAGTTGTCTCGGCTTACCGCGAGGGCTGCCGAGGCGTCCGGGACAACGAGCGTTTGATCACCGGCAATGGCAAGGCTCGGCTGTGGGGTTCCGAAATTGCCGCCGCCTCCGAACGCGTACGCGGGCAGCGCCATGGTCGCGACCAGCCCGGCGGTGAACGTCATGACGATGACGGTGCCGGCCCGCCGCCTCGGGGCACCTGCCTTCTTCGGCGCGCGAGACAGGCTCGTCTCACGGTCGACCGGGGTGCGCGTTCGCCGCTGTTCGAGTTCGCGGAGTTCTCGTCGTGTTTGCGGCTGTGGGGCGTTGTGTTCTTGGGGCACGAATGTCCTTGGGTTCCCGCTCGGCGTTGATGCCGGTCGCCTTCCCGTTCCTGGTTCCTGCACCGGCCTAGAAGCGAATGGGATGGCTGGGCCGGGGTCCGCCAGCTTCGGGTGCGAAGCGGATTCTTCGACGGTACGCGACGCCACGCCGCATGTCGAGTACATCCAAACATTTACTAACAGATCGATAACGGACGACGGGTGTCATCGGGGTGTCAAAGGTCAGTGAGTCACCAAGATGATGATCCACGCCAGCAACCCAGCCAGGGGCAACAGTGCGACGCAGATCACCCAGGCGCCCTTCTGGTCATGCGTCAGCGCAGACGTTTGGGCCACGACAACCGCTCCTATCGCCAGAATTGCCAGGCCGATGAATGGCATCACGAACTAGCGCGGCCCTCCGCCTGGCGGCCGCGTTGGCGCGGCGCCCCGCGCGGTGAGTTGCGCCAACGAGACCTGGCCGCCGGCTGTGCGTGTCCGCGCGGAGTCGGTCAGCACACTCCGATCGCAGCCCTAAGAGCTTCGGTGAGCTGGTTGCCGAGTTCGTCGACCTTGTTCTGGTCGAGGCGCTGGCCGAGCTGCACCGCTTGCGCTTCCGTGATGAGGGCGTCGAGTGCGGTTCGGGCCGTGTCGACCGCGTCGGACTGGCCAGGCAACGTGCCAAGCAGCACTCCTGCAGCCTGGAGTGAGTCGATAGCAGCTGCGGGGTCGACGGGGATCTCGGAGACGGCGGTCCGAACGTCAGCGGTGACCTGGTCGATGACCGGTGTAATGGCAGCGCAGGCGGTGTCCGATGCTTCCCGCGCGACGAAATCGCCGACCGTCGAGCAGCTGGTGAGCACCACAACGGTAATGAGGGCGGCACTCGCTCCGAGAATGAGGCGGACGGGTTGGGAGCGTCTGAGTGTGCTGGTCATCCGAAGAGGTCTCCCAGCCAGGATTCGCGGCCGCGCTTCTTCTGGTTGCCGTGCGAGCCGTTGTCGTAGCCGTGTCCGCTCGAGCGGTTCCGGTCGTGGTCGCTGCCGTGACCGTCTCGTTCGTAGCCGCCTCTCGATTGCGGGGCAGCAGCGGGGGCGGATCGTTCGACGATCTTGTCGAGCTCTCCGCGGTCAAGCCAGACTCCTCGGCACTGGGGGCAGTAGTCGATCTCGATTCCTTCGCGGTTCGACATCATCAGCGTTGTGTAGTCGACGGGGCACTTCATTCTTCTTCTCCTTGTCGGATGGGGGCGTTCGGTGTGCGGGGTTGACCTGCCGGCGTGCTGTCGCCGAGGGCGTGGATGATCGTGTCGGGGTGCCGGGTCGAGACCAGCCAATAGGGCACGGGGTCGCTGGGGTCGGTGATGGCGATCTTCACGACGGGCTTGACCCATCCGCGGATGCACAGCCAGGCTCGCGCGTCGAGCGCGGGGCCTCGTTGCCGGGTGGCGGCGTCGCCGTCGTAGCCGCGGATTTCTCCGAGGAAGGCGCGCGGGATCGTTGCGCGGCCGACGCGCAGGGTGTCAGCCGTGATTTCGATGACCGGCGCTGTTGCGATGAAGAGTGCGATGACTCCGGAATAGAGGACTACTCCGACGGCAATGCCGACCAGAAGTCCGGGCACCGCGGTGATCGGCAGGAAGACGAGGATGCTGGCGGGAATGACGAGGCCGATGTATATGAACATCGACGGCGCCGGGTGGAGTCGTTCGCGATACTGCGTCATTTGTGACTCCCCCGCCGTTCGAGGTGGTCGCTCAGACCGATCAGCAGCCGTTCTGCTTGTTCGGGAGAGAGCGCGCCCTGACCGACCTGATCTGCGATCGTGACCAGGCGGAGTTTGGTTGACGCAACGGTGCTGTCGGTGGGGGCGGCGTTGAGCACGCGGAGCAGCCGAAGGCGCGCGGCCAGTGCCGGCGCGTTCCACTTGGTGGTCATGAGCACAGAGTAGGACAGATAGTTCAGGATTTTCTGTATAGTCGTCGGGTGACTGACGTACGTGCCGACCTTGCCCGCCGTCGCCTTGTCGGCGCCGTTTCCGTAGTGGTAGTGCTGACTGTTGTGGTGATCATCGATCAGCTGGTGAAGCAGTGGGCGCTCACCGATCTGGCGCATGGTCGCGTTATTGAAGTGCTCCCGACGTTTGATCTGAGGTTGGTGTTCAACCCGGGAGTCGCATTCGGTATGGGTGCTGGGCTCGGTCCGATTGTGGCTGTTGTGCTCATTGGAATGCTCGCGGTGCTGACCGGATGGGTAATCGTCAAGGTGTGGCGCGGTGAGGTGACGGATGCTGTTCTCCTGTCGGTGGTGCTCGCGGGGGGTCTGGGGAACGTGATCGACCGGGTGTTCCGGGCGCCGTCCGATGCTCCTCTCACGGGCGAGGTCGTCGATTATTTGTCGGTGTCCTGGTTCGCGATCTTCAACCTCGCCGACGTGTTTGCTGTGGGGGGCGTCATCGTGTGGCTTCTCGTGGTCACGATGCGCTCTCGCCGTCGTCTCCCGGAAGCGTGAGCGACGCGCGGTGCTTGTCTCGGAATGCCGCAACCGCGTCCTTTAGCCGCGGGTCGTCTCCGCGGGCTAGACCGGCGTATTCGATGGCGACGCTGCCGTCGCGCTGAGGTGCCACCTTGACCCACAACCGGCGACGCGCAACGAACAGTGACGTGAGCAGGCCTGCCGTGGCCAGGATCGAGAACACCAACACAACATCTTGCGCCGGGTCGTAGCTGAGATCGAAGGAAGCGAATCGGCTGATCTCATCCAGCGTGATGCTGCCGAGGCCGTTGGGAAGCTGCGCTGTGTCACCGGGCCGGAGCTGGAGGGAATCCGTCCCGGTGTCACCGCCGGTGAGTTGGGTGAGCGTGCTGGTGTCGAGCGAATACACGGAGGTCGGTACGCCGCCGTCTAGTCCGAGATCTCCTTGGAAGACGTTGAGGGTCATCGTGGGATAGATGAGGTCGGGGTAGGACGAGAATTTGGCTCCTGAAGCGGCGGTCTCCTCGGTCGGGTAGAAGAACGACAGCATGCCGATCTGCTCGCTGAGCCCGTCGGGCACTTTGATGACGCCGAGGGAGGTCAGGTTGGAATCTTGCGGGAGGAACGGGACCGCGCCGGAGAACACGGCGTCTCCGGCCGGGTTCCGGATGGTGATGCGTGGTGCATACCCGTTTCCGAGGAGGAAGATGTCGGCGCCGGCAAGCTCCAGGGGTCGATTGACCTTGATGACGTCGGAGCGCACCGAGTCGTTGCCGGGCTCCGTGATCGACACTGAGGCGGTGTAGTCCAGGGGTTGCCCCAGCGCACCCTGATCGCTCTCCTCGTAGACGACGTCGAAATTGTCGAGGGTGATCCGGTAGGGGCTGAGCACTTCTGGTGTGAACAAGCGCCCGGGGTTGAAGGTGTCGTAAGAGCTCTGTACGTTGGCGAATCCCTCCCCCTCTACAACCACCCGTTGTCCCGCATAGCCGAAGAGTCCGCCGATGGCGACCGCGACGAGCAGACCCACGAGCGAGAGGTGGAAGACGAGGTTGCCGGTTTCTCGGAGATAGCCGCGCTCGGCCGACAGTGAGGTGGTGGTTCCGGTGGTGTAGCGGGTCACCCGGTACCGTGCAGCTTTGAGGATCCGTTCGGCCTTCAGAAGAACAGCCTCGTTATCGACGGGCTGCCGGTAGGTGTCGATCTGGTGGACCGGCAGTCTGCTCAGCCGCGCCGGCGTTCGGGGCGGCTGAGCGCGCAACGCATCCCAGTGGTGCTTGGCTCGGGGGACGACGCATCCGATCAGTGAGATGAACAGCAGGATGTAGATGCTCGAGTACCAGAACGAACCATAGGAGTCGAACGCTTGCACCGCTTCCAGCAGTGGGGCGATGCCGGGGTTTCTGTCGATGTACTGGACGACCCCGTTGGGGTCGGAGCTGCGCTGAGGCAGCAACGATCCGGGGATTGAGGCGAGTGCTAGCAGGAGGAGCAGAAACAGCGCGGTGCGCATGCTCGTGAGTTGACGCCATGCCCATCGGACCCAGGTGACGCTCGAGGAAGTGCGGGGCAGCTCCGCGTCGACATGGTCGGCTGGGCGGCGCGGGTCGGTGTCGGAAGCGTCCGATCGCGTTGACGATGTCATCCGAGCGCGGCCCCGCGCGCGGCCATGAATGATTCGGGATCGATGCGAGTGCCGTCGACGGTGACCTCATAGTGCAAATGGCAGCCGGTCGAAACACCCGTTGTCCCGGCGAGTGATATCAGCTGCCCTGCGGCCACCGTCTCCCCGGGGCTGACGACTAGCTGGCTGTTGTGGGCATAGCTGGTTTGCACCCCTGCTCCGTGGCTGATCTGAACCCAGTTGCCGAGCCCACCGAACCATCCCGCGTAATTCACGGTGCCCGCGGATGCGGCGTAAACGGGGGTGCCGCAGCCGGCACCGAGATCGACGCCTCGGTGGAAGGTGCTTGCTCCCGCTGTGGGAGCGACTCGGGGGCCGAACCCATCAGAAATGCTGCCACCGACCGGACGCGCCCAGCCCTGATCGGAGAGCTGTCCCGCATCCAACTGTGAGGAGCCCCCTTCCCCAGCTGCGGCGGCGGCAGCGGCGGCAGCAGCCGCGGCCGCTGCTCGTCGGACTTCCTCACCGCGGGCGTAGTCAGCCTCGGTCGCTTGACGGTTTTCGGAGAGCACGGCGAGTTGCGCCCTGAGCGTTTCGGAGTTCGCCAATTGAAGCCCGAGCTGCTCCTCGACAGCCTGAGACGCAGCGATGGCTGCCTGCATCGCCGTCTCGGCTTCCACCGCCAGACGTTCGCGTTCGATTTTCGCCACCATCGCCTGGTCGGTCAGTGACCGCGCCGTGTTGCTGGAATTCTCGGCCTGTCGGTAGAGCTGATCGATGTTCTCGGAGAGCCGTGATGCGGTCGCCAACAGGTTGAGGAAGTTGGCACTGTCCGACCCTGATAGCAGCAGCTGCGCGCTGAGCTGGTCGCTTCCACCAGTCCGCGCCATGGAGCTGACAAGTCGTCCGACGGTCAGTCGTGCGGCGTCGGCGGCCTGCTGCGCATCCGTCGCTTGGGTCTCGAGATCACGGGCGCGTTCGCCCGCGCGATCCCGCGCATCCTGTGCGACGTCCCACTCGTCGGTGAGAGTCGTCGCCTGCTGCTGAGCGGCAGCGAGATCCGATTCGATCTGGCTGATGAGTGCGGTGAGCTCCCCGATCTGGGCCTGTTTGGTGCTTTCGTCAGCGCGAGCCGCCTCCACCTCTGCCCAGGTGGGATACTCCTCTGCGGCCGCCGCGTAGGGCGTTGAGACCAGCCCCAGGGTGACGAGTGCCGTCAGGACGATCGAGATCGGTGTGCGGGCTGGGCGCCGGGGTGCGCGGCGACTGGCCCTCGAGGGGGAGGGATTCATGGTTCTGCTTTCCGATGCGGGGTGGGGGGCGCGATAACGCGTCCGGGGCATGGAAGGCGGAATTTAAATGCGGAGGAGGCCCGCTGACTGCAGAACGGAGAGCGGAGGGAGACGCAGTACGGTTCGCGCCGGCGGAGCGTTCGCCAGCGAGGGTTGGCCGAGGGCACCGGATGCGCGACGTGCTTGATGGGTGACGAGCACGATCGAGCCAATGGCGGCGATGCAGATCATGGCGGCACCGATGCATTCGGCCAAGCCGCCGCCGTCAGCGTCCGGTGCGTGCGCGGAGGCGGTCGAGTCAAGAACGAAAACCGCAGCGGCAGCGTCAGCGTCGTGATTCGATGACGCGGCGTGCAGCACGGTCGTCGTGGCAGCAGCCACGCAGATCAACAGAGCCAGGAATGCGACACGGAGCAGTCGGGGCTGTGCGCGTGGCGTCAACCGCATGCGTATGCTCCCCTCCGGGCGTTCTGGGACTCTGTCTCGTCGATTGTAAACGAGATCATGTACTCTCGAAGGCGCCTGACCGCCGCAGCACTGAACGGAACGTCGTGTCTTCTTCTGGTTCTCCGTCCCCGGATCGTCGACGTTGGACGTCGGCTCAGTACGCGTATCTCGCTTTGACCTTGAACGGGTTGTGCCTGGTCGTGTTGTTCGCGAATCTGCTGACCGGGAACACATGGTGGGGGGTGGCTGTGCCGATCGCGATCGGATTCCTGGTGCTCGGCGGGCTCAGCGGCCTGCAGACCAGACGGCTGCGTTCGAAGGAACGCAACCGGGACCGGTAGTTTCACGGTCGTGGCCGGTTGGCGGGCGGCACACTGGTGTCGATCACGCGGAATGCGACTCCGGCTGCGATGAACACGGCCGACCCGACGAGCACGAGGATTTGCCAGAGCTCTTCCGTGAAATTGAAGGGCCAGGCTGGGTTCCAGACCACCGCGAGAGGAAGCATCGGGAGTCCCCACCACCACCGGCGGTGCTGGATCGCGATGACAACGACGATAAGCGCCAGGATGCTCACGGCATAGCGCACGTAGAGGTAGAAGTCGGTGCCGGTCAGCCCGATGCTGGCCAGAAGCACGATTGCGCCAAGGACGGCGGGGAGCATCCCGGGTCGGATGTGTCGGGTGCGAGTCCGTGCAGTCACGAAGTCTTGTCCTCGGGGTCCGCGCGCCGCTTGGCGCGGGTCGCTACAACGACCGCGATCACGGCAATGAGGACCACGATGATGATCCCGCCGACCAGCGCGATGGGGAACAACGCGTCATAGGCGTCGCCACTGGGTACCCCGGTGGGGGTGGGGGTGGGGGTGGGAGTGGGAGTTGCGGTGGTCGCGGTCGGCGGAGCGGTCGCCGTTGCGGTGGGGGTCTGTGTGGGGGTGGGGGTTGCGGTGGGTGCGGGTTCGACGGTGTAGCTGAACGCGTACTGGCCGGAGATGGGGTGTCCGTCGGCCGATACGGTTTGCCAGAGCACCTGGTAGCTGCCTGCCGTGGTGGGCGAAACTGCTTTGATGAGCGTGGTGGCGTCGATGGCGACGTCGCCGGTTGAGACGTCCGTTCCGGCCGGATCGATGACCGCGATGGCGATGCCCGTGTCGAAGCCGGCGAGCGGTTCTTCGTTGAAGGTGAGTTGCACCTGGGTCAGCGGGGTGGCGACCACCTCGTCGGCGGCGGGGGTGGATGATGCGAGAGCGTCGTGGGCGCTGGCCGCGGGCGCTGCGCCGAAGAGCGCAGCTGCTGCTGCGAGGGTGGCGATGGTGCCGACGAGTGCGCGGCGACGGATGGTGTTCCTCATGGTGCTTCTTTCGTATCTCGGGTGTTGAGGCGGTGGAGGTAATCGTTGTAGGCATCCAGATCGGCGTCGCCATGGGTGTCGTGGCGACGGTCGGCGGCGCGGGCCCGGCGGGTATCGTCGCGGTGCCATCTCGATAGCAGGACGAGCACGATGATCAGCGTGGGCAGCTCCCCGTACGACCAGGCGAGGGCGCCGGCTACGAGTTGGTCCTGCAGCGGGTCGATTCCCCAACTGGCAGGCGGGGAAGCGAAGTAGGTGATGAGCGGCACGGTGGCGAGCATGATGATGACGCCGAAGAAGGCGTGCAGAGGCATTTCGGCGAAGACATCCAGAAGCCGTCCGAGATGGGATTGGCGGGCAGGGAGCGGGTCGGCGGAGATCAGGGGAATGGTGAACAGGATTCCGCTGGCCAGGAACAGCAGCTCGAGCCCGATATGTCCGGACCAACTTCCGAGAAGGGAGTCGGCGATGCCGCTGAGGTACAGGCCGTAGAAGGTGAATAGGAACAGGGGAATCATGACGGCCGGGTGCAGCGATAGCCGCGCCGCACGGGAACGCAGGCCTGTCAGGGCGGCACGTTGAACGAGCAGGCCGAGCCCACGGTGGGGCACCGCCTTCAGCAGCAGGGTTCCTGGTGAGCCGAGCACGAGCAGTGGCGGCACGGCCATCATCAGGGTGAGCTGCTGGAACATGAACACCGAGAACATCCGATAGCCGTAGCCTTCGACGCCGGCGCCCATGGTGACCATGAGGATGAGGCAGCCGGAAAGGAAGCAAATGGTGCGAGTAACCGACCAGCGCTGGCCGGTGAACCAGAGCCGTGCCGCGCCGACGCTGTATGCAACGAGGAGGACAAGACCTATGGCGGGTATCAGCGGGATTGGTTGCAAGTTGGGCGCGAGGAACTGGGTGAGGTCTGGTGGTGCAGCCGGCACCCAAACCGGGCCCGTGGGGTCGCCGGTCATTCCGGCGATCTCCGTTCGCCCATCGCGCGGAGCATCGCGTTGTACTCGTTGAGGTCACGGTCACCGGTGCGGTCGGCGTCTCGGTCGATTCTCTTGGTCTCCCGGGCATCGGAACGCGACCACAGAGTGACCATCGTGATGGCCAGCACGAGAGTGGGGATTTCGCCGATACTCCATGCCACTCCCCCGGCGGCCTGCTGGTCGATGAGCGGATCGACCGCCCAGCCTTGGGTGATGACCCCGTACCAGTCCGGGAGGAACAGCACGGTGGAGGTGATGATACTCAACCCGAAGAAAGCATGCGATGCCATAACGACGAGCAGCGTCACCAGTCGCATCGGGTACGGCAGACGGTAGGGCACCGGGTCGGTGCCGATCATGGACAGCGCGAACAGGTAGCCGACGATCAGGAAGTGCGCGATCATCCACTGGTGACCGACGGGGTCGGCCAATGACCAGCCGAACAGCGGCGAGTAGTAGAACACCAGGGTCGAGCCGACGAACAGCACGGAGACCACGAGCGGGTGGGTGATCACCGCGGAGACCCGCGATCGGGTGATGGCCATGATCCATTCCCGAGGGCCCCGGCTGCCGTCTTTCCGCGGGTGGATCGTTCGGAGCGCCAGGGTGACGGGTGCACCCAGGACAAGGAAGATCGGCACCATCATGCTGAGGGTCATGTGCTCGAGCATGTGTTGGCTGAACAGGTAGGTCCCATACACGGCCGGAGCGCCGTTGGTGACGTAGACGAGCACGGCGAGGCCGACGATCCAGCTCACGGTTCGCAGAATCGGCCAGGGGTCGCCGCGGCGGCGCAGTCGGCGCACGCCGGCGAGGTAGAGGACGAACGCGAACCCTGCGCCGATTGCCCAGATCGGATCGATCGTCCAGCTATCGAAGAAGCGTCCGAGGGACAGCGGTGCAGGCAGCGTTTGACCGGTGAGGATTTCTGAGGGTGTCACGGCCAGGTCTTCGCCGACCGGAGGTGCGGTGCGGGCGAGGACGACGGCTGCGCCCGAGGCGATGCCCATCAGGATCGTTTCCGAAACGATCAGCCAGGCGATGACCCGGCGTGCGCCGGCCGAATCCTCGAAACGGCCGATCAGGATACGGCGGTGCGCTACTCCGGCTATGCCGAGGCCGGCCAGGACGGCGATCTTGATCAGGAGGATCTGCCCGTATCCCGTGCTCCATAGTTGTGAGGGCTGGTCGAATCGCAGTGCCGCCGAGACCGCGCCCGATGCGGCGACCACGATGAAGCAGATCAGGGCAATGGAGGAGTAGCGGCGAAGGAGAGTGGCTGCGGGGGCCTGGTCGGTGCGACTCATCAGCACCGCTGCGACAATGAGTCCACCGATCCAGGTGGCGGCAGCGCCGGCGTGAAGCCAGAGCGCCGTGGATGCTGCCGAGTGGCTGCCGGCGCCGGCGGCGTGCCCTTGCAGCGCGATCGGGATGAGGGTGGCGAATGCGGCCACCAGGGCCGTCGCGACGAGGGCTGGTGCTCGCACCGCGAAGCAGAAGACGGCGAGGAACGCGGCGGCGATGGTGGTGGCCAGCCAGCCCTGGCCCAGGCTGACCTCGGTGAGGAACTGGCCGAAGCTGGCGGGAAAGATGTCGAACGGGACGGGGCCGGCGAGGGAGAAGTACGCCAGTATCGCCGTGCCGAACGAGAGCACGGCCCAGGCGCAGGCACCTCCGGCGACGATGTCCATCGCGGTGTCGTAGCCGGCTTTCCGGGCAGGGAGCGCGAATACGGCAAGCACCAGTGCTCCGATGGTCAGCGCGGAGGCGATGTTGACCAGGCTTTTCGCGATGGGCAGACCGATGTCGACGACAGGGCCGGCATCGATCAAGAGGGCGGGCTGCTGCAGCCACGCGAGCACGGCCAAGCTCACTCCGACGACCAGGGTGGCCACGAGAAGGGCCGCGGGGGCGAATACGGCGAGTACACGCCGGATGGCGTTGCTGGTCATGAGGGTCGCTTCTCGGGGTTCTCAGCGGCGAGGCGGACCGCGAGCTTTTTCCGTTCTTCGGCCTCGATCTTCGCCCGCGCCTTTCGTTCGTGCGTGTCGGCCTTGATGATCGACCGGATGATGATGACGAAGATGCCGCCCACGAGGATCGTGGGGGTGACGGAGAAGATGGCGTTGAACCAGTAGTTGTCCATGCCCATAGGGCGCTCCTGATACGGACGGACGTCCCGGGCAGGCGCGCGGGAGGCAATGACGGACGGATGGGAGGTGACGAGGTCGCGGAAGAGTCCGTCGGTATCAGATGCGGGAGATGCCCAGCAGGGTGAGAGTCGGCACGAGAGGGGTCGCCGTCGAATGCGAATTGCTTTCAGGGCGTGGAGGTGCCGGGCTAGGGAGCAGCCGGATACCTCCGGCGCGCAGCAGCGCCAGGACGGCGAGGAGGCATCCGATGCCCAGCGCGAGGCATAGCGCAGCGCAGCCGCTGATCAGCAGCGCTGATGAGTTATCGGATGTGGAGCTCGGGCCATCGGGGACGACGATGGTCTCGTGATCCTGATCAACACTCACGACGGTGCCCGACGACGCTGGCTCGGTCGTGGCGGAGTCCGTCAGATGACCGAACAGCAAAGCGAGCATCGCGGTGAGGACCGAGAGTCCGGCGATCATGGCCCAGCGCGCCCGGCGAGGTGCGGTGCGGGTGCGGATCACGGCGTGTGCTCTCGATGCTGGGGCGGGCGTTGTCGGTCCAGGGTAGCAACTCCGCTTGTGAGCTCGGCGCGGGAGTTTCACGGACTGTGCCCCTAGGGTCGCATTTTGTGACCCCTGCCCATCGCCCGCTGCCGCTGTGGTTGGCACTGGTCGTCGTCGTCCTCTCGGGGCCGATGCTCGATGCCGGCTTCCCAGGCCAGAATCTCTGGCCGTTAACGCTGGCGGGTGTGGCAATGGTTCTGGTCGCCCTGCGCGGGCAGTCGCTGCCGCGCGGTCTGCTGCTCGGGTTCGTCGCCGGAGTCGCGTTCTACCTCCTGCAGATCTCGTGGGCGGCCGAGTACCTCGGGCCGGTGCCGTGGTTGGCGCTGACCGTGACGGAGTCGCTGTTCTGGAGCGGGTTCGGGCTGCTGACGGCCCTGGCCTACCGCGTCGCTCCGGCAGCATGGCCTGTGCGGTGGGGGCGGCTTCTGGTGGCCCCAGTCGTTGTCGCCGGCCTATGGGTTGCCCGCGAAGAGCTGTCGGGGGCGTGGCCATATGGGGGCTTCTCGTGGGGGCGGGTGGCGATGTCCCAGTCGATGAGCCCGTTCGCGCCGATCGTGTCATGGGGTGGGATGGCGGCGCTGACCTTCGCACTCGTCGCTGTCGTCGCGGTCATCGTCTCCCTCACAGCCGAGCGTTCACGGCTGCTGCCTCTGACCGGGGCCGTTGTGGCCACGACGACTGTGCTGCTGCTCGTTCCGGTGTTCCCGACCGAAAGCGCAGGGACGTTTCGTATCGGTGCAGTGCAGGGCAATGGGCCGGCCGGGTATTTTTCCGAGCGGTCCCGTGGCGACCTCCTCGCGGCTCAGCTGGAGGCGAGTGCGCCTCTGCGTGACGCGAAGGTTGATGCGGTGATCTGGCCGGAAAACGCGAGCGAGTTCGATCCGCTCTCCTCCGCCGAGGAAGCAGACCGCCTCACGGCCATTGCCGGCCGGTTCAACGCGCCACTCACCCTGGGTGTGATCACCGAACGGGACGGGTTGTTCTACAACTCGACGATCGCCGTAGACCCGGCTGGTGGGGTTGTCGACGTCTACGACAAGAAGCATCCCGTGCCGTTTGGAGAGTACGTGCCGGATCGGCCGTTCTGGGAGATGCTTGCCCCCGATCTGATCGGTCTGATCCAGCGAGAGTACGTGCCCGGGCAGCGTGACGGTGTGCTCCAACTGGGGGCGATGGTCGCCGGCTCCGCGATCTGCTTCGACATCACCGATGATCGCGTGATGCGATCACTCGTCGCCGACGGGGCAGAGATCATCTTGGCGCAATCGAACAACGCCGATTTCGGAGCGACCGACGAGAGCGTGCAGCAGTTGGCGATCGCTCGGCTGCGAGCGATCGAACTCGGCCGCACAGTGGTCAACATCTCGACCGTCGGCACCAGCGCCATCATCGCTCCGAATGGTGCGACGGTCGCTCAGCTCGAACCGTTCGCGCCAGGTGTGATGGTTGCGGACGTCGCCACATCACGGGGCGTCACACCGGCCACTCGGTGGGGAGATTCGGTCGCCCTGGCGGTCAGCGTATGGCCGTTGATGGTGTTGGTCGCTGCTGCCGCGGCGGGCGCAAATGTCAGGCGCTCTCGGGGCCTATCTCGTGCTCTGGGTCGGTGACCAGCACTACACCGAGGAGATCGCTGAGCGCGTGCGCCATTCGCTTGTCGGCGAGCTCATACCGCACCCGCCGGCCTTCGTGAGCGACGACGACAAGGCCGCAACCGCGCAGGCACGCGAGGTGGTTCGACATCCGTTGGCGGGTCACGTCCAGCATCTCGGAGAGCTCGGCGGGATACGCCGGACCCGAGGAGAGCTCCACCAGGATTCGTGAGCGGATCGGGTCGGAAAGGGCGTGACCGAAACGCGCGAGCGCGTCGACCGCGGTCAGAGTTTCCATACGGGAATGATATCCGTTCTCAATTGCTTGCAGGTCCATCCACAGTTCATCCAAATGTGTACCATTCAGGGTATGGGAACGAATCACTCGCATGGGCCGGCGACGCCCTCGAGAAGTCACGTCAAGCGGTTGGCGATTGCCTTGTCGATCACTGCGACAATTTTCGTCGCGGAGGTCTTTGGGTCGATCATTACCGGCAGCCTCGCCCTCCTCATCGATGCTGCACACATGCTCACCGACGTCCTGGGGCTCAGCGTTGCCCTGGTCGCCGCCCATCTGATGACCAGGCCGACCTCGGCCAAGCGCACCTGGGGCTTCGCGCGGGCCGAGGTTCTCGCCGCGTTGGGGCAGGCCGTCGTGCTGCTGGGTGTGGGCGTTTTCGTGTTCGTCGAAGGCATTCAACGGCTCTTCGCTCCTCCCGAGATCGCCTCCGGCGAACTCATCATCTTCGGCGTGATCGGTCTGGTCGCCAACATCGCCTCGATCATTGTTCTGCTCGGCGATCGTTCCGCGAACTTCAACCTGCGCGCCGCGTTCCTCGAGGTCGTGAACGACGCCCTCGGTTCGGTGGCGGTCATCGTGAGCGCGATCGTCATCGGTTTGACCGGCTTCTATCAGGCCGACGCCATCGTGGCGATGTTGATCGGCGTGCTGATCATTCCCCGCACCCTCAAGCTTCTTCGGGAGACGGTCAGCGTCTTGCTGGAAACCACTCCGGCCGGCCTGAATCTCGACGAGGTCCGGGCGCACATCCTTGAGCTGCCCCGGGTGATCGATGTGCACGACCTCCACGCCAGCCGGGTCGCCTCGGACCTGCCGGTGATCACCGCCCATGTCGTCGTCGAGGAGAGCTGCTTCCGTGATGGGAGCGCCCCGAAACTGCTCGACGATCTGCAGAGCTGTGTGGCAAGCCATTTCTCGGTGTCGATCGAGCACTCGACGTTCCAGCTCGAGCCCGCCGCTCATTCCGAGCACGAGGACGCGGTTCACCGGTGACTCTTCCGCGGAGCTGCCCGTTCCATCAGATCGGGGTCACAAATCCGCCGATCAGCCCTTGGAGCTGATAGATGATGGCGGTCCAGATGCCGCTGACCATGAGAGTACCCAGGATGATCAGCAGGATTCCACCGGCAATGTTCAGCGGCCGAATGAACCGGCGTAGGACCATGGTGGCTCGCATCGCGAAGGCGAAACCCCACGCCAGGAGCAGGAAGGGGATGCCGAGTCCGATGCAATAGGCGAATCCGAGCAGGGCGCCACGGCCGGCGGAGCCGCTTCCCAGACTCAGTGCCGAAATGGCCACCAGCGTGGGCCCGAAGCATGGCGTCCAGCCGAGCCCGAACACGATGCCCAGTAATGGCGCTCCGCCGAGCCCGACGGCGGGCTTAACGGACAATCTCGCCGTGCGCTGCAGCCCGGGGATGAAGCCGATGAATACGACACCCATCACGATCACGGCGACACCCAGGACGCGGGTGATGACGTCTTGCCACTGCACCAGCCACATCCCGAGGGCCCCGAACAGCACGCCGTAGGCGATGAAGACGATGGCGAATCCGAGCACGAAGAGCGCGGCGCCGAGGAGTACCCGGCTGCGTGATCGGGCGGTGTCGGCCGATCCGCCGACGTATGCAAGGTACCCGGGAACGAGCGGCAGCACGCACGGGGAGGCGAACGAGACAAGTCCGGCGAGCAGCGCGAACGGGACGGCGATCAGGAGTTGTCCGTTGAAGACGATCTCCGGGATCATGCCGGCTCCTCGAGCACCCGATCGATGAGCGCTTCGAGGATGGAGACCTCGGTGACTCGGCCCAGGATACGAGCGGCCACCCGACCTTGCCGGTCGAGTACCAGTGTGGTGGGGACGGCGTTCGGCGCGACCTGTCCGGCGAAGCTCAGCTGCACCCCAGCGTCCGTGTCGATGATCGACGGGTAGGTGACCCCGAAAGTTGCAGCGAACTCCTGCGCGGTCGCCGCCTGATCTCGAACGTTGACCCCGAGGAATCCCACGTTCTGCGGCAGGTATTGCTGGTAGGTCGCTTCCAGGTCGGGGGCTTCGAGGCGGCACGGGGCGCAGCCGGCGTACCAGAAGTTCACCACGAGCACCTCTCCGGCGTAGTCGGCTGAGGTGATCTGCTCACCGTTCTCACCGGCGCCGGCAAAGGCGACAGATGCTGCACGCTGGGCTGGGGATATCTCCAGCACCGATCCGTCGCCGGCAACGTAACCGCTATCCGTCACGCGGTCGGCCAGATCGTCGGACCCACCGGCGGCGCAGCCGGAGAGGACGAGAAGAAGGATGGCAGCGGTACCTGACACCGCTGCCATCCGGCTATTGGGCAATTGCCGCATCGAGTTGCGCCCGGAAGCTGTCCAGGCTGTCGATGGTCATCTTCTTGCCGTTCAGGAAGAAGGTCGGGGTGGAATCGACGCCGAGCGCGATGCCTTCGTTGTAGTCCTGCAGGACACGCTCGAGAGTAGCCGGGTCGGCAACCGCTGTGTCATAGGCGGCCATATCCAAACCGAGCTTTTCCGCATAGGTGCGGAACAGGGGTGATAGATCCTCTTGCCCCTCGCCCCACGTGCTCTGGGTCTCGAACATCATCTGGTACATCTCTTCGAACGCGCCCTGCTGCGATGCGGCTTCGACGGCGACGGCCGCGTTGCGGGAATTGAAATGCGAGGGAATCGGGAAATAGCGGGTGACAAAGGTGATGTCTCCCCTGTACTCCTCGCGGAATTGCTCTACGTAGGGGTAGAAGGCCCCGCAGGCCTCGCATTCGAAGTCGAGGAATTCGACCAGGGTGACCTTCCCATCCGGGGCGGTGTCGAGCACGTGGCTGTTCTCGCGCACGACCGACGCTCCGTCAGCGGCCTCCGCGGTGCGGTTCATGCTCTCGGTGATGCTGACAGCGATGATCGAGATTCCGATGACGATGACCGCGAACACCGCGATCAGGATGACGACGAGGAGAGTGCGTTTGGGCTTTCGTTGGGCGACTAGTTGCTCCGCGGTGTTGCGGGCGGCTTGAGTACGGGCGGATGGCGTCTTCTTCTGATTCATGGGTCAGGTTCCGTTTCGTCAGTTGCGTGCGGAGATCCAGGCGTATGGATCGACGGGGGTGTCTTCGACGTGGATTTCAAGGTGCGTATGTGCACCCGTTGAGACTCCGGTGTTGCCGACGTTGCCGAGTTGCTGGCCGGCCACAACGACCTGACCTTCTGTCACGACGGGCGAGCCGGTGAGCATGTGGCCGTACCAGCTGCTGACGTTCACTCCGTCGATGACATGGTCGACGACGACGTAGACTCCCAGGCCGCCTTGATCGGTTTGCTGAACCAGTCGGACGACTCCGGCAGCGACGGCGTTGACGGGAGTCCCTTCGCCGGGGGTGAAGTCCACGCCCTTATGGTTGGTGCTTCCGATTCCGCCAGGCGATTCGCGGGGGCCGAAGCCGTCACTGATGGGCACGCCGACGGGGAACGGCCACTGCACAGCGCTGGTCGGGTTGTTCGTGAAGGTGTTGGCCGTGCGGTATCCGGCAACCTCAGCCTTCTTTTCTGCAATCACTTCCGCTTCGGTGACGGAGTATCCATCTCGTGTGATCGGCTGACCCGGAGCAGCGGCGACGGTGAGGAGCTCCTGCGGTCGGAGATCCGTGGTCGCCGGGGTCGAGGCGAAGGACAGCGACGAGTTCGTGGCCGACAGCGATGTGGTCGCGACCAGAAGCGCGGCGAACGACAATGCGACGAGAGCGCGCATGCGCGAAGATCGGCGTTTCGGGGTCGGCGCAGCTGTCGCCGACGTCGGCGGCGGGACGCGCGGCGGGGTCGCCTCACGACTGCTCGCCACCGAGACCGGTGTAATGTCAGCGAGCCATTCCGTGGGGAGGACCGGGGAGGTGACCAAAAGGGGGTCGGGAGCAGAGATCGCCTCGATCTCTGCCGCCGGCTCAGGGTCTGACCCGCCTGCGATCGGCTCATCCTGGGGTGGCGAAGGTCGAACCGGCGAGTGCCCGCCGTTGGAGCGGGACTGCTGTTCTTCCTCTGCGACCCGCTCGAGTTGCCTCAGTTCGCGGCGGGTGAGGACGATCGGGCGCGCTGGTTCGAGCGCGTGGCGGCCGCGCATCTCACGAGATGCGGCCGAGCGAGCGGCTACCGCGCGCTCGTGTTCACGCTGAGTTCGACGGCTGGGAAGAGTGTCGTCGTGGTCGGGTTTTTGCGTCACAAATTGAGCTTTCGTACTGCGCCGGCAGTTCAAGAACAGACATGTCCGTTTCGTGAGCGCGGGGACATGCCCGTGCGCGACGACGCATCCGTTCTCGGAACCGCAAGCGGCGGATCTGGTCGGTCAGTAGGACGCGCGTGCGCGTCCGGATCTCGATTAGGTACGAAGAACAGTGAGTGCGAAAAGCGATGGCGTTGCGCGCGGGATGGCGCGTGCAACAACCAGGCGAGGCCGCTCCGATGGGGCTGAGCTCGACTCTCCCACGGATGGTTCGCGCGCTCGCACCGCTCGCTTCACGAGGGCGAGAACGCCGAGTGCGCAAAGCACTCCTGCAGCGGCGCATCCGATCAGTCCACCGGCCGCCATCGTCACGTCGGACGACGTCGTGGCGGGAGCGATGGAATCGACGTGATCAAGGTTTTCGACGAACACATCGGCGATCAGGACGGTTGGCTGGCCGGAGTGGCCGACTGTGGCGTCGAGCGCGTGCATCGACAGCAGGCCCATGACGACGGCGAGTAGCGCAACCAATCCCACAATGACCTTGGTCAATGTCGTCGGCGCCGGTGGCGAGGAGGGCTGCGAATCTGTTCGCATCTCCTCCTCCTTACCGATTGATTCTCGTCACGCTTTCATTGCCGACACCTGCAGAGACCTGGTGTTCGGGCCGCTACAGACGGACTAATGATACAGAAGCCGCTTAATACAGGAAAACCTGAACTATTGCCGGTAGGTTACACGAGCGAACGGCGGCACAAGCTGGGAGCCTCAACCGACAGGAGAAAGAACAACACAGTGGAACTCTCGTTCGCTTTCACACCGGATCTGATCGTCGCGTTCCTGACCCTCTTCGTCCTCGAAATCGTGCTCGGGGTCGATAACGTCATCTTCATCTCCATACTCGCGAGCAAACTTCCCGCCGCGCAACAGCCCAGAGCCCGTGTACTCGGCTTGATCCTGGCGATGCTGGTCCGAATAGCTCTGCTCTTCGGAGCATCCTGGATCATCACCCTCACAGCCGATCTCTTCAGCGTTTTCGGCAAAGGCTTCTCCGGGCGCGACCTGATCCTCATTGCCGGCGGCCTGTTCTTGGTTTACAAAGCGGTCCGAGAGATCCACGACAAGCTCGAAGGCAAAGGTGAGGCAGCGATTGCCGCCGGCAAAGTCGTCTCGTTTCGGGCGGTGATCGTACAGATCGTCCTACTAGACATCGTCTTCTCGTTCGACTCGGTCATCACTGCGGTGGGTATGGTCGATAACCTCGTCGTCATCATCGCTGCGGTCGTGTTGTCTTTCGGCGTGATGATTCTGAGTTCGAAATACATCTTCGCGTTCGTGAACCGGCATCCGACCGTCAAGATGCTGGCGTTGGCCTTCCTGGTGCTGATCGGCGCCTTCCTAATCGCCGATGGGTTCGAAGTGAAAATCGACAAGGCGCTCATCTACGGCCCGATCGCGTTCGCCATCGTGGTGGAAGCTCTCAACCTGACCTACAAAATGTCCGCCGTGCGAGTCAGATGGATCTCCCGTGGCCCGCTACACGCGCGATCGTGGGCACACCACACACTCATCCCAGAGCGGCGGTCTCCCACACGCAATCCGTAGACTTCTAATGGCCTTACCGAGTACAGGCGGCCCGAGCCGCTTGCGGAAAGACATGGCAAGCTCGGGCATCGCGTGACGGCTGCGGCGGAGCCGATCGTCGGTCTAACCAGCGTTGATGAACGGCGAGACGGGGCGGGTTGCTCCCACAGCGGCCTCGATGACCTCAGCGACTTGCATCGCTTGATCGTCGTGGAAGGCCGCAGCGATGCATTGGACACCAACAGGCATACCCTTTGCGAGGCCCCCGAAGGTCACAGCCGCCGGAAGACCTAGAACGTTGGCAGGCACGATCGGCCCACAGTTATCCACAGTGTCCGCAACCGACTTCAAGTCCCAGTCGTGCTCGAACGCGACATCAAGCCACGTGGGCGCGATAATCACCGGGTACTCTTGGAAAAAGTCGTTCCAGACCCTGCTCATCCGACGACGCCGCACAAACAGGTCGATGTACCCGGGAAGGTCAAGCGGGCCCGCGAGGTCGACAAAGTCGCTCAGGAACTGGCGTCCCGCAGGGCCCATCGGTTCGGTTATGAGATCCTGAAGAACATTGACTTCGGTCATCAGGAAGTCGAGCCAAATCTGCCTCGTCTCTAAATACTCGGGAGCATCGATCTCGTCGACTTCGTAGCCAGCCGCGGCCACCGCCTCCCCTGCCTTGCGAACCACAGAGGACACCTCTGGGTCTGTTGGTGCTCCAGGAGGCGCCGCCATGACGGCGACTTTGAACGGCTGGTTGGAATCGGCGCGGTACAGCGGAACGTCAACCGAGTAGGGGTCGCGTGGGTGAGCACCGCTCATGATCTCCATGCCCAGCCGAACGTCCGCCACCTGACGCGCCATGGGGCCGTGCACCAACATCATTTGGAAGGAGAGCGGGCCGTCAGGCGGCAGGATTGAGTCCGCCCACGGAATACGGCCGGGGGTGGGCTTCAGAGTCGAGATGCCGCAGCAATGCGCAGGATTCCGCAGAGAACCAACGAGATCATTCCCGACTCCCAGCGCCGACATGCCAGATGCGAGGGCGGCGCCCTCGCCGCCTGACGATCCGCCAGCCGTGCGCCCCGGATGCCATGGGTTTCTCGTGAGTCCATGCAGCGTGCTGTCGGTCGTCATGCGCATGCCCATGTCCGACATGTTCGTTCGACCGACAACTATGGCGCCTTCCCCCAAGAGTCGATCCACTAGAGGCGTGTTCATAGGCGGGTAGAAGTCTTTGAAAGCGGGTACGGCGTCCGAGGTCGCCGAACCGACGAGGTCAATATTCACCTTGAGGGTGATCGGGACGCCATGAAGTCTGCCCAGCTGGTCTGGCTCCGTTCGAGTCTTCTCATCAGCGATGCGGGCAGACTGCCGGGCATCATCCGCCAGCACGACGGCAATGGCGTTGAGCTCCGGATTCACGTCCTCGATCCGCTGAAGATGTGCTTCTACGACCTCGGTCGCTGAGACGACTTTGGAGCGAACCAATCCGGCAAGCTCGGTAGCACTCTTTGACCACAACTGATCTGACATGACTTCCCCTTGGGTGGCGTTACGACTCAACTGACGATCGTCCGTCGATGGCTCTACGCTAGGTCTCCGCAGCTTCCTCGTCTGTGGTTTCAACGCACATGATCTCCACCACCACAGTGCACGGTGCACTCTCTGCAGGCTCCCCGGCGCCGCTCCTCGTCGTCGACCCCAAGGGCGACTGGTACGGCGTCCGCACGTCGGTAGACGGGGATCGGCCAGGATTGCCGATCCCGGTGCTCGGCGGGCGTCACGGTGACGTCCCGCTCGACTCCACCGCCGGCGAGCTCGTCGCGGACCTGCTCGTCGACCAGAAGCTCTCCGCCATCCTCGACGTCAGCGAGTTCACCAAAGCCGAGCTGCGGCGCTTCCTCAAAGCGTTCGGCGACCGCTTCTACCGCCGTGCTGATCGCACCCCCACACATTTCTTCCTCGAGGAGTGCCACGAGTACCTGCCACAGCAGGTCCGCGGTGAGAACGCTGCGCTCGTCGAGACCTGGCAGCGCATCGTCAAGCAGGGCCGATTCAAGGGCCTCGGGATCACGATGGCCTCCCAGCGCAGCGCAGCGGTCAACAAGGACGTCCTCACCCAGATCGACAACCTGTTCGTGCTGCGCACCACCGCACCGCAGGACCGCGACGCGATCAAGGCGTGGATCGACGTGCACGCCGACTCCAAGAGCATTCGCCGACCTGCCCACGCTGCAGACCGGCGAATGCTGGCTCTGGCAGCCCGAGCGCGGCGAGCCTCTCAAGTTCCGCTTCCGCATGCGGCACACCTTCGACGCCGGCACCACACCGCGTATCGGCGAGATCGCGGCAGCGCCCACCCGAACCACGCTCGCCGACGTCGACCTCGACGCGATCGCCGCGGCGATCACCCCACAGCGAGAGACCAGCAGCGACGACGCCGCGCAGCTGCGCGCCGAGAACAGCAGACTGCGCCGTGAGCTCGCAGCCGCGACGTCGGCGCCACCGCGCGAGAGGATCGTCGAGATCCCCGTCCCCGCCCCCGTCGACGCCGCCACGATCGACGCCCTCCGCCGCGCGATCGCCGACCTCTCGGCCGCGGTCGACCAGCTCGCCGCCGATCCTCCCGCCGGCCCCACGCCGCGCGCTGTGCGCGCGGTTCCCCCCACCACGAAGCCAAAGACATCTCCGACCGAAGAACCGGCCTCGACGAACGGCACCAAGGCAGACGCGCCAGCGCTGCGCAGCGGCGCGCAGCGGATGATCCTCGCCCTCGGCCGCATGGCACCGCTACGCCTCACCAAGAGCCAGTGGGGGACCGTCGCCCGCCTCAAGACCACCGGCGGAACCTGGTCTACCTACCTCTCCGACATCCGCCGCGCCGGCTTCCTCGACGAGAACACCGCCGGCTACACCCTCACCGACGCCGGCTTCGACTACCTCGGCGGCCGCCCCGACCCCCTCACCCCACGCGAGCTCCAAGACCACTACCGCTCCGTCCTCCGCCGCGGCGCAGCCGCGATGCTCGACGCGCTGATCCACGCCTACCCCGACAGCCTCAGCAGGGAAGACCTCGGCGCCGCGGCCGACATCGCCACGACCGGCGGCACCTTCTCCACCTACCTCTCCGACCTCACCCGCAACGGTCTCGCCCGCAAGACCGACACCGGCCTGGTCGCCACCGACATCCTCATGAACGGTGCCGAGCTCGAGCACGCGACATCCTCGCCAGGTGTCTGAGACCGGAGATACGCTGCAACGATGTGCGGGCGCTTCGCGATGGACTCACGACCAAGCAGTATCGACATCAGATGCATCACTTGCTTGCGATTGCATGGTTGATCTGGAGTTTCTCGGTCGCGGCAGGAGGCTCGGCGGGAGCTGGCCGCCGAGCCCAGGAGTGGATCACGGGCGGCGTGGCTGTCGCGTATGGTGCCGACAAGGGTGATTCGGCTACCAAGTCACCTTCTTGCCTGCTGGGGTGGTGCTTCACGAACGTGTCCAACAGCCTCTGCGGGTGAAGATCATGGAGAGTGGTTGCAACAATGATGCAACTGCTGCAACCATGGAGGGGTGCGTTCTGGTTCAGATGTTGATGGTCGCTCTTCGCTGCGGCTGACAGGAAATGTCGTCGCCCTCGATGAGGGGAAGTACGTCTTCGAGTCGATGCTGGATGGCTGGGCGAACCAGCAGACAAGTCGCGGTTTGCAGGCGACCACCATCGATTCGCGCCGGCGGTTCATCGAGGATTTCGCCGAGTTCTGCGCGGCGTACCCGTGGCAGTGGCAGCCGCGGGATCTCGAGGACTATTCAGTGCGCGTGCGACCCGGCAAGGGTCCCTTGAAGCGGTCAACGATTCGGGGGTATCAGACGAGGATCCGTCTGTTCTGCGACTTCCTCACTGACCCGCGGTACGGCTGGCAGGCGGAGTGTCTGGCTCGGTTCGGGGATGCGCCGCAGCAGATCTGCCATGACTGGAACACGATCTCGCACCTGCTCGACCATGAGGGGGATCCCGGGCGACGTGCCCTCACTTTCGATGAGCTGGAGCGGTTCTTCGATGCTGCGGATGCTCGGGTCGAGGCGATCGTACGTGCCAGGAGGAAGGGTGCGCTTGCTGCGCTCCGGAACGCGCAGATGTTCAAGACCATCTACGCCTTTGGGCTGCGGCGTTCCGAGTGCATTGGGCTCGACGTTGCCGATCTGCGGTCGAACCCGGTGGCCCCGGGGTTCGGGAGTTTCGGAGCGGTGTATGTCCGGCACGGGAAGGGCAGTCGGGGCACCGGTCCGAAGCGACGGACCGTGCTGACTCTGCCCGAGTTCGACTGGGTCGTTGACGGCCTCACCCATTGGGTGGACCAGGGCCGGCCGCGGGTGGTCGGTGATTGGGAGACGGACATCCTCTGGCCGACGGAGCGCAGGACCAGAATCGGTGGCCGCTACCTGAACGACCGTTTCGCCGAGCTGCGCGACGAAGCCGGACTTCCGGAAGAGCTGGTTCTGCACTCGCTGCGGCACACCTATGTGACGAACCTCATCGAGTGGGGCTACAGCGAGAAGTTCGTGCAGGATCAGGTGGGCCACACGTTCGCTTCGACGACGGCGATCTACACGTCTGTCGGGGACGACTATAAGAACCGGGTGCTCGCTGATGCGCTCAAGAGGAACACGGAGGACCGTGATGGGGACTGACTCGAAGGGGCCGATCGACTGGCACCTGCGTGCTCTGATGGCCGAGGCTGGGATGTTCCAGACCACGGAGCTGCTCGCGCCGCTGCGCGAGCAGGGCATCGTCTTGTCCCGCGAGCAGGTGTATCGACTGGTCACCAAAGCACCGGAGCGGTTGAACGTCGAAGTTCTTGCGGCGCTGTGCCGCATCTTCGGATGCCAGCCGAACGACCTCATCACTGTCGTGGCGCGACCGGCAGCGGCGAAGAAGACGGGCACTGGGCGGGGGCGTGACACGGCGATCGGGGACCTTCGTCCTGTGCGTGCGCGACTTCATCGTCCCGCCGATCCAGGCCGATGACGGCTACGCCGTCACAGACGTGTGACCGTTGCGGGCGTTCGAGCGCGGGCCGTTACTCGCTGCTCGGCGAGAAGATCTGCAACGTCTGCTACAGCGCGCTCCGCAGGAACCCGTCAGAGTGTCCGTTGTGCGGGAACATCCGAGTCCTCGCATTTCGCACCGATGAAGGCGTGATCACCTGTGCGATCTGCGCCGGACACCCGCCACGGTTCGCGTGCCGCACGTGCGGCAGTGAGGAGTTCCTGACCGGAACGCACTGCGGGCGATGCCGGCTGCAGGCACGACTGGACGAGCTCATCGGACCCAAGGGATCGGCTCCGATCGAGCTGACCAGGCTTCGCGTGTACCTTGCGAACGCGCCGATGGACCCGCGTTCGGTGGTGCGCTGGCTGCGGCGGCCGCACGTCACAGAGACCCTGCGCGGCATGGCCACGGGCGCGCTGCCCGTTGATCACTCGTCTCTTGATCAACTCCAGCAAAGGCCAGCAACGCGGTATTTCCGGCGTCTGCTCATCGAAGCCCAGGTGCTGCCGAACATCCACGTGCTGCAGCACGAGCTCACGCTGCACGTTGCCGCGGTGGCTGCGACTCTCGAGCGCCCGACCGGGAACAAGCTCCGCCGCTTCTACAGATGGGACGTGTTGCCCAAGCTTCACAGGCGCTATCGAGACCGCGATCGAGACCTGTCCAACGAGGCCTTCATCGGCCAGCGCGGGAAACTGGCCGCGGTCGTCCGGTTCCTGACCTGGATGGATGCTCGCGGGCTCGCCGTCAGTGACCTTGATCAACGCACGCTCGATCACTACATCGCCCGCGTCAAGACGCGAGAGCCCGTGGAGCACTTCGTGCGGTGGGCGACCAAGACGCGGCTGACGGGCGACCTCGCCACCAACGTCCGGGCTGCACGAAACACGATGTCGAACGTGACCGAGGAGGAGCTGTGGCGCGATATCGACCTTCTGCTCAACGGAGAAGATGTGGAACTGGAAGTGCGCGTGGCAGGGCTGTTCATGCTCCTCTATGCGCAGATCCTCGGACGCGCCGTCAGTATGACTCGCGACCGAGTAGACGCCACCGGGGCGCAGGTGACCGTGCGGTTCGGGGTCACGCCCGTCGTGCTCGATGACCGGGTCGGGGACATCGTCAGACGGCACCTCTCCGCCGCGCCGCGACGGGGATACGCCGCGGGGGAATCGAGCTGGCTGTTCGAGGGACTCTCGCCCGGCGCTCACATGACTGCGGCCTACATCAGGCTGCGCCTCACGGAACTCGGGATCCGTCCACGCGTGTCACGCGAGACCCGGATGAACCTGCTGAGCATGCGGATGCCCTCGGCCGTGGTTGCCGACGTCATCGGAATCGGCAACCACACGGCGGACCGGCGTAAGAGCAAAGCCGGCGGGATCTGGTCGAACTACCCAGCCGTGCGTCGATGACTACTAGTTCGCACTGCCCAGCGCGGCAGGTCGCAGCGCATCCGCGGCCGCCTCGAGCGCCCCGTCGTTGAGCGCGAAGTACGCCCACTTCCCGCGCTGTTCGCGGGTGACAAGCCCGGCGTCGGTGAGGAGCTTCATGTGGTGCGAGACCGTCCCCTGTGACAATCCGACCGGCTCGATGAGGTCGCAGATGCAGGCCTCGCCGCCTTCGGTGCCGGCGATAAGGGAGAGCAGCATCACGCGGGTCGGATCACCGATGGCCTTGAACACCCGAGCGGAACGCTCGGCCTCCTCGGGGGTGATCGATGCGGTGATGCGCGGCACGCAGCACGTGCTCTGCTCGATGGTCACGGGAAGGCTCATGCGGATAGTCTGACACGTATTGACAAACTTCGATAGGTAAGCGAGTGTTCTCGTATTGAAGTTTTTCGATCTGAGGAGATGTGATGTCTGAGCTTCCTGTCGTCGTCATCGGTGCCGGTCCGCAGGGCCTGGCTGCAGCCGCCCACCTGACCGAACGCGGCGTTGACGCCGTGGTCGTCGAGCGGGGCGGCTCGGCCGGTGCTGCCGTGTCCGAGTGGGGACACGTGCGACTGTTCTCCGGGTGGCCGGAGCTCACCGATGCCGCAGCGCGACGCCTTCTCGAGCCGACCGGCTGGACGGCGCCAGCAAGCGGCTACCCGACCGGGGCTGAGTGGGTCAGCGAGTACCTTTCCCCGCTCGCCGACGCTCTGGGCGACCGGGTGCTCTACGGCACGACCGTCACCGGTGTCGCTCGTCAGGGTCGAGATAAGGTCGTCGCGAGCGGCCGGAAGGCGCAGCCGTTCGTCGTGCACACGGTCGACCAGGACGGCCGTGATGGCCGCATCCTCGCCAGCTCTGTAATCGACGCGACCGGCACGTGGTCACTTCCGAACCCCGCGGGCGCTGACGGATACCCCGCGGTCGGCGAGACGGCTGCCTCGGAGCGCATCTCATACCGGATCCCAGACGACGTGTTCGAGCTGGCCGGCTCGCACGTGGTCGTCGTCGGCGCCGGCCACTCCGCGACGCACGCAGTGCTGCGCCTGAGTGAGTTGGCGCGTCGCGAGCCGGGCACCAAGGTGACCTGGCTGCTGCGCCGCGGGAGTGCAACGAACGTGTTCGGCGGCGGAACGGGAGATGAGCTGCCCGAGCGGGCCGCACTCGGCTCCCGCGCACGCAAGGTCATCGAAGCCGGCGTCGTCGAGGTCGTCACCGGGTTCCGCGTCGCGGAGTTCCAGCAGGACGGCGACACGCTCACGATCCTCGCCGAGAACGGCCAGGAGATCTCGGGTGTCACGCGCGTCTTCGCCCTCACCGGGTTCCGCCCCGACACCAGCATCCTGCGGGAGGTGCGCATCGAGCTCGACGGATCGCTGGACGCCGTGGCCGGGATCGCCTCGGAGATCGACCCCAACATCCACTCCTGCGGCTCGGTGGGAGCGACCGGCGCACGCCAGCTCGCACAGCCGGAGAAGGACCTGTTCATCGTCGGTGCGAAGTCCTACGGCCGCGCCCCCACCTTCCTCGCGCTCACCGGCTACGAGCAGGTGCGCAGCGTCGCAGCCCACCTTGCCGGCGACCATGAGGCCGCGGACCGCAACGAGCTTGTCCTGCCCGACACCGGAGTGTGCGGCGGCGCCGGCGGCTTCGACGCCGAAGGCAGCAGCTGCTGCGCCACGCCGTCCGTGCTGCAGATCGGCTCGCGCCCCGTCACCGTCGGCTGACGGTCTCGGAAAGAGGGCGGCTTCCCGTGGGAGGCCGCCCTCTTCGCGTGTCCAGGTGAAGAGTCGGTGAACGACGCCAGCGCCGATTGCGCCTTGCATAGATTGATGTCAATATAGAAGCATGTCGATTCAAGAGGTTGAGCTGGTCATCGTCGGGTCCGGCCCTGCGGGGTTCACCGCTGCGATCTACGCGGCCCGTGCGAACCTGGCGCCCGTGGTGATCGCCGGCTCCGTGACGACCGGTGGCGCACTGATGACCACGACCGAGGTGGAGAACTTCCCCGGCTTCGTCGACCCGGTCAACGGCCCGGAACTGATGGAGTCGATGCGTCAGCAGGCCGAGCGCTTCGGTGCCCGCATCCTCCTCGATGACGCGATCCGCGTCGACCTCGAGGGACCGATCAAGGTCATCGAGACGGGTGCAGGGGAGGCCTTCCACGCCCGCGCGGTGATCCTCGCGATGGGGTCGGCGTACCGCAAGCTCGGCCTCGCGGACGAGGAGCGCCTCACGGGCCGCGGAGTGTCCTGGTGCGCCACCTGCGATGGGTTCTTCTTCCGCGAGCAGGAGATCCTCGTCGTCGGCGGAGGCGACTCCGCGATGGAGGAGGCCCTGTTCCTCACCCGCTTCGCCTCCAAGGTGACGATCGTGCACCGCCGCGACGAGTTCCGGGCATCGAAGATCATGGCGCAGCGCGTTCTCGACCACCCGAAGATCGAGGTCGCCTGGAACAGCGAAGTCGCACGCCTCAACGGCGCCGAGAAGCTCGAGTCCGTCACGCTTCGCGACACCGTCACCGGCGCCGAGCGCGACCTGCCCGCGACGGGGCTCTTCGTGGCCATCGGCCACGACCCCCGCTCCGAGCTCGTCACCGGAACGGTCGACACCGACGCCGCCGGCTTCGTACTCGTCGATCACCCCTCGACCCGCACGAACCTCTCCGGCGTCTTCGCCGCCGGCGACCTCGTCGACCACACCTACCGGCAGGCGATCACCGCCGCCGGCACAGGTTGCGCCGCAGCGCAGGACGCCCAGCACTTCCTCGCCGCCTTCGAGAACGCGACCGCGCCTCTGGACGCCCTGACCGAGACCGAGGAGGTCTTCGCATGAGCACGCTCACCGCCGTCACCGACGCGACGTTCCAGGACGAGGTCCTCGGCTCCGACCTCCCCGTCGTGGTGGATATCTGGGCCACCTGGTGCGGGCCGTGCCGGCAGGTCGCCCCGCTGCTCGAGCAGCTCGCTGCCGAGTACGAGGGGCGCGTGAAGATCGTCAAGGTCGACGCCGACCAGAACCCCGAGACAGTGATCGCCGCCGGCGTCACCTCCATCCCCACTCTCGGCTTCTACCGCGACGGCACACGCACGGACATCCTCATCGGCGCGCACCCGAAGCCTGTCATCGCCGAGAAGATCGAAGGACTGCTCGCATGACCACCGCAACCACCACCCCTGCCCGGGCCGCAACCCGGCGGCTCTCCACACTGGACAGATGGCTGCCGCTGTGGATCGGGCTCGCCATGGTCGCGGGTCTGCTTCTGGGGCGGTTCGTGCCGGCGCTGTCGGATCTGCTCGGCCGGATGGAGGTCGGCGGCATCTCGGTGCCGATCGGGCTCGGACTGCTGGTGATGATGTACCCGGTGCTGGCGAAGGTCCGCTACGACCGGATCGCCGCCGTCACGGGAGACAAGAAGCTCCTGATCTCCTCGCTGGTGCTGAACTGGCTGGTCGGCCCGGCCGTGATGTTCGCAT
Source organism: Herbiconiux dendrobii (assembly GCF_052048175.1). NCBI lineage: Bacteria > Bacillati > Actinomycetota > Actinomycetes > Micrococcales > Microbacteriaceae > Herbiconiux > Herbiconiux dendrobii. The sequence continues at coordinate 36,503 of NZ_JBLZQV010000010.1, read as the reverse complement.
TGGCCTGGATCTTCCTGCCCGACCTGCCCGAGTACCGCACCGGACTGATCATCGTCGGGCTCGCCCGCTGCATCGCGATGGTCGTGATCTGGAACGACCTCGCCTGCGGCGACCGTGAGGCGACCGCCGTACTGGTCGCGATCAACTCGGTGTTCCAGGTGGTCGCGTTCTCGCTGCTGGGCTGGTTCTACCTGACCGTGCTGCCCGGGTGGCTCGGGCTGGACACCCAGGGGCTGGAGATCTCGGTCTGGCAGATCGCGCTGAACGTGCTCGTCTTCCTCGGCGTGCCGCTGGTCGCCGGCTTCGCGTCCCGGTGGATCGGCGAGCGGCGCCGCGGCCGCGACTGGTACGAGGAGAAGTTCCTGCCCGTGATCGGACCGTGGGCGCTGTACGGGCTGCTGTTCACCATCGTGCTGCTGTTCGCTCTGCAAGGAAAGCAGGTGACGTCCCATCCCCTGGATGTCGCGCGCATCGCCATCCCGCTGCTGGCGTACTTCGCGATCATGTGGTTCACCGGCATCCTCACCGGCAAGGCACTCGGGCTGAACTATGCCCGCTCCACCTCGCTGGCCTTCACTGCAGCGGGCAACAACTTCGAACTCGCGATCGCCGTCGCCATCGGCACCTTCGGCGCCGCCTCCGGCCAGGCCCTCGCCGGCGTGGTCGGCCCGCTCATCGAAGTGCCCGTCCTGGTCGGGCTCGTCTACGTCTCACTCTGGGCGGCCCGAGCCTGGTTCCACACCGATCCGTACACCGGCGAAAGGATCACCTCATGAACCTCACCCTCACCGGCACGGCCGACGCCTGCAGCCCGGTCGCCACGCACGCCATCGGCCAGGAGGCCGCCGGCACGGTGGCCGCGACCCTGAAGGCACTCGCCGACCCGCTGCGACTGCGGATGCTCTCTGCGATCGCCTCGGACCCGCGCGGCGAGTCCTGCGTCTGCGACCTCGCCGAGCTCGCAGACGTGTCACAGCCGACCGTGTCGCACCACCTGAAGGTGCTCAAGGACGTCGACGTGCTCACCTCGGAACGCCGCGGGACATGGGTCTGGTATCGCATCAACCCGAGCCGCCGCAGCGCCGTCACCGCCCTGCTGGACTCCTTCGCCCCGGCGACCATGACGGCGCCCAGCGAGGACGGGAACAGCGAAGATCGCGACATCCGCCCAGACTTCGACATCCGGATCACCCACCTCGCCGACGAACTCGCCGCCGAGATCCCCGAGCTCGCCCCGGAGACTGTGCTGAGCATCGTGCGTGAGTCCTACACGTCGCTGGCCCGTACCGCGAAAGTCACCGGCGCGCTCGTCCCTCTCACCGAACGCTTCGCCAGGCAACGACTCGCAGACATCACCAGAGACCGCAACCACTCCGTCCCGCAAGTGCTCTTCGTCTGCGTCGCCAACGCCGGCCGCTCCCAGCTCGCCGCGGCCCTGGTCAACCAGATCGCCGGCGGCAAAGTCATCGCCCGCTCCGCCGGATCCAGCCCCGCCGAGATCATCCACCCCCACGTGCGCTCGATCCTCGCCGAGATCGAAGGCGATGCCGCGGCCGCGCGCTTCCCGAAGCCCCTCACCGATGACGCCGTCCGCGCCGCCGACGTCGTCATCACCATGGGCTGCGGCGACGTCTGCCCCATCATCCCCGGGGTTCGCTACGACGACTGGGCGGTCGGGGACCCCGCCCTCGCCTCGCGCGAAGGCGTCGAAGCCATCCGTGACGACATCGAAGGCCGCGTCCGTGCCCTCGTCAACGAACTCACCCACTGACCCATCCCTCACAGGAGCCACCATGATCGACACCACCGCACCCAAGCCCTCCGTCCTCTTCGTCTGCGTACACAACGCCGGCCGCTCGCAGATGGCCGCCGGATTCCTGCGCGACCGCGCAGGCGATCGCATCGAAGTGCGTTCCGCCGGGTCCATGCCAGCCGACCAGATCAACCCCGTCGCCGTCGAGGCCATGGGCGAGCTCGGGATCGACATCACCGCCGAGCAGCCCAAGGTCCTCACCACCGAAGCGGTGCAGGCCTCCGACGTCGTCATCACCATGGGCTGCGGCGATGCGTGCCCGTTCTTCCCCGGCAAGCGCTACGAGGACTGGAAGCTCGACGACCCGGCCGGGCAGGGCATCGACGCCGTCCGTCCGATCCGCGACGAGATCCGCACCCGCATCGAACAGTTGGTCAGCGAACTCGTCTGAGCGACTCCGATTGCCGTGCACTGTCCCCGGGACCTCGTCTCTCCGTCGACAGCCTCCTTGCCTCGTAAGTTCAGCAAGCACTGTATAATCAGTGCATGCTGACTATTGCTTCTCGCCTCGACGTCATGAACCGGCTCGGCCGGGCCATGGCGGACCCGACGCGTTCCCGGATCCTGATGACCTTGCTCGGCGGCCCGAGCTATCCGGCCGTGCTGTCGCGCGAGTTGGAGCTGACCCGCTCGAACGTCTCGAACCACCTGACCTGTCTGCGCGACTGCGGCATCGTGGTCGCCGAGCCTGAGGGGCGGCAGACGCGCTACGAGATCGCCGACCCGCACCTCGCGGCGGCGCTCACCGCACTGGTGGACGTGACGCTTGCTGTCGACGAGCACGCTCCCTGCGTGGACTCTTCGTGCACCGTGCCGGGCTGCTGCGGGACGGGAGCAGGCGAGTGAGCGCGGCGTGCGGCTGCGAGCACGACGAGCCCGAGACTGTCATAGGCGATGAAGCCGAGGAGGCGGAGCGCCCCTGGTGGCGGGACCGCGGGATCATGGTCCCGGTCTTCTCCGGCGTCGCCTTCCTCACCGGCCTGGCGCTGGAGTGGTCCGGGATGGAGATCCCGGCACTGGTGGCGTTCTGGATCGGTCTGCTGCTGGGCGCGTCGACGTTCACCCCGGGCGCGATCCGGAAGCTGTTCAAGGGCAAGCTCGGCATCGGCCTGCTGATGACCATCAGCGCCGTCGGCGCGGTGATCCTCGGCTACGTCGAGGAGGCCGCCGCCCTGGCGTTCCTGTACTCGATCGCCGAGGCGCTGGAGGACAAGGCGATGGACCGTGCTCGCGGCGGGCTCCGGGCGCTGCTCAAGCTCGTCCCGGAGACCGCGACCGTCCGCCGCGACGGCGTCTCGGTGGAGGTCGCCGCGAAGGACCTGGCTGTCGGTCAGTTGATGCTGGTGCGGCCGGGCGAGCGGATCGCGACCGACGGCGTCGTCCGCACGGGACGTTCCAGCCTGGATACGTCCGCGATCACGGGGGAGTCGATCCCGGTCGAGGTCGAGCCCGGCGATGCCGTGTCGGCGGGTGCGATCAACACCGCGGGGGCGCTGGAGGTCGAGACGACCGCGGCCGGCACGGACAACTCGCTGACCACGATCGTCGACCTGGTGGAGAAGGCGCAGGCGGAGAAGGGAGACCGCGCCCGTCTCGCCGACCGCATTGCCCGCCCGCTCGTGCCCGGCGTGCTGATCCTCGCCGCTCTCGTCGCGATCATCGGGTCGCTGCTCGGCGACCCGGAGCTGTGGATCACCCGCGCACTCGTCGTGCTGGTCGCGGCATCGCCCTGCGCGCTGGCGATCTCGGTCCCGCTGACCGTGGTGGCCGCCATCGGGTCGGCGAGCAAGTTCGGCGTGATCATCAAGTCCGGGGCCGTGTTCGAGCGGTTCGGCGTGATCCGCCACGTCGCGGTCGACAAGACCGGCACCCTGACCCGCAACGAGCCCGCCGTCACCGCGGTGCTCACCGCCGACGGCGTGACCGAGGCGCAGGCGCTGGCGTGGGCGGCGTCGTTGGAGCAGCACAGCACCCACCCCCTCGCGGCCGCGATCACCGCTGCAGCGCCTGAGGCCCCTGCAGCCGAGGGCGTGACCGAGCAGGCAGGTCACGGCATCGAAGGCGAGCTCGACGGCGCGCGGATCACGGTCGGCAGCCCGCGTTGGCTCGACGCCGGATTCCTCGGCGACCAGGTCGCGGGGCTGGAGGAGCAGGGCATGACGGTCGTGATCGTCCACCGCGACGGCGAGCCGGTCGCCGCGATCGGCGTCCGCGACGAGCTGCGCCCGGAGGTCCCCGAGGTCGTCCGTACCCTCGCCGCGCAGGGCATCGGGGTCACGATGCTCACCGGCGACAACGCTCGCACCGCCCGCGCCCTCGCCGCCCAAGCGGGGATCGAGGACGTCCGCGCCGAACTGCGCCCGGAGGACAAGGCCGCTGCGATCGCAGAGCTCGGTGCGAAGGGCTCGGTCGCGATGATCGGCGACGGCATCAACGACGCCCCCGCCCTGGCCGCTGCCGATATCGGCATCGCGATGGGCGCGACCGGCTCCGATGCCGCGATCGAGTCCGCCGACGTGGCCTTCACCGGCCACGACCTGCGGCTGCTGCCGCGCGCGTTCGACCACGCCCGCCGCGGACGGCACATCATCAACCAGAACATCATCCTGTCGCTGCTGATCATCAGCGCCCTGCTCCCGCTCGCCCTCTTCGGCGTCCTCGGCCTCGCCGCCGTGGTGCTCGTGCACGAGATCGCCGAGGTCGTCGTGATCCTCAACGGTCTGCGCGCCGCCCGGACCCGGAAGACCATCGCGTGACCGTGCAGGACGTCGCCGCGACAGTCGGCGAAGACCGTACGGGCCCACGGCCGCAGGCGAGGAGAGCCCTTGGCTTCACCTTGGTCGTGGCCGTGCTCGCTGTGGTGCTCGACCAGGCCTCGAAGGCCCTCGCCGTGGCACAGCTGGCCCCGGGGGAACGGATCCCGCTGGTCGGGGACCTGTTCGGCCTGTCCCTGGTCTACAACCCCGGAGCCGCGTTCTCGCTCGGCTCCGGGGCCACCTGGATCATCACCCTCATCGGCGTACTCGCCTCCGCCGCGGTGGTCATCTTCGCCATTCGGCTGCGCGGTGCCCGCTGGGGCCTCGCGCTGGGGCTGGTCCTCGGCGGCGCGGTCGGCAACCTCATCGACCGAATCATGAACCCGCCCGCGTTCGGCCGCGGCCACGTCACCGACTTCCTCGCCTACGGCGACCTCTTCGTCGGGAACGTCGCCGACGTCTTCGTCGTGATTGGGGTCGGACTCGTCTGCCTGAACCTCCTCCTGCCGAACGCTCGCACGATGACCAACAGCGAGAGAACGGAAAGCGCCTCGTGAAAGTGGAATTGCTGCACATCGTCGACTGCCCCAACACGGACATCGCCGAAGCCAACGCACGCGCGGCGCTCGACGCTCTCGGGCTCGGGGGCGTCGCCGTCGAGCTGGTGACGATCCACACCGAGGCCGAAGCGGCAAGCCTCGGGTTCGGAGGATCGCCCACGCTCCTGGCCGACGGCGTCGACCTATTCCCGACATCTCCTGTACAGGCACTTGCGTGCCGCGTCTACACAACGGAGAACGGGTTCGCTGGGGCACCAACCACGTCCCAGATCGAACGGGCGATCCGAGCATTGCCCGAGCAGGCGTAACCGGCGGACACGATCATCACCTGGTCAACATGGAGCCCACCAAGCCGTGGTGCGAATACTGCCTCCCGAAATACTGCTCTCCACCGACAAGGTGAACGAGGCGATCACCGCCTACGTGCACGCCGGCGGGAAGCCTCAGGATTGGCGCCCGTCTGATTGGGCTGCGAACTACAACGTCGCCCCCACCAATCCGTCGGTGATCGTTCGGGACCGGGTCGACGACGAATCCGGCGAGGTGCGCCGAGAGGTCGATTGGGATGCGGTCTGGGACTTCCGCCCGCCGTGGTTGAAGACTCCCGCCCCGCAGATCAACGCCCGGATCGAGAACCTGACCAGCTCAAATCTGTGGAAGAAGGCGTTCATCGGCCGACGCGCGATCGTGCCGATGCTGGGGTACTACGAGTGGAAGACAATCGCAGGCAAGAAGCAGCCGTACTTCATCCACTCCGACGCCGATTTCCTCTCGGCCGCTGGCATCTACGTGCCCGTGAAAGAGGGCGACGACTGGGTGGTGCGGTTCGCGATCATCGCCCGCGAAGCCCGCGATGCGTCCGGAGAGATTCACGACCGGATGCCGGCGTTTCTGACCCCGGATACCTGGGATGCGTGGCTCTCCCCCGGCGACCTCGACGACCCGGCCGAAACGCTCGACATGCTCATGGCGACGTCCGAAACGATCGCCTCCACAATCACCACCTTCCCGGTGAGCAAAGCGATCAACAACGTGCGCGCCCGCCCCGTCTGGGACGACCCCGAACTGCTGGAACCCGTCGACATCGACGGGTAAGTGCGCGACGTCGGCGGATGGGCCGATAATCGCCGCATGCTCTTCATCGCCCGCGGGATCGAAGACGACCATTTCTGGGTTGTTCAGGAACTCGATGGCGCCCTCGTGGAGACGCCCTGGCGGGTCGAACACGAGTCGGACGGCTACCGTCTCAGTAACGCCGATGACAGCCACGAAACAGCTCGCGGTTATGCGCTGGGGGCGTTCTTGACGCCGGAATCAGCGGTGGAGGCGCTGCGCGACATCCTCTAGCCCTGGTGCTGCGTACGGCGATATCGTGACGCCGGGGGCTCACGCCGATGTGGGCCAGCAGGGAGCAGATCATGGCCGGCAAGTTTGAGCTGTACCAGTCCTCGAACGGTGAATACCGTTTCCGTCTAAAAGCCGGCAACGGCGAAATCATCGCCACCTCCGAGGGGTACACCTCGAAGGCGTCCGCGAAGAACGGCATCGAGTCCGTGAAGAACAACGCGCCGGATGCCGAGGTCGTCGACCAGACGTAGGCTGCCGCGCGCGGGGCGCTTGCCCTCGATGGGTTCGTGCTCAGTTGTGCGGGATGTTACCGATTGCTCCGGTGGGTCCGGGCGGGATGTTCTTCTGCGCGTCGAGCCAGAGCTGGTGGCGGCGCAGCGCGCTCTGCACGGCGGATCGGATGACCCAGTGGAGGGCGAAGAGCAGGATAGCTGCGAAGACGAGGTAGATGAGCAGGCTGCTGAGAATGCCGGGCCAGAAGCTAGAGACCATGAGGGGTTCCTTTGCTCGAGCGGGTTGACGCCTAGGTGTCAATGCGCGGTGAGGGTGCCGTCGGTGAATCCGACGTCGATGTGGAGGTGGTTGCAGGTGTCGTCGAACTGGGTGAAGTGGTTGGTGGCGATCGTGGTGCCAGCTTCGGCGCGGCACAGGATTTGGCCGACTCGGGCGCCGTCGGGCATGACGGGGTCGAGGGCACTGATGAGGCGCAACGAGTTCCCATCGGCGCCGGTGAGGGATTGCCCGTTGAGTCGGTAGAAGTCGACAGCGAGGCCGCCGCCGTTGAAGTAGTGCGATGACGCGGTGCCGGCGCCTTCGATCTGGCCGGTGCATTTGCGGTTGATGTCGGAGACGCCGACCTGATCGAAGACCTGGAGGGCGAGCACGAGCACTTGGAGGATGCGAACGTCGACGCCGCAATCCGGGACGGCCTGACCCTGCGCGATCCACCGAATCTCTTTGATGTGGTCCGGGGTGGAGCCGATGAGCCGGCCCTGGTCGGCGGCGTCGACGAGCTGCTGCGCGAGCTGCACCGCATCCCCGCCGATCGCACACGCTCCCGCTCCCCCGGTCGACACCAGCCCCTGCACGATGGCCGTGGCCGGGGCGTAGAAGGGGGTGTAGTAGTTCGGGTCGGCGTTGATCTGCACCGCGTGCGCGGCAAGGGTCGGAGCCATCGTCTGCCAACCGTCCACGCCCATGAGGCGGGTGAAAAATGCTGTCGCAGCTTTGAACGGGTCCATCCTGTTAGCGAGCGGCCCGTAGCCGCGTTCCTGCTGCTGGAACAGGCCGACGGAATCGGCCACGGTCCCGTCGGGGTTGATGGCGTTGTCGCCGTGGTCGAGGTTCCGGAGCGTCGATTCCCCGATCGCGGTCATCACACCGATCGTCTGCGCCGCGGTCGGGAGTTTCAGCTCCGCGGCCGCGTTCATGATCTGCGCCGCGTTCTCCAGCTGCTCTCCCGAGAATCCGGCGATCGATTGGCTACCGGCAGCACCCGCGTCAACGACGCCGCTTCCGCATCCGGCGCGCGCGTCCGGGGCCATGCCGAACAGCACCGCGGTCGCCGTGAAGGCGACGACGGTGACGGCGGCGACCGCGGGGAGCTTCCAGCCCATGAGGTCAGCCCTGGATGCCGGCGGCGGCCTTGAATGCTTCGTCGGTGTCGGTGATCTGGGTTTCCCACGGCGACCGGATGTGCTGCACCAGCGTCTCCGGCCGCGAGGAGTATTTGAAGATGTGGTGCCCGTCGGCCAGCCGCTCGATCTGCTGCGCGGTGTCGGTCCCGAACGCGAACGTGCGCGCCGCCCACAGCGCATCCTCGCGGAGGGTCTGACGGTGCACGTGCACGGTCTGGGCTTCCTGGATCATCGCCATTCCCGGCGACCCGGGCGGGATGTCGGTGCCTTTGTGGAACACGAACACGTTCGACAGGCCCAGTCCGCGGGAAAGTTTCTGGTTCGCGCGCGCGAGCTGCGCCGACGGGCCGGCAGCGATGTGCCAACCCTCCTCGTAGACACAGTTCGTCGCCCACCCACGGTCCTCGCGGAGCCGGCCGAGGAGCCACATGTGCCCGATGGCCATGACCGCCGGCACCGCCGGGCCCTGGTCGGGGAGCTGCGAGATATCGAACGCGGTCAGCTTGCCCCGGAGGTCGACGTTCTTCGACGTCTCGCCGTCGAGGAGCCCGCCGTAGTCCTGAAGCAGCGTGTTGAGGGTGAACCGCACGGAGAGGCCGGCCTGGTGCAGCGCGTCGATCGCCTGAGGCGAGAGGCCGGCGTAGTCGTCCATATCGGCCACCCGCGACAGGTTCGGCAACACATCCGCCAACGTTGGCGTGCGGCCGTCCTGGTACGCCGAGACGGTGCGGCGGAGAGCCGCGCGGAGGGCTTCTTCTTCCCACTCGTTCAAGGCTTCATCTTCGCGGGCGAGCCGGGCGACGACGTTGAGGAGCTGCATCTGCCCGACCATGCCGGTGCCGCGGCTGATCATCGGATCGAGGAGATTCAGGCGGGTACCGGTCCCGTCGACGGCGAACTTGATCGGCTCATGCCCATACGCCCGCGCCAGCTCGGCATACTCGCCCTCTCCCCCGCGATCCTTCTTGTCGAACACCACCGCCCGCCGCTTGTTCAGCAGCAACGGCCGGATCACGTAGACCGTCTTCGTCAGCGACGACTTGCCGGAGCCGACGTCACCGATCACGACCACGTTGGGGCTTGATACGAGCCGGGGTGAGGCGTTGTAGGCGGTCACGGGGTCGTGGGCGATCATCGTGCGCGAGAGCACGTCTCGGCCGATCACGACACCGTTGGTTCCGGTTGGTGCGCCGATGATCGCGGTGTTGAGGATTTCGGCCTGTCTCGTCGACGTCGGAGCACCCGGGAGAGCGGGCGCGTAGAAGCCGCGGCGGGCGGCGCCGAGCTTCGTGCGGAGCCGTGACCCGGGCATCGTCCACGGCACGATCTCCCGCGCCTCACCGGTGGCTTCGTCGACCTGAGCTGCCGTCTCGACGGGCGGCGCGAACGCGCGCAGCACCGGCATCGTGTGCCACGCCTTCGCGGCCGTCTTGGGTTCGGTCTTGTCTGCGGCGTGTGCGCTCACAGCGCCTCCCTCTCGCTCTTGCCCGCGAGGGCGTTGATGAACTTCGACCCGAACGACGACCGGCCCGGGGTGAGCCCGCGGCCGATTGGCCAGGTCGTGCCGGATGCTGCCGCCTGGTAGGAGTCCTGCCACTCCAGCCGCTCGATCCCGAGCCCGGTCGCGCACGTCTCCTCGAGCGCGCGGGAGGCGCGCATGAGCGCGTCCCGGTCCCGTTCGGAGATCGTCACGTAGCCCACCCAGGCGCCGCCGTGGTGAGGCGACCCGTGGGCGAGATCGAGTGCCCGTCGACGTGCGGCGGAGAGGTTGGCGCCAGTTTCGTCGTTCTCGACGCGGCCCTTCTGCGCGTCGTCGAGCCGGTCGGCGCGATCGCGCGTGACGTCCTTCGCGGTCGCGGCTTTCGCCTCACCCTTGGGCACCAGGTGGAGGTGGAACGACAGGGTGCGGATGAACCGAATGTCCGAGCCAGTGAGGAGATCGAGCGCCCACAGCTGGCCGCGGGCGCCCATCGCCATGTTCTCCGACCGGATCGCCGCCGTGCGATGCCACCACTGCACCGGGCTGCCCATGATCGGGTCGACGTCCTCGACGATCTGCGCCGAGAACTCATCGTGCGACGCAACCCCGAGCCGGGCAGGATCGACACCCTTGACGAGGTCGATTGGCCGGGAGGGGTTCTGCTGGTGCAGTATCACTGCGGCCAGTCGGCGCGCGGTGAGCACGTCGACGTGCCCGACCCGCGCCTCGGTGAGGCCACGGAGCGTTGACGCGATCTCCTGCCGCATCAGGCCCCGCCATCCGTCACGGCCCTCGCCGTACTTCGCGGCCGCGTCGTGGAACGCGCCCGTGATCGGCCAGGAGACCGTGAAGAAGTGGCGTTGCACCATCGCGTCTTCGCTGTTCAGGCGCAACACATTCTCGTAGGACCGCACGGCTTCGGCGGGCGCGTCGGGGTCGAGGGAGCTGAGCACCCAGAACTCCTGCATCGCCGAGTCCGCCGGCAGCACCCGGGTGGTCATCTGCACGTCGCTAACCAGATTCATGGGCGTTGCCCTCGACGCGAGAAACAGTCCGAACGCCTCAGCAGCACGGCGGAGCTTCGCGGACGACTCCGACCCCGACACCTGCCCGGTGGCAGTGAACGTAACCGACAGGTAGGGCTGCTCTCCGAGCGGGGCGTGCCAGGCGATCCCGGGTTCGTTGTGGCCGCATTGCAACCACCCCATCCCGTCCGCGCCGTCCGGGTGACTCCGCATGATCGTGAGCCGCCGGGCCGCCTCCCACTTCTCGGTGCGGCCGCGAGCCTGCGCTGCGGCTTGCTCGCGCTGATCCCACTCCGCGACGTCGAATGGTTCGAACGCATCGGTTCCGGTCTTTACCCGTGCTCGCCACCGTGCCCGGCGGGTGCGCCGGTCGAGGATCGATCCGCGGTGCGTGCGCTGGGTCAGGAAGAACACGACCAGGCCTACGCCGAGCCCGAGCGCGAGTCCCCACACTCCGAAGATCGGGGTGAACACGAGCATCGCGAGGAATGCGCCCAGCAGGCCCACCATGCGGGTCTTGGAGACAGCGCCGCCGAAGAACGAGCGGTGCCCGCTCTCGCCGCCGATGTGCCGGGCGGCGTCGCTGTGCAATTGCTCCGTGGTCACAGGTCGGCTCCTTCGTCATCCATCGTGTCCAGCGACTGCTGCGCAGCAGCGTCGGTGTACTCGACCGCCTTCTCCCCGACCTTCGCCCCCACAGCCATCGCGCCGGCCGCCACCAGCGTGGGAACGCCGATCACCGCACCGACTCCGGTTGCGGACTCCCCCGCACCGGCCGCGGCCGTTCCCGCAGCGACGCCCTCTCCAGCGCCAGCAACGCCGGCTGCTGCACCGGATGCCCCGGCGCTAGCTCCCGCGGCCGCGCCAGCTCCACCGGCCGCACCCGTGCCGGCCCCTGCGGCTCCAACGCTCGCCCGCTGCGCGGCGGCAGCTCCGAGCCCTCCGCCGCCTGCACTCGAGACGGGTAGCTCGTCCGTGGCCGCGGGGGCTGCCTGAGACTCACTCGTCGGAGCCGACTGTTGCGTGGCCTCGGGATGCTGCCTCTCCGTGACGGAGGAGAGCTTGTCTGAACCCCACGAGCCGGGGTCTTTGCCGGCCCCGTTACTTCCGCCCGTGCCCAGCGGAATGACGGGCGCGAAGCTCTTCAGCAGCAATGGTGAGAACGCGGCGATGAACAACGCGATCACGGCGACGATGAGGCCAACGAGAGACTGGAGGGAGGCGTTGTTGCCGAAGGTGTTCACGCTCGAACCCATCATCTGGAACGCCACCCCGAGCAGCAAGAACAGCAGCGGGTGAGCGGCGAGAATGCCGACCCAGAGCCCGATGACGCGGAGCCCGAATCGGCGGTGGTTCTCGTCGATGATCCACACGATGCCCAACGGCACGATCACGCCCATGAAGTACAGAGCGACGAGCTGCACGATCAGGATGCACAGCACCAACAGCAAGCCGATGAGCATCAGGATCATCAAGATCGCGGCGACGGGCACTCCCCCGGCCATGCCGACGGGGTCGGCCTCGTCGAGCATCGTCTGGAACCCGTTGATCGTGTCGTCGATGCTGCCGGTGATGCCCCAACTCATGAACACGCTCGACAGAGAGTGAAAGAAGTTCACCAGCAGCAGACCGATCAGCGGCCCGAACATCGCCCCGCCGAGAAACAGCGGCGTGTAAAGGCCCAAGGACTCGGCCAACGCTCGACCCGACTGGTGACCGCGTGCCGTCCGCACGAGCTGCATGAGGAGGATGACGACCATCACGAGGATCGCGGTCGCGAACGAGATCGCGTAGGCACTGAGGAACCAGTCGACCGATAAATCGGGCAATGTTGCCGACGTCAGCGCGGGCAGGAGGTCGTTGGCGAGGCTTTTCGACGCATCCCGCATCGCCTCGAACGTCTTGCCCCACGGGTCTTGGAAGAACCCGAGCACCTGACCGCCGTTGTTGATTGCATCACCGATACCGCCTGCTGTGCAGTCGATCCAGTTCTGGCACTCGTTGTCCATCAGCAACCTCCGGTGAAGGTCGTTCCGATCGCGTAGAGGTCTTGGGTAGTCCGCGAGAGCGAGCCGCTTTCGAGCTTCCAAGCGTCGTCTTCCCAGACCAGCGTTAGCGTCGATGACGACCGCAGCTGCGGGCTCAGTTCACCGTCGATAACGTATGCGGCGCCAACCGACACCTCGACTCGGTCAGGCTCCGCCGACTCGACGTGCCACACGCCGGGCACCGTGGAGAGGTAGAACGGAGTTCCGTTCGGGACTACACCGGACGAGTTGTTCTGACCTTTCGGCAGTGCGCTCGTAAGATCGCGGAACTGGGGCGTCGCCGTAGATGCGAAAAGCACCCCCTCAACCTGCGCTGCTTCGTCCGCTGTTACCGCGGGATCGCGGAATGTCCAACGCACCATCGCAGCAGCCACTTCTACCGCCCCGTTAGTGGTGTGAGGGGCTGCCGCCTGCGCCGCGAGCAGCATCGCCGCGTCGCGCTCCGGCCCGCCAAGACAGCCTGTCGGTTCCTGGTCAGTCACAACCGTCGTGCTCGGTGTGGGGGTTGGGACGGGCGCGCCGTCGACCTGGTTGGGTGATGCGGGCCGGAGGGCGATGACGAGCACGACGACGGCGGCCGCGATCACGGCGGCCCCGGCGAGGAACCAGGGCCAGATGCGGCGTGGTGGTCGTGCTTCGGCTCGCATGCGTCAGCTCCCGAAGACAGCCAGGATCGCCCCCACGATGACCGCGAGTGCGGCGAGGATGCCCAGGGAGATTCCGGACACGAGCGCGCGGGTGCGGCTGGTCTTGTACTCCATCGGGTTGTTGCCTGCGGAGGCTGTCGCCATCGACGCAACGTTGACGATCAGGAATACGATCGCGGCGACGATCGCGAGGCCCCAGAGGCCGGCGAGGAGCTTCTGCCAGAGAGCGGTGAACTCAGCGCCGAAGATGGAGAAGTCGGGGATGATGCCGTCGATCGGGTTGTCGATCGCCAGCACGCGAGTGGTGAGGCTCATGAGTTGTCTCCTTCTGGCTTACTTGGTGTTCTTCTGGATGGTGTGGACGACGGCGGCCGCGGCCGCCGTGAAGGCCGACCGGGTGGCCGGCGACACCTTGCCGAGGGTGATCTGGCCGCGTTCGGCGATGTGGGGGTCGTAAGGGATGGTGAACACTCCCCCGACGCTGGCGCGGTCGATGATGTTGTCAAGGCGAGCGACGAGCTGGGGGTTCTCGGGGCGGCCGTCGACGAGTCGCACGATGATCGCCGTGTTCGCGAGCTGCGCGCCCTTCGGACTCTCTGACCGGAGACGGTCAAGCATGGCCACGGCCTCCAGAACGACGTCGGCCGAGTTCAACACCGGGACCACAAGCGCATCCGCTGTCTCGATTGCCCCCGCAAACGCCGAGCTGGTGGGCTGGTTGCCGGAGTCCATCACCCGGATGGCGTAGAACTCATCGATGACCCGTGCGGCTGACACGACGTCGTCGTGGGTCAGGGGTGCGCGGTTCCCGACCGAGCCGATGATCGAGGCGTAACTGGTCTGCGGGGCGGTGTAGCCGGCGAGCTGACCGGCGCTGCGGATGCCGGCCGCGTCCCTCACCAGTTCGGCCACACCCCGGGCGGGGTTGCCCTCGGCGCGGAACGAGAGCGTACCGCGATCGTCGGACACTTCGAGGACCGCGACCGATCCTCCACGGATCGTGGCGAGAAGGCCGCCGAGCACAATCGACGTCGGCGTCTTTCCACTCGACCCCTTCGGGTTCGCGACGAGCACGCCCACGGCCTCGGTGCCGACGAATTGCCGGATCACCGTCTCCCATCCGGCAAGCTGCGCCGCCGCCTGGAGCTGCTGCTTCTCCGACTCCCCCGGCTCCATCTTCAACCCGAGCCGGCTCATTAGTCCCCGCCACCCCTGGGTCGCTGTTGGAGCTTTCTCGATCGTGCTGATGACTGCCAGATCATCGAGCGGTTCCGGCGCGAGCTCCGCTTGGAACTCGGCATCTGTGATCGGCGCTGCATGGGCGCCGATGGACCGCTCAGGCTCCTCGTTCTGCTCGACCGCGATCACAACGTCAGCGGGCAACGGGGTCGGCGCGACCTCCGTGGCCACTCCCCCGCCTACGGCCCGGAGGCTGGCTGGTGGGGCCGCGTCCTCGACGTAACCGGCCGCTTGATAGGCCCCCGAGAAGTGGGATGTGCGCGACTCACCGACAGGTTCTGAACTCATCTTTGGGACTCCAAGTCTCTTTCGTGTGCATGAAAGTTGTAGCCAACCGACAAGGCTGGCCCGCAGCGTCGCAAATCTTGCGACTCACAGCGCGTTGCCCGACCATCAGCTAGACGCTTCCTGACTCCCGCCTGCACGCCACCAAAGCGCGGAATTGAGACGATGTGACCCATATCGCTCATACGCTCATACCCCCCGAAGTGGTGACTTCTCACTAGGTTATGCCTAACTTGGGACATTAGACCTGAATTCCTTATCTTGCAATTGGATTACAAGGTAGGAGACAGAATCGTATGAGCACCGAAACACCCAACCTCTCAGGCCACACGGCGACGCTTCGAGCGCGGGGGCACAATGGAGCCATGCCGAGCCGTCGCGACCCGACCGACATGCCCGAGCGAGCCGAGGTGGCCTACCGCTCGATTTCAGGCAGCTCCCGAATGATGACGCTGCGCTTCTTGCTCGATCACCCCAAGTCGACAGTGGCCGCGATCGCGGATGCCACGGGCGTCAGCCCCGCATCTGCACGTGTCTCGCTCACCGACCTCGAAGAGGCGGGCTACGTCACCGCTGACGTCGAGGGCCAGCGCAATGGGCGCACCGTGCGCTACTCCGCCGATCGTGGAAAGTTCGTCGACGACCTGAGCCTGCTCTGGTCCTGGATGGTTCGCTGACGCCGTCAGCTCGAGCTGATTGACACCTAGGTGTCAACGCCCCTCCCCCGCTGCGCGGGCGTTACAGCGCCAAGACCGGCCGCCACATCGTAGTTCGCTCCCGGCGCTCCGTTCCGGAGTTCCCGAACGCGCCCCTCGCGGGGCTTATTTCGCCCGAGAACTCCGGCACTACGCGCCTCCCGCTCACCATCGATGCTCTTGCCGGTTTTGGCACTTCAAAACGTCTGGGAGGAATCATCATGGTCACCGTCTACGGCCGAAGCAACTGCGCGCAGTGCACCGCCACCAAGCGAACTCTCGAAATCAAGGAGGTCGAGCACGTGTACGTCGACGTTGAGCAGCACCCCAAAGCCTGCGACTTTCTGCGATCGCTCCGGCACCAGCAGCTCCCCGTCGTGATCGCCGGTCCCGCCCACTGGTCAGGCTTCCGCCCCGACCTCATCGTGGCTCTGGCGCTACGTAGTCGTTCGTAATGCAATAGTTTATGCGCTTCGCATAGTTCCAATAAACTATTGGAATAAAAGCCTTTAAAGTATTGTGTTGCTGTTGTTTATTGCGTTACCATAAACGCAATATTTTGAGGAGGCGTCATGCCGCACATCACGACGATCGCGAACAACAAGGGCGGAGTGGGAAAGTCGCACCTGACGGTGCAGCTCGCCGCCGCCCTCGCGCGACGAGGATTGCGGGTCTTAGTGGTCGATCTCGACCCACAGGCGAATACGACTCGACGGCTCGGAATCGAGATCGATCCGCAAAATGCGATCGTCACTATGTCCGAAGTCATCAAGTCCGGCGAGGACGGCGCGGGGGAGTCCGCCGTGCTTGCGTGCGGCTGGGTCGATAGCGAAGGCCAGCCCACCCCGGAGTCGGAGCTGATCGATGTCCTGCCATCACGATATGACCTCATCAATCGCGAATCAGAGGCCGCCGTTCTGGGTGCAGTGCGTCGACTTCGGAGAGCGCTCACTGGGTGGATCGATGACTACGACGTCGTGCTCATCGACACCAGGCCAGACCTCGGCCACCTGGTGCAGATGGCGTTTGCTGCTGCCGACACCATCCTCATCCCGACTGACCCGGCTTACGACTCGATCGAAGCGGCGATCCGCGTGCGTGACTTCGTCGAGCGCCACGCTGTCGACCTAGTTAACCCGGATCTTCACGTCGCCGGCGTCGTCGTCACTCGTCGCAAGCCGACAGCCGAACATGACTTCCAGATTCAAGGCATCGAGGAGCAGTTCGGCGACCTGGTGTGGAGCCTCAAAGGCCCCGTGCACTGGCCAGACGGGGGAGTAACGGTCAATCCGGCGTACATCCCCGAATGGTCGCGCTTCACGGAAGCAGATGCCGCGGCGGCATCTTTGAGCTCCTACAACGATCGAAACTCACGCAAGACCGTTGCCCTGTATGACGCACTCGCGTCACGATTCATCAACGAACTCATCCCGACGGGAGCACGAGCATGAGCCAGCCCCAGCGGCGTCGCCCCGGAAGCGCGAGTCCGATCAAGCTCATGCCCTCAGTCGAGCCGGTACAGACGCCGACCGTGACAGTACCCGAAGTGCCGGTGGAAGCGTCCGCAGTTGCGCCTCGGGCCGCCAAGCCGGCAGGGGGAAGACCTGTCAAGTCATCACCCGCGACCGTTCCGACTTCCACGAAAGACGCCGCCGACGTCAAGACACCGGTGACAGTGACCATCCACCGATCGGTCAAGAAGACCGCCGAAACCGCCGTGCTGCGCACGGCGGGACTTCCAAACGGTTATCCCTCGTTCTCCGCACTTGTCGAAGGCGCCATCCAGCGCGAGCTGCAACGTCTTGCAGACGAATACAACGGGGGAGAGGCGTTTACGCCTAATGGAGGAAGCTTCCGCCAGGGTCGACCGTTCAGTTCGTAGGAGCGATCGGCCCACATGCACTTGTATATTCGGTTCAACGCGTAAAGGGGGAGTCACACCGTGGCTGTGCGTGTTCCGGTAAGCCCAACGATGTTGACGTGGGCGCTCCAACGGTCCGGCATGCCCACGAACAGCGCGCGTTATGAACAATTCTCCAAATGGGCGGCCGGCGACGGGCAGCCAACTTTCAAACAGTTGGAGGGATTCGCCCATGCCACACATACCCCCCTTGGCTACCTGTTCCTGCCGGAGCCACCTGAGGAGCCCGTACCAATCCCGGACTTTCGGACGCTCGGCAATAACGCCATCAGTGCGCCGAGCCCCGATCTGCTCGACACAATCTACGAAGCACAGCGACGCCAAGACTGGTTCCGCTCGTATGCAGCCGATCAGGGCCACGAGCCGTTCTCCTTTGTGGGCTCGGCCACGATCGACGACTCTCCAGCCATTGTGGCTGACGAGATTCGTCGCATGCTCGATTTCGGATTAGATCGGCGTGCGCGGTTCTCGTCCTGGGAAGAGGCTCTACGGCAGCTAATCGACTCTGTAGAGCAGCTTGGCGTACTAGTCATGGTGTCCGGCATCGTTGGGAGCAATACACACCGGATACTCGATCCCAGTGAGTTCCGGGGATTTGCGCTCACCGACCCCCTGTCATCGCTGGTCTTTGTGAACGGTGCGGATACGAAGTCTGCCCAGATATTCACTCTCATCCACGAGCTGGCCCACATCTGGCTGGGCGAGACGGCGCTGTCGGACGCGCAGATGGCGAACCAGACTCAGAACGATCACGAGTTATGGGCGAACAACGTCGCCGCCGAGGTTCTAGTGCCGTCTAGCTCGATCAAGATCGACTATCGGCAAGACAGTGATCTCGGCGAGCTGCAGCGTCTAGCACGGCTCTATAAGGTCAGCACTCTCGTCGTGCTGAAACGCATTTTCGATAGCGGATTCCTCACTTGGGACGACTACCGCGCTCGCTATCAGATCGAGCTGGAACGACTGCAAGAGATCATCGCCTCACGAAAGGGAAGTGGCGGCGGTGACTACTACAACACTCAGCCTCTTCGGATCAGTCAGTCGTTCGCGCGAGCCGTGATTGTGGACGCCCTAGAAGGTCGCACGCTGTATCGGGACGCTTTTAGTCTCCTGGGTGCCGCAAAGCGATCCACCTTCGAGGGCATGGCCAATAAGTTGGGGGTGGCGTGACGTATCTGCTCGACGCCAATATTTTCATTCAGTCGAATCAAGCGCATTACGGGCTGGACTTCGTGCCGGCCTTCTGGGATTGGCTCGACCGCTCCTTCAATGCTGGTCTGCTGAAAAGCATTCAACCCATTGGCACTGAGATCGCCGCCGGCCAGGACGATCTCACGACCTGGGCGGCCGCTCGCTCGTCAATGTTCGTGCCGATGGATGCAGCGTGTGCTCCCAGCCTGCAAGCCCTTGCCACGTGGGCGAATGCCGGGCATTTCACCGCTGCCGCTGTCACCGAGTTTCTGGGAGCGGCGGACTACGAGCTGGTTGCGTATGCGCACGCGCACAGTCTCACCGTCGTCACAATGGAGAAGTCGGAACCGCAACGACGCAATAAGGTCAAAATTCCGGATGCATGCATCGCACACGGCGTCGCCTGGAGGACTCCGTTCGAGATGCTGCGGCTCGAAAAAGCGTCCTTCGTCCTGCCGTAACTCGAGCCGGTTGACACCTAGGTGTCAACCGGAGATCAGTGTGAGAGCTGGCTGATTCGTTGAGCGGAGAGGCCGAGCGCTCGGGCGACGTCGGCTTGTGTGAGTCCGCTCCTTTTGAGCGTTTGCACGGCCTCGCGCCGAAGGCGCGCGGCCGCTGCGGCCGCTTCGCGGGAGTGCTCTTCGTTCTCGTTAGCTTCGGCCCACATCGTGGCTGCGGCCTCGGGGAGCTCGACGGTCACCTCGACCGTGATCTCGTCGTCGTCGACGTCGAGCCAGACGGCGGCCAGGTCGTGGGCGGCCTGGTCGACGTCCTTCAAGGCGACGGCACCGCCGATCGCGATGATGGTGGAGCCGTTGGGGCCGGTGGAGGTGAGTTCGGGAATCTCGATCGTCCACCACTTGCCGGCGTCGCGGTAGGCGCGTGCGTGGAGCGTGCGGGGCATCTGGCTGGTCTTCACATCAATTCCATTCACGAGGCGCATCCGGGAAAATTTGCTGAATCTGTCGAACCACTCCGACCGAAACTTCGCCCTTGTGAGCGACGAGTGAGAAGATCATGCCGGAGTCGGACGGCCCCCAGATTTCGTGGCTGCCCTTCTGGCGTTTGAACTCCCAGCCCTTCGATCGCAGGAACTTGGTAACGTCCCGGTACTTCTGTGGCTTGGTCATAAGACTAGTCTAGTCCCCCTAGATAGTAAACATCAAGGGGGACTAGATGTTTTCAGCTATTCCGGTACAGAATCGCGTGTCCGATGATGCCGACGATGAGCGGGCCGATGATGAGTAGCAGTCCGAGCGCGAACGCGGCGAGGGCCGCGCGGTTGAAGCCGCGGCGGCCGCGGCCGCGGATCGGGAGCACGCGGGGGAGTACGAGGAGGACGGCGCCACAGGCGAAGACGGCGAAGCCTGCCGTCTGTAGCGCCTGCATGGTTCACCCCTCGTCGTCCTCTGCTTCGAACTCAGCGTTGCACACACCGCAGACGATGGGGCCGACCTCGAACGTGGAGCGGCTGACGCGGAGCTTCCCCCCGCACTCGCAGACGGCCACCACGCCGTTGTTGGTCTTCTTGCTCACGGCTCCGATATCGGTCAGGCGGTAGGCGTCAATTTCGGTGCGGTAGCGGGTGGCGGTGTCGTCGGGAACGTCGGTGATTGACCAGCCGATCGAGGGGTCCTTGGTGAGGGTAAGCCCGAACTCTTCTCCGATGGCCTTGAAGCGGGTGTTGTGGAATCGGCCTTGGCGGCTGGTGTCTTTGATGCCGCGGGCTTCGGCGGCGGCGTGGGCGGCTTCGTGGATGAGGGTGCCGAGCACGGCGCGGCCGCCGCGCTGGAGGCCTTCTCCGCCGACCAGCAGCTCGTGCACGAGGGAGTCGCCGCGTGCCCAGCGTGAGGCGGCGAAGTGGCCGTAGGCCATGCCCCCGCGGCCGTTGCCGGAAGCGAGGGTGACGACGACCTCGGGGACGTCTTCGTGGCGTTCCTGGATCGCGGCCCAGGCTCCTTCGATCGCGGCGACGAGGGGCGCGGTGATGGTTGTGGTGGTCATCGTCCTGCCTCCTGGTCGGTGCCGAGATAGTGGGCGTCGCCTTCTTCGTCACCCTCGGCGTGGCGCTCGATCCAGAGGGTTGCCCGGTCGGTGGCTCCAGCGGCGCGGAGAAGATCGGCTAGAGCGTCGACCTCGCCGCAGTTGAGGGTCGCGGCGACGTCGCCCGCAGTGTCCCAGGTGAAGGCGTCGACGAATCGGGCGAGCGTGGCCGTGTCGATGGGGGTGCTCTCGGTGACGGTGTAGCCGGAGAGGCTGCCGTCGCGCATGAGGGCGATTTCTTCGATGGTGGAGTGGATGACGTCGTGCTGGTCGAAGGGGATGACGCCCGTGTCCCAGTCGGTGCCGTGCTGGTGGTCGAGCCATTTGGAGGCGAGTTCGACGTCGGTGTCGGCGCTGATCGTGGTTCCGTCGGGGGTGGTGAGTGTGAGCATGGCCGTCGTCCTTTCAGAGTGCGTCGATGCAGTCGGGTCGGAATCCGGACCAGCCGTCCCAGGTGCCGGTGACGATCACGACGGGGAGCTGCTGATAGCCGAGTTCGCGCAGCAGCTCGTCGGCGCCGGGGGTCTGGTCGACGTTCACCGGCGTGTAGTCGATGCCCTTCCGATCGAGCGCCCGGTACGTCGCGGTGCACTGCACACAGCCGGGGCGGCTGTAGACGGTGACGGTCTTCGTGGTGGTGATGGTCATGGTGTTCTCCAAACTTTTTCTCGGGCCGAACCCTCACTTGCATGGCAGTGAGCGGGAGGCGCGTAGTGCCGGGGTTCTCGGGCGAAATAAGCCCCTCCAGGGGCGCGTTCGAGGACTCCGGAACGGAGCGCCGGGAGCGAACTACCGTGTGAGCGAGGGTTTGGCCAGAGAGGGGCCGAGCGCAGCGGGAAAGCATCAGTGGCCGTTCACGGCCGGCCTATTTGCCCTGCCGGCGCGGCTTCGGGATCGTCACCGCGGAGCGCCAGACCCACGCCTGATGGATGGCGCCGCCTTGGGTTTCCCACTCGACGAGCACCATCCGGTCGTTGTAGGCAAGCACCGTCCCGGTGACCTGCACCGTCCACTCGGGGTAGCGCACCCACGCGCGCACCCGTGGCGCTTCCTCGGCCGCCGGCTGCTCGACGGCGTCGCCGGTGGACTTCTTCTCTTCCTCCGAGAGCGAGAGCGGGGCGGGGCGCACCAGGAACGCGTTGATCGCCTTGTCGGTCATGTCTGACCCGTACCGGCGATTGCTTCCCATGCCGCCAGATTAGAACATATGTTCGAGTGATTGAAGGCGTCGATTCAGGACGGCACCGCCGCAGCTACGATCGGCAGGAGGCAAGGGGGGCGCACAATGGGGCCGGAGCTGGAGATCATCGGATGGATCGTTGGCGTCGGCGCGCCGATTGTCACTCTCATCACCTGGTTGCGACGTCGCTCGCGTTTTCCGAAGAACGAGCTTTGGTACGAACTGGCCAGCACACCGATCGTTACGTCGAATCGTCCAAAATCAGTCGTCGTATCAATCGACGGAAACGTGGTCGATGACCCCTATCAGGCGGTGCTCTACCTGTGGTCAACGGGCCGGAACGATATCGCGTCAGCGACATTCGACGCCGGAACACCGATTCGCTTTCAGTTCGACCGCGACATCCTCGGCGACGTCGACGAGGCAGTTACCCGAGGTTCAACGGTTTCGGGAGCGGTCGAGTCAGACGCGATTCTGATCAAGCCAGGCCTGATGAAGAAGGACTTTCGCGGCCAGTGGACGTTTCTGAGTGATGGCGTCATGAAGGTAACCGCGAGTCACGCCCTGGTGGACATGAAGCTTCACTCCGCGGCGGCGGCCGAGCAACGGGAAGACCGACGATCGAGTCTCACAAGCCGCATCGGCGGCGGGATTGCAGCGTTGGCCGGAATAGCTCTATTTGCATCGATCATCACCGCGGGCATCGCGAACTCCGATGAAGTGCGGCAGTTTGTCGGTAGCTACGTGGCAGCGCTTTTCCTGCTCATGATCTCCGGATTTGGGCTCGTCATGGCGGTAGTCGCATATCCGAGCCGCTGGTCACGAGCGATGCGAAAGCGCGGCACTAACCGATATGCGAAGTACGAAGTGGCTCTGTCAGTCTGTTTTGGCCCCGGAGTGACGGCTAGGAGTGGCCCCACTTTCTGACTTGCCGGGGCGGTTCTGACGGTTTGATCTGGCCCCACCTGAGCGTGTGTTTCGTGTTGCTTCAGGATGAGCGGGCCCGGCAGGGGTCGAAAGTGGAATTGTTCGCGGATATCCGCCGTGCCTCGCGCGTCGACGGGCTATCGGTGCGCGCGTTGGCAGACAGGTTCGGGGTCCACCGTCGCACGGTGCGGCAGGCCTTGGCGTCGCCAATTCCGCCGCCGCGGAAGATACCGTCACGGATGTCTCCACGGCTGGGGCCGTACAAGGCGGTGATCGACGCGATGCTCACTCAGGATCTGGACGCGCCTCGTAAGCAGCGGCACACGGCGACAAGGGTTCTCGCGCGGCTGGTCGACGAGCACGAAGCGGCGGGACTGTCGTACTCGACGGTCCGCGACTACGTGCGCGTACGTCGTGCCCAGATCGATGCCGCAGCCGGGCGCCGCGTCGAGGTGTTCGTCCCACAGGAACACGCACCTGGTGAGGAAGCCGAAGTCGATTTCGGCGAGGTCTGGGTGATCCTTGGCGGGGTGAAAACGAAGTGCCACATGTTCACGTTCCGGCTCTCGCACTCGGGGAAGGCGGTGCACCGGGTGTACTCGACGCAATCGCAGGAAGCGTTCCTGGAAGGACATATCGACGCGTTCGACGAGATAGGTGGGATCCGCCGCGGCGATCCGCTGTGTCTGATCGGGGACTCCGGCACCGGGAAGTCGCATCTCCTCATCGGCCTCGGCACCGCCGCTGCAGAGAAGGGCTTCCGCGTCCGGTACACCCTGGCGACGAAGCTCGTGAACGAGCTCGTTGAAGCCGCCGACGAGAAACAACTCACCCGCACCATCAACCGGTACGGACGCGTTGACCTGCTCCTGATCGACGAGCTCGGCTACATGGAACTCGACCGACGCGGCGCCGAACTCCTGTTCCAGGTCCTCACAGAGCGGGAAGAGAAGAACTCCGTCGCGATCGCATCCAACGAGTCGTTCAGCGGGTGGACGAAGACCTTCACTGACCCGCGCCTGTGTGCGGCAATCGTCGACCGGCTCACGTTCAACGGCACCATCATCGAAACCGGCACCACCTCGTACCGCCTCAACCACACCCGTCAGCGGCAGTAGCGATCCGAAAGTCATCAGAGGTAGCGGCAGATGGACTCCGGCGTGCAGGCTTCGGACGCCGTTGCCGTCGCGTGCGCCCGAAGCTCGACGATGCTCCCTCGTAGGGCGCGCAGCTGCTCGAGCTGCTCATCAATCTCCACGAGCCGGCGGTCAAGGAGATCCAGCACGTGAGCGCACGGCGAACCACCCGTGTCGCGAACATCGAGGATCTCCGCGGTCTGCGCAAGGGTGAGCCCCGCCGCGCGAGCCCGATCGATGAACTCGAGCCGCTGCACCGTCTCGTCACCATAGCTGCGGTACCCGGCCGGGGTGCGCTCCGGCGGTTGCAGCAGCCCGCGCTCCTCGTAGTACCGCAGCGTCGACGGTCTCGTCCTCGCCTTCTCCGCGAGTTCTCCGATCCGCATCGTGACACCTCCACCGTCAGTTTGACCTTCAAGCATGCTTGAAGGTCCATTCTGTCGCATAGGGCCGCACGTGCGGCCCGGTCCACCCGAGGAGGCATCATGACTCAGCACAACGAGTTCGATCTTGCGGTGGTCGGGACGGGCGGCGCGGCGATGTCCGCGGCGATCCACGCCCGACTCGAGGGGGCGAGCGTGGTCGCCATCGAATCGGGCACGCTCGGTGGCACCTGCGTGAACGTGGGTTGCGTGCCCTCCAAGACACTCCTCGCGGCCGCGCACACCCGCCACGCCGCGCTCACGAACCCGTTCCCCGGCGCCGCCACCTCCGCTGGGGCCGTCGACCTCGGCGCGCTCGTGCAGCAGAAGGATGAGCTGGTCGGCATGCTCCGCCAGACCAAGTACGCCGACATCGCCGCCGCCTACGGGTTCGACATCCTCCCCGGCACCGCAACATTCACCGATCCCTCAACACTGCTCGTCGATGGACGACCGGTTCGCGCCAAGTCGTATCTCATCGCCACCGGCGCCGAACCGACCATCCCAACGATCCCCGGCCTCGAGCAGATCGATTACCTCACGTCGACCACGGCGATGGAACTCACCGAGCTGCCCGCTTCGCTCGTGGTGATCGGCGGCGGATTCGTCGGCCTCGAACAGGCCCAGCTGTTCGCCCGGCTCGGGGTCGAGGTCACCATCATCGGCCGGCTCGCCCCGCACGCCGAACCAGAACTCTCCTCCGAGCTCCGCAAAGCCTTCCTGACCGACGGAATCACCGTCATAGGCGACCGCGCCGCAACGATCACCCCACACGACGACCTGGTCCGAGTCCTCACCCGCACCGGGAAAGTAGCTACCGGTGAACGCGTCCTCGTCGCCACCGGCCGCACCCCCCGCACCGACGGGCTCGGCCTCGCCACTGCGGGCATCGCGACCGACACCCGCGGCTTCATCATTGTCGACGAACAACAGCGGACCACGAACCCGGCGGTGTTCGCCGCCGGCGACGTCACCGACGTGCCCCAGTACGTGTACGTCGCCGCGAGGACCGGGAAGATCGCCGCACACAACGCCCTCGGTCACTCTGAGCAGGTCGACTACACCGGGTTGCCCTCCGTCCTGTTCACCTCACCCCAACTCGCCTCGGCCGGGATCACCGAAGCCGAAGCCATCGCCGCCGGATACAGATGCGCCTGCCGATACCTGCGACTGGCCGACGTGCCCAGAGCCATCGCCAACCACAACACCCGCGGCGGCATCAAGATCGTCGCCGACGCCGACACCGGCAAAGTCCTCGGAGTCCACGCCCTCGCCGACACCGCCGGCGAGATGATGCTCGCCGCGACCTACGCCATCAAAGCCGGATTCACCGTCACCCAACTCGCCGACACCTGGGCCCCGTACCTCACCATGGCCGAAGGCATCCGCCTCACTGCGAACCTCTTCCGCAACGAACTCCCCACTTCCTGCTGCGCCTGACAACAGACAGCCACCCACATCGACCCGCCGCCACGACGGGGCCACTTCAAACCGTCACCCCGGGGCCAAATCAGGTTGACAAAGTCAACGAAGATAGCAACCCCTTCAATCCAAAGCCCTCTCACCATTCAAGCTAGGAGCTTCTGACCTCCGACTCTTCGGTCGCCTGGGGGTCGTCAAGGTTGTCGGGTTCGATGGCCGGGGGAGTGGCCGCAGCTCGCCGGGTGGGGAGCGCGCGGAAAGGGGCGATCCCGCCGGCCTGGATAATCCAGAACGCCCCGTCGGCGGCTTCGCGGACGTCTTGGGGCGGGACGAGGAAAGTGTGTTGGGCGCGGCCGGAGCGCAGCTCCTCGCCGGTGGCGGCGCCGGAGGCTTCCATCTGCATGATGGTGCCGGCGTATTGCACGACGTCTTCGGGGTCTTTGGAGCGCCCGAAGATGAGTGCGGCGCCGCTGGAGAGGGCGCGGCGGCGGGAGATTTCGTCGCGGGAGAGGCCGGCGACGGACTGGGCGGCGAGGATGAGGCCCATGCCGGCGCTGCGGGCCGTCTCGAACAGGCTCGTGGCGGTGTCGCCGGGGTCGGTGGTTCCGGTGACGAGCTGGGGGAACTCGTCGACGACCACGAGCGTGGGCGTTTTGTCGCGGCGTTCGAGCCGGGTGGAGAGGTAGTTGCGGAGGTCGAGCAGAAGCAGGTCACCGAGCCGCGCCTGGGTGTCGTTGATGGGGGAGAGCGGCACGATTCTCAGGTCGGCTTGGGGATCGCCGTAGGACCAGCCGTCGGGGCCGATCCACTGCTGCAAGGGGCGCAGCTCCACGAGCAGGCTGGAGAGGGCGCGCTCGCCCGCGGTGGTGCCGTCGCGGTCGACCTTGTGAAGCACGATGCCGAGGTCGACGCGATCGTCGATGAAGTTCTCCGGCCGGGTGAGGCGTTCCCGGAGATCCTCCACACTCGTCAACGGGGACGCCGCCTGCACGACCTGGAGCACGCCCCGGATTTCGTTGAGGTAATACTGGTTCGCACCATCCGGGGGCGGCATGAGCCGCATGAGCTTCGACGTCACCTGGTCGGCGGTGCCGGTGAACAGGTTCCACGGGCCGCCGACCTCGGCGGTGCGCCCAAAGGATCGGGCGATCGCCTGGAGCTTTTCGGCGTCGGCGGGGTCGCCCTTCGCGTCGATGAACACCACCGGCCATCCGTACATCAGGGCGCACAGCATCAGGTCGGACAGCAGCACCGTTTTGCCGGTGCCTGACTCTGCGATCAGCAGCGCTCGGACGGATGCGGCGTCGGGGGGGAGCATCATCAGCTTGCCCTCCTCGTCGGTCCAGTCGCGCACGCGGCGCACGTCGTAGAACCGTTCCGCGAGGTTCTTCACGGTCGCCCGCGACACGAACCCGAACCCCTGCCGGCCGTGGGGGCCGGCCAGGGGAGCGGTGAGAGCTTTCTCGGAGGTGTGGGCGATGGCGCCGGTTTCGGCGTCGAGCTGCACGCCGACCCGGCGGGCCGCGGTCGCATCCGCGGCCCGCTTCCGCGCTTGCTCGATCTGGGTCTGCCGCAGCACGTCAGAAATCCGCCGCGTGCGCACGCGGCGCGCGATCCGGCGCCGGTGCGCCGAGAGGGCGACGGGGATCAGGAGCACACCGGATGCGAGGTTGGCGATCGCCCACGGCAGGAACGTCGGGAGAATCTGGTCGCCCCAGTCGGGGGAGGTGCGGAATGCCTCGGCTTGGCCGGAGCTGACCCAGCCGACGAGCATCAGCACCTCGACCGTGAGGAGTGCGACGACGGCGAGCACGCCGGCGGTGTTGAGCACCCATCGCCAGGGCGAGACGATCCAGAACCGGGTCTTGGTCGCCACGATCTCGCCCGATACCGCGACGACGACGACCGGGATCAGCAGCGGCAGCAGCACGAGCGCGAGCACCACTTTGAAAGCGAGCGCGACGACCGCCGTGAGCGCGTCACCCCCGGGGTCGCCCGGGGTCTGGTCGGGTTGTTGCGGGTTGCTCATCCTCGTATCCCCTTCACTGCCTCATCGGTGCGCCGGGCGTTGACACCTAGGTGTCAACGGCTCGAGCGGGCACCTTCCAGCTCGACGGCCACGGCCTGATCCGCGATCGCCTGCCAGGCCGCGTCGTCGTCCTTCGGCCACTGCCCTCGGGCATCCAGAATCGGCTGCCACACGAACCGGGTGCGCAGCGATCCGAGCGCTCTCGTGTGCTCGTCGGCGCCGGCCGCGCGCAGCGCCGCCGGGGTGCCGAAATAGATCACCCGCGCGAAGCCCTCGCGCTCCAGCCGGCGGGCGTGATCGTCGATGATCTTCCCGTACCGGGCACCCGTCTTCGGCGTCAGCTCCACCTCGACCAGCTCGCGCACCTCGCCGCGCACGGCGACACCATCGGCCTGGTGATCGTTCCGGTTCGCCGGCTTCCGGTCACGCTCCCATGCGTACCCGCGACACAAGAACCGGGCCGAGGCCGACGCCACCACGATCTCGTGCCGCGTCGTCTGCCGGTAGAGGTTCGGCGCCGCTTTGCCGGTCGCCTGATGCGTCGCCCACACGATCGACCCATCCCGGAACGTGAGCCGCTGCCGGTCGACCAGACCGACCTCCGCGAGCCGCGCGACCCACTGCTGCGCCTTCCGCAGACTCACCGGCTCACCCGCCCCCGAGAGCCCACCGAGCGCGAACCTGATCGCGTCCATATCGCACAGCCGAACGACGTCCAGCCAGGCCAACATCTGCTCGTCCCGCTCGGTCAACCGCATGCGCACCCCCTAGAGCCTTTCAATTCGACCCTACGTTGCACCCACGACAACCGCTAGACCAAACACCCCCTTAAATGAGTCACATCCCGAAATCACAACCGCGCCTCACTCTCGTTCCAGCATCAGCTCACGGCCCTCATCGGTCCACCTTCACCGCACCAAGAATCGACTACTCCACCATCCCCACCACTACCTATTCACCATCACTTTCTCTTCTCTCTTTCTCTCTGTTTTCCCCCACCACTCCACCACCCCTTTACTTCCCAACCTCCATCAAATCTGAATCGCTGAGTTGGGGGAGGTTGGGAGGCGGGCGTAGCCCGGGGGTGGTGGAGTGGTGGGGGAAAACAGGGTCTAACCGTTCGCCAACCTATTCGCGCTCGGTGAATAGGTTTACGAACCGCCCTGCTGGGGGTGTGTGGCCGGCGTGGTCAGGCGCGGACTCGGCATTCAGAAGCCGTTCCCTGCACGATAGGCGCTACGACGCCGGATGCAAACCCCTCACCGCACCGCTCGCTTCGGCATCGACGTAGCGCCGGCACTGGCGTTACGGCCTCACCTCGACGTCGACGCATCGGGTCACCACCCCTGGCATCCGGCCGCGGCATCGGCGCCCGGTGCAGCTCGCCTGCTGGCAACCTTGTAACTGAGATGAAAGCTTGGGTGGTCATTGGGCTGCTCCTCTCGACTGCCGGCGGGCGCGTTCCCACGTTCGCTGCTGCTCGTGCATCGCTGCGATCGCCTCGTCGATCGCGGCCTGGTCGCGGCTCGCCCATCGGGCCTCCTCGGCCTCCCGCTCACGCCGGCGGGCCTCCAGCTCGGCCCGAGCCTGGAGTGCGCGGAGCTGAGCTTCCTCGGCCGGCGTCGGCTCGGCCGGGTCGATCGCGTTCCGGATTTGCCAGCCCAGATACGCCACCGGATCACGCTGACCACCAGGCTCTGCCACCGTCAGGCCGGCCCGTTTGTTGCCGCGGGCGAGGGCATCCATGAACGCGTCGATCGTCCACCTGTCGGGGTCGACGTCGCAGCGCTCCAGCATCGCGCACACCTGGCCGATGTGCCGGCCATCGGCCAACCACCGCATCCTCGCCACGAGCCCCGCCGCAAAGCGCTGCACCCCGATCGACCTCGGCTGTCCAGACTTCGGGGCGCCCTGGCGGTGTGTTCTCTTCTTCGCTGCTGGAGGTCGCGGAGCGGCCGACTCGCGCGCGCTTGCGCGCGTTGGTTTAACTTCTAGATCAGGAGCTTTAACACCAAGGTCACCCCTACGGGGTAGATGGACATTTTCAACAGCCCACCGTTTTGGCATCGTGAGCGCACGCACGGATGCGGCCTTGATCTGCCGGCCACCGTGGGCGCTCTCAGCGGCCTCCCGCTCGGCCACGGTGAGGTAGCGGCCCTCCACGATCGACACCGCCAGCCCGAGCGCTTCCAGCAGCCCACGGGCACGCTGCACGGTCTTCTTGCACACCCCCGTCACCTCGGCCACCGTCTCGTGCGCGGTGCTCACACCGCGGCCGGTATCGGCGTCGGCCGCGAGCATGTCGGCGTGCGCGATCCTCAGCAGCGTGTCCGGCGCGATCGACACCGCCCGGCGTAGCTCCTCACCTTCTGGGGTCCGCAGAGCATCCATCACCGCATCGAACCAGGCGGCGGCGCTCGTCCAGGCCGGCACGGCCGCATAGGCCCCCGGGGGAGCTTCCAGGCTCCAAGAGCCCGACCGCTTCGAGATCGTCGATCCTGGGGCATCCTGTGGCCCCGAAATCGGGTCGTTGAAGCGATCCGACACGCCGATGGGCGTGTTCGCGCGCAAAGAAGGGACTCCAAGTCCCACGTGAGGTACGATCGACTCGTCTCCTTGAAGACGCGGAAGAGCCTCCCGGCTCTACCGGGTTTTTGAACTGGGATTGCTCCTCACCTCGATCTGTCGCCAAACAAGTAGCGAGGTAGGGAGCCAGAGCTTCGGGCCCGCCTCTGGCGGGCCTCTCTCGTTAAGCCGAGTCGATAGGCAACTCCCCATCGCGCGGCAGTTCTTCGGGCCACCAGATCGGCAGACCCTGGTCTGTGAGTTCCAGATGGTCGACCATGCGCTCGAACAGCACGGCCGAGGAGACACCGGCACGCTCAGCCACGGCATCGAACCTCGCCTTGGACGCGCGCTCAACTTCGTAGCCCATGCTGACGGGATCGATCAGTGTCCCGCGGGGGCGTCGTCTGGGAGCCATGAGAAAGACTTAACCCTGCCCCAAGGGTTAAAGCGGGGATTGTCCGGGGCGTGTCGAGCGGCCACCACGATTAACCCTTGCCCAAGGGCTAATCTGGCATCTCACTCACACGCGAAGTAAGAGCTACGACGGATTCGGGGGGATCTACGTGGAGGGCGACAATCTGCTCACGGCCATCGTGGTTGGTGGCCTCTCCGGCATCGTGGGAAGCATCATCGGCCCGATCGTGCTGCGCCTCATCAATCGTGGCGATCGCGCACTAGAAGCGCGCCGCCGATGGGTCCAGGACAAGCTGCAATCCGTATTCGGGATCGGAGACGCGCCTTATCCCACGGATGGGCCAGAGCCTGGCTTCATGCGCCTCGTCCCTCCGACCGCGTACCGAAAGCACGAGTTCAACATGCACACCATCAACCCCGCCCTGGCGGAATCCGTTGAGCTGATGCTGTTGCAGCCCGGCCGAAGTGCGATCGCCCAACGATGGCTTGAAAACTGGATGTGGAACCTGCTGGGGGAGTACCAAGCGCTCAATCAGTGGTGGAAATCCTCGTCCGACGATCCCTCCCTCTTCGGATTACCGAAGGGCTTCGAGAAGGCCGAACGTCGCTATCGTCGCCGTCTGCGTCGGGTTCAAACCACCGCATCCCTGTGGGCGATCGGGCAATGGACTCGGCCTACGATTTGGCTCTGGTTCTCCTCCCGCGCCTGGGTGAAGAGCATCCGCCAGCAACGCGTTATGACACTCGGGAACAGACTCGATCGACTACCGCCACCCACCAAGATCACCTAGCGATGTGGCCGGCCCGCCGGATCAACTACGCCGGATTGACGCTTAGGTGTCAACTCGAGTTCCTGAACAGGGACCGCCACCCGCCTCACGAAGGGTTTGAAATGACCGCAGGGGAACTAGTCAGCAGCATCATCGGGGTGCTCGGTCTGCTGGGCGGCGCGATTGGATTCTTCGTGGCAAGAACCGCCAGCAAGAATGCAGACATCGCAAAGCGAGACGCAGCAGCAGCGCTCACGCGGTCGGCCGACGCCGACGAACGTGTGGCCGTCGTCCTCGAAAGACTCGCAGCTCCACCCGAGCCCGCCGCCTTTTTTGAGGTGGGTCGTTCCGCCGATCGCACCACCGGCTGGATCAAAAACCTAGGCACGGTCGCGGCACGATCGCTTACCGTCGCCGGCTATCCCGAGCCGGTGAAGAACCTAGTGAGCACCGGCGTGCCTGTCGAACTGCCACCAGGCCAAACGCTCACATTTGGGATCAGCGAACGCCTCACCCTCCCCGTGAACCAGGTGCACGTGGTCTGGGTCGATGACCGTGACGAGATGCCCACCTCGGCCACATACTGGTTGCCGTAACCGCCCAACTAGGCCAAGTCACGAGTCATTCAAAGTGTTTGTTACACATGCTTTTGAACCGCGGATAACGTGCGTTATGTCAATAGCGGCGGATTAGCTCTCCGCAGGCTCCTGGTTGTCGAGGTCGCGCAGGAACTCCCCCCAGCGCGCATCGGCATCCGTCCCGGAGTCGAATTGCCCCAGCCAGGCGTCGAAGGCCGGCATGCCCACGAGCTTGATTTCTACCCGCAGGATGTGATGGGTGCCGTCCCGGTGGACTTTCGGAACGAGCGACACGATGTGCTCGGGATTGATCCACATCCGCGCACTGCCGGCAGGACCGTCCCTGTCTGGCAGAGGGACGAAGCGCGGCATAGGGCCAACTGTGCCGGTGCTGGCGGCATCGTCGCAATACTCACGCCGTCAACGTCCACATCGTAAAAGTAGAGCTGAGCTCTAGCTGTGAGTAAACTGGATGCATGCTGAAAACCACTACGTCGCCCTCAACCGTTCCCGAACGCCTGCTGGCGACGCCTTTCTGGATCTCCACGCCCCTGGTGCGCTTCGCAGGCCCAGCTTGGCTTGCTATCCCCCTCGTTGCAACGATCTGCGTCTTCTGGACGCTCGACTAACCGGCGCGACCGCCATTACCGACCGACCGGCGCTTGAGCCAGCGTTCGGTCAGTTGAGGGCGTGGAGGTGACTGGCAGGCGGGGCCGTCTCCTGTACGGCGCGGTGTCGTGCGATCGCCGATTCCGCCTGCTCTCGATGGATTGCCTCTCGCTCCTCCGGAGTAGGGTTCCAATCCGGGTCGTACACCCACACGGCGTCGTCTTCGTAGACGCGGGTGTGGACACGCATGCCCGCTGCTTTCGCTGCGTCGCGGAGCTGGGAACGCAACTCGGGCAGGTCGCTTTCATCCCCGTGGAACTCGTCGTATGCGATATAGAACTCGTGGTCGGTGCGGAGGTAGCCGATTTGTTCTTCGATGAACTCCGGCGTAATCGTGGCCATACGGAAACCGTAGCGAACGCAATGACGTAATCAGCCGCCACGGGCCACTGTCGTTGTGATGGCGATGTGATCCAGGTTTGGAAGCGCGTGCGAGAGCTCGTGCTTCACCTCGTGTGCGATCGTCTCGGCGGCTGAGACTGGCATGTCGGCCACGGCCACCGTGACTGCGCCTTGCAACCGGTGACCGACCCAGCGCAGCTGCAGCGATGGTACGGCGAGAACCCCGGTGGTGTGTTCGATCGTGTGTCGTGCCCGGTCGACGAGTTCGGGTTCGATGCCGTCCATGAGCCGCCGGCCGATGCTGCGGACAGTGCCTCCGAGCAAAACAATGATCGCCACGGAGATGACCAGGCCCACAATCGGATCGGCAAGAGGGAAACCGAGTATGACACCGAACCCGCCGATAACCACGGCCAGGGAGGTGAATCCGTCGATTCGGGCGTGCACGCCGTCTGCGACCAGCGCGGCGGAGCCGATTTTCTGCCCCACACGAATGCGGTAGACCGCGACGATCTCGTTGCCGGCGAACCCGATGAATCCGGCGGCGATGACCCACCACAGGTTGTGCAGCGGTTGGGGGTTGAAGAAGCGCTCGATCGACTGGTACGCGGCGACGATCGCGGAAAGAGCAACCACGGCGATGATGAAAAGGCCCGCGAGGTCCTCCGCTCTGCCGAACCCGTAGGTGTAGTGCTTGGTGGCTACGCGTCGGCCGAGAACGAACGCGATCCAGAGCGGCACAGCGGTGAGGGCGTCGGAGAAGTTGTGGATCGTGTCGGCCAACAGAGCGACCGATCCGCTGATCACGACAACGACGAGCTGCAGAATTGTAGTGGCGAGCAGCACGAACAGGCTGATCTTCAGCGCACGGACGCCCTGGTTGCTCGCCTCGAGCGCGTCGTCGATCGAGTCGGCTGCGTCGTGGCTGTGCGGCACGAACAGGCCGTAGAGGATGCCCTTGACACCCGTCGGATGCGAATGCGGATGCCCGTCGTGGTCGTGGGGCTCTCGTTCATCGTGGTCGTGGTGGGCGTGGGGCGCACTCACTCGGCCGCCCCGCCTTGCACGTGGTGGTGGCGGGGAGCGCAGCCAAGAGAGTGCTCAGCTTGGAAGATGGCATCCGATACCAGCCGACTGGCGTGCTCGTTCTCCAGCCGGTAGAACACCCGCGTTCCTTCTTGCCGAGTGGCCACGAACCTCGCCAGACGAAGTTTGGCAAGGTGTTGGGAAACGGCCGCAGGAGACTTGTCGACAATCTCTGCCAGCTCGTTGACGGAACGCTCCCCCTCCCGGAGGGCGAGAATCAGTCGCACGCGGGTCGCATCCGCGAGCATCGTGAAGACTTCCACCGCGAGTTCGACGAACTGACTATCCGGGTCACGCCCGCACATCTGCTTATCCGCATGCATATGCAGATTATTGCATAACCCTTTCTGTTGACCGGTTTGCCGACAACTGACATCGCATGAACTCGCAACAGACAGTCTGGAATCGTGCTCGTAGCAGCGGATGAGCGTTGTGGGGCAAGGGCGCGTGCGGTTTACCGCACCACGAATCGTGCGGGTAATACAGTCGGCCGGATCGGGGGGTCGATGCTAACTTTCGCGGAAAGAGGGGCGGATAGAACTCCCCGTGCGAGCCATACCGAATTCATAGTGGGGACCCGATGCCAACTACATTTCTGCACGACACAGGGACAATCTGGCTTCGCCGAGCAGTCCTGCCCGTTCTGATCGGGCTCTTAGGCTCATTCATCATCGTGGTGGGGGGAACTGCCGCGCCCACCCAGGCAGCTGGACACACTGTGGTGTCGTTGACCTTTGACGATGGCAACGCCGACCAGCTAGCGGCGGCGGCCACCCTTGACGCAAAGGGGCTCAAAGGCACCTTTTACGTGCCATCGGGCTACATCGGACAGCCGAACTATATGACTTTGGCGAACTTGAACACGATCGCGGCCGCGGGACATGAAATCGGTGGACACACTGTGCACCATCAAAACTTGCCGACGCTATCCAGCGACGACGTGAAACGGGAAATCTGTAACGACCGGGTCAACCTGGTGAACTGGGGCTTTGCCGTGACCAGCTTCGCATATCCGTTTGCCGCCGTGAATGCTTCCGTTGAAGCAGCGGCTGGCGAATGCGGTTACAACAGCGCTCGAGGACTCGGCGATCTGAGGACAGGTCCAACAGGCGGATGCCCAGATTGTGACTTCGCCGAAACTATTCCGCCCGCGGACTCGCTTCTCACACGCGCAGCCGACCAGGTAGAACGAAGTTCAACGCTAGCCGACTTGCAGGCCCGCGTGACCGACGCTCAGAATAACGGTGGCGGCTGGGTGCAACTTACCTTTCATCACGTCTGTGACGGCTGCGAGAACGGTCCTGACGATCCGACCATGTCGCCAGCACTATTCGATGAATTCACGACCTGGCTCGCGGCGTGGCAAGCCGGCGGAAACGGCACCGTTCAAACGGTGAACGCCGTAATCGGTGGGCCAATGAAGCCCGTCGTCCCTGGCCCCGCTCTCGCACCCCCACCCGGGCCAGGAGAAAATGGCACCCAAAACCCTGGGCTCGAGACCCCCGGGGCGGCTGCGAATATCCCGCAGTGCTGGTGGGGCTCGAGCTTTGGTACCAACACGGCCACCTTCACAACGGTCACGCCGGGCCATACAGGGGCTGCAGCGGCCAAGGTCACAGTGACGAACTATGTCAATGGTGACGCCAAGCTCCTCGCCCTTTTCGATGAATCGGGCTGCGCACCGTCCGTGACGCCCGGGGCGACGTATTCTCTCCGCGCGTTCTACACGTCCACCGCAAACACCCAGTTCGCTATCTACACGCGAAATACCCTCGGTGTATGGACGTACTGGACGTCCGGACCGCTCTATCTCCCGGCATCGACCTACACGCAGGTTGAGTACACGACTCCGCCTATTCCTGCCGACGTCACGGGCATCAGCTTCGGGCTCAACCTCGCGGCAAACGGCGAGCTTGTGACCGACGACTACGCCATCTACAACAGCAACGGCGCCCCCCTGCTCGCGCTGAGTCCGGCTGCGCCCACTGTCGCCGGAAGTGCACAGGTCGGCCAAACTCTTACAGCGACAATTGCACCGTGGGCGCCGCAACCAGTCTCCATGACGTATCAGTGGAAGGCCGATGGCGTCGCTATCACCGGAGCCAACAATCTCACCTACTCGCCGCTCCCCGCCGACGTCGGGAAGACGCTGACGTTCACCGCCACAGGTACGAAGCCGGGATACGAGACGCTCAGCGTTGTTTCGGCACCCACGGGCGCTGTCGCCGCCGCTAGCATCACAACAACCCGAATCGGTGGCGCCGATCGATTCG
>NZ_JBLZQV010000009.1:0-110858 GCF_052048175.1 Herbiconiux dendrobii | reverse complement strand
AAGGCCAGGGGTTCGAATCCCTTAGGGCGCACAATATAAATCCCCCGCCACTCCATCGAGTGGCGGGGGATTTTTCGTTAACAGCTGTGTGCTCGAGAGCCCGGCGATCGGGTGTCGGCCCGGTGGCCAGGCCTCGGTGCGGTCACCAAGCTTCGGCGCGCTGGTGGACGTCGGCGCGCTGGTCAGGCTCGGGCGTGCTGGTCAGGCTCGGGCGCGCTGGTCAGGCTTGGGCGTGCTGTCAGGCGTCAGGCTGCTCGAGCTCATCGGGGCTGTCGGCTTCCGGCTGCTCGAGTTCGTCGGCGCCGTCGGCGTCGTCCGTTTCGGTAGCTACACGGGCATCGGAACCGTCCGCCGTCACGTCGCCGTCGGCGTCGGGGTGCGGGTTGTCGGGATGCTCGTCGGCACCGGTCCGCAGATCCCCGTCGTCGGGGTACTCGTACTCGTCGCGGTTGGGGTCCATGTCGCGGGGATGGGTCATGCGCGCCTCCGATCGTCGTGCGTCGTCGCTCCGACTCCCATCGTGCGCCCGATCGGCGCATCCGCAACCCCCGCGGCCCCGCATCCGCAACGCGCGTCCCGGGGAGCATCGCCTCAGATGGCGTCGAGGTAGTACCAGCGCCCGCCCTCGCGCACGAAGCGGCTGCGCTCGTGCTGCTGCCCGGCGGCCGGCGCGGGCTGCGCGGGGCCCACGCCATCCGCATCCGCTCCCGCTTGAGCCGGACTCGCAGCGGCAGCCGGGCGCGGCTTGTAGTGCGCGACGAACTCCACCTCCCCCTCGGTGTCGAGCACGCCGCCGCCCGAGCGGGCGACGATGTCGAGGCGGTACCAGCGGATGCCGTCGTCCAGCACGAAGTCGGCGGCGTCGGGCCGGGTCTGCGGATGCCACGTGGCGAGCAGGTAGGCCGGGTCGCCCACCGCGAAGGCCGAGTAACGCGAGCGCATCAGGCGTTCGGCCGTGGGGGCGTCGGCCTCGCCGCGGTGGTACGGGGCGCAGCACTCGGCGTAGGTCTCGCCGCTCAGGCAGGGGCAGCGCACCGGTGCGGCTGCGGCGGTTCCGGTAGAAGAGCGGGTGGCGCCGGCGGTCGGCGTGATGGTGGGTCCGGCCGCGTCGGGTGTGCTCATCCGACCATTATCGGTCGCCGCGGTCTCCGGCGACTCACGGCACGGGGC
The DNA here is from genome assembly GCF_052048175.1 of Herbiconiux dendrobii. NCBI lineage: Bacteria > Bacillati > Actinomycetota > Actinomycetes > Micrococcales > Microbacteriaceae > Herbiconiux > Herbiconiux dendrobii. The sequence goes on along the minus strand of NZ_JBLZQV010000009.1, from coordinate 109,688 downwards.
GGGCGCGCGGCGGCCGTCTAGGCTCGTGGCGTGAGTGAGGTCGAGTCCGGGGGCGTGCGGATCGCGTACGAGAGGTTCGGCGACGCCGCCGATCCGGCCGTGCTGCTCGTGCACGGCTTCGCCTCGAACCGCAGTGCGAACTGGATGCGTGCGCGCTGGGCGGGGCCGCTCACGGAGGCCGGCTTCTCGGGCGTGGCCCTCGACCTGCGCGGCCACGGCGAGAGCGCGCGGCCGCGCACGCTGGCCGCCTACACGCCGAGCCGCTTCCGCGACGACCTCGTCGCCGTGCTCGACGACGCCTCGATCGCGAGCGCGCACGTCATCGGCTACTCGCTCGGCGCGCGCCTCGCCTGGGATCTCGCACTGCGGCATCCGGAGCGCGTGCGCTCGCTCGTGCTGGGCGGCGCACCCGTGACGGGTTCGTTCGCCGGCTTCGACTTCGACCGGGCCCGCGCGCTGCTGACGACGCCGCAGGCCGAGTCGGCGCCCGAGCCGACTCCGGATGCGCGCCCGGTGACGGCCCAGGAGCGTGCCGCCGCGCCTGGCATAGCGCACCGGGCTCCGGATGCGCGCCCGCTGCCGAGTGGGGAGCGTGCTCCCGCCCCCCGAGCCCCGGATGCCACGGCGCGCTATGTGCGGATGGCGGCGGGCGTGCCGGGCAACGACCCGCACGCGCTGCTGCGCGTGGCCGCGGCGCAGCAGCGGCACGGGTTCCGGCCGCTCGCGCGCATCCCGTCGCAGCCGCTGCTCTTCGCGGCCGGCACCGACGACGAGCTCGCCGTGCCCATCGAGCAGCTCGCCTCCCGCATCGGGCATGCCTCCTTCGTGCCCCTGCCCGGCCGCGACCACATCACCGCGGTCACCTCCCGCGTCTTCAAAGACGAGGCCGTGGCCTTCCTCCGCGCCGTGGAGTCCTCCACCCGCTGACTCCGCACCCGCTGACTCCGCACCCGCTGACCCCGGACCCGCTGACCCTCATCCTTCCGACCCGCGCGCCGCAGCCCGGAGCATCCGTTCGGTCGCAAAAAAGTGCCTTCAGGGTCGAAGGAACGCACAAAATCGCGACCAAACGGGTCACGAAGAGGGGCGAGGATGCTCAGCTCGCGCGGGTGGGGCTCGTGGGGCGGGTGGGAGCGCCGTCGACGATCGTGAGGCCGTGACCGCGCAGGCGGCGGCGCTCGGCGGTGAGGAAGTGCACGAGGCGCTCGTTCGTGTCGCGGATGTGCGCCGCCACGAGGGCGGCGGCGCGGTCGGCATCGCGCGACCGGAGGGCGTCGACGATCGCCTGGTGCTCGTCGCGCGCCTGCGCCCGCGACGCGGCCGTGCGCACCTCGAGCCAGCGGGTGCGGGCCAGCCGGGTCATCGCCCCGCGCACCGCATCCGCCAGCAGCGGGTTGCCGGAGAGCATCGCCAGCTCCACGTGGAAGTCGCTGCCGGCACGCAGTCCCTCGTCTTCGTCGGCGGCCGGTCCACCCGCCGTCAGCAGCTCGGCCACGGCGTCGAGATCGGCATCCGCGGCCCGCTCCACGGCCAGCCGCACGGCCATCGACTCCACCGCCTCGCGCAGCTCGGCCAGCGACCGGATCTCGGCCACGTCGATCGGCGCCACCACCCACCCACGACCTGCGTGCCCCTCGCGCAGCACCAGCCCCTCGTTCTCGAGCCGCATCAGAGCGGCCCGCACCGGCGTGCGCGATCCCGCGAACGCGGCCTCCAGCCCGCGCTCGGTGAGGCGCTCGCCGGGCGCGAGCTCGAGGGTCAGGATGGCGGCCCTCATCCGTTCGAAGAGTCCGGATGCCTGTGACGGCACGGCGCTCGGCATCGCGACTCCCTCGGTTCGATTTGGGATACCAAATTGGTGTACCGTCATCGTACCGGAAGGAGGCGGCCCATGACCACCTCGACAACGCAGGCCCGCCGCGGCCCGAAGCCGCCGCGCGAGCCCATGCCGCACGCCGCCCGCGCCTGGACGGCGCTCGGCCTCGGCCTCGGCGCCCAGATCTCGGGCACGGTGTTCGTGAGCGCCCCCGCCTTCCTCATCCCCCTGCTGCACACGGAGCGCGGCCTGAGCCTCGCCGAGGCCGGCCTGCTGGCCTCCACGCCCACCATCGGCATGGTGCTGACCCTCATCGCCTGGGGCGCGCTCGCCGACCGCATCGGCGAGCGCTGGGTGATCGCCGGCGGGCTCGCGCTGACCGCCGCGGCCGCCCTCGCGGCCGTCCAGGCGCAGGGGTACGTGGCGCTGGGGCTGTTCTTCCTGCTCGGCGGCGCGGCCTCGGCCAGCACGAACGCGGCCAGCGGCCGGGTGGTGGTGGGCTGGTTCCCGAAAGACCGCCGGGGCCTTGCGATGGGCATCCGTCAGATGGCGCAGCCGCTCGGGGTGACGATCGCCGCGCTGTGCGTTCCGCAGCTCGCCTCCGGCGTCGGGGTCGGCGCCGCCCTGGCCGTGCCGGCCGGGCTCACGGCGGTGTTCGCGGTGGCCTGCGCGATCGGCATCCGCAACCCGCCGCGTGCTCCGCGGGCGTCGCGGGCGGCCACACCCGACGCGGCCCGTGCCGCCAATCCCTATCGGGCGAGCGGATTCCTCTGGCGCATCCACGCCGTCTCGGTGTTGCTGGTGGTGCCGCAGTTCACCCTGTCGACCTTCGGTCTGGTCTGGCTGATCGCCGAGATCGGCATGGACCCGCTGATCGCCGGCGTGCTGGTGGGTGTCGCCCAGTTCGTCGGGGCGATCGGCCGCATCGGCGTGGGCGTGCTGAGCGACCGCGTCGGCAGCCGGGTGCGCCCGCTCGCCTGGGTGGCGGTGGCGGCCGCCGCGGTGATGCTGCTGCTCGCCGGGCTCGATGCCGTTCTGCGGGCGACCGGCGCGGTTCCGGATGCGACGACGGGAGTGGTTCCGGATGCCGCGGCGCCGGCATCCGCAGGCCCCGCCCTCGCCGCCCTGATCGCCGCCGGCGTGCTGTTCGTGATCGCCACGAGCGTGGTGGTGGCCGACAACGGGCTCGCCTTCACCTCGGTGGCCGAGGTGGCCGGATCGGCGTGGGCCGGCCGCGCGCTCGGCGCCCAGAACACGGCTCAGTTCGTGGCGGCCTCGGCGGTGGGCCCGGTGGTCGGGGCGCTGATCGGGGTACTCGGCTTTCCGCTGGCCTTCGCGGCGGTGGCGCTGTGCCCGGTGGTGGCGGTTCCGCTCATTCCGCGGGCGTCGGCCGAGCACGATCGGCTCTGAGCGTGCGCCGCTTCTGCACCCGGTTGAGCACGGCCTGCACCGGGCCGGTGAGCAGGAGCAGCAGCAGCGGCATCAGACCCAGGTCGGGCAGCGCCAACGCCACGAGCAGCACGATGAGCATCATCACCGAGGTCGCGAGGCTGGGCAGCACGGTGAGCGTGCCGCGCACTTCCGGCGCCTGCAGCTCCGGGCTGCGCACGATCACCCACTGCTGGGCGGCGCTCGAGACGCTCGTGGCCAGCATCGTGCCGACATACAGCAGGGTGGTGGCGGAGTTGGCCGATCCGGTCGTCGCGATCAGCTCGGTGGGGAAGGGGAGGAAGACGATGGTGAGCAGCCAGAACAGGTTCACCCAGATCAGGGTCATGTTGTAGCTGACGATGCGCTCGTAGATGCGGTGGTGGGCCAGCCAGAACCGGCCGATCACCACGAAGCTGATCACGAACACCAGCAGCTTCTGGCCGTCTTTCGCGAACAGCTCCGAGAGGGTCATCCCGTCGAGCTCGGTGGCCGTGTCGACCAGCGGCAGGATCAGCAGCGTGATCGCGATCGCCACCACCGCGTCGCTGAAGTTGACCAGCCGATCGAATCCCCGCTCCGTGCGCATGCATTCATTATCGGGCCGATCGGAATAACCGCTCCGCTCGCCCGGTTGACACCCCGAGTAAAGTAGTTCACCAGGGGCAATTATTTTGCTGCCCCGCCGGGCCGCAGCGTCGCCTCCCGCATCGCTCCCCGAAGGGAATCCCGTGACCAGATTCGACGACCGCACCGACACCGGCGCCATCGCCGCACCCGGTGCGCCCGGCACGCCCGGCGACACCGGCGGATCCTGGCTGACGGATGCCGAGCGCGCCCGCCTGCAGCAGCCCGTGAATTCGCGGGCCGTCGTGTTCGCCCTCGCCTTCACCGGCCTCGTGGCCGCGTTCATGATGACCCTGCTCACCCCGCTGGTGCCCTCGCTGCCCGGCATCCTGGGCGTCACCCCCGAAGACTCGCAGTGGGCCGTGACGGTCACCCTGCTCGCCGCCTCGGTGGCGACGCCGATCACCGGGCGCCTCGGCGACCTCTACGGCAAGCGCCGCATCATGCTGATCGTCCTCGGGCTCGTGGTGCTCGGCTCGCTCGTCGCCCTGTTCGCGAACTCGCTGCTGCTCCTGATCGTGGGCCGGGCCCTGCAGGGCGTCGGCATCGGCGTGATCCCGCTGGGCATCAGCATCCTGCGCGACGTGCTGCACCGCGACCGTCTCGGCGGCGCGATCGCCCTGGTGAGCGCGACGCTCGGCGTCGGCGGTGCCGTGGGCCTGCCGCTGGCGGCCGTGATCTCGCAGTACCTCGACTGGCACTTCCTCTTCATCGTGTCGGGCCTGCTGGCCGTGGTCGCCCTGGTGCTGGTGTGGCGGCTGATCCCGGTGAGCACGCTGCGTAGCGAGGGCCGCTTCGACTTCCTCGGAGCGGCCGGTCTCGCGGTGGGGCTCACGGGCATCCTGCTGGCCGTCTCGAAGGGCGGAACCTGGGGCTGGGGCAGCCCGGTCACCCTCGGCGTGCTCGCCGCCGGCGTGGTGGTGCTGGTGCTGTGGGGCGTGTTCGAGCTGCGCACCGAGAGCCCGCTGGTCGACCTCCGGGTCGCCGCCCGGCGCACCGTCCTGCTCACGAACCTCGCCTCGGTGATGGTGGGCTTCGCGTTCTTCGCCAGCACCGTGGCGCTGCCGCAGTTGCTCGAGGCGCCCGTGGGAACCGGTGTCGGCCTCGGCCAGACCATGCTGGTCGCCAGTCTCTGCCTGATGCCCAGCGGCCTGGTGATGTGGGCGATGTCCCCGGTGGCCGCGCGCCTCATCCGGGCCAGAGGGGCTCGCGTGAGCCTGCTGCTCGGCCTCGCGATCATCGCCGTGGCGTACGTGGGTGGCCTGTTCTTCATGACCGAGATCTGGCACATGATCCTGGTGGCCACCGTGGTGGGCCTGGGCGTCGGATTCGCCTACTCCTCGATGCCGACGCTCATCATGGCGGCGGTGCCGGCCACCGAGACGGCCTCCTCCAACGGCCTCAACTCGGTGATGCGCTCGCTCGGATCGACCGTGGCCAGCGCCGTGCTCGGCGTGGTGCTCTCGGCCAGCCTGGTCACCTCGAACGGGGTCACCACCCCGAGCGCGGGCGGGTTCCAGATCACGTTCATCATCTCGGCTGCCGCCGCGGTGCTCGGCGCGCTGCTGACCGTGTTCATCCCGCGGCACCACCGGGCGTACCAGCGCGCGAGCCTCCCCGACGCCGACGACCTCGCGGCGGAGCGCCCGGCGGCCTGACGCCGGGCCGGCGGCCCTGCGGCCCTGCGGTACCGTCCTCTAGGCGGTCAGGGCCGCGATGCTCCAGGATGCCGTCGCCGAAACGCCCGGCTCGATCACCAGCAGGTCGGTGCCCGAGTTGAAGGCGTCCGGCGGGCAGGTCATCGGCTCGACCGCGAGTCCGCGGCGGTGCGCCTCGGCATCGAGCGGGGCGTCGGCGGTGCAGACCTGGATCCACGGGCACGACTGGCCGAAGCGCATGGCGACCCCGGATCCGTCGGCCGCGGTGAGCGTGACCGTGGCGACGCCCCCTCCGTCGCGCGCGATTCCGGTGAAGGCGTGATCGATCGCGGTCGTGCCGATCGCGCGGGCTTCGCGGAAGTCGAACGCCCCCGCCCGGCCGGCCGCCGCATCCGCGACGGCCTCGACCGACACGAGCTCCCGCGGGATCAGCCGATCCGGGGTCACCGTCAGAACCTCGGATGCGGGCAGCTCGAATACCCAGTCGTCGACGCGACCGGGGCCGCCCACGAGGTACGGATGCGGCCCGGTGCCGAAGGGGGCCGCGTCGTCGCCGGCGTTCGTGGCGGTGACGCTCTGGTGCAGTCCCTCGTCGTCGAGCCGGTAGGAGACCTCGAGGTCGAGGCGGTGCGGGTAGCCCGCCTGCGCCTGCACGGTGGCGGTGAGGGTCACCGCGTCGACGGTGCGCTCGGCGACGGTGAACGCGAGCCAGAGGGCGAGCCCGTGCAGGGCGTGCCCGCGAGCCGGTTCGCTGAGGGGCAGCTGCTGCTCGACGCCGGCGAAGCGGTAGCGGCCGTCGGTCACCCGGTTGGGCCAGGGGGCGAGGGTGGCGCCGCTGTAGGCGGGGCGCAGCTCGTTCACGCCGTAGGGCAGCACCAGATCGCGGCCCTCGAACTGCAGCACGCGCAGGCTGGCGCCCAGGCCCGCGATGGAGGCGCGGTACGACCCGTGCTCGAGGTCGATGCGGGTGCCGGAGAGCGGGCGGACAGCAGACACAGGGGGCTCCTAGCGGGTGGTCGGACCAGGCGAAGGGACCAGGCTACCGTGCCGACGTGTCTGCCCACCCGCCGCACAAACCCGAGCCGCCGCGGCTTCATCGCGGTACCCTTCGAAGCACCTTGGAGTATCCAGAGCGGATCGACAGACCCATAGCGAAAGGGAACAGCACCATGACCGACGAGAACCAGCCTCCCGTCCCTCCCCAGCAGCCCGTTCCGCCGGCCCCGGCCGCCCCGCAGTACCAGGCCGCCCCGCCGGTCAGCCCCGGTGGCTACAACGCCGCCCCGGCCTCGCAGCCGGGCAAGACCCTCGGCATCGTGGGCCTGATCCTCGCCATCATCGCGCCGCTGATCGGCCTCATCATCAGCATCGTGGCCAAGGTGCAGTCCAAGAAGGCGGGGGTGCCCAACGGCATCGCGACCGCCGGCATCATCGTGGGCGCGCTGCTGACGGTGGTCGGCATCATCATCACGATCGTCGCCGTCGCGGGCGTGCTCGCCCTGGCCGGTCAGTGCGCCGACCTGGGCCCGGGCATCCACGAGGTGAACGGCGTCACCTACACCTGCAGCTGATCCCCGGCGAGCAGCATCGACGCGGCGCCCGCGGAACCCCGAACAGAGGGTTCCCCGGGCGCTTCGTCATTTTCGGCGGGGCACCGGATGCGAGAACTAGAGTTGTGGGCGACGCTCCACGATCCCGTCCGCTCGCAGAAAGCAGCACCCACCATGCCCGCTCGCATCTACAACGACGTCACCGAACTCGTCGGGCGCACCCCGCTCGTGCGCATCAACCGCCTCGCCGAGGGCGTCGACGCCACCGTGCTCGGCAAGCTCGAGTTCTACAACCCCGCCAACAGCGTGAAAGACCGCATCGGCGTGGCCATCATCGACGCGGCCGAGAAGTCGGGCGCGCTGAAGCCCGGCGGAACCGTGGTCGAGGGCACCAGCGGCAACACCGGCATCGCGCTCGCCATGGTGGGCGCCGCCCGCGGCTACAAGGTCATCCTCACAATGCCCGAGACCGCCTCGGCCGAGCGCCGCGTCGTCATGCGCGCCTACGGCGCCGAGCTCGTGCTCACCCCCGGGCCCGAGGGCATCAAGGGCGCTCTCGCGAAGGCGCAGGAGATCGTCGACTCCACCCCGAACGCGATCCTGGCCCGCCAGTTCGAGAACGAGGCGAACCCGGCCGTCCACCGCGCCACCACGGCCGAGGAGATCTGGGCCGACACCGACGGCGCGGTCGACATCTTCGTGGCCGGCATCGGCACCGGCGGCACCATCACCGGTGTCGGCCAGGTGCTGAAGGAGCGGAAGCCGGGCGTGCAGATCGTCGGCGTCGAGCCGCTGGACTCGCCGCTGCTCACCCAGGGTGTGGCCGGGCCGCACAAGATCCAGGGCATCGGCGCCAACATCGTGCCGCCCATCCTCGACCGCGAGGTCTACGACGAGATCATCGACGTGACCCTCGACGACTCGCTCGATGTGGCGCGGGCACTGGCCAGCGAGGAGGGCATCATGGCGGGCATCTCGTCGGGCGCCATCATGTGGGCCGCCCTCGAGGTCGCCAAGCGCCCCGAGAACGCCGGCAAGACCGTGGTCGCCGTGGTCTGCGACCTGGGCGAGCGCTACATCTCCACGCCCCTCTGGGCCGGCCTCGCCGACTGAGCGGGCCGGTGCAGCATTCCCCGAGCCGTCAGTTCGTCCCGCTCAGAACGCGGAATGGCGGCACGAAGTGACGGGTCGACGGATGCGCGTAGCGCGAACGGTTCGCGCGTGAGCGTGCTCGCGCGGGTCGGGGCGCGCCTTCGGGAAGATGTGGCGGCCGCGCGGTCGCACGACCCGGCGGCGCGCAGTGCGCTCGAGGTGGTGCTCGGCTACCCCGGCGTGCACGCCGTGTGGGCGTACCGCGTGGCGCACCGGTGGTGGCGGAGCCCCGGGCTGCGGCTGCCGGCGCGACTGCTCTCGCAGTGGGCGCGATTTCTGACGGGCGTCGAGATCCACCCGGGGGCCCGGATCGGCCGCCGCCTCTTCATCGACCACGGGATGGGTGTGGTGATCGGTGAGACCGCCGTGATCGGCGACGACGTGATGCTCTACCACGGGGTCACCCTCGGCGGCCGCAGCACCAAACGCGAGAAGCGGCATCCTACGCTCGGCGACCGCGTCGTCGTGGGGGCGGGGGCCACCGTCCTCGGCCCGGTGCGGATCGGCGCCGACTCCAGCGTCGGTGCCGGCGCGGTGGTCGTGAAGGACGCCGCACCCGGCTCGGTGCTGGTCGGCATCCCGGCCCGCGACGTCTCCGCCGCCGCTCCCGGTGCCTCGGCCCCCGAGGCCTCCCTCACCGACCCCGCCTTCTACCTCGACCCCGCCATCTATATCTGAGCCCGGTCTCCCACCTCGACTGCCCGCTGTCGGGGGTCATGTGTACGCTGTTCACATGTCGGAGAGCGGGGTGACGGTGAGCGGGGCGTCGGCGGGCGCGCCCGCGCACTGGCGGCGGAACGTGGGGCTGTTCCTCGGCGGGCAGACGGTGTCGCTGTTCGGGTCGATGATCGTGCAGTACGCGGTGATGTGGTACGTCACCTTCGAGACCCGGTCGGGTCTCATGGTGGCGCTCTACGCCGTGGCCGCGTTCCTGCCGCAGGGGATCGTGTCGATCTTCGGCGGGGTGCTCGCCGACCGCATGAACCGGCGCGTGCTCGTGATGCTCTCCGACGGCACGATCGCCGCCGTCACGCTCGTGCTCGCCCTGCTGATGCTGAACGGCGTCACCGATCTGTGGATCATCCTGCTCGCCGTGGGCGTGCGCTCGGTCGGCGCGGGGTTCCAGACGCCGGCGGTGCAGGCGATGATCCCTCAGATCGCTCCGCCCGAGCAGCTGATGCGGGTGAACGGCATCTTCCAGAGCATCCAGTCGGCCATGGCGCTGCTCGCGCCCGCTGCGGCCGGGGTGGTGTTCGGCGCCTTCGGCATCGTGCCGGTGTTCTTCATCGACGTGGTGACGGCCGGCATCGGCATCCTGATGCTCGCCTTCGTCGCCGTGCCGACGCTCGCCCGCGTCGCGGAGAAGGCCACCAGCTATCGGCAAGACCTCGTGGAGGGCATGCGCTACATCGCCCGCCAGCAGGTGGTGCGCTGGCTGCTGCTCGTGTTCGCCATCCTGTTCCTGCTCACCGTGGCGCCTTCGTTCATCACACCGCTCATGGTGGCGCGCACCTTCGGGCCCGAGGTGTGGATGGTCACGGTGCTCGAGATCGCGTTCAGTGTGGGCATGCTGCTCGGCGGTGTGCTGGTGTCGACCGTGCTCGCCAAGCGCAGCCGCATCGGCCTCATCCTGGTGGCGAGCTTCGGTTTCGCGGTGTTCACCATCGGTCTCGGGCTCAGCACGAACCTGGTCGTGTTCTACGCCTTCATGTTCGCGTTCGGGATGCTCGTGCCGCTGTTCTCGGCGCCGTTCATGACGCTCGTGCAAGAGACGGTGCAGCCGGAGATGCAGGGGCGCGTGTTCAGCTACGTCAGCATCGTGATGGCGCTGGCCACGCCGGTGGGGATGCTCGTGTTCGGCCCGCTCGCCGACGTGGTGACGGTGCAGACCCTTCTCGTACTGGCCGGCATCGCGACCATCCTCGTGATCGTGGTGGCGGTGCTGCTGCCCTCCGGCCGTGCCGCGATCCGGGCGGCGCAGGAGGCACAGCGAGCCCAGGGCACCCAGGGCTCCGGCGGCGAGCCGGAGACACCGGGCGCCGCCCCTGTGGTTCCCTGAGCGGCCGCCTACTCCTCGTAGCCGAGGTTGTCGTGCAGCACCTCTTCGTCGTCGTCGAAGACGGGATCGACCTTCTCGTCGACGCCTTCCTCGTCTTCGAGCGCGTCGATGTCCTCGGCGCCCTCGGGGTCGACGGACTCGAGGTCGTCGGCCGTCCGGGCGAAGTCGTCCGCCTCGCCGGGCTCGTCGATCCGGTCGCTCAGCTCGCTCATGCTCGCCCTCTTTCTCGTTCGTGATGGGCCCATCCCGCATCAGGATGCCCGCCTCCTAACCGTAGGCACGATCCGGGGTGGATGGCGACCCGCAGGGCATCGAGGCGATCCCTGCCGCTCCGGCGTATCCGGGTGTCTACTGGGCCCATGTCCTCCCGCAGTTCCACCGGCCCGCTCCGCCCCACCGGCTCGCTCTGGCTCGACGGGCGCCCGTCCTTCATCACCCAGCCCTTCCTCGCCGATCGGCTCTACGACGTGGTGGTGGTCGGCGCCGGCATCACGGGCCTCAGCACCGCGCTGATGCTCGCCGAGACCGGCCACAAGGTCGTCGTGCTCGAGGCCCGCGGCATCGGTGCGCTCGCCAGCGGCAACACCACCGGCAAGATCTCCCTGCTGCAGGGCTCGCGGCTGTCGAGCATCCGTTCGCACCATTCCCGTCGGCTGCTGCGCGCCTACGTCGACTCGAATCGCGACGGGCAGGAGTGGCTGCTCGCGTTCTGCGAGCGCGCGGGCGTGCCGGTGCAGCGGCACACGGCTTACAGCTACGCGCAGCATCCGGATGCCGCTGCCGCCGTGGAAGAGGAGTACCGGGCCGCCCGCGACGCCGGGCTGCCGGTGACGCTCGTCGACGGGGACCAGGTCGACGTGCCGTTCCCGTTCGCGTTCGGGGTGGCGCTGGCCGAGCAGGCGCAGTTCGATCCGATGGACGCCCTGGATGCACTGGCCCGCGCCTTCCTCTCCGCCGGCGGGGTCATCCACACCGGGGCGCGGGTGACCGGGGTGAAGGCCTCGGACCCCGCTCGGGTGCGCACCGCCCTCGGAGAGGTTCGCGGGCACGCCGTCGTGCTCGCCACCGCCACGCCCATCCTCGACCGCGGGCTCACCTTCGCGAAGACCCATGCGATGCGGTCGTACGCGCTGTCGTTCGAGGTCCCGGATGCGACGCCGCTGCACGGCGGGATGTTCCTCTCCGTGGGCGACGGCGAGCACTCGCGATCGGTGCGCACCGCCCCGCGCGGCGACTCCGAGCTGCTCGTGGTGGGCGGCAACGGCCACGAGGTCGGCCGCGCGGGGGAGCGCTCGGAGCATCAGCGCGTGCGCGAGCTCGAGGAGTGGACGGATGCCCTGTACCCCGGGGCCACGCTCACCCACAGCTGGTCGGCTCAGGACTACGAGTCGCACAACCTCATCCCCTTCGTGGGTGCGATGCCGCGCGGGCGGGGGCGCGTCTACCTCGCCACCGGATTCGCCAAGTGGGGGCTCACCAACGGTGTGGCCGCGGCCATCCGGCTCACCTCGGAGATCTCGGGGGAGTCGCGGGCGGAGCGCCGCCGTTGGCACCAGGTGATCGGTACGCGCGTGACGATCCCGGCCGACATCGGCCGCGGGGCGCTCGCGGGAGCCGCCGTGGGGCGTGAAGCCGTCACGGGCTGGGCCGCCGCCGAGCGCACCGACGTGCCCGTGCCACGCCCCGCGGAGGGCTGCGGCGTCGTCGCCAACCGCGCCGGGGCGCCGGTCGGCATCTCGACGGTCGACGGGGAGACCCGAGCGGTCTCGGCGGTCTGCCCGCACCTCGGCGGGGTGCTGCGGTGGAACGACGACGCCCTGAGCTGGGACTGCCCTCTGCACGCCTCCCGCTTCGCCGCCGACGGCACCCGTCTCGAGGGCCCCGCGGTCACCGACCTCCCCACCCTCCCACGCACCTCGCGCGGCTGACCGTGCGGGGCGCGTGCTGGGCGAAGGTGCAGGATGCGCGAGTAGCATTTCGGGCATGACGACGGGTGGCGGGGCGGGATCCCTCATCCGCCAGACCAGCGCGGGGGCCGTGCGCGGTGCCCGCGAGGGCGCGGTGGTGAGCTGGAAGGGCGTGCCGTTCGCGGCGCCCCCGGTCGGGGAGCGGCGCTTCCGGCGCCCGGCTCGGGTCGAGCCGTGGCACGAGCTGCGCGACGCGACGCACTTCGGCCCGATGGCCCCGCAGCGCGTGCTGAAGTCGATGGAGGTCGTGCCCGGCGTCTCGATCGCCGAGGACTGCCTCACCCTCAACATCTGGGCACCGCGCGACACGACCCCGGGCCGCGGCAAGCCCGTGCTGGTCTGGATCCACGGCGGCGGCTACTTCCAGGGCTCCACCGCGCAGCGCTACTACGACGGCCGCCACCTGGCCGCGAACGGCGACGTGGTGGTCGTGACCGTGAACTACCGGCTCGGCGTGCTCGGCTTCGTCGACTTCTCGAGCCTCGCCGACGACGGCACCGCCACCGGAGCCGGCTTCAGCCACGGCTTCGACTCCAACCTCGGCCTCCGCGACCAGATCTTCGCCCTGCAGNAACTACCGGCTCGGCGTGCTCGGCTTCGTCGACTTCTCGAGCCTCGCCGACGACGGCACCGCCACCGGAGCCGGCTTCAGCCACGGCTTCGACTCCAACCTCGGCCTCCGCGACCAGATCTTCGCCCTGCAGTGGGTGCGCGAGAACATCGCGGCGTTCGGCGGCGACCCCGACGACGTGACGCTGTTCGGCGAGTCGGCGGGAGGAGCATCCGTCGTCGCCCTGATGGCCTCGCCGCTGCCCGAGGGGCTGTTCCACCGGGCGATCGCACAGAGCGCCCCGGTCACCTCCGTCTACGGGCGCCAGCGCGCGAAGGCCGTGGCCGAGCGCTTCCTCGAGATCGTGGGCATCGCCCCCGGCGAATCGCGCCGCCTGCGCGAGCTCGACGCCTTCGACCTGGTGGCCGCCGGTGCCGAGCTCGTGCACGAGGTCTCGGGCAAGGTGCCCGGAACCCTCGCCATGGCGCCGATGCAGGGCGACGACGTGCTGCCCGAGTACCCGCTGACGGTGTTCCGCGAGGGGCGGGCGCCGCGCATCCCGCTGATCATCGGCACCAACCACGACGAGTCGTCGTTCTTCAAGCTGATGCGCTCGCCGCTCTTGCCCATCACGGGCGAGAAGGTCGAGCAGATGTTCGCCGAGATCGCGGCCGACCGCCCCGAGTTCGAAGGGGCCGGCGCCCGCATCACCGGCGCCTACCCGGCCTATCCGCGCCGCCGCACGCCCGCCGAGGTGTCGCGCGACGCCGGCTTCCGGATGCCCTCCATCTGGCTCGCCGAGGCGCACAGCCGCTTCGCCCCCACCTGGATGTACCGCTTCGACCACGCCACCCCGCTGCTGCGCGTCTCGGGCATCGGCGCCACCCACGCGGCCGAGCTCGCCTACGTGTTCGGCTCGTTCGCACCCCGCGGCAAGGACATCGTGTTCGGTCTCGGGGGTCGTACCGAGGCGCTCCGGGTGTCGGAGCGCATGCAGGCGCGCTGGCTGGCCTTCGCGCGGTCGGGCGATCCGGATGCCACGCTGACGGCGGATGCGGCCGGCGTGCCCGATGCGGATGTCGTCCCGGATGCGGCGGGTCTGGATGCGGCGGGCACCCCGGCCTCGCCCCTTGCCGACGCCCCGTCCTGGCCCCGCTACGACGAGTCGAGCCGCAGCACCCTCATCATCGACCGCGACGACCGCATCGAGCACGACCCCGACGCCGACATCCGCGAGGCCTGGGGCCCCGAGATCCTCGCCTTCCGCTGAGGGCGCCGGCCGGGGTACGTCAGCGGATGCAGATATTTCGGTGACCGACCCTGAATAGGCCGCCACTCCCCGGAATCTCTGCATCCGCTGACCGCAATCGACGCGCGGCGCATGGCAGCCGGCGGCGCGGGAGCTTGGGATGATGGAGAGATGGACGCGCTGACCTACCTGTTCGACTACCCGACGCACGAGGCCGGGAGCCCGGCCGTCGGGATCTCGCCGACATCGGGGGCGGCGTCTGGCGGTGCAGCGCTGCGCTCGGTGCCCGTGGCCGACCCGGTCGTGTCGGCGCTGGACAGCTCGGCCGAGCGCGGCGACGGCGTGTTCGAGACCTTCGGCGTGATCGGCGGCCGTGCCCAGGCCCTGCGCCCGCACCTGGACCGGCTCGCCGGATCCCTCGCCCAGCTCGACATCGCGCCCGCCGACCTCGGCGCCCTCGCGCGGATCGTCACCGAGGTCGCCGCCCAGGCGCCGCACGACGGCGAGCACTTCCTGAAGCTCGTGGTCACGCGCGGCCGGGCGGCGGATGCGGGGCAGCCGCGATCCTGGATCGTGCTGTCGCCGAGCGCCGACGCCGAGGCGCTCCGCCGCGACGGGATGCGGCTCGCCACCCTCGATCGCGGCTTCTCGAGCACGGCGGCCCAGGATGCCCCGTGGCTGCTGCTCGGCGCCAAGACGCTGTCGTACGCCACCAACCTCGCCGCCGGTCGCGAGGCGCGACGGCGCGGGGCCGACGACGCGCTCTTCGTCACCAGCGACGGCTACGCGCTCGAGGGCACCACCTCGAACCTGATCGTGCGTCGGGGCGACACCCTCGTCACTCCGGATCCCGCGATCGGCATCCTGCACGGCACCACTCAGCGCGCCGTCTTCGACTTCGCGACCGGGGCGGGGGCGGGCACCCGCCGCTTCGAGACGCTCTACCGGCCGCTCACCCTCGACGAGGTGCGCGCCTCCGACGGCGCCTGGTTCGTCTCCAGCGTGCGCCTCGCGGTGGGCATCACGCACCTCGACGCGCATCCGCTGCCCTACGACCCCGCCCTCACCGCCGAGATCAACGCCTACCTCCTCTCCCGTCGCGACTGAACCCGCCGGCCGCGTGAGCGTGGCCCGCGGCCGCCGTGATAAGACTTGGTGCATGGTCGCCGAACAGTTCGTCACGCCGTTCTGGCTCGACCTCGCGGCGACCGGTCTCGGCAGCGTGCAGGGCGCCATGTTCGCGGCCCAGTTCAAGGATCGCCGGCTCGACCTGCTCGGCGTGGGCCTGATCGGCGTCGTCACCGGGCTGGGCGGCGGCATCCTGCGCGACGTGCTGCTGAACCAGGTGCCCGCCGCGCTGGAGACCAACTGGTTCATCCCGATCGCCATCGTCGCGGCCCTGCTCGGCATGCTGCTCGAGCGCCTGCTGAGCCGTCTGAACGTCACCATCACCGTGCTCGACGCCGTGAGCCTCGGCCTGTTCTGCGCCATCGGCGCGAGCAAGGCGCTCTCCCTCGGGCTCCCGGTGGTGCCGGCGGTGATGATCGGCATCGTCGCGGCCGTCGGCGGCGGCATGCTGCGCGACATCCTGCTCGGGATGCCGATCGGTGTGATGCACGTCGGCTCGCTCTACGCGGTGGCGGCCGGCGCCGGCGCGGTGTTCCTGGTGAGTGCGACGGCGGGCGGATCGACCATCACGGTCGCCGGCATCGGCTGCGTGATCGTCACCACGCTGATCCGGCTGCTCGCCGTGCGGTTCGGCTGGAGCCTGCCCGAGCAGCGCACCATCAGCACCCTGCGGCGACTGCGCCGGCAGCGCTCCTCGGGCCGCCCGGGCGGCCGCTCGGCGCACCACGAGAATCCGGATCGCGAATCGGATTGAACGTTTCGGCGCCCCGGCCCGTTGACCCCAGATGAGGCCACCGGGCCGCCGCGAGGCGCCTCGGCAAGGTCATAGGAAGCACACCGGCCGGTCATAGAGACCTGCCAGCGTCGATCAATACGGTGTCGATCGATACGACATCGATCACGGTGTTCGTATCAGTCGCCCCACCGCACACGATGCCCGCGGGACCACCACAACGACAGGGAAGATCATGATCACTCGCCAGAAGAAGCTCGCCCTCGCCACGATGACCGGTCTGTCGATCACGGTCGCGCTCGCCGGCTGCGCCAGCGACTCCGACGCGGCCACCACCGGCAGCACCGAGACCACGACCCCCAGCACGGCCGCCGGCACCCCGTCGGCGAGCAGCAGCGCCACCGCGACCGACGGCAGCGCGAGCGGCACCGACGACACCGCCGCCAGCACCTACACCGACGGCACCTACGACGCCACCGGCACCTACACCTCGCCCAACGGCAAGGAGGAGATCGACGTCTCCCTCACCCTCGAGGGCGACATCATCACGGCCGTCACCGTCACCCCCGAGGCCACCAACCCCAACTCGGTCAACTACCAGAACCAGTTCGCCGACGGCATCGCCGAGGTCGTCGTGGGCAAGGACATCGACGAGATCGAGGTCTCCCGGGTGGCCGGCTCGAGCCTCACCAGCGGTGGTTTCAACGAGGCCGTCGAGACGATCAAGTCCGAAGCGGCCTGAGGCCGGCCGTGACCGCGACGACGGTTCCGGATGCTCCGGTGCGCACCCCGCACCGCTTCGACTTCGAGGCGATCGGCACGCACTGGCAGATCGAGACCCCGGATGCGCTCGACCCGGCGATCCGCGACCGCGCGCTCGAGCGGATCGCCGCCTTCGACGCCGTCTACTCCCGCTTCCGCGCCGACTCCCTGGTGAGCCGGGTCGCCGAGCAGCCCGGGCGGCACACCTTCCCGGCCGACTCGCTCGCGCTCTTCGATCTCTACGACCGCCTGGTCGAGGCCACCGGCGGAGCGCTCGACCCGCTCGTCGGCCGCGAGCTCGAGCTGCTCGGCTACGACGCCTCGTACAGCCTGCAGCCGGTCGCTCCCGACGATCGCCGGGCGACGGATGCGCTCCCGCGGCCCTCCTGGCCGGCCGACGTGCGCCGTGACGGCCTCGAGATCGTCACCGAGCGTCCGCTCGTGATCGACGTCGGTGCCGCGGGCAAGGGCTACCTCGTCGACCTCGTCACGGGTGTGCTGCGCGAGCACGGCCTGAGTGAGTTCGTGGTGGACGCCAGTGGCGACCTCGCGCACCGGGGCGACGTTCCGATCCGCGTCGGCCTCGAGCATCCGCTGCGCCCCGGCCAGGCGATCGGGGTGGCGGAGTTCGCGAACGCCTCGCTCTGCGCCTCGGCGAGCAACCGCCGCGCCTGGGGTGACGGGCTGCACCACATCCTCGACCATCGCACGGGCAACCCCGCCCGCGAGGTGATCGCCACCTGGGTGGTGGCCGCCGACACGGCCCTCGCCGACGGGCTGGCCACCGCTCTGTTCTTCACCGGTGCGCACCGGCTCGCGAACACATTCCACTTCAGCTATGTACGCATGTACGCCGACGGCCGGGCCGAGCGCTCGCGCGACTTCCCCGGGGAGCTGTTCTCATGAAAGCACGATTGGACACCCTGATCGGCCGCATCACGATGTACAACCTGATGGTGATCGTGCTCGGCGTGATCGCCCTGGTGGCGATCGTCGCCGGCGCGGTCGGCCAGCTCTTCTACACGCCGCTGCAGCTGGTGCTGAGCCTCGCCGTCGCGCTCGTGGCCACGCTGGTCTCCAGCTGGGTGCTCGCGCTCGCCTTCCGCACGAGGGCGCACCTGCAGTCGGCCGCCATCACGGGGCTGCTGATCTTCTTCGTGTTCATCCCCACGGGAGACGCGGGGGGTCTTCTGCTGCTCGCGGTCGCGGGCATCGTGGCCTCGGCGTCGAAGTTCCTGCTGGCCGTCCGGGGGCGTCATCTGTTCAACCCGGTCGCCGTCGCGGCCGTGGTGATGTCGGTGACCGCGCTCTATCCCTCGGGCTGGTGGGTCGCCTCGCCGGTGCTGCTGCCCTTCGTGGCGGTCGGCGCGTTCCTCGTGCTCTACCGCACGCGCAAGCTGGCGCTCGGCCTCACCTTCGTGCTGCTCGCCACGGCCATCTCCACCGTGCGGATGATGACGATCGGCACCGGCTTCGGCGACGCCCTGTGGCTGGCCGTCGGCTCGTTCCCGATCGTCTTCCTCGCCGGCTTCATGTTGAGCGAGCCGCTCACGCTGCCGCCGCGGCGCTGGCAGCAGCTCGGGGTGGCCGCGCTCGTGGCCGTGCTGTTCTCCATCCCGTTCCAGATCGGGCCGGTGTACTCCTCGCCCGAGATCGCCCTCGTGGTGGGCAATGCCGTGGCCTTCGCCTTCGGGCAGCGGCGCAGCATCCGTCTGCGCTATCACGGGGTGCGCGATCTCACGCCCACGGCGGCGTCGTTCGACTTCGAGCCGCTCGCGCCGCTGCGCTTCCGGGCCGGCCAGTACCTCGAGCTGACGCTGCCGCACAAGGGCACCGACTCGCGCGGGAGCCGCCGCGTGTTCAGCATCGCCTCCTCGCCGGAGGAGGGCGCGCAGGCCGAGCGGGTGAGCGTGGGCATCAAGCTCTCGCAGCCCTCGAGCTCGTTCAAGACGGCGCTGGCCGGCCTCGAGCCCGGATCCGTGGTGCGCGCCACGGGCATCTCGGGCGACTTCCTGCTGCCGGCGGATGCCTCGGTGCCCCTCGTGCTGGCGGCGGGCGGCATCGGGGTCACGCCCTTCGTCTCGCAGCTGGCCGACCGCGCGCGCGGCGGCTCCCGCCCCGCCGACGTGGTGCTGGTCTACTCGGTCTCGGCCGCCGACGAGCTGGCGTACCAGTCCGAGCTTCTGGCCGCGGGCATCCGTGTCGTCGTCTCGGCCCCCACCGAACCGGCCGGCCTGCCGCCGGAGTGGGTGTATCTCGGCCCCGGCCGCCTGAGCTCGGATGCCCTGAAGGCCGCGATCCCCGATGTCGCCACCCGCCGCGCCTACGTCTCAGGCCCTCCCGGCTTCGTCGACCACGTCTCGGCCGAGTTCCGTCACGCCGGCGCCCGCCGCATCCACCGTGACGCCTTCGCGGGGTACTGACGAACTAGCGGATGGTGGCGTAGGCGTCGAGGGCCGCCTTGCGGGACTCCTTGAGGTCGACGAGGGGCTCAGGATAGGCCGAAGCATCATCCACCTCGGGCACCCAGTGCGCGATGTACTGGCGCTGCGGGTCGAACTTCGTGGCCTGCAACTCGGGGTTGAACACCCGGAAGTACGGCGCCGCATCCGGCCCCGACCCGGCCACCCACTGCCAGTTCAGCGCGTTCGACGCGGGGTCGGCATCCACCAGCGTGTCCCAGAACCAGGCCTCGCCCACCCGCCAGTCGACCCGCAGGTTCTTCACCAGGAACGAGGCCACCACCATCCGCACCCGGTTGTGCATCACGCCGGTGTGCCACAGCTCGCGCATGCCGGCATCCACGAGCGGGATGCCGGTACAACCCTGCTGCCAGGCCTCGAGCGTCGCCGGCGAGGGCTTCTCCCACGGAAAACGATCGAACTCGGACCGCATGTTCTCGGTGGTGATCGAGGGCAGGTGGTAGAGCAGGTGGTACGCGAACTCCCGCCACACCAGCTGGCGGAGGTACGCGGATGCTCCTTGCGCGTCCTGCGGCGCTCGCGAGCGGTGCCGCTCCACCGCGTGCCACACCTCGAAGGGGCTGATCTCGCCGAACCGCAGGTGCGGGGAGAGTCCGGAGGTGGCGTCTTCGGCCGGGAAGTCCTGCTCCTCGACATAGGCGCCGACGCCGGAGCGCAGGAACGAGTTCAGTCGATCGTGGGCGCCCTCCGAGCCGGGCTGCCACCGTTCGCGCAGGCCGGCGGCCCAGTCGGGGCGGGTGGGCAGCAGATCCCAGTCGGCGAGCTCGTCCGAGGCGACCTGCCGATGGTGCAGCCCGGCGGCGGCGGTCGGCGCCGGCACCGGATGCCGCGGCGTCGGCCGCGACGTCACCGCCCGCCAGAACGGCGTGAAGACCTTGTACCAGCCGCCCTGCCCGGTGAGGATCGTCCAGGGTTCGACCAGCACCGAGCCGTGGAAGCTCTCCACCTCGAGGCCGGCCTCGCGCAGCGACGACTTCAGCCCGGTGTCGACGGCACG
Source organism: Herbiconiux dendrobii (assembly GCF_052048175.1). Taxonomy (NCBI): domain Bacteria; kingdom Bacillati; phylum Actinomycetota; class Actinomycetes; order Micrococcales; family Microbacteriaceae; genus Herbiconiux; species Herbiconiux dendrobii. The sequence goes on along the minus strand of NZ_JBLZQV010000009.1, from coordinate 89,529 downwards.
CTCGGCCTCGCCGTAGCGCCGGTTCCACAGGGCGGCGGTGGCGTCGACCTCGGCGACGACCGCCGGCAGCACCTCGGCCGCCTTGCCGCGCCGCAGCGTGAGGTCGAGACCGACGGCCCGCAGCTCCGCGTCGAGGGCCTCGAGCGAGCCGTGCAGCCACCAGCGCGACGCGCCGCCGAGCGGCCGGATGCCCTCGGACTCGTCGTCGAGCACGTACAGGCAGACGATCGGATCGCCGCGCCGGACGGCGTCGTGCAGTGCGGGGTTGTCGCGGATCCGCAGATCGTCGCGGAACCAGACGAGGGTCGTGCCTGCGGGGGTCGTGCCGGAGTCGTTCACCCTCTCATCCAACTCGGGAGGCGTCGCATCCGCACCCCGCTGACGAGCATCCGTCACCCAGGCCACCCGGCCGAGCGGTCATCTGCCGGCGACTCCCGTGCGGAGCTTGTCGCAGAGCCGCGCCAGCTCGTTCAGTTCGGCGGGGGAGAGGTGCCCGGTCATGTGATCGGAGATGGACTCGGCGTGCAGCACGGCCGCCTTGCGGTAGGTCTGCACGCCCTGGTCGGTGAGGTGCACGAGGGTGCCGCGCCCGTCGGTGGGGTCGTCGCACTTCGCGAGGATGCCACGGGCCACCAGGCGGTCGACCAGGCGGCTGATGCTGGGCTGGGTGAGCAGCACCTTCTCGCCGAGATCGCGGATGCGCAGGGTCTTGTTCGGCTGGATGAAGAGGTTGAACATCACGTCGTACTCGTTCAGCGACACGATGTCGGTGGGGAACTCGGCGGTGAGCTGGCGCATCACCGTCACCTGCGCGCGGAAGAGCGATTCCCAGGCCGCCACGGGTGAGACCTCGGCCATGCCACCTCCAGGCGGTCGTCGGTTGAAACGTGAGCATCATTCTGACACGGGCGGGTGCCGGATGCGCTCTCAGGGAGCGTCGACCTGGTGCGCGTCGGCTCAGCGCGCGTCGACCTGCCGCTGGTAGACCCGCTCGCCCGCCAGCCAGGTCTGCTCGACCGTCAACGAGGGCAGCGCATCCGGGGTCACGGAGTACGGGTCGGCCGAGAGCACCACCAGATCGGCGAACTTGCCCACCTCCAGGCTCCCTACCTCGTGTTCGGAGAACAGCTGCCAGGCGGCATCCAGCGTCTGGGCGCGGATGGCCTCGTCGAGCGTGATGCCGTCGGCGCCCTCGATGTGCTGGCCGGCGCGCGTGGTGCGGGTCATCGCCACGCTCATGTTGCGCAGCGGTTCGGCGGGGGTGACGGTGCCGTCGTTGTGCAGCGAGATCCTCAGGCCCGCGTCGAGGGCCGCGCGCGCGTTCGCCCACGGGCCGCCGTGCTCCGGCCCGAACAGCTCGTCGACGAGCACCTCGCCCCAGTAGTACACGTGGTCGATCAGCAGGCTCGCGGTGACGCCCAGCCCGGCCGCGCGCTCGAACTGGGCGGGGGTCATGGCGCCGACGTGCTCCATCCGCAGCCGGTGGTCGGCGCGCGGATGCCGCTCGAGCAGGGCCTCCCAGGCGTCGAGCACGCGGTCGACCGCGAGATCGCCGTGCACGTGGCAGGCGAGCTGCCAGCCCTCGGGGAAGTACTGCTCCACCACGGTGTCGAGCTGGTCGCGACTGTAGTTCGCGGAGCCGTGCGACCCGGGCTCGACCCCGATCGAGCGCGTGCCCGCGGTGTCGAGGTAGGGGAAGGAGATCAGGATGTTGCCGACCCACGGCGATCCGTCGGCCCAGGTCTTCACCCCCACCTGCCGCACCAGCTCGTCGCCGCTGCCCGGCTCCACCGAGGCCTTCTTCCCGGGCGCGGACATCTCGTAGAGCCGCAGTCGCGCACTCAGGCCGCCGGCCACGCGCGCGGCGTCGAGGGCGGGCTGCTTGGCGTGATCCCAGCTCATGTCGCTGACGGTCGTGATGCCCACCGCGTTCAGCGTGCCGAGGTAGCCCGCCAGCAGCGTCGGCAGTTCGTGGGCCGCCGCGCCGAGCGTCGATCCCAGCAGGGCGAACACCGTGCCCACCTCGAAGCCCTTGCCGGTGAGCTCGCCGTCGGCGTCCTTCTCCCAGTGCGAGCCCACCGGATCGGGCGTGTGCTCGTCGATCCCCGCCTTCCGGGCCGCCTCCGTGTTGAAGTACACGACGTGCCCGGAGTTGTGCAGGATGACCAGCGGCGTGCTGCCGCCGATCTCGTCCAGCTGCCGGATGCCCGGGTCGCTCAGCCCGGTCTGCAGCAGGCCGTCCCACCCGTTGAAGTAGGCGCCCTCCGGGTGCGTCGCGATCCCCTCGCGGATGGCGTGCATCACCTCGTCGGCGGTCGCGAGCGTGACGGGCCTGATGTCGACCATGAAATGGCTGAGCACCACGGCGGTGTCGCTGGGATGCCCGTGCGCCTCCACGAACCCGGGCAGCAGCGCCCGCGCCCCCAGCTCCACGACCTCGAGCTCGTCGCCGGACGCCGTCACGGCGGCCCGAACCTCCTCCACCGTCCCCACGGCGGCGATCCGCCCCTCGCGCACCAGTAGCGCCTCGGCCCTCGGCCGCGCGGCATCCACCGTGATCACGTCCCCCACGAACAGCGTCTCTGTGCCCATGGTCACTGTGCCCACGGTCTCAATGCTCATGCGGCAACCGTAGCGGCGAGAGGCTAACTTACGCCCGGGAACCAAAAGTGAGTATAATTCGTCATATGACACATTCGCATACCATTGGCTCCTTCGCAAAGCGTAACCGGCGCGCTGTGCTGGTGCTTGCCATGGCCGCTATGACGCTGACGACGACGGTGGGCGCGCAGGCAGCCAATGCCGCAGGTTCTGCGATTGCCATCGATGACTCCCTCGCCACAGATTTTGGTAATCCGTTAGAAATCTCGACGAGCAGCCTGGCCGCAAACGATCAGAATGTGGGAGGTCTATATGTGTCGATCACGACGAGACCGGCCCACGGGCGACTGTCCATCAGCACGGCCCCCGGTCCCATGAGGTACACGTACAGTCCTCAGGACCCGACTTTTCGCGGGGGCGTGGACTCGTTCGAGTACTGCCTGGCCGCGCTCCCAGGTGACGTCTGTCTGTCGAATGCTGCGACCGTGACGATTGCGGTGGCTCCAGCGATAGCGCAAGACGATTACTACGCGACCCCAGAGGGTATCCCACTGGAGGTCATGGCACCCGGTGTGCTGGCGAACGATTCCAGTCACTCCCTCCTGTTTTGGGCAGGTACCTCCAATCCTGCTCACGGTGTGGTTACGCCTGGAAATGCGGGTGAATTCACCTACACGCCCGACACGACCTTCGTCGGGTCAGACGCGTTCACCTATTGCCTGACGATCTTCCCGGACATCGCATGCGCGTCCGATCCGGCGACGGTTCGGATTCGGGTGGGTGGGCCGAGTGCGTCGCGGATTGGTGGGGCGGATCGGTTCGAGGTTGCTGCGGGGGTGGCTGAGCAGACGCATCCGGCGGGGGCTTCGACGGTGTTCATCGCGTCGGGTGGGAACTATCCGGATGCGCTGAGCGCGGCTCCGGCCGCGAATCACGCGGGCGGCGCACTTCTGCTCACGACGGCGGATGCGATACCGGCCCCGACGCAGGCGGCTCTGACGCGGTTGGCGCCGAGCAAGGTGGTGATCGTGGGCGGGCCGAACACGATCTCCGAGGGGGTCGCTGCGGGGTTGAAAGCCTTGGTGCCGGGTGCGACGGTGTCGAGGATCGGTGGGGCGGATCGCTTCGCGGTGAGCCGCGCGGTCGCCACGACGGTGTTCGGTACCGCTGCTCAGGCGATCGTCGCCACCGGTGCGAACTATCCCGACGCCCTCTCGTCGGGTGGGGCCGCGGCCGTCGTCGACGAGCCGGTGGTGCTGGTGAACGGCGGACTGGGGGCGGCGGATGCGGAGACGCTGAGTGTTTTCGGCAGGCTCGGCACCACCACCCTCGTCATCTCCGGTGGGCCGAATTCGGTATCGACGGGTGTGGAGGCGTCGTTGCGCACGGTCGCTACGGTCACGCGGGTGGGTGGCGCCGATCGTTTCGAGGCGTCGGTGAACATCAACAAGGCATCGTTCGGCACGGCCACGACGGCCTACCTGGCGACCGGGCTCAATTACCCCGACGCTCTGGTCGGCGGCGTCATCTCAGGCAAGAACCGGAGCCCACTCTACGTCGTGCAGACCAACTGTGTGCCTCAGGCGACGCTCGACGACATCGCCCGGATCGGGGCGACAAAGGTCGTGCTGCTCGGCGGCCCCAACTCGCTGAGCGACCGGGTATTCAATCTCGTGCCCTGCGCCTAGCAGGCGAGATTCTCGGCGCCAATAGGTCAGCATCAGCGGGGCGGGTGCGCCCGGGTTAAATGATTGAGGGCCCGTCGTAGAGGCTAACGACGGGCCCTCTCCCTTGCACCAAGAGTGTCCTGCAATCACATTCCGTCTCCGTTGCCACAGCAAACAACTTCGACTCCTTGAATATATAACGGTCCGGTAACGGTGCGCTAGTTACCAAAACGTTATTTTCCTGGGAATCCGCTGTGTGCCTCATTCGGGGGGTGCGCGGGGCGGGTGCCGGATGTCTCTAACCTGAGGGGATGGGGCGGGCAGGCGTATGGAGGGAGCGGCATCAGGTGCCGCTGTATCTCGCGGCGATCGCGCTCGGCGGCCTGCTCGGCGTGCTCGCTCCGGATGCCGCCCCCGGGCTCGGGGCGGTCGTCACCCCGGCGCTGATGCTCCTGCTGGCCGCCACGTTCCTCGCGGTTCCGCTGATCGAGGTGCTGCGATCGTTCCGCGACCTGCGGTTCCTCGGCACGGTCGTCGTCGTCAACTTCGTGGTGGCGCCGCTGGTGGCGTTCGGGCTGACCCGCTTCGTGGCCGACGATGACGGGCTGCTGCTGGGAGCGCTGCTGGTGCTGCTCGCGCCCTGCATCGACTACGTGATCGTGTTCACCGGGCTGGCCGGCGGGGCGAAGGCTCGGCTGCTCGCCGCGACACCCCTGCTGATGCTGCTGCAGATCGTGCTGCTCCCCCTCTTCCTCCTGCTGTTCGGCGGCGGATCCCGGATGCTCGACCTGTTCGATCCCGCGCCATTCCTCAAGGCCTTCCTCCTGCTCATCGTCGTGCCGCTGGCCGCCGCCGCCCTGGTGCAGGCGATCGCCCGGCGGCATCCGCTCGGCCGCGCGATCGAGAACGGTGCGTTCGCCGCGATGGTGCCGCTGATGATGCTGACGCTGGCCGTGGTGGTCGGCTCGCAGCTCGCCGCCGTGGGCTCCGAGGCGGCGACGCTCCTCCGGCTCGTCCCCCTCTACGGGGCCTTCCTGGTGGTGATGACGGCGGTCGGGATCGGCGCCGGCCGCCTGGCGGGACTGGATGCTCCCGGCACCCGGGCCGTCACCCTCTCGGGCGTCACGCGCAACTCCCTCGTCGTGCTCCCGCTCGCCCTGGCGCTGCCCGAGTCGCTCGCGATCGTGCCGCTCGCGGTCGTGACACAGACGCTCGTCGAACTGCTCGGGCTGGTGATCCTCGTCCGCGTCCTTCCGCGGATCTGCGTTTGACGCTTGCATTCGAAGACAAACGGATCTAATCTCACACGAACGCAGAAATGCGCAGATTCAGAGCCGAGTCCTCGGGAAGGCCGAACCGACATGTACGCCGTCGAACGTCACGAACAGATCAGCGACCTCCTCGCCTCCAGCGGCCGGGTCACCGTCGCCGACCTGGCGGTGTCGCTCGGAGTCACCCCCGAGACGGTGCGCCGCGATCTCGACCTCCTCGAGAAGGAGGGCGTGCTGCGCCGCGTCCACGGCGGAGCGGTCGCGAGCACCAAGACGAGCATCGCCGAGCCGAGCGTCGCCGATCGAACGGATCGGGCGCGCGAGGCGAAGCTCGCCATCGCCGACGCCGCGCTCGCGCTGCTCGGCGAGGGCTTCAGCGGTTCCGTCCTGCTCGACGGCGGCACCACCACCGGTGCGCTCGCCGAGCGCCTGGCCGGCTGGACCTCGGCCGACGGCCGTCAGCTGATCGTCATCACGAACTCCGTGCCGATCGCCGCCCTGCTGCACCTCAACCCCGCGATCGACCTGCACCTGCTCGGCGGCAGCGTCCGCGGCGTCACGAGCGCGGCCGTCGGCGCCGCCGCCATCGACCAGCTCGCCCATCTGCGGCCCGACATCGCGTTCCTCGGCGCCAACGGCGTCAGCGCCTCGTTCGGCCTCAGCACCCCGGAGGAGCGCGAGGCCTCGGTGAAAGCGGCGATGATCCGCAGCGCCCGGCGCACGGTCGCCCTGGTCGACTCGAGCAAGCTCGGCGACGAGGCGCTCTACCGCTTCGCCGAGCTGCGGGACCTCGACACCCTCATCTCCGACGCCGACCCGGCCGGAACCCTCTCCGCCGCGCTCGACGCCGACGGGGTCGAGGTGATCGTCGCGTGATCGTCACCGTCACGGTCAACCCCTCCTTCGACCGCACCATCGACCTCACCGCCCCGCTGCAGCGCGGCCAGGTGCAGCGCGCGGCCCGCTCCACCCAGGAGCCGGGCGGCAAGGGCGTCAACGTCTCGCGAGCACTCCACGCGGCCGGATGCCCGACCCTCGCCCTGCTGCCCGGTGCGCCGGACGATCCGCTGGTGCTCGCCCTCGGTGCGGCCCGCATCCCGGCGGAGAGCGTGCCCGTCGCGGCGCCGATCCGCTCGAACACCACCGTCACCGAGCCCGACGGCACCACCACCAAGCTGAACGAGCCCGGGGCGCCGGTCGACGAGACGACGACGGATGCGCTGGTCGCGCTCGCCGTGCAGCGCTCGGCCGACGCCTCCTGGCTCGTGCTCGCCGGGTCGCTGCCGCCCGGCGCCCCCGACGACCTCTACGCGCGGATCGCCGCCGCCGTGCAGGCGGAGGCCGCTCGCACGGGCCGCGAGGCGCCGGCGATCGCCGTCGACAGCTCGGGCGCGCCCCTGGCCGCCGCCGTGGCATCCGGGGCTCGGATCGCCCTGATCAAGCCGAACGGCGAAGAGCTGCTCGAGCTCGCCGCCGCGGCCGGCATCGCGGTGCCCGCTCTCGCCCCCGCGGCCTTCGAGGCCGACGACGACGCCGTGATCGCGGTCGCCGAAGAACTGCTCGACCTCGCCCCGGCGCTCGGATCGCTGCTGGTCACCCTCGGCTCGCGCGGCGCCCTGCTCGTCAGCCGCGACGAGGTGCTCGCCGCCCGCGCTCCCGTCATCGTGGCGCGCAGCACGGTCGGTGCGGGCGACTGCGCGCTCGCCGGCTACCTGCTCGCCGCCGAGCGCGGCGACGACGCGGCCGGCCGTCTCGCCCAGGCCGTCGCCCACGGCGCGGCCGCCGCTTCCCTGCCAGGCTCCCGGGTTCCGTCCCTCGAGCTCACCCACCCCGACGAGATCCTCGTCAGCCAGCGCCCGCGCATCGCCGCCGGGCGGAGATAACGAAGGAGTCCCCTCCCATGTCCCTCATCACCACGGAACTGGTCGTGCTCGACCAGGATCTCGGCGCCGAGAAGTCGGGCGTCATCCGCCGCCTGGCCGAACTCGTCACCGCCACCGGCCGCGCCACCGACGCCGAGGCGCTCTACGCCGACGCCTGGGACCGCGAGAGCAAGACCGACACCGGCATCCCCGGCGGCCTCGCCATCCCGCACTGCCGCTCGGCGGCCGTGCTCGAGCCGACGCTCGCGATGGCGCGCCCGCGCCCCGCGGTCGACTTCGGTGCCGGCGACGGCCCGGCCGACCTGATCTTCTTCATCGCCGCTCCCGACGGCGCCGACCAGGAGCACCTCGTGCTGCTCTCCACGCTCGCCCGCTCGCTGATCAAGCCCGAGTTCGTGGCGGCGTTGCGCGAAGCGCCGACGGCGGAGGCCATCGTGGCGCTCGTCGACGGGGCGCTGGCGGGAGGGGCGCCGGCGAAGGCGGCCGCTCCGGCGGCGGCGGCCGACGCTGCTCCGGTTGCCGCTGCGGCGACGGATGCTCCGGCGGCGCCGATCGCACCGACTGCGGCGTCCGCCGCTCAGGCCGCCCCTTCGGCCCCGGCTCCGTCGCCCGCCGAGAAGCCGATCCTCGTGGCCGTCACCGCGTGCCCCACCGGCATCGCGCACACCTACATGGCGGCCGACTCCCTCGTCGCCGCGGCGGCCCGAGCGGGCGCCGAGCTGCACGTCGAGACGCAGGGATCCTCGGGTGCCGACCCGCTGGATCCGTCGCTCATCGACCGGGCCGTCGCCGTGCTGTTCGCGGTCGACGTCGACGTGCGCGACAAGGGCCGCTTCGCCGGCAAGCCCGTCATCCAGTCGCCCGTGAAGCGCGGCATCGACGAGCCCGACGCCATGATCGCCGAGGCGCTGGCCGCGGCGAACGACCCCTCCGCCCGCCGGGTTGCGGGGGAGAGCGGATCGGGCGACGCCGCGGGCGCGAACCGCTCCGGCAACGGAGCCCCGAACGAGCACATCGGCGCCAAGCTCAAGCGCTACCTGCTCACGGGCGTCAGCTACATGATCCCGTTCGTGGCGGGCGGTGGCCTGCTGATCGCGCTCGGCTTCCTGCTGGCCGGCTACCAGATCAACTCCAGCGCCACCGACATCGTGCTCGGCAACTCGCTCTGGAACCTGCCGGAAGGCGGCCTCGCCACCTACCTCGGCGCGGTCTCGTTCGTGATCGGCGCGGCCTCGATGGGCTTCCTGGTGCCCGCTCTCGCCGGCTACATCGCCTATGCGATCGCCGACCGGCCGGGCATCGCGGTCGGCTTCACGGCCGGTGCCGTGGCGCTCGTGATGAACGCCGGGTTCCTCGGTGGCCTCGTCGGCGGTCTGCTCGCCGGTTTCATCGCCTGGGCGATCGGCCGCCTGCGCGTGCCGCGCGTCATCCGGGGCCTGATGCCGGTCGTGATCATCCCGCTGTTCGGCTCGATCTTCGCCTCCGGACTCATGCTGCTCGTGCTGGGCGGCCCGATCGCCCTGCTGATGACGGGGCTGAACGACTGGCTGTCGTCGCTCACGGGCGCCTCGGCGATCCTGCTGGGCGTCATCCTCGGCACCATGATGGCGGTGGATCTCGGTGGCCCGATCAACAAGGTGGCCTACGCCTTCGCCGTGGCCGGCCTCGCCGCCGGTACCGTGGAGAACCAGGCGCCGTGGCAGATCATGGCGGCCGTCATGGCCGCAGGCATGGTGCCGCCGCTCGCTCTGGCGCTCGCGACCGTGATCGACCGCCGCCTCTTCAGTGCGGCGGAGCGCGAGAACGGCAAGGCGGCCTGGTTCCTCGGTGCGGCCTTCATCTCGGAGGGCGCGATCCCGTTCGCGGCGGCCGACCCGCTCCGTGTGATCCCGGCCGGCATCGTCGGAAGCGCCCTCACCGGCGCGATCGTCATGGGTACCGGCGTCACCTCGCAGGCGCCCCACGGCGGCATCTTCGTCTTCTTCGCGATCGGCAACATCGGCATGTTCCTCCTGGCGATCGCCGCCGGCATGATCGTCTCGGCCGTGCTCGTCGTGCTGCTCAAGCGCTTCGTCCGCCGCCGCCCGATCGCCGCCGACGCCGACGCGGCGGTCGCGCCCGCGGCCCAGGTCGGTGCTCCGGATGCGGGGCTCACCACCCCGGCTCCCACCACCCCCGGCGCGGCGCAGCCGGCCCCCGCCCGAACCCCGGTCCCCACCCGCTAGCAGTCCCCCCAAGCGAATCTCCCCAGCTCAGGACTCCGGTCCCTGACCTGGGGAGTTCTGCCTTAACACGGCGCAGCAGCCCCCCCCGAAGCAGCAACGTGCAACGAGCCGCTACCGCAGAAAAGCGGCGGCGTGTACGTCGCTTTTCTGCGAGAGAGCGCAAAACCCGAGCGAGCCCCTAACCTCACCGCAAGGTGCGCCGCAGAGGCGGCGGCGCACCCGGAGCCCTAGGGGCTCCGGCAACCAACACAGAGGCGGCGGCGCACCCGGAGCCCTAGGGGCTCCGGCAACCAACACAGAGGCGGCGGCGCACCCGGAGCCCTAGGGGCTCCGGCAACCAACACAGAGGCGGCGGCGCACCCGGAGCCCTAGGGGCTCCGGCAACCAGCACGTTTAGACCGTCATGCCGGTGCGGCCCCGGCTCTCAGAACAGATCAGGCGACGGAGTGCTCGTGTGCCGAACACTGACGTCGGCATGGCGGTCAAACCGGTACCCCACCCCCCGCACCGTGCGCACGATGTCTTCGTAGTCGCCGAGCTTGGAGCGCAGGCGGCGCACGTGCACGTCGATGGTGCGTTCGTTGGGGGCTTCCTCGTCACCGGCGCTCCAGAGCGAGGAGATCAGTTCGGCGCGTTCGATCGTGCGGCCTTCGCGCAGCACGAGGTACTGCAGCAGCTCGAACTCCTTGTAGGTGAGGTTCGCGGCGGTGTTGTCCAGGAGCACCCGCTTGCGCGAGAGGTCGACGACGACGCCGTCACGGGCGCGGTCGGCGGCATCCGGAACCTCCTGGCGCTGGCGGGCCAGAGCCGAGGGGTCCTGCAGTGCGAGACGCACCACGTCGACGTCACGACCACCGGCGCCGCGGGGCGCGAGTGCCACGGCGGCGTAGGTGTCGGAGGAGGGCGCGATCTGCTGCGCCAGGGCCTTCAGGGCCTCGACGATGCGGCCGAGGTCGGTGCCGTCGGCAGCGGCCTTGTCTTCGTCGATGCCGACGTAGAGCACGAAGCCGCGGGCTTCGGTTCCTTCGGGCACGGCGCGGATGCGCGGGGCTTCGGTGACGTCGTCGACGCGCTTGAGCGGCGAGACGGTGGTGGGGCGGGTTTCGAGGTGGGCGATCGACATGAGAGTTGTCCTTGCGGCAGTGGCCCGGCTAGGGCGGACCCGAGAAGTATCAGGCTGCGGACTGCGATGAGAGTCCGGGGCGGCATCGTCTGCGATGCGGGAGGGCCGTCACTCTGCGATCAGCGGGATGAAGCTGAGAGAGTGGAAGGCGCTCGGCGAGATGGTCTCGTTAGCGACACATTCGACAACACATGACGACACTGCCGGTCATCATCATGCCGGCATCCCCGAGGGCCTCACAGGAGGTCAGGGCGTGCACGTTGTCAGTCATGTACGGAATTCAACCGGAAGTGCGGTGCCACTGTCAAGTGCATCGGAGCGATCGGGCCGTGGTCGGATAGTTAGCACCGGTATAGATTTCGAAGATGACCTCTCCTTCTCCCGCCTCGACCGTGGGCGGAGGATCCCGCTGGCAGGCCTACTGGGTCGCCGTGGGTGTGGCCGCCCTGACCATCCTCGATCTGTCCAAGGTCAACGTGGGGCTCCCGTCGATCGAGAAGTCGCTCGGTGCCGACTCGACCTCGCTGCAGATCATCGTGGCCGGGTACGCGCTGGCCTTCGGTCTGGCGCTCGTGCCCTCCGGCCGGCTCGGCGACCTCTACTCGCGCAAGACCATGTTCGTCATCGGGCTCAGTGCGTTCACGCTGTCCAGCGCCCTGTGTGCGCTGGCGCCGAGCATCGAGATCCTGCTGATCGCGCGGATCATCCAGGGCGTCGCCGCGGGCATCCAGATGCCGCAGGTGCTCGGGCTCGTGCAGCAGCTGTTCCAGGGCGAGGAGCGCGGCAGGGCCTTCGGGATCTTCGGTGCGACGATCGGCGTCGCCACGGCGTTCGGCCCCACGCTGGGCGGCCTGCTGATCGCGATCGGTGGCGAGACCGACGGCTGGCGTCTGCTGTTCTGGATGAACGTCCCGCTCGGCCTCGTGGCGCTCGGTTTCGCCCTCCGGCTGCTGCCGCGCACGCAGGTGCACCAGCCCGGGGCGCGCAACCTCGACCTGGTGGGCATCGTGCTGCTCGGGGCATCCGTCTTCAGCTTCATGCTGCCGTTCGTGCTCACCACCGGCGGGCCGGACGACAGCCCGTGGCGCTGGCTGTGGCTGGCCGGATGCGCCGTCGCCGTCGTGCTCTTCATCTGGTGGGAGCGGCGCTACGAGGCGGCGGGCAAGTCGCCCGCCATCCGGTTCGCGCTGTTCCGGATCAGCTCGTACCGCAACGGGCTGCTGCTTGCGGCCACCTGGTTCGCGGCGGGGCCGGCGATCTTCCTGCTGACGACGCTGTACCTGCAGCAGGGGCTCGGCTTCGCGCCGGTGTTCGCGGGGATGGTGAGCATCTCGTTCGCGCTCACCTCGGCGGTGAGCGCCCTGATCGGCGGGCGCCTGGTGGCGCGGTACGGGCGCTCGCTGGTGGTGCTGGGCGTCGTGGTGGCCATCGTCGGCTTCGTGCTGGTGCTGCTGGCGGCGGTGCTGCCGCCGGCCGACTGGTCGATCTGGCTGATGGCCGCGGCGATGGCGGTCGCGGGGGCCGGGGGCGGGCTCGTGATCTCGCCGAACCAGACGCTCACGCTGGCCGAGATCCCCGTCACCGAGGGCGGAACCGCCGGCTCGATGGCCCAGGTCGGTCAACGGGTGGGCACGGCGGTCGGTGTCGCGGCGGCGTCGGCGCTGTTCTTCTCCACGATCTACCGCGAGAGCGCGGGCCCCGCCACCGACCTGCAGTTCTACCACGACGCCTACCGCAACGGCATGTTCGTGGCCCTGGGCCTGCTCGTGGTGGCCCTCGTCATCGGCCTGTTCGACCTCCGAGCCCGAGCCCGCCCCACCCCCGACGCGGCGGCCTGAGCCGCCGCTCCCACCGGCGAAGCGGCCTGAGCCGCTGAGCCGCTGGTCCGCCGACCCGCGTGTCCGCCGGTCCGCGATGAAACCCGCGCATACCGGAAAAGGCGGCGGCGTGTACGTCGCCTTTTCCGGAGAGAGCGCCCACAAGCCTCGCGCCGCGCTACCTCACCGCAAGGTGCGCCGCAGAGGCGGCGGCGCACCGGTCTGAGCGGAGCTCAGACCGCAGCAGGCCAGGCGGCGGCGCACCGGTCTGAGCGGAGCTCAGACCGCAGCAGGCCAGGCGGCGGCGCACCGGTCTGAGCGGAGCTCAGACCGCAGCAGGCCAGGCGGCGGCGCACCGGTCTGAGCGGAGCTCAGACCGCAGCAGGCCAGGCGGCGGCGCACCGGTCTGAGCGGAGCTCAGACCGCAGCAGGCCAGGCGGCGGCGCACCCGTCTGAGCGGAGCTCAGACCGGTGCAGACCAGCCGGCGGCGCACCCGTCTGAGCGGAGCTCACACCGTACCGTAGAGCCGGTCCCCGGCGTCGCCGAGGCCCGGGACGATGTAGCCCTTCTCGTTGAGGCGCTCGTCGAGGGCGCCGAGGACGAGGGTGACGTCGCGGCCTTCCGTGGCCTTCTCGAGAGCGGCCACGCCCTCGGGGGCGGCGAGGAGACAGACGGCCGTGACATCCTGAGCCCCGCGCGCGAAGAGGAAGTCGATCGCGGCGCCGAGCGAACCTCCGGTGGCCAGCATCGGGTCGAGCACGAAGCACTGGCGGTCGGAGAGGTCGTCGGGAAGGCGCTCGGCGTAGGTGGTGGGCTCGAGGGTCTCCTCGTTGCGCACCATGCCGAGGAAGCCGACCTCGGCGCTCGGGATGAGCTTCACCATGCCCTCGAGCATCCCGAGTCCGGCACGCAGGATGGGTACGACCAGCGGGCGCGGGTCGCTGATGGCCACCCCGGTGGTCTCGGCCACGGGGGTCTGGATGGTGACGGGCTGCACGCGCACGGTGCGGGTGGCCTCGTAGGCGAGCAGCGTGACCAGCTCTTCGGTCAGCGACCGGAAGGTCGGCGACGGGGTCGCGCGGTCACGCAGGATCGTGAGCTTGTGGGTGATGAGCGGGTGGTCGGCAACGTGAACGCGCATGCCGCCAATCTACTGGACTCCGCCGAGCGCCACAGGTGCGGTCATCGGGGCGGCCGTGCCGGGCCGACTGGACGGGAGCGGTCGGGGGCGCGACGATAGAGGCTGCTGCCGGGCGATCCCGGCGACGTGGTGGAGACGAGGGATGCAGCGTGGCCGACCCGATTCCGGATGACCGGTCCGCGCCCGGTGCGTCCGCCCCGCCGGCCCGGTCGGCACAGCCGGCTCTGCCGACACCGCCGGCCCCGTCTACCCCGCCGGCCATGCCTGCGCTCCCCGGACCCGCCCGGCTCGCCGAGTGGATGGGACTGGCGATGGAGGAGGCCCGGGCGGCCCTGGAGAGCGACGACGTGCCGGTGGGGGCGGTGGTGGTGGATCGCGACGGCACCGTCATCGGGGTGGGCCGCAACGAGCGGGAGCTGCGCGAGGATCCGACGGCGCACGCCGAGGTGGTGGCGATCCGCCAGGCGGCCTGGAAGCTCGGCGACCGGCACCTCACCGGAGCGACCCTGATCGTGACCCTGGAGCCGTGCGTGATGTGCGCCGGCGCCATCCTGGCCGCCCGGATCCCGCGCGTGGTCTACGGCGCCTGGGACGACAAGGCGGGAGCGGCGGGCTCGGTCTACGACGTGCTGCGCGACCGGCGCCTGAATCACCGGGTGGAGGTCGTCGCCGGAGTGGAGGCGGAGGCCTGCGGCGAGCTGCTGACGACGTTCTTCCGCGATCGGCCGTCGAGGGAGGGGCCGTCGAGCGAGGGGCGGTCGAGGGAGAGCCCGTCGAGGTAGGCACCGAGCATCCGGGCGGAGGCCGCCTGCATGCCGGCGCCGAAGCGCTCCCGGTCGAGGCGGAGGGCTTCGGCGTCGTAACCCGCACGCTCGACGTACGCGGCGTCGGCGACGAGCCACTCCTCGTGCATCGCATCCGTGAGCTCGGGGTGGAACTGCACCGCCAGAAGCCAGTCGCCGGCCCCGTAGGCCTCGTTGGCGTAGGCGGCCGAGGAGGCGAGACGGGTGACTCCCTCCGGCAGCTCGAAGGTGTCGCCGTGCCACTCCGCGACCGGCACGTCGAGGATGTGACGGACGGGGGAGTCGAGCCCCGCATCCGTCGGCCGCACGTCGCGGTAGCCGACCTCGACGCTGCCGCCCTGGCGCACCTCGGAGCCGAGTGCGGCCGCGATCAGCTGCGCGCCGAAGCACACGCCGAGCGTGGGCCGCTCGCTCGCCAGACGGGCGCGCACGAACGCGAGCTCGGTGCCGATGAACGGATGCTCGTCCGCCTCGTAGACGCCCCGCGCCGATCCGAGCACCACGAGCAGCTCGGCGTCGGCGACCGCCGCGAGATCGGCGGCGAAGGTCTGCGACCAGGCGTCGACGAACACGATCCGGTAGCCGCGCTCGCGCAGCACCGGCTCGAAGTTGCCGAGCGCCACCATCGGCTCGTGCCGCACGACGACGGCCGTGGGCATCGACTCCGCACTCATCGCCCGCGGTCTTCTCAGTCGGCGCTCTTGATGACGATCGCGGAGGTGTTGAGCTCCACGTCGACCGGCGCCACGTACACGTCGGGCTCGAGGTAGATGACACGCGCCAGCGGAACCGCGGCCCGGATGTTCGCCTCCGTCTCGTCGATCGTCGCGGCGACGTCGCGCAGCTCCGAGTCGGGCGACAGCGCGATCTTCGCGCCGACCAGCAGCTCGTCGGGCCCGAGGTAGAGCGTCTTGATGTGGATCAGGCGGTCGACCTTGGGGGTGCCCTCGATCGCCGCGACGATCGCCGCGGCATCCGCGTCGTTGGCGCCCTCGCCCACCAGCAGGCTCTTCGTCTCGATGCCCAGGATCACGGCGACCACCACGAGCAGGGCGCCGATGAACAGGGTTCCGATGCCGTCCCAGATGCCGTCTCCCGTGACCACCGACAGGCTCACGCCCACCAGCGCGAAGGCGAGACCCGTGAGGGCGGCCGTGTCTTCCAGCAGCACCACGGGGAGCTCGGGCGCCTTGGCGCGGCGCACGAACTGCACCCAGCTCTGCTTGCCGCGGGTGTGGTTGGACTCCTTGATGGCGGTGCGCAGCGAGAAGCTCTCGAGTGCGATGGCGATCAGCAGCACGCCGATCGGGATGAACGGCAGCTCGATCGCGTGCGGGTGCGTGATCTTCTCGATGCCCTCGTAGATGGCGAACACGCCACCGACCGAGAACAGGATGATCGACACCACGAAGGCGTACACGTAGCGCTCGCGGCCGTAGCCGAACGGATGCTCCTTATCGGCCTTCTTCTTCGCCTTGCGACCGCCGAGCAGCAACAGCAACTGATTGCCGGAGTCGGCGAGCGAGTGCACGCCCTCGGCCAGCATCGAGGACGAGCCGGAGAGGAAGAACGCCACGAACTTGGCCACCGCGATACCCACGTTCGCCAGCAATGCCGCGATGATGGCCCTGGTGCCGCCCGATGTGCTCACGTGTCTCGTCTCCTCCGGCAGGCGCATGCGCTCGATCGACCTCCGGTCGACGCTGCGGGCTGCTCGGCCCAATCCTAGGATGGACCGATGAGCACCGCTGAGAGCAGAACAGACGAGAGCGCGACCGACGGCCCCGACACCGTCACCCTCCCCACGATCGCACTGCTGGGTGCGGGTTCGATGGGTCGCGCCATCCTGAGCGGTCTGCTGTCTCCGTCGGTCGAGGTGGTGGGCGGCATCCGGGTGACCAATCGCCAGGCGGCGAAGGCGGCCGAGTTCGACGACGTGGCCGGTGTCACGGCGTTCGCGACCGAAGGCAATCCGCAGGCCAACCGGCGCGCGGTCGACGGCGCGGCCATCGTGCTGGTGGCCGTGAAGCCCGCCATGGTGCCCGACCTGCTCGACGAGATCGCCGACGCGCTCGCGCCGGGCGCCGTCGTGGTGAGCGTGGCGGCCGGCGTCACGGTGGCCACCTTCGAGGCGCACCTGCCGCCGAGCGCCTCGGTGCTGCGCTCGATGCCGAACACCCCCGCGATCGTGGGGCGCGCCGTGACGGGCCTCTCGGCGGGCAGCCGCTCGAGCGCGGCCGATCTGGCGCTCGTGCGCGCGCTGTTCGAGACGGTGGGGACGGTGGTCGAGGTTCCGGAATCACAGCTCGATGCTCTCAGCACCATCTCCGGATCGGGCCCCGCCTACGTGTATCTGTTGATAGAAGCGATGACAGCCGCAGCTGTGGAAAAAGGATTCACCGAGGAGCAGGCGGCCGAGCTCGTGAACGGCACGTTCGCGGGCGCATCCGAACTCCTCGTGGCCAGCGGAAAGACCCCCACCGACCTGCGCATCCAGGTGACCAGCCCCAAGGGCACCACCGAGCGCGCGATCGCCGTGCTGCAGGAGGCCGACCTCCCCGCCCTCTTCACCCGCGCCACGGATGCGGCCCTGGCCCGCGCGAAGGAACTCGCCGCCGGCTGAACCCCTGCAGCCTGCAGCCCGCAGCCACTTGGCAGAAGTCGCCACTTCGGGCCGCCACTTGCCACAAGTGATGGCAAGTGGCCGCGAAAAGCGGCGACTTCTGCCAAGTGGCGGTGGCTAGGCCTCAGTTGCCCAGGGCCGCGAAGGCCTCGATGTCCGAGCTCTTGCCCGAGACGATGATGAGGTCGTGGTTCGAGACCACGGTCGACTCCGTGGCGTAGGTGAACGGCTTGCCGGGGCTCTTCACGCCCACCACGGTGATGTGGTACTTCGTGCGCACCCCCGACTCGGTGAGGTTGAGCCCCCGGATCGGCTTCGGCGGATACATCTTCACCAGCGCGAAGTCGTCGTCGAACTCGATGAAGTCGAGCATCCGCCCCGACACCAGGTGCGCCACCCGCTCGCCGGCCTCGGCCTCGGGGTAGATGACATGGTTGGCGCCGATCCGCTCGAGGATCTTGCCGTGCGAGCGCGAGATCGCCTTCGCCCAGATCTGCGGCACCTTGAGGTCGACCAGGTTCGCCGTGATCAGCACCGAGGCCTCGATCGACGAACCCACCGCCACCACGGCGATCTGGAACTCGGAGGCCCCGATCTGGCGCAGAGCCTCGACGTTCTTCGCATCGGCCTGCACCGTGTGCGTCACCCGCTCCGACCACTTCTGCACGAGCCGCTCGTCCTCGTCGATCGCCAGCACCTCGCGGCCGAGCCGGTCGAGCTCGCCGGCGGTGGCGGCGCCGAACCGGCCGAGGCCGATGACGAGCACGGGGGCGTCGTGTCTGATCCGGTCAACCAACGATGGGCCTCTCTTCCGGGCGTTTGTAGAGCTGCTGCCGCTGGCTCGCGGCCAGCGCGGCGGCCAAGGTCACAGTACCAACGCGGCCCATGAACATCGTGGCGGCCATGATGTAGACCCCCGCATCCGGCAGCGATGCGGTGAGACCGGTGGTCAGGCCCGAGGTTGCGAACGCCGAGATCACGTCGAACAGCACGAAGTCCAGCGGCGCCTTGGAGATCTGCAGGATCAGGATGCTCGACACGGCCACCGTCGTCGCCCCCCAGAGCACGACCGAGACCCCCAGGCGCAGCACGTCGCCCGGGATGCGCCGGCCGAACGACTCCATGTCCTGCACACCGCGCGCCTCGGCGAAGGCCGCCAGGAAGAGCACGGCGAGCGTGGTCACCTTGATGCCACCGGCGGTCGACGCCGATCCGCCGCCGATGAACATCAGCATGTCGGTCACCAGCAGGCTCGAGCCGTTGAGGTCGGGGAGGTTGATGGTGGAGAATCCGCCCGACCGCGTCATCACCGAGAGGAAGAAGCTCTGGAAGACGGTGTCGCCGGCGTTCAGGCCGCCGAAGGTCTTCGGGTTGTCGAACTCGAGCACGATGTACAGCGCCGCGCCCGCCACGATCAGGATCGCGCTGGTGACGAGCGTCAGCTTCACGTGCACCGACCAGCGCACGCGGTGCTCGCGGCGGTAGTCCCTCGACTTGTGCCGCACCCGCCAGGCGCCGAGGGTGCGCGAGAGCGTGTAGATCACCGGAAAGCCGATGCTGCCGAGGAACACCCCCACCATCAGGATGCCGAGGAAGAAGTAGTCGTTCTCGAACGCGGCGAGCCCCTCGGCGTTCGGCGCGAACCCCGTGTTCGTGAACGCCATGGCCGAGTAATAGAAGCTGTTCCACACGGCCTCGCCGACCGGGATGCCGTCCAGCAGCATCCGGGGGAAGAGCAGGCCGGCGATCACCACCTCGATCACGAAGGCGCTGATCGCCACGGTGGCGAGCAGGTTGCCGATCTCGCCGAGCCGCACCGCCTGGCCTTCCGCCACCGGGCCGTGGTGCATCCGGAGCGGGTTGGTGTCGCTGGCCGCGATCAGCCGGGCGCGCAGCCCGAGCTTGCGGGAGACCGCGAGGCCCAGGATGCTCGCCAGGGTCAGCACGCCGAGAGCGCCGATCTGCACGCCGATGAAGATCAGGATGTGCCCGAACACCGACCAGTGCGTGGCCATGTCGACGGTGGCGAGGCCGGTGACGCAGATCACCGAGACGGCGGTGAAGAGCGAGTCGGCCAGGCCGGTGGTCTTGCCGGTGGCGCTGGAGATCGGCAGCGAGAACAGCACCGTGAACAGCACGATGAGGCCGGCGAAGATGAGGATCGCGAAGCGCGAGGGCGAGTTCTCGGAGAACTCGCGGAAGCCGCTGCGGGCCCGGCCCACCCAGGTGCGGCCGCGGTTCAGAGGGTTGCGGCTGGTGACGGTGCCCCCCATGCCCATCCTGCTGATCCTCGCCTCGGGCCGTCGGTGCCGCACTCCGGGCATCGCTGAACGGTGCCATGCTACCCGGACGGGCGCGCATCCGGATTCCCCGGATGACGCCGCACCCGCGAGGTGGCGCGGATCCGGGGCGGCACCACTACCCTGGACGCATGGCCGACATCTTCTCCGTGATCGCTGACCCCACCCGGCGCCAGTTGCTGTCGCTGCTGCTCGAACGGTACGTCTCGGCCGACCCGGTGAGCGCATCCGGGGCCGCGGAGGGCGAGTTCAGCGTGTCGGAGCTCGTGTCACAGCTGGAACTGAGCCAGCCCACCGTCTCCAAGCACCTCAAGGTGCTGCGCGACGCCGGCCTCGTGGTGGTGCGCGAAGAGGGGCAGCACCGCTTCTACCGCATCGACGTGTCGCCGCTGGAGGAGGTGGAGGACTGGATCATCCCGTTCCTCTCGGCCGATTTCGACACCGCCGAAGAAGACGAGCTGTGGGAGAACGCCTCCGACGCCGTGAAGTCGGCCGCGGCCGCCTTCGGCCAGAACGTGGGTCGCCGTGCGGCGGCCACCACGCACGCGGTGAAGTCGGTCACCGACGACCTCGTCTCCAAGTTGCGGCGGTAAGTACCCAAGCTGCGGCGCTGACGCTATAGTTTCGCCATGGCTGCAGAACTGGACGACGTGCGCTTCCTGACGGTCGCCGAAGTCGCCGAGATGATGCGGGTCTCGAAGATGACGGTCTACCGTCTGGTGCACTCCGGCGAGCTGCCGGCGATCCGCTTCGGCCGGTCGTTCCGGGTGCCCGAGTCGGCCGTCGCCTCGGCGGTCAGCAACCACATCGCCGATTCGGCCTAGCGGTAGCTGGTACACTTCTCCGAGGCTCTTTTGCCCCTGACCGCCGATCTACGCGGTCATCCCCAATACGTGTGAGGTCTCAGTGGGTTCCGTAATCAAGAAGCGTCGCAAGCGCATGGCGAAGAAGAAGCACCGCAAGCTGCTTCGCAAGACCCGCCACCAGCGTCGCAACAAGAAGTAGACGAGTCCTCTCGTCTCGCTTCTGCGAGCAGGGCGCCAGGCTTCGGCTTGGCGCTTTTTGCTGTGCGGGCGTGTGATGGAGTCATGACGCCCGTGCCGCCCGCCGCTGTGCCTCCCGCCGCCGTGCCCGAGTACTGCGCCACCCTCGTGGTGCGCGATGCCGTCACCAAGCTCGAGGCGCTGGCCGTGATCGCCCTGGCGGTCGACCGGCCGGTCTCGGATGCGCACACCGTGCACCCCTTCATCGAACTCGAGGGCGGCGCGCGTGCCGAGATCGAGATCCCGAAGTTCGGCGAGCCGCCGCCGCTGGCCATCGACGTGTACTCGACGCTGAGCCAGGATCACGCGGCGATGAGCGCGCTGGCGCTGCTCGGTGTGCTGGAGACGGCCACCGCGTGGACCGTGAAGCCCGACTTCGTTCTCTAGGCTGGGTTCGTGGCATCCGTCTCCCTCACCCTCATCGGCAAACCAGGCTGTCATCTCTGCGACGACGCCCGGGAGGTCGTGCGCGGGGTGCTCGCCGAGCTGCCGGAGGTGGAGGTCTCGGTGAGCGAACTGTCGATCCTCGACGATCCGGCGTTGCTCGACGAGTACGCCGAGGAGATCCCCGTGCTGAAGATCGACGGGCGCGTGCACACCATCTGGCGGGTCGAACCGGCCCGGCTCCGAACCGCCCTGTTGGAGGCCTCCGCATGATCCGTCACGTCGTCGCATGGAAGGTCGCGGCCGAAGACGCCGAGCAGAAGGCGGCCGACGTGGCCACCATCGTGGGGCTGCTCTCGGCACTGCCCGCCGTGATCCCGTCGATCTCGACACTCACGGTCGGTGGCAACATGGCCTACTTCGACTCGAACTGGGACGTCGTGCTGGTGGCCGACTACGAGACCCTCGCCGATCTCGACGCGTACCAGACGCATCCGGCGCACCTGGCCGCGGGGCCGCAGATCAAGGCCCTCGTGTCGGCTCGGGCGTCGGTCGACTTCGAGCTCTGAGGCGCGCGTGCTGACCGACCGGTTGGTGCTGCGCCGCTGGCGGGCGGCGGATCGGGAGCCGTTCGCGGCGATGAACGCCGACCCGGCGGTGATGGAGTTCTTTCCGGCGCCGCTGTCACGCGCGCAGAGCGATGCGCTGGCGGAGCGCGCCGACGGCTCCTTCGAGGCGTTCGGCTACGGCCTGTGGGCGCTCGAGCTGCGCGAGACGGTCGAGTTCGTGGGGTTCACGGGGCTGGCGCCGATGTCCGAGGGCGTTCCGGGAGCCGGGGGAGTCGAGGTGGGCTGGCGCTTGGCGCAGCCGTTCTGGGGCCGCGGACTGGCGACGGAGGCGGCGCAGGCCGCCCTGCGGTTCGGCTTCGAGGAGGCCGGGCTGACCGAGGTGAATTCGATCACCGCGGTGGTGAACGTGCGCTCGCGGGCCGTGATGGAACGGCTCGGGATGCGCGAGGCCGGCCGCTTCGAGCATCCGCGGGTGCCGGTAGGTTCTCCGCTTCGGCCCCACGTGCGGTACACGATCGGGATTGACGGGGAGTTCGGTTCACAAATGCAGAAATAACGAAGAGCGACCCCGTATAGGGCGTCGCTCTTCGTTATTTCTGCAGATTCGAACCGACTACGGGGTGAGGCGGGTCGGGCCGCGGAAGAGGTAGACGACCTCGCGCAGGTTCGTCTGGTGCAGCATCAGCATCAGCACGCGGGAGAGGCCCATGCCGAAGCCGCCGTGCGGCGGCACGCCGTAGCGGAAGAAGTCGAGGTAGAAGCCGAGCTCCTCGGGGTCGAGCCCCTTCTCCTTGGCCTGCTCGATCAGCACCTCGACGCGGTGCTCGCGCTGGGCGCCGGTGGAGATCTCGACACCGTTGTAGACGAGGTCGTAGCTGTTGGTGATCGACCCGTCGGCGGCGTTCCGCATGTGGTAGAACGGCCGGATGCTCGAGGCGTAGTCGGTGAGGAACACGAAGTCGTGCCCGTAGGTCTCCTTGACGTAGGCCGCGATCTGGCGCTCGCCCTCCGGGTCCATGTCGTCGTCCTCGCGGGGCACGACGTAGCCGCGGTCGGCGACGATCTGCTTCGCCTCGGCGAGCGGTATGCGCGGGAACGGCTGCGTGGGCACCTCGATGTCGACGTCGAAGAGCGCCTTGATCTCCTCGCCGTGCTTCTCCTTCACCGCGCGGAGACCGGCGACCATGAGGTCTTCGTGCAGCTGCATGACGTCTTCGTGCGAGTCGATCCAGGAGATCTCGGCGTCGACCGAGGTGAACTCGGTGGCGTGACGCGAGGTGAAGGAGGGGTCGGCGCGGAACGCGGGGCCCACCTCGAACACCTTGCCGAAGCCGGCCGGCTGCGCCATCTGCTTGAAGAACTGCGGGCTCTGCGAGAGGTACGCCTTGGTCTCGAAGTACTCCACCTCGAACAGCTCGGCGCGCGACTCGCTCGCCGAGGCCATCAGCTTCGGGGTGTGGATCTCGATGAAGTCGTGCTCGACCCAGTAGGTGCGCCAGGCGTGCTCCAGCGTGGTCTGCACGCGGAAGACGAGGTTCTGCTCGGGGCGGCGCAGGTCGAGGAAGCGCCAGTCCATGCGCTTGTCGATGCCGGAGTCGGCCGCGATCGGCGTCTCGGGGATGGCGGCGGTGACGACCTCGAGGGTGGCGAGCTTCACCTCGATGCCGCCGAGCTTCACCCGCTCGTCGTGCTTGAGCTCACCGGTGACGGTGATGAACGAGCCCTGCGCGAGGCCGGAGATGGTCTCGGCCACGGCCTCGGTCTCCTCGGTGCGCGGGTTCACCAGCTGCACGGCGCCGGACTCGTCGCGGAGCACGACGAACTGCACCTTCTTCTGATCGCGCACCGTGTCGACCCATCCGGACACGGTGACGGGGCCGTCTTCGAGGGCGGCGAGGTTCTTGACGAGGGTACGGGAGCTGGTGGTCACGATCGGCAAGTCTACCCGCCGGTCAGGCGCCGGCCGGAGCGTGGGCCCCGAGCAGGTACACCTTGCGCAGCGTCTCGGTGACGGTCCAAGTCGTGTGGAGTCCCTCGCCGAGCCGGCCGATGGTGCCGGGCCCCAGGGTGAGCGTGTGCGGCCCGTCGGCGTCGGTGTACTCCACCGTCGCGCGCCCGGAGAGCACCACGAACACCTCGTCGGTCTCCACGTCGGTGGAGACGCCCGGCGTGATCTCCCACAGGCCGAACTCGACCTCGCCCACTCTGCCGAGTTCGGCCACGGCCGTGCTCGGGCTGCCGGAGACGACCTGCTCATCGGCGAGGGGCTCGTGGGGGAGCGGGACGGTCAGTGCCGTGGGCTGCAGGATCGCGGCTGAGGCGCCGGGTGCGCCGGATGCGTCGGTCATGAGGCGATGCTAGTCACGACGTACGACAGGGCGGCGTGCGACATCACAGACCCGTGTCCACCGAGCCGAGGGCCGCGTCGATGATCGCGAGCCCACGCTCGGCCTCCTCGGCCGAGATCACCGCCGGCGGCACCACGTGGATGCGGTTCTCGGCGAGGAACGGCAGCAGCCCGCGCGCCATCAGGTCGCTCTTCAGCCGGCCCATCGCGGCGGCGGTGAGCGGCGTCCGCGCCGAGCGGTCGGAGACGAGCTCGATCGCCCAGAACACGCCGGTTCCGCGCACCTCGCCCACCACCTCGTGAGCGGCGGCGAAGCGCTCGAGCGCGGGCCCGATCGTCGTGCGCCCGACCTCGCGGGCGTTCTCCACCACGCCCTCCTCGGCCATCGCGGTCAGGGCGCCGACGATGCTGGCGGCGGCCAGCGGATGCCCGGAGTACGTCAGTCCGCCCGGGAACACCCGCTCGTCGAAGTGGTGCGCGATCGGGCTGGAGATGAGCACGCCGCCGACCGGCACGTACCCCGAGTTCACGCCCTTCGCGAAGGTGATCAGGTCCGGAACCACGTCGAAGGCGTCGAACGCGAACCACTCGCCGGTGCGCGCGAAGCCCGCCATCACCTCGTCGAGGATGAGCAGGATGCCGTAGCGGTCCGCGATGGCGCGCACGCCGGCCAGGTAGCCGGGCGGTGGTACCAGCACGCCGGCGGTGCCGGGGACGGTCTCGATCAGGAAGGCCGCGATGGTGTCGGCGCCCTCGGACTGCACCACGCGCTCGAGGTGCTGCAGCGCGCGCTCGGTCTCCTGCTCGGGCGTCGTCGCCCAGAAGTCCGAGCGGTAGAGGTAGGGCCCGAAGGCGTGCACGTGGCCGCGGGCGTACTCGTTGGGCATCCGCCGCCAGTCGCCGGTCGCGACGACCGCGGCCCCGGTGTTGCCGTGGTACGAGCGGTAGTGCGAGACGATCTTGTCGCGCCCCGTGTAGAGGCGTGCCATCCGCATGGCGTTCTCGTTGGCATCCGCTCCGCCGTTGGTGAAGAAGACCTTCTCGAAGCCCTCGGGGGCGCGGTCGAGGATGAGCTGTGCCGCGCGGGCACGCGTCTCGTTGGCGTGAGCCGGGGCGACGGTGGCGAGCAGGGCGGCCTGCTCCTGGATGGCGGCGACGACCTTCGGATGCTGGTGCCCGATGTTCACGTTCACCAGCTGCGAGGAGAAGTCGAGGTACTCGCGGCCGTCGGCGTCCCAGACGGTGCAGCCGAGTCCTCCCGCGATGGGCAGCGGGGCGAGGGCGCCCTGCGCCGACCAGGAGTGGAACACGGTGGAGGTGTCGAGCGCGCGGATGGAGTCGTTGGTGGCCATGCCTTCAGTGTGAGCGCGACGCAATGATCGCCGTGATGCCAGAACGTCGAAGGCTAAGCTGGGAACTGGACGATTTGAAGCGGGCCGACGGTGCTGCGCGAATCGAACGGATGGCGGGCCCCCGCCCCGCGAAGGAGGACGGATGCCCGCGACGCTGCGCAGCATCCTGGCCCGCCGCGAGTTCCGGATGGAGCTGGTGGCCGGTGGCACCCTGCTCGACCCGGTGCTGGATCAGCCGCTCACCTGGGCGCACAGCTCCGACCTCGACGACCCGACGCCCTGGCTGGAGGCCGGACAGCTGCTGCTGACGGACGGCGCGCAGTTCGAACGCACGCCCGGCGAAGCCTTCGCCGCCGCCTATGTCGGCCGCCTGCGCGACCGGGGCGTGCTCGCGCTGGGCTTCGCCCGCGGGATCTGGCACGACGACATCCCGCCGGCGCTCCTGCGGGCCTGTGACGAAGCCGGGCTGCCGCTGTTCGCGGTGGCGACGGCGACGCCGTTCATCGGCATCATCCGCTTCGTGGCCGACGTGATCGCCGAGGAGCGGCGTGAGCGCCTGGAGTGGTCGCTGGAGGCCCAGCGGGCGATCGCGCGGGCGGCACTGCGCGTCGACGGTCTCGGCGCCATCCTGCTCGAACTCGCCGAACGGCTGGAGAGCTGGGTGGCGCTCTACGACTCGGCGGGCACGGCGGTGCGGGTCCCCGGGCTGGCGCCGGTGCCGGCCGAGCTGCAGCCGGTGGTGGAGGAGGCCGTGGCGCAAGCGCTCGGGCGCGGGTCGCGGGCGGGACTGCGCATCATCGACGAGGGCGGCGGCATCTCGCTGCAGACCCTCGGGCAGCGCGGGCACCTGCGCGGCGTTCTGGCCGTGGGCGCGTCGACGCCGCTGGATCCGGCCGGCAGCGACCTCGTGGCCAGCGTGATCGGCCTGGCCAGCATCGCGCTCGAACAGCGGAGGACATTGGATGCGGCGCGGCGGCGACTGCGCACGGGCCTGTTCGAGCTGCTGCAGTCCGGGGTCGTCGACGTGGCCGACCGCACGGCGGAGAGCCTGTGGGGGCCGCTGCCGCCCGAACCCGTGCGGGTGGCGCTCGTGGTGGGAGAGACGCCCGGGCAATCGCTGTTCGACGAGCTCGAGCTGCTCGCCGACCGCAACGCGGGGCGGATGTTCTTCGCCGAGCACGGCGACGAGACGCTCGTGATCACCCGCTACGACGAGCGCGACGAGGCGCATCCGCTGCTCCGTCGGCACGGACTGGGCGCCGGGTCATCCGGGCCCGTCGGCTGGAGCGAGCTGCCGCGGGCGCTCGCCGAAGCGCGGCACGCGGCCGCCGCCACGACCCGCGAGCGGCCCTTCGTCGACTTCGAGAACCTGGCCGAGCAGGGGTTGCACGGGCTGCTCGCGGCCTCGGGCGGCGCCGAGGTGGCGCGGCGCGTGCTGAGGCCGCTGCTCGAGCTGCCTTCGGGCGAACGGGAGACGCTACTGGCCACCCTGCGGGTGTGGCTGGCGCAGAACGGGGCCTGGGATCCGGCCGCACGCGAACTCGGCGTGCACCGCCACACCGTGCGTAACCGGGTGGATGCGGCCGGCGCCCTGCTGGGCGTCGACCTCGAGCGCTTCGCGGCCCGCGCCGAGCTCTGGGCGGCCCTGCAGCTCGTCTGAACTGCAGAGCCGCCATCCGCAGCCCGTGTCGGGGTGGGGACTCAGTTCTGGGGGAAGCCCAGGTTGATGCCGCCGTGCGAGGGGTCGAGCCAGCGCGAGGTGATGGCCTTCTGCTGGGTGAAGAAGCGCACGCCCTCGGCGCCGTGCGCCTTGGTGTCGCCGAACAGCGAGGCTTTCCAGCCGCCGAACGAGAACGTCGCGGCCGGCACGGGGATGGGCACGTTGATGCCGATCATGCCCACCTGGATCTCGTTCTGGAAGCGGCGGGCCGCTCCGCCGTCGTTGGTGAAGATGGCGGTGCCGTTGCCGAAGGCGCCCGAGTTGATCAGGGCGACGCCCTCGTCGTAGGAGGAGACGCGCACGATCGAGAGCACCGGACCGAAGATCTCCTCGGTGTAGACGCGGCTGGTCGTCGGCACCTTGTCGATCAGCGTCGGGCCGAACCAGAAGCCGTTCGGGTCGCCGTCGGGCTGCACGTCGCGGCCGTCGACCACCACGGTGGCGCCGTCCTGCTCGGCGATCTGCACGTAGGAGGCGACCTTGTCGCGGTGCGCCTCGGTGACCAGCGGGCCCATGTCGCAGCCGCGGCGGCCGTCGCCGATGCGGAGCCCGGCCATCCGAGAGCGGATCTTCTCGATCAGCGGATCGGCCACGGGCTCGACCGCCACCACGACCGAGACGGCCATGCAGCGTTCGCCGGCGGATCCGAAGCCCGCGTTGATGGCCGAGTCGGCCACCAGGTCGAGGTCGGCGTCGGGCAGCACGAGCATGTGGTTCTTGGCCCCGCCGAGGGCCTGCACGCGCTTGCCGTGCTTGGTGCCGGTCTCGTAGACGTACTGGGCGATGGGGGTGGAGCCGACGAAGGAGATGGATGCGACATCCGGGCTGGTCAGCAGGCCGTCGACGGCCTCCTTGTCGCCGTTCAGCACGGTGAAGACGCCGTCGGGCAGACCGGCCTCCTTCCACAGCTGCGCGAGCCAGATGGCGGCCGACGGGTCTTTCTCGCTGGGCTTCAGGATGACGGTGTTGCCGGCCGCGATGGCGATCGGGAAGAACCACATCGGCACCATGGCCGGGAAGTTGAAGGGGCTGATGATGCCCACCACGCCGAGCGGCTGCTTGGTGGAGTACACGTCGATGCCGGTCGAGACCTGCTCGGAGTACTCGCCCTTGAGGTGGTGCGCGAGGCCGGTGGCGAACTCCACGACCTCCTGGCCACGGGCGATCTCGCCCAGGGCGTCGGAGAGCTCCTTGCCGTGCTCGGCCGTGATGATGGCGGCGAGCTCGCCCTTGCGCGAGTTCAGCAGCTCGCGGAACGCGAACAGCACCGACTGGCGCTTGGTGAGCGAGAGGTCGCGCCAGGCCGGGAACGCGGCCTTGGCCGAGGCGATCGCCGCCGCGATCTCGTCCTGATCGGCCAGGGCGACCTGCTTGGTCACCACGCCGAGTGCGGGGTCGTAGACGGGAGCCGTGCGGCCGGAGGTCGAGGGGTGCTCGGCGCCGTCGATCCAGTGCGGGACGACGGGGACGGGGAAGTCGATCGGTGCGGACATGGAATACCTCGGCGTCTCGTTCTCGAAAGGGGGTCGAGTGCGAGCGTAAGCCGGGCATCCGGGCGCAGGCCGGGCCGGACTGTCGATCGAGCGGGCGTCAGCTGGACGAATGGTCGAAGCGGGACGGGCCGGTCGATCGACCCCGGGATCAGCGGAAGCTGGGAACGGCGCGGTAGCCGTCGACGCGGAGCGTCTTGACGGTGGCGACGATTCCGGCGACGGAGATGAGAGCGAATGCGGTGAGGGTGATGAGGGTCATGATTTAGCCTTTCTGAGATCAATTATTCGCGCGACAACCGTTGAGCACAATCGCATAGTTCTACATATCTCGTGTAGTAGAACTTCATGATGGTAAGGAGCATCCGGCTCTCGGCGGATACACGGCAACACCGCTCGTAGACTGGATGCCGTGCCCGCCAGCCAGATCCATCTCGTCCGCCACGGCGAAGTCTTCAATCCCGATCACGTGCTGTACGGGCGCATCCCGGGGTTCGGCCTCTCCGAGCTCGGCCGGCGGATGGCGCAGGCGGCCGCCGACGACCTGATCGCGCGCGATCGGCCGATCGCCCGGCTGTACACCTCTCCCCTGCAGCGGGCCCGCGAATCCGGTGAGCCGATCGCTCTCGGGCTCGGCCTCGATCCGCTCATCGAAGAGCGCATCATCGAGCCCACCAACGCCTTCGAGGGGCGCCGGATGTCGGGCCCCGGCGGCGCGCTGCGCGATCCGCGGATGTGGCGCTTCTTCTACAACCCCTGGCGGCCCTCCTGGGGCGAGTCGTTCACGAGCCTCTCCACCCGGATGCTCGCGGCGATGACGGATGCGCACGCCTCGGTCGAGTCGGGCGACGTCGTGATGGTCAGCCATCAGTCGCCGATCTGGATCGCGCACCGCACCATCGTGGGGGAGTCGCTGCCGCACGACCCGCGCAAGCGCCGCTGCGCGCTGTCGAGCATCACGAGCTTCGAACGCCGGGGAGACCGCTTCGCGGAGGTCGGGTACTCCGATCCGGCAGCGCCGCTGGCCGCCACGGCAACCGATGTGGGGGCGGTGTGAAGCTGCGACTCGCGCTCGCCGCCGTGGTGGCCGTGGGCGCACTGGCGCTGGCCGGCTGCACCAACGACCCGCTCGCGCAGCAGTACCTCGACGGCAGCGGCAAGGGCTACATCTCCGGCGACGGCACCGTCACCGAGGTGAACGAGGCCGACCGCGGCGAGCCGGTCGAGTTCACCGGCACCGACGAGCAGGGTGAGACCGTCAGCTCCAGCGACTACGCCGGCCAGGTACTGGTGCTGAACTTCTGGTACGCTGGCTGCGCGCCGTGCCGCGCCGAGGCCCCCGACCTCGAGAAGCTGAACCAGCAGTTCGACGGTTCGGGCGCATCCTTCCTCGGTGTGAACGTGCGCGACCAGGCCGACACCGCAGCCGCCTTCTCGAAGACCTTCGGCATCAGTTATCCCTCGATCGTCGACACCGACGGCGCCATGCAGTTCGCGTTCTCGGGCACGGTGGCGCCCAATGCGGTGCCGACCACTCTGGTGCTCGACACCGAGGGGCGCGTCGCGGCGCGCATCCTGGGCCGGGTGAGCGACCCGTCGATCTTGGAGACGCTCATCAAGTCGAGCCTCGGCGACACCTCGACGCCGGCGGCCACGCCGAAGCCCGCCGCCGTCGGGGCGGACTGAGCCCGTGGGCAATCCCTTCGCCGAGATCGTGCTCAGCGGGCAGTTGCTGCTCGCCATCCCGATCGCCCTGCTGGCCGGGCTCGTGTCGTTCGCCTCGCCGTGCGTGCTTCCGCTCGTTCCGGGCTACCTCGCCTACGTGGGCGGCATCTCGGATGCCGGTGCGCGCGCCGAGGGCGGGTCCCGCAAGGCGGGCCGGCGACGGATGTTCCTCGGCATCGCCCTGTTCATCCTCGGGTTCTCGGTGATCTTCCTGGCCTACTCGGCGGCGTTCGGCGCCCTCGGCACCTGGCTCGTCGTCTGGCAGGACGCCATCACGCGCATCATGGGCGTGGTCGTCATCGTGCTGGGGCTCGTGTTCATCGGCCAGTTCAGCTTTCTGCAGCGCACCTTCAAGCCCTCGTGGCGGCCGGCGACGGGACTCGCCGGTGCTCCGATCCTGGGCATCGTGTTCGGCCTGGGCTGGACGCCGTGCATCGGCCCGACGCTCGGCGCGATCCAGGCACTCAGCCTCACCAGCGGCTCGGCCTGGAGCGGCGTGCTGCTCGGCCTGTTCTACTGCATCGGCCTCGGCGTGCCGTTCCTGCTGGTGGCCCTCGGGCTCGACTGGGTGACCGGATCGGTGTCGTTCCTGAAGCGCCACATCCGCACCATCAACATCATCGGTGGCGCCCTTCTGGTCGCGATCGGCGTGCTCATGGTGAGCGGGCTCTGGACGATCTGGATCTACCAGCTGCAGGCGGTGATCAACGGCTTTGTCTCGCCCATCTGATCACTACGACTCCGCGGAGCCCGGCGCCGGCAAGCGCGGCGGTTTCGACGGCCGCGCCGCATCCGGTTCCGGCTCGTCCGGGTCATCCGGCTCCGATGACATCACGCAGCCCAAGCTGGGGTTCGTGGGCTGGTTGCGGTTCTTCTGGCGGCAGCTGACGAGCATGCGCACGGCGCTGTTCCTGCTGCTGCTGCTCGCGCTCGCGGCGGTGCCCGGATCGCTCGTGCCGCAGCGCGCGGCCGACCCGAACGGTGTCACGCAGTACTTCGTCGACAACCCCGACCTCGCGCCGGTGCTCGACAAGGTGCAGGCCTTCGACGTGTACACCTCGGTGTGGTTCTCGTCGATCTACCTGTTGCTGTTCGTCTCGCTGATCGGCTGCGTGGTGCCGCGCACCAAGCACCACTTCGACGCGTTGCGGGCGAAGCCGCCGCGCACCCCTGCGCGGCTGTCGCGGCTCGCGGGGTTCACGACGCGCGACATCGTGGGTACCGCGGAGGCGGCATCCGGATCGGGCGCCTCGTCGGTGGCTTCCCCCGTCTCGGCCGCCTCGGTGGTCGACTCGGCCCGCGTGCTGCTGAAGCGCCAGCGCTACCGCACCGTCGTGTTCACGGGTGTCGACAAGAAGACCGGGCTGGAGACCGCCTCGGTCTCGGCCGAGCGCGGCTACCTGCGCGAGACCGGCAACCTGGTGTTCCACGGCGCGCTGGTCGGCATCCTGCTCACCGTCGGGATCGGCGGCGGTTTCGGGTACAGCGGCCAGCGCGTGGTGGTGGAGGGGCAGACCTTCGTGAACACGCTGCTCGCCTACGACTCGTTCAATCCCGGCCGGTTCTTCAGCGACGACCAGCTCTCGCCGTACTCCATCACCCTAGACTCGTTCTCCGCGACCTATGAGACCGAGTCGCTGAAGGCCTTCGGGCAGCCGCTGGACTACACGGCGGCGGTCACCACCACGCAGGCCGATGGAACCGCGTCGGCCGAAGACATCAAGGTGAACAGCCCGCTGAAGATCGGCGGCACGGACGTGTACCTGCTGGGCAACGGCTACGCGCCCACCATCACGGTGCGCGACACCGAGGGGAACGTGGTGTTCACCGACTCGGTGCCCTTCCTGCCCCAGGATGCCAACCTCACCTCGCTCGGCGTGGTGAAGGTGCCGGACGGACTGGCCGACCAGCTCGGCATGATCGGATTCTTCTACCCCACGCAGTCGCAGTCCGCCTCGGGGGCGTACTTCTCCACCTTCCCCGACCTCGAGTATCCGGTGCTCACGCTCAACGTCTACGACGGCGACCTGGGCCTGGACGGCGGCGTGCCCGCATCCGTCTACTCGCTGGACACCGACAAGATGAACCAGCTCACCGGCGGCGCCACGGGGGTCGACTCGATCGAGCTCAAGCCGGGCGAGACCGCGTCGCTGCCGAACGGTCTCGGCACGGTGTCCCTGGACGGCGTGAAGCGCTTCGCGTCGTTCGACGTGCACCACGACGCCACCCAGACCTGGATGCTGCTGTTCGCGATCCTGGTGCTGGGCGGCCTGCTGACCTCGCTGTTCATCCCGCGCCGGCGGGTGTGGGTGAAGGCCACGACGGGTTCCGACGGGAGCGTGCACCTCGAATACGCCGGTCTCGCGCGCGGTGACGATCCGCGATTGGTCGAGGCCGTCTCGGCACTCGCCGACCGCCACGCGGGGGCGTACGAACCGTTCTCCACAACCCCCGGTGACGGCGGGGTTTCTCCCCAGGTTCCCTCCTCCTCTCCGTCATCCGATCCGAAGGCTTAGGCTCTAGCTGTGACGCAAACCCTCGACGAGATCTCGATCATCCTCATCTACTCGGCCATGGCCGTGTACGCGCTCGCGTTCATCGCGTTCGCGCTCGATCTCGCGCGCCGTTCGTCCACCGTCAAGAAGGCCGTCGAGGCCGATGCGAAGGTGCCGGCGGTGGTGGGGGCGTCTTCCGCTGCCTCGGCCTCCGATTCCCCCGCGGGCTCGGCGGGGTCCGCTTCGACCGGGCTCCCGGCCTATCCGCCCGCCGCCTCGAAGGCCGACGACGACGCGGCCCTGGTGTCGCTCGCGGGTGTCGACGCCGCGGGCAAGCGCTCGATCGCGCTGCGGCTGGGCGTCTCGTTCACCATCATGGCGTTCGTCATCCAGCTCGGCGGCGTCATCCTGCGCGGCATCGCGGCCTCCCGGGTGCCGTGGGCCAACATGTACGAGTTCTCCATCACGGGAACGCTGCTGATCGTGGCGGTGTTCCTGGTGGTGCTGATCCGGCAAGACATGCGGTTCCTCGGCACCTTCGTCACGGGGCTCGTGCTCATCCTGCTCGGCATCTCCACCCTCCAGTACTACGTGGCGGTCGCGCCGCTTCCGCCGGCCCTGCAGTCGGCCTGGCTCGTCATCCACGTGCTCGTGGCCATCCTCGGCACGGCGTTCTTCGCGCTCGGCGGCGCGCTGTCGGTGCTGCAGCTGCTGCAGACGAAGGGCGACTCGGTGTCGCGGCTCGCCTCGGCGCTGCGTCTGCGATTCCTCAAGACGCTGCCGGATGCCGAATCGCTCGAGCGTCAGGCCTACCGGGTCAACATCGTCGGCTTCGTGTTCTGGACGTTCACGCTCATCGCCGGCGCCATCTGGGCCGAGCGCGCCTGGGGCCGCTACTGGGGCTGGGACACCAAAGAGGTCTGGACCTTCATCATCTGGGTCATCTACGCCGGCTACATCCACGCGCGCGCCACCCGCGGCTGGCGCGGCTCGCGGTCGGCCTGGCTCGCGATCGTCGGCTTCGCCGCCGTGCTGTTCAACTTCGGCATCGTGAACGTCTTCTTCAAGGGCCTGCACGCCTACTCGGGCCTGTAGGCGGCACCTGCGCGGTACCGCGGGTCAGCTGCCCGGCGCCAGGAGCGCGTAGCAGCGGGCGATGCGCTCGCGCCACCAGTGCTCGCGTTCGGCAGGGGCACGGTAGCGGGCCAGGAGTGCGGGGTCGGCCTCGGGGCGGGTGACCGGGATGCGGCCCCCGCGCGGCACGAGGCTCTCGCGCACGATGTCGCCCTCGAAGAGGTCGACGGTCGCCAGCCCGCAGTCGTAGTCGAGCTCGGGGAGCGCGGCCGCGAGGTGCGCGCCCATCGCGATGCCCACCGAGCTCTCCAGAGCCGAGGACACGACCGCGGGCAGCCCGGCCTCCCGCACGATCTCCAGGGCCCGGGCGACGCCCCCGAGCGGCTGCGCCTTCACGATCACGAGATCGGCGGCTCCGGCGCGGGCCACGGCGAGCGGATCCTCCGCCTTGCGCACGCTCTCGTCCGCCGCGATCGGGATGTCGAGATAGGCGATCCGCTCGCGCAGCTCGGCGAGTTCGGGCACGCTCGCACAGGGCTGCTCGACGTACTCGAGGTCGAACTCGGCGAGCCGGTGCACGGCGTGCTCGGCCTCGTCGACGTTCCAGCCGCCGTTGGCGTCGATCCGGACGCGCCCTTCCGGCCCGACCGCCGCCCGGGCGGCGCGCACGCGATCCACGTCGTCGTCGAGCACCTGGCCGCGCTCGGCCACCTTCACCTTCACGGTGCGGCAGCCGTCGTAGTGCGCGAGCACCCGCTCGACCTCGGCCGCGGGCACGGCGGGCAGGGTCGCGTTGACCATGACCTCGGAGCGCAGCGGCGCCGGTGTCGCGCTCCAGCCGAACTCCACGGCGGCCCGCAGCCAGCTCGCCGCCTCCTCGTCGCCGTACTCGGGAAACGGCGAGAACTCCGTCCACCCCTCCGGTCCCTCGAACACGGCGAGCTCCCGCACGCTCTGCCCCCGGAACCGCGTGTGCAGCGGAATCGCCACCACCCGCACCCGCTCGAGCAGTTCGGCCAGGTCGGGAACGTTCGGCTCTGAAGTCACTGTGGCAGTCTCCCACCAGTTGCCCCGAGCCGGTTCTGCACAGGCGGTCGACCTCGGAGATCCGTCCACAGCTTCGGCCTCGCCGCAGGCGGGTGCAAGCCGGAGCGTAGGCTTTCGGGTATGAGCGAACGCACCACCGTCAGCGACATCTTCGACCCCGAGCAGTGGGTCGTGGCACCCGGCTCCGAGGGGTTCACCGACATCACGTACCACCTCGACATCGAGGGGCGCGTGGCGCGGATCGCGTTCGACCGGCCCGAGGTGCGCAATGCGTTCCGGCCCAAGACGGTCGACGAGCTCTACGCAGCGCTCGACGACGCCCGGCAGAACCCGCGGGTGGGCGTGGTGCTCATCACCGGCAACGGGCCGAGCCCGCGCGACGGCGGCTGGGCCTTCTGCAGCGGGGGCGACCAGCGCATCCGGGGCCGTGACGGCTACAAGTACTCCGAAGAGGAGACGGCGGCGGGCATCGACACCGCGCGCTCGGGGCGGCTGCACATCCTCGAGGTGCAACGGCTCATCCGCTTCATGCCCAAGGTCGTCATCGCGGTGGTCCCCGGCTGGGCGGCCGGGGGCGGGCACTCGCTTCACGTGGTCTGCGACCTCACCATCGCCAGCGAAGAGCACGGCAGGTTCAAGCAGACGGATGCCGACGTCGGCTCGTTCGACGCCGGCTACGGCAGTGCGTACTTCGCCCGGCAGATCGGGCAGAAGTTCGCCCGCGAGGTCTTCTTCCTGGCCGAGGAGTACAGCGCCCGCCGGGCCTATGAGATGGGCGCCGTCAACGCCGTCGTGCCTCACGCCGAGCTCGAGACGGAGGCGCTGCGCTGGGCGCGCGTCATTCTGGGCAAGTCGCCGACGGCGATCCGGATGCTGAAGTACGCCTTCAACGCGGTCGACGACGGGCTGGTGGGCCAGCAGGTCTTCGCCGGCGAGGCCACCCGTCTGGCCTACGCGAGCGACGAGGCGGTCGAGGGGCGCGACTCCTTCCTGGAGAAGCGGGATCCGGACTGGTCCGCCTTCCCGTACCACTTCTGATGCATCCTCTCGAGAATCCCATTCCTCCGGTCGCGGGCGCCTGATGCACCCGCTCGAGGTCGTCGACGGCGGAGACCCGCGGGCGGTGGAGGTGGCTCTGCGCCGCGCACTGGCCCACGAGGGTTCCGCCGTGCTGCCGCGCGACCCGCAGGCCGACGACCTGTTCGGCGCCGAGCTACCCCGCGAGGTGCCGACCGCGGTGTCGCTGGTGATCGAGACCTCGGGATCATCCGGCGCGGCGAAGCGCGTGGCCCTCAGCGCCGACGCGCTGCTGGCCTCGGCGGCGGCCTCCGAGGGTGTGCTCGGGGGGCCCGGTCAGTGGCTGCTCGCGCTGCCGACGCACTACATCGCGGGGGTGCAAGTGCTCGTGCGCTCGATCGCGGCCGGCACCGAGCCCGTCATCCAGCCGCTGGGGCACTTCACGCCCGAGCTGTTCGCCGCACTGGCGGGGCGGCTCGAGGCTCCGCTGCGCTTCAGCTCGCTCGTGCCGGCCCAGCTCGCCCGGCTGGTCGAGGCGGGGGAGCAGGATGCCGGCATCCGCCGGGCCGTCGCCCGTTTCGACACGCTCCTGGTCGGAGGGCAGGCCTTGCCCGACCCTCTGCACGAGCGAGCCACGGCTCTCGGCTACACCGTGGTGCGCACCTATGGTGCCAGCGAGACGGCCGGGGGCTGCGTCTACGACGGGCGACCGATCGGGCGAACGGTCGCCCGGATCGTCGACGGCGAGATCGAGCTCTCCGGCCCGAGTCTCGCCGAAGGATATCTCGACGACGACGAGCTCAGCCGACGATCGTTCCGCACCGAGGACGGCGTGCGCTGGTACCGCACCGCGGATGCCGGCACGGTGATCGACGGGGTGCTGCGCGTCACCGGTCGCGTCGACAACGTGATCATCTCGGGCGGCGTGAAGGTGCCGCTGGATCGCGTGGAACGGATCGTCCAGGGCGTGCCGGGCTACGAGGAGGCCGTGGTCGTGGGCCGCGACGACGAGCGCTGGGGGCAGGTCGCGGTGGTCGTCGTGGAGCGCTCGGGACGGGCATCCGTGGGCCGCTTCGAGGCGCCGCTGGCCGACGTCCACGCCGAGGAACTGCGCCACCTCCGCACCATCGTGGCCGAGGCCGCGGGGCGGCCGGCGGCACCGGCCGGCATCCTGCGGGTGGCCGAGCTCCCGCGGCTGTCGTCGGGCAAACCCGATCGGCGGGCCATCGCCGACTCGTTCACGGTTTCCCCCTGGTGACTCCAAGCTCCCGCCGTCGAGAAGCTGACTAGAATCAGCCCCGATGTCAGCTACGAAATCGAAGAAGCGCCGCTCCGGTCACCCCGCCCGTGCGCACGACCGCGGCCGTGGTGCCGCGTCCGGCCGCCCGGTGCGTCCCGCCGGCCCGAAGACGGCTGCGGGGGCGTGGATCGCGGGGGCTCGCCTGCGCACCCTGCCGCTGTCGATCGCCCCCGTGGCCCTCGGCACCGGCGCCGCCATGGTGATGACCGACATCTCCAAGGTGCTGATGGTGCTGTGCTTCTTGGTGGCGATCTTCCTGCAGATCGCGGTGAACTACTCCAACGACTACTCCGACGGGGTGCGCGGCACCGACGACGTGCGCGTCGGGCCGCCGCGCCTCACCGGATCGGGGCTCGTGCCGGCGAAGCGTGTTCTCGCCGCCGCCATCGTCTTCTTCGCCCTCGCGGGTGCGGCCGGTCTGGCGATCACCATCATCACGGGGCACTACTGGCTGCTGGCGGTCGGTGCGGCGGCGATCGCGGCGGGCTGGTTCTACACCGGCGGCAAGCATCCGTACGGCTACTACGCGCTCGGCGAGCTGTTCGTGTTCGTGTTCTTCGGGCTGGTGGCCACGGTGGGCACCACCTTCATCCTCGCGGACGACGTCAACACCGAGAGCTGGGCCGGCGGCGTGGCCGTGGGAGCCATCGCCTGCGCCGTGCTGATGGCCAACAACATCCGCGACATCGAGCAGGACAAGCTGGTGAAGAAGCGCACCCTCGCGGTGCTGATCGGCCGCACGGCGTCGCGCATCGTCTACGTCTTCTGGCTGCTGGTCGCCTACGCGGTGCTGGCGTTCTTCGCTCTGCTGTACCCGCTCGCCCCGCTGGTGTTCTTCACCCTGCTGGCGGCCGTGCCGGCGACGATCATCATGCTGACCGCCACGAAGCCGCGCGAGTTCGTGACCGCGCTCCAGCTCACGAGCCTGGTGGGCCTGGCGTACGGGATCGGCCTGGGCCTGGCCTTCGCCTACTGAGCTCCGCCTGCTGGCCTCCGCCTGCTGACTTCTCCTACTGGGCGGAGTCGGCGGGGCGGGCCGGGGCGGCTTCGGCCGAATCCACGGCCTGGTCTTCGACGTCCTCGTCCTCCGAGGTCTTCGCGGAGGGCTCGGTTCGCGCCTGACCTCGGTTCAGCCGGGCCTCGTGCAGCGTGCGGGAGGCCTCGTCTCGCGGCTTGCGCAGCGCGATGATCGAGATGCACAGCGCGATGACCGCGGCCACGATCGCGGCGATCCATCCCGGGATCTGGAGCAGCAGCAGCACCACGAGCACCGCGGCGAAGATGCCGACGCGGATGAGGGTGTACACGAGCCACGTTCGTCCAGGTTTCACGGCTCCGAGTCTAAGCCGGGCATCCTGACCGTGCGCTCGAAGCCCCATCCGCCCGCCCCGGCATCCGGCCGTCCGGGGGCCTGCGATCCCGCGCCGAGGACGGGGCGGGCACCCGGTGGGCGTACGGGTGACGCGCAGTCGGCTCACGGATGCCGGGAGTACAGTTACTGCATGGCTCGCGTACTCCTTGCCCTCGTCATCGTGGTGGTGGCGTTCACCGTGTACGCGCTCGTCGACTGTCTCATGCTGCCGAAGTCGCGCGTGAAGGCTCTGCCCCGAGTGGCATGGGTGTTCATCATCCTTCTCTTCACCCCCATCGGCGGCGTCCTGTGGTTGCTGATCGGCCGTGGCCGGCGTGTCACGACCCCGCCGCGGCGGGCGATGGGGCCCGACGACGACCCCGACTTCCTGGGCACCATCCGCCCCGTTCACGATCCCCTCGAAGACGAGCGGATCCGTGAGCTGGAGCGACGTCTCGCCGAGACGGACGACGAGGACAACGGCAGAACCGAACGGTGACCTCGAGTCCGGCCGCCACGAGCGCCACCCGGCTCGTGCGCGCGTTCGCGGCGCTCGGGGTGCAGCACGCGGTGGTGTCTCCCGGCTCGCGCTCGCAGGCGCTCGCCCTGGCGCTCGCCGAGCTCGAGCTCGAGGGGCGCATCGCGCTGCACGTGCGCATCGACGAGCGGGTCGCCGCCTTCACGGCGCTGGGCCTGGCGCGCGAGAGCGGGCGCCCCGCGCTGGTGGTCACGACCTCGGGCACCGCTGCGGCGAACCTGCTGCCCGCCGTCGTGGAGGCGAGCCACTCGGGCATTCCCCTGATCGCTCTGACGGCCGACCGGCCGGAGCGGCTGCGGGGCACCGGGTCGAACCAGACCACGTGGCAACCCGGGTTGTTCGGCCGTTTCGTGCGGCTCGAGCTCGACGTGCCGCCGGCGCTGCCCGGCGAGATCCCGGATGCGCGTGCGCTGGCGGAGCGGGCGTACGGCACGGCGACCGCCGGGAACGCCGCCGGGCCCGTGCACTTGAACCTGCAGTTCGTGGAGCCGTTGTCGGGCGAGGTGGAGCCCGAGGAACCCGCGGGTGGGGGAGGCGCTGCTGCGCCGCCGCCCTCGGCGGCACCTGCGGAATCAGGCGCTGCTGCGCCGCTCCCTTCGACGGTGCACCTGGCGGCCGGGCCCCGCACGGTCGTGATCGCCGGAGCCGACGCGGGCGAGCGCGCCAACGCCTTCGCCCTCGCGGCGGGCTGGCCGTTGATCGCCGAGGTCTCCAGCGGGGCCCGCTTCGGCCCCTGCCTGGTGTCGGGCTACCGCACCCTGCTCGACCACCCCGAGTTCGGCGGACGCATCGAGCGCGCGGTGGTGTTCGGTCATCCGACGCTCAGTCGTCAGGTTCCGGCACTGCTCGGGCGTGACGACGTGGAGGTCGTGGTGGTGCGAGGCGCCGGCGAACCGTTCGTGCCGCATCCGGATGCCGTGGTGGTCGACGAGGCGACGGCCGATCCCGACGACCGCGGCGACCGCGCGGCCCGCGCCTGGACGGGGCAGTGGGTGTTCGCCGGGCGGGAGCTGCTCGATCAGGAGTCGCAGGCCGACGAGGTGGCACCGCCGCTGCTCGGCGGCGCCGACGCCGGCCCCGGCGACGTGGCGGCCGCGCGCGCGTTCGCCAAGGCCGAGCTCGCGGCGCTGCGTGCGCCGGTGACCCGGCGATCGCTCGCGCTGGCGGTGTGGCGTGCGACCTGGCCGCACGACCGGCTGGTGCTCGGGGCGTCGCGGCTCATCCGCGAGCTCGACGCGGCCGCGGGCGGCAAGAAGATCACCGTGCACTCGAACCGCGGGCTCGCGGGCATAGACGGAACCGTGTCGACCGCGCTCGGTGTGGCGTTGGCCAGCCAGACCGGAGGTGTCACGGGTGCCGGGCGCGGCACGGCGGGCACGACCCGCGTGCTGCTCGGCGACCTCACCCTGCTGCACGACGTGGGCGCCCTGCTGCTCGCGCCCGGCGAGACGCGGCCCCGCATCCAGCTGATCGTCGGCAACGACGGCGGCGGCACCATCTTCGACGGGCTCGAGGTGGCGGCCACCGCGGCGCCCGCGCAGTTCGACCGCGTGATGTTCACCCCGCAGCAGGCTGACATCGCGGGGATCGCCGCCGCCTACGGCTGGCCGCACCGGGCGATCGCGACGCGGGGCGACCTCGACTCGGCGCTGGCGTCGCCGCCGGCCGGACCGAGCATCCTCGAAGTGCGCCTGGACCGCTGAGGCCGTGCGCGCCGGGGATGCCCGGGGCGCCCGGGACACCTCCGCACAGGAGGTGACTTTCCTGTGCAGACCGGGGCGGCCTGTGGACAACTCTCCGATGTCGCCCCCGCGAACTAGGCTCGACTCGTGACCCAGACATCAGCATCCGTAGCGCTCGACACCCTCAGCCGGGTGTTCGGCTACGACTCGTTCCGCGGCGACCAGGCCGAGGTGATCGACCACGTCATCGCCGGCGGCGACGCGGTCGTGCTGATGCCCACGGGTGCCGGCAAGTCGCTCTGCTATCAGGTGCCCTCGCTGGTGCGTCCGGGCACCGGGGTGGTCATCTCGCCCCTGATCGCGCTGATGCACGACCAGGTCGAGGCGATGAAGGCGGTCGGCGTGCGCGCCGCGTTCCTCAACTCCACGCAGGATGCCCGGGAGCGCGCCGAGGTCGAGCAGGCCTATCTCGACGGTGAGCTCGATCTGCTGTACGTGGCGCCCGAGCGATTGTCGGCCGAGAGCACGAAGCGCTTCCTCGAGAACGGGAAGATCGCGTTGTTCGCCATCGACGAGGCGCACTGCGTGTCGCAGTGGGGGCACGACTTCCGGCCCGACTACCTGGCGCTGGCCGAGCTGGCCGAGCGCTGGCCGACGGTGCCCCGCATCGCCCTCACGGCCACCGCCACCGAGGCCACCCACAAAGAGATCACGACGCGGCTCTCGATGGGCGAGGCCCGGCACTTCGTGGCCAGCTTCGACCGGCCGAACATCCAGTACCGGATCGATCCGAAGGGCGAGGTGCGCAAGCAGCTGCTCTCGTTCGTGCGCAACGAGCACCAGGGCGAGGCGGGCATCGTCTACGGGCTCTCGCGCAACACGGTCGAGAAGACCGCGCAGTTCCTGGCCGAGAACGGCGTCGACGCGATGCCCTATCACGCGGGGCTGGATGCCCGGGTGCGGGCGCGCACGCAGGCGCGCTTCCTGCGCGACGAGGGTGTGGTGATCGTGGCCACCATCGCGTTCGGCATGGGCATCGACAAGCCCGACGTGCGGTTCGTGGCGCACATCGACCTGCCGAAGTCGGTGGAGGGCTACTACCAGGAGACCGGGCGGGCCGGGCGCGATGGGCTGCCGTCCACGGCGTGGATGGCGTACGGGCTGAACGACGTGGTGCAGCAGCGGCGGATGATCGACGACTCGCCGGGCGACCTCGCCCACCGCCGGCGGCTCTCGGCGCACCTCGACGCGATGCTGGCGCTCTGCGAGACCGTCAGCTGCCGCCGGGTGAACCTGCTCGCCTACTTCGGGCAGAAGAGCGAGCCCTGCGGCAACTGCGACACCTGCATCACGCCGCCGGAGTCGTGGGACGGCACGGTGCCGGCGCAGAAGCTGCTCTCCACGGTGGTGCGGCTGGAGCGCGAGCGAAATCAGCGCTTCGGCGCCGGGCACCTGATCGACATCCTGCGCGGCAAGCGCACCGAGCGGGTCGGCCAGTGGAAGCACGACGAGCTCACCGTCTGGGGCATCGGCACCGACCTCAGCGAGCAGCAGTGGCGCGGGGTCGTGCGGCAGCTGCTGGCGCAGGGCCTGCTGGCCGTGCACGACGACGGGTACGGCACGCTCGTCATCACGCCCGAGAGCGCCGACGTGCTCTCGGGGGCGCGGACGGTGCAGCTGCGGCGGGAGCCCGAACGGGTGGCGTCGTCACGGGGGAGCGGATCGGGGTCGAGCGGATCGGGCGGCTCCCGCAGCGGGTCGGCCGCGAAGGCCGAGCTGTCCAGCGACGACGCCGAGCTGTTCGAGGTGCTGCGCGCGTGGCGCGCGGCGACCGCGCGCGAGCAGGGTGTTCCGGCCTACGTGGTGTTCCACGACGCCACTCTCGCCGCCGTCGCGGCGCAGCGGCCGGCCAGCGTCGAGGCGCTGGCGGGCATAGCCGGCATCGGTGAGCGCAAACGCGAGGCCTACGGTGAGGGCCTGATCGCGGCGGTCTCCTCGGGGGAGTTCATCGCCCCGGCCGGTGCGGCGGCGGCGTCCCCGTCGGCGGGTTCAAGCGGTGCCGCGGGAGGTGGATCGCGGCGATCGAATGCACGCGGTGCGTCGCCCGCGCGTCCCCGCCCGGGCTTCACGCAGGCGGAGGAGCCTCCGTTCGACGACGTCCCGCCCGACGAAGAGCCGCCGCCCTACGACGACATCCCGCCGTACGACGATCACGAGGCCCCGCCGCTGTAC
Source organism: Herbiconiux dendrobii (assembly GCF_052048175.1). Lineage (NCBI taxonomy): Bacteria > Bacillati > Actinomycetota > Actinomycetes > Micrococcales > Microbacteriaceae > Herbiconiux > Herbiconiux dendrobii. The sequence goes on along the minus strand of NZ_JBLZQV010000009.1, from coordinate 46,708 downwards.
CCCTGACGGGCGCTTCCGCCGCTGTACCCCTGACGGGCGCTTCCGCCCCGGACCCCTGACGGGCGCGTCGGTCGCGGTGCGGGAGTCACTCGCGGGCGGCGAGCAGCTCCTGCATGTACTGGATCTCGCCGTTCTGGGCGAAGACGATCGCCTTCGCCAGAGCCAGCACCACGGGGTTGGTGGTGCGGGCGATCACGGCCTCCGCCATCTCGACACCGCCCTGGTGGTGGGCGATCATGAGCTGCAGGAAGAGCTTCTCGGCGTCCACTCCGGTGAGGGTCGAGAGGCGCGCGATGTCGTCGGAGCTCGCCATGCCGGGCATCGGATCGCCGGGAGCCATCTCCGCACCGGTCACAGCATCCGTCATCGTGCCGTCACCGCCGTGGGCGTGGTCGTCGGATCCGTCGAGTGTGGGCTGCAGCATCCACGTCATGGTGGGCTGCGACGAGGCCTGGGGGAGCTGCCAGAGGTTCAGCCAGCCGTACATCTGGCCCGATTGCTGGGCCTGCGAGGTGGCGATGTCGTAGGCGAGCGAGCTCACCTCGGGGTCGTCGCTCTGCTGGCGGATGATCATCGCCATCTGCACGGCCTGGTCGTGGTGCTGCTGCATGTCCCGGGCGAAGCCCGCCTCGACGCTGGTGTCCGACGGCGTCGCGATGCGCGGGGCCGCCAGCCAGCCGGCCGAGAACGCGGCGATGCCGATCACCACGGCGGCCACGACGGCGGCGATGACGACACGGCCCCGCGACACCCGCGAGGGGGCGTTCTGTGCGGCATCCGGATTCGGTGTGGATGCCGCCGGCGCAGCATCCGGACCCTTGGGGAAACCGGTCGCAGAGTCGCTCAAGCGACCTTCCCGGGGGCGTCGAGTCCGCCGGTGCAGGCCGCGCCCGGCTCGGGGGCGTCGTTCGAGCGCCAGAACTTCGTGACGAAGTCGCTGAGACGTTCGTCGTCGACGCCGTCCAGGTACACCTGGTTGCCCCAGGCCGAGGCCACGACCGGAGCGCTGAGGCCCGGGAACGGCGAGAGCACCACGTAGGTGTCGGGCAGCTCCGAGCGCAGCGTCTCGACACCCGCCTCGTCGACGACGGTGGGGTCGTAGGTGACCCACACGGCGCCGTGCTCGAGGGCGTGCACGGCGTTCTCGTTGGGAACGGCCTCGGAGTAGACGCCGCAGTTCAGCCACACGGCGGCGTGGTCGCCACCGGCGGGCGGGGTCATCGCGTAGTCGACCGACGTGGTGACGTGGTTCGAGGTGAGGTCGGGGTAGGTCTGCAGCTCTCCGATGGCGATCGATGCAGGATCGACCTTCGGCTCGGCGCTGGTCACCACGAAGCCGATCACCAGGGCGACCACGGCCACTCCCGCGACGCTGCCGCCGATCCAGGCGAAACGACGGTTGCGCTGCTGGCGCTTCTGCTCCGCCACCATCGCGGCGACCTTCTCGGCGCGGCGGGCATCGCGTTCCTGCTTGACGGTGAGCTTCTTCGCCTGCTCCTTCGCCTTCGGCGGGAGGGACGAGGAGGAATCGGGACGCGAGGGCACGGTGCTCATTTCGATCTGGGAGGAAAGGAGTTGACGCTACAACTATTCCCGAGGATGGCTGGAAAATCCATGTACACGAAGCGACCCGCCGCGCATAGCCGGAAGGGCATGCGATCCGTGTGAGGATCGGGGGATGTTCAAATCGGTTGCGAGGGGCGTCGTGCGGCCCATCGCCCGCGTGCTCTACCGGCCGACGGTGCAGGGTCGCGAGAACGTTCCGCGCACCGGACCCGTCCTGTTCGCCAGCAACCATCTGAGCTTCATCGACAGCGTCGTGATCACGCTGATCGCGCCGCGCGACGTGCGCTTCCTCGCGAAGTCGGAGTACTTCACCGGTGAGGGCGCCAAGGGGCGGCTCTCCAAGACCTTCTTCGAGTCGATCGGCGCCATCGCGGTCGACCGGGCCAGCAATTCGGCGGCCCAGGACTCGCTCGAGCGCGGCCGGGAGGTGCTCGAGGAGGGCGGCGCCTTCGCGATCTACCCCGAGGGCACCCGCTCGCGCGACGGCCGTCTGTACCGAGGCCGCACCGGGGTCGCCTGGCTCGCGCTCACCACCGGCAGCCCGATCGTGCCGGTGGCGCTCACCGGCACCGAGGAGCTGTTGCCCGTGGATGCCAAGGTGCCGCGCGTTCGGCCCGTCACCATCCGCTTCGGGGAGCCGATCAAGCCCGCCGCGTACGGGGAGGCGTCGTCGGCGCGCGCCCGGCGCAAGCTCACCGACGACGTGATGGCCGCGATCGGCGCGATGTCGGGGCAGGAGCTCGCCGGCGCCTACAACGAACCACCCGCGGCGAACGTGGTGGAGCGGGTGCGCCGCGCCCTGCACCGCAACGACCCGACCTGAGTCGCCTGCCCCGCCCCTCCCGACGCTCCGCGGGAGAGCGGATGGCGCGCTTGGGTCGCAAAAAGGCGTCTAAAACGGGCGCGTTGGACGTATTTTTGCGACCGAACGAGGTGGGTGTGCGGGGTCCGCGGGTACTGCTACCAGCGCTCGCGGGCGGCGGGGCCGGGGTGGAAGGTGACCTGGTTCTCGGCCACGGGGCGGCCATTCGGGTCGACGAACTGCAGGGAGAGGGCGGATCCGTCGGCGGCGTCGACCACCACGGAGGCCTGGCCGCCGGAGTAGGGGGCGTACTCGTCGCCCCACTGCGCCAAGGCGCCGAGCACGAGTGAGAGGCCGCGGCCCTTGTCGGTGAGGTGGTAGCTGGAGCGCTCGCGGGATCCGGCTTCGCGGTAGGCGTGCTTCTCGAGCACACCGGCGTCGACGAGCTTGCCGAGGCGCTGGGTGAGGATGTCGCTCGGGGCGCCGAGCGCGGTGCGGAACTCGGTGAAGCGGGTGCGCCCGCGGAAGGCCTCGCGCACGATCAGCAACGACCACTTCTCGCCGATCACGTCGAGCGAGCGCGCGATCTGGCAGCGGAGCTCCGTCTCGGCGGACGCGCCGGCGGCGGCTTCAGCGCCGTGCGGGTCATCCGGGACTGTCTCGCTCATGTGCTCAGATTACGCTTCTCGGCACTGGATTGGAAATTCCAACCGAGGGGCGTACAGTCGGCCCATGACGAATTCGTGGCGCTTCGCCCGCCGGGGCACCTTCTGGTCGGCCGCGGCCGTTCTCGCGCTCTGCCTGTGGTCGAGCGGGGCGCCGAGCGTGCTCTACCCCGTCTATGCCGCCGAGTGGGATCTGCCCGCCGTGATCACCACCTCGGTGTTCGCGGCCTACCCGCTGGCGCTGCTCGTGGTGCTGCTAGCGTTCGGCGGGCTGTCGGATGCGATCGGCCGCCGCCGTGCGATGCTGCTCGGCATCGGCCTCATCGCCGTCGCCGCGGCCGTGTTCGCCCTCGCGCCGAACGTGGGCTGGCTGTTCGCCGGGCGGGTGCTGCAGGGGATCGGCACCGGATTCGCTCTGGGCGCCGCCAGCGCGGCCCTGGTCGAGAACAATCCGGGCTCCAACCCGCGCACCCCGAGCATCCTCACGACCGTGTCGACGGCCACCGGACTCACCCTGGCGCTGGTGGTGAGCGGCGTGCTCGCGCAGTTCCTGCCGCTGCCACTGGTGCTCTCGTTCGCGGTGCTGTTCGTGCTGTCGGCGGTGGGGTTCGTGGCGGTGTGGCGCACGCCCGACGACCGCGCGGTGCGGCCGGCGGCTCCGGATGCGGCGGAGGCGGTCTCCGGGCGGGTTCCGGATCGGGCGTCCGGGGTGTCCGGGGTCGCCGGGCCGGGCGGGGACGCCCCGCACGGGCGGCTGTACGTGCCCCGCGGCATCCGGCTGGCCTTCGCCGCGGCTTCGGCCTCGGTGGCCACCGCCTACAGCGTGGGGGCGATCTTCCTCTCGCTCGGCGCGCAGATGGCGCGCGAGCTCACCGGCACCTCCGACTTCGTGGTGATCGGCGGACTGCTCGGCATCTCGTCGATCGCGATCGGGGTGACCGCGCTCTTCCTCGGCCGGCTGCCCTCGCACCTCGCCGTCCTGATCGGCGCCGGACTCTCGCTGGTCAGCCTCGCCGTGATGGCGCTCGCGGCCGCGGCCGGGTCGATCGTGCTCTTCCTGGTGTGGTGCCTGGTCGGCGGGATCGCCTACTCCTTCGCCTTCACGGGCGGCCTCGGGCTGGTCAACCGCACGGCGCCCGCCCGGCACCGCGGAGCCACGCTGTCGCTGCTGTACCTGTTCTCGTATCTGTTCCAGGCGCTGACCGCGGTGGGGGCCGGAGCGCTGGCGACCGCCATCGGGCTCGGACCCGCCGTCGACCTGGCCGCCCCTCTCGTGGGCGTGCTGGCCCTGCTCGCCGGCGTGCTGGCGGGGGCGGATCTCGTGGCCGCCCGGCGCGGTCGGTCGCGGGCGGCGGTGGCGGCCGTGGAGGTGCCGGTCGCGGGGTGAGGTCGGTCGCGGGGTGACGCCGGCCGCGGGGTCCGCGGGGTGCACGGGGCCGGGCGGCCGTGCGGGAACGGTGTCGGGGCGGGGGAGCGCCGGGCGGAGCATCCGGTGGTCTTTGTCTGGCTCGTCAGGTGAATCGGGCGCCGGACTGTGGGATGTCCACAGTCGGCCGTCGGTGGGTTTGGCCGCTCTTTGTAGGCGCGTGACGGGGGATTCCCGGGTGTCGGCGGCGGCTCGTACCGTGGAGGAGTCCGGTTCGCCGCAGCACGCGGCGGCGCAGGACGGCACCACCACGGAGCCACCACGGCACCACCACGGAGCCACCACGGCACCACGACGGGGCCACCACGGCACCACGACGGAGCCACCACGACGGCACGACGATGAGGACTGCAGATGACGCACACGGTCGACACGACTCCCCGCGACGAAGGCCGCGCCCCCGACACCCGCCCGCAGGGCGAGAGCGACGAGCTCGAGACGCAGGCCGCCGAGCCCGACGCGATCGACAGCGCGCTCGACGCCCCGGTGCGCGGCGGCACCCGCAGCGACGTGGTGGTGGCCCGCACCGACGTGGAGTGGCTCGGCCGCTACCTGCTCGGCACCTGGGCGGCGGTGCGCCTGGACGCCCGCGAGCTCACCGCGCGGCCCGAGCTGCAGCGCATCGAGGGCCTGGGCGTGGACGAGCACCGCGCTCGCGTATTCGAGCAGCTGAAGCTGCTGGTGGAGCACGGCCAGGTGCACCGTGCGTTCCCCAAGTCGGTCGGCGGTGAAGACGACCACGGCGGCAACATCGCCGGTTTCGAGGAGCTGGTGACGGCCGATCCGAGCCTGCAGATCAAGTCGGGCGTGCAGTGGGGGCTGTTCGGCGCCGCCGTGCTGCACCTCGGCACCGCCTATCACCACGAGACCTTCCTGCCCGGCATCATGAGCCTCGAGGTGCCCGGTGCCTTCGCCATGACCGAGACGGGGCACGGCTCGGATGTCGCGGCCATCGGCACCACGGCCACCTACGACGAGGCCACCCAGGAGTTCGTCATCCACACCCCGTTCCGCGGGGCCTGGAAGGACTACCTCGGCAACGCGGCCGTGCACGGCACCGCCGCCGTGCTGTTCGCGCAGCTGATCACGAAGGGCGTCGACCACGGCGTGCACGCGTTCTACGTGCCGCTGCGCGACCCCGCCACGAAGGAGTTCCTGCCCGGCATCGGCGGGGAGGACGACGGGCTGAAGGGCGGGCTCAACGGCATCGACAACGGCCGGCTGCACTTCGACCAGGTGCGCATCCCGCGCGCCAACCTGCTGAACCGCTACGGCGACGTGGCCGAAGACGGCACCTACTCGAGCCCCATCCAGAGCCCCGGCCGCCGCTTCTTCACCATGCTCGGCACCCTCGTGCAGGGCCGCGTGTCGCTCGACGGCGCCTCGGTCGCCGCGGCGAAGATCGCGCTCACCATCGCGATCACCTACGGCAACGAGCGCCGCCAGTTCACGGCCGGCAGTGACACCGACGAAGAGGTGCTGCTCGACTACCAGCTGCACCAGAAGCGGCTCATCCCCAAGCTCGCGACGACGTACGCGGCGAGCTTCGCGCACGAACAGCTGCTCACCAAGTTCGACCAGGTGTTCTCGGGCGCGGCCGACACCGACGAAGACCGCCAAGACCTCGAGACCCTCGCGGCGGCGCTCAAGCCGCTCAGCACCTGGCACGCGCTCGGGACGCTGCAGGAGGCCCGCGAGGCCTGCGGCGGCGCCGGCTTCCTGGCCGAGAACCGCCTGGTGGACCTGCGCGCCGACCTCGACGTCTACGCCACCTTCGAGGGCGACAACCACGTGCTGCTGCAGCTCGTGGCCAAGCGCCTGCTCTCCGACTACAGCCGGCGCTTCGCCAAGGCCGACTTCGGCGTGCTCGCCCGCTATGTGGTGGAGCAGGCCGCCGACAAGACGGTGAACGGATCGGGCCTGCGCTCGCTCGCGCAGACCGTGGCCGACTTCGGCTCGACCGCGCGCTCCGTGGGGCAGTTGCGCGAGGCATCCGCTCAGCGCCAGCTGCTCACCGATCGGGTGGAGACGATGGTGGCCGAGGTCGCCGGTGCGCTGCGCCCGGCCTCGAAGCTCTCGAAGAAGGCCGCCGCCGACCTGTTCAACGCTCACCAGTCGCAGATCATCGAAGCGGCCCGCGCGCACGCCGAGCTGCTGCAGTGGGAGGCCTTCACCGAGGCCGTCGACGGGGCGACCGGTTCGGCCTCCGGCATGGACGACGGCACCCGCGTGGTGCTCACCTGGCTCCGCGACCTGTTCGGGCTGGGCCTGGTGGAGAAGCACCTGGCCTGGTACCTGATGAACGGGCGCTTGTCGCCCAAGCGCGCCCAGGCGGTCGGCCGCTACACCGAGCGGCTCTCCACCCGGCTGCGCCCGCACGCGCACGACCTGGTGGCGGCCTTCGGCTACGGCCCCGAGCACCTGCGGGCGTCCATCGCCACCGGTGCCGAGAAGGCCCGCCAGACCGAGGCCCGCGACTACTACCGCGCTCAGCGCGCTTCCGGCACGGCTCCGGTTCCCGAGAAGAAGCCCAAGCCCGCCACGTCCCGCTGACGCACGCTGCGCGCATCCGCCGACCCGTCAGTTCGTCCCGTTATGCGGGCCCCATAGCGGGACGAAGTGACGGGTCGACGGGGGTGGAGGTGGGGGCGGGGCCCAGGGCGCGGAGGATCGCGGCGACCGCCGTGCGGCCGGCGCGGTTGGCGCCGACCGTGGACTGCGAGGGGCCGAAGCCGATGAGGTGCACGCGCGGCTCGGCCCGGGCCTGTGTGCCGCGCAGCGTGATGCCGCCGAGCTCGTTGCGCAGGTGCAGCAGGTCGAGGTGCGCCAGAGAGGCGCGGAAGCCGGTGGCCCACAGGATGACGTCGACCGAGGTGAAGCTGCCGTCGGCCTCACGCACCCCGTGCGGCTCGATCGCCGCGAACATCGGCCGCCGCTCCAGCACGCCGCGGTCGCGGGCGGCGAGGGCGTACGGCGTCCAGCCGAGTCCCGTGTAGGAGACCACGCTGCCGGTGGGGCGGCCGGCCTCGACGTCGGCGGTCACCTTCTCGATGGTCGCCCGGCCGGTCTCCTGGTCGAACTCGCCGTGCGAGAAAACCGGCTCGCGGCGGGTGTACCAGGCGGTGGAGGCGACCCGGGAGATCTCCTCGAGCTGCTGCAGCGCCGAGATGCCGCCGCCCACCACCGCGACCCGGTGCCCCGCGAACTCGTCGAGGCTCACATAGTCGCGGGTGTGCAGCTGGCGGCCGAGGAACCGGTCGCGGCCGGGCACGTCGGGCAGCACGGGGTTGTCCCAGGTGCCGGTGGCGTTGATCACGAAGCGGGTGCGCCAGGTCGTGGTTCCGGATGCGGCGCCCGCGTCGGTTCCGGACACGGTGCGCGACTCGGGGCCGGATGCCGCATCCGACTCGGGGACGGCGTCGCGGCGGGAAGCCGTGCGCACGAGCAGCTCGCCCTCCGGAGCGTCGTCGGCCCGCTCCACCGCGAGCACCCGCACGGGGCGCAGGATCGGGAAGCCGAAGCGCTCCTCGTAGGCCGCGAAGTACCGCGGGACCGCGGCGCGGCTGGGCTCGTCGGCGTCTAGCGGCGGTTTCGGGAAGCCGGGCAGGTCGAAGATGCCGTTGACTGTCGCCATGTGCAGCGACTCCCAACGGTGCTGCCAGGCCCCGCCGGGTGCCTCGGCCGCATCGAGCACGACGAACGTGCGCGGAGCATCCGGAGTCGCGATCGCACTGGCGAATCCGTGCCGCTGCAGGTGGAACGCGGCCGACAACCCGGCCTGGCCGGCGCCGATCACCACGACGGTCGCCGCGCGCATCCGCTCGTCGTGCATCCCGTCGTCGTGCATCCCGTCGTCCACGTCGGATGCAACGCCCGGCGACACCGAATGTTCCCGGCCGAGGTGGTACCAGGGGACTACACCGGTGCGGCGGAGATCAGCCCCCGGGCGGATGAGCTCCGGCCGTGGCATCCGTAGCGTGAAAGAGGTGGCGCGAGGGGCGCCCACCACGACACACGAGGAGCTGCTGAGAATGATCGAAGCGACCGCACTGACCAAGCGCTACGGCGACAAGAAGGCCGTCGACGGGGTGAGCTTCACCGTGCGTCCGGGCCAGGTGACCGGATTCCTCGGCCCGAACGGCGCCGGCAAGAGCACGACGATGCGGATGATCATGGGGCTGGACCGCCCCACGTCGGGCCGCGTCACCGTGAACGGGATGCCCTACGCCGAGCACCGCTCGCCGCTGCACGAGGTCGGCGCCCTGCTCGAGGCGAAGGCGGTGCACACCGGCCGCAGCGCGCGGAACCACCTGCGCGCGATCGCCGCGACCCACGGCATCCCGCGCCGTCGCGTCGACGAGGTGATCGACCTCACCGGGCTGCACGCCGTCGCCGGCAAGCGCGTGGGCGGCTTCTCGCTCGGCATGGGGCAGCGGCTCGGTATCGCCGCCGCCCTGCTCGGCGACCCGGCCACCCTCATCCTCGACGAGCCGGTGAACGGGCTCGACCCCGAGGGCGTGCTCTGGGTGCGCGGCTTCGTTCGGTCGCTCGCCGCCGAGGGCCGCACCGTGCTGCTCTCCAGCCACCTGATGAGCGAGATGGCGCTGACCGCCGACCACATCATCGTGATCGGCAAGGGGCGGGTGATCGCGGATGCTCCGGTGAGCGACATCGTCGGCTCGACCCAGACCTACATCCGGGTGCGCAGTCCCCGGATCGGCGAGCTCGCCCGCCGGCTCGGCCAGCCCGACGTGGTGGTGACCGACGTGGCCGCCGACACCGTCGAGGTGCGCGGCCTCGCCCCCGAGGTGATCGGCGACGCGGCGCTCGCCGCGGGCGTGCCGCTGTACGAACTGAGCGTCGTGAGCGGATCGCTCGAAGACGCCTACATGAACCTCACCCGCGACGAGGTCGAGTACCGCACGGCCGTACCGGCCGGCGCATCGAACCCGTCCGCCACCGACCCGTCCACCACGACCACGAACCAGGAGGTGGCCCGATGACCGCCGCCGTCACCGCCCCGGCGCACGCCCGGGCCTCGCACCAGCCGCTGCCGGAGGCGCGCCTGCGTTTCACCGGCGTGCTCGCCAGCGAATGGATCAAGCTCACCACGCTGCGCTCCACCGTCTGGGCCTACGCCGTGCTCATCCTGTTGCAGATCGGCATGGGAGTCGTCCTGGCGCTGAACATCAATACCGGTTCTCCCGAGACCGACGCCTCCACCGCGGTGTTCGCCGCCTCGATCGGCGTCATGCTCAACCAGCTCGTGATCTCGGTGCTCGGCGTGCTGGTGATCAGCGGCGAGTACAGCACCGGGCAGATCCGCTCCAGCCTCACCGCCGTGCCGAAGCGGCTGCCGGTGCTCTGGGCCAAGGCGATCGTGTTCTCGGTGACGAGCTTCGTGATCTCGCTGGTGGGCATCCTCGCCGCCTACTTCGTGACCTCGCCCATCCTGAGCGGCGCCGGCGTGACCTCCTCGCTGGCCGATCCGGACGTCTGGGCGCACCTCGTGGGCGCCGCCGGCTACCTGGCGCTGATCGGGCTGTTCGCCTTCTTCGTGGGGGCGCTGCTGCGCAACACCCCGGGCGGCATCGCCGCGGTGCTGGGCCTGCTGCTGGTGGTGCCGACGGTGCTCTCGTTCATCGCGGCCGACTGGGTGACCGTGCTCTCGCAGTGGCTGCCCGGCAGCGCCGGCCAGACGCTGTTCTTCGGCGGCGGCGTGTTCGAGCCGTGGCAGGCGGTGCTCGTTATGCTCGGGTGGATCGCCGTGGTCGCCATCCCGGCGGCGGTGCTGCTGAGACGGAGGGACGCCTGACCTCGACACCCGGACCCGCCCAGGGCCCAGGAACCACCCTCGCGTCCTCGGCGCCGACGGCTCAGCCCGCCGGCGCCGAGGACCTCCGGCTGCCCAAGCCGCCGGGGTTCATCCGGGCCTGGCTCTCGCGGCATCCCTGGTTGCTGGACGGGTTCATCGCGGGCGGCTACGGCCTGCCGACGCTCGCGTTCGCCCTGCTCAGCTTCGTCACCGCCTTCTTCGGGTTCTCGCCGTTCGGCGAGGACACCATCCGGAACACCCCGGTCTTCGCGGTGCTCCTGCTGTACGTCACCGCCGCGGTGGTGGTGGCGCTGCTGTTCCGGCGGCACGTGCCGGTGATCACCGCGGCGATCTGCACCGCCGCCCTGCTGCTGCCCACCACCCCCACCCAGCAGCTCGACGCCATCCCGATGATGTTCGCGCTCTACGCGCTCGCCGTGTACCGCTCCTCGCGCTCGGCCTGGCTCTGGACCGGGATCGCCTCTGCCACCGGCGGTGTCGCGACCTTCCTCTACGACCCCGCGGCCGTGGTCTCCAACATCGCGTTCACGGTGCTGTTCGTGCTGCTGATGCTGATCGCCACGCTGGTGGGGATCACCTTCGGCAACCGGCGCCGCTACATCCAGGCCCTGCTGGATCGCGCCGAACAGCTGGCGCGCGAGCGCGACCAGCGGGCGAAGCTCGCCACCGCCGACGAGCGTGCCCGCATCACCCGCGAGATGCACGACATCGTCGCCCACAGTCTGACCGTGATCGTGTCGCTCTCGGATGGCGCGGCCGCCAGCGTGGAGCGCTCGCCCGCCGCCGCCGCGGAGGCCATGCGGCAGACCGGCGCGACGGCCCGGCGCGCGCTCACCGACATGCGCCGCTCGCTCGGCCTGCTCGACCCCGCCGCCCCGCTCGCCCCGCAGCCGGGACTCGCCGAGCTGCCCGAGCTGATCGCCTCGTACCGGGCGGCGGGCCTCACCGTGCGGTACACGGCAGCGGGAACGCCTCCGGCCGATCCGCTCGTGCAGCTCACCGTCTACCGGGTGCTGCAGGAGGCGTTCACCAACGCCCTGCGCTACGCCGTGCAGGCCACGGCGGTGGATGCTGTGGTGGTCTACGCGGCGACGGGGATCGAGATCACGGTGACGGATGACGGGCTCGACCCGGGGCGGGGAGCCGCCTCGACCGGCTCGGGTCAAGGACTGATCGGCATGCGCGAGCGGGTCGCTGCATACGGCGGCACCGTGGCCGCAGGCCCGGTCGGCGCGCGGGGCTGGCGGGTCGCGGCGACGCTGGGGCCGTCGGCGATCGCCCGCGAGCCGGGAGGACCTGCGGCGGATGAAGGAGGACGTGAGGGATGAGTGACGCGACAGTCGGCAGCGGGGGCATCCGGTTGCTGCTGGTGGACGATCAGCAGCTGATCAGGATGGGGATGCGGCTCGTGCTCGAGTCGCACGAGGGCCTCGTGGTCGTGGGTGAGGCCGGTGACGGGTACGAGGCCATCGCCGCCGTCGAACGACTGCAGCCCGACGTGGTGCTGATGGACGTGCGGATGCCGGGGCTCGACGGGATCGAGGCGACCCGCGCGATCGTGGCGGCGAACCCGGCCAGCCGCATCCTGATCCTGACGACCTTCGATCTGGACGAGTACGCCTTCGCCGGGCTGAACGCCGGCGCGAGCGGGTTCCTGCTGAAGGACGCGCAACCGGCCGAGCTCGTGGCGGCCGTGCGGGCCGTGGCCTCGGGCGACGCCGCGGTGTCGCCGCGCGTGACGCGCAAACTGCTCGAGCTGTTCGGGCCGCAGCTGCCGGCCGGTGCGGCGGCGGGAGAGGGCGTCGCCGGGGACGGCGGCCCGGGCGCTCCGGCCGCATCCGTTCCCTCGGCCGAGTCGAGCAGGCTCTCCACGCTCACCGAGCGCGAGCACGAGGTGCTCGTGGCGATGGCGGAGGGGCTGACGAACACCGAGATCGCGGGCCGGCTGTTCCTCTCCGAGTCCACGGTGAAGACGCACGTGGGCCGCGTGCTGATGAAGCTCGAGCTGCGCGACCGCGTGCAGGCGGTGATCTTCGCCTACTCGGCGGGTCTCGTGTGAGGCGGACGCCTAGGCTCGGAGCATGCGCACTTTCTACCCCGAGATCGAACCCTTCGAGAGCGGGATGCTCGACGTGGGCGACGGGCAGTCGCTCTACTGGGAGCAGAGCGGCAACCCGGCGGGCAAGCCGGTCGTGTTCCTGCACGGCGGGCCGGGCGGCGGCACCAGCCCGCAGCACCGGCGGCTGTTCGACCCGGCCGTGTACCGCATCGTGCTGTTCGACCAGCGCGGCTGCGGCAAGAGCCTGCCGCACGCCAGCACCCCCGGCGTCGACCTCTCCGCGAACACCACCTGGCACCTCGTGGCCGACATCGAGCGGCTGCGTGAGGCGCTCGGCATCGACCGCTGGCAGGTGCTCGGCGGATCCTGGGGCAGCACGCTCGCGCTCGCCTACGCCGAGACGCATCCCGAGCGGGTGACCGAGCTGATCGTGCGCGGTGTCTTCATGCTGCGGAAGAGCGAGCTCGACTGGTTCTACGAGGGCGGCGCGGCCGCCATCCTGCCCGACCGCTGGACGGGCTTCGTCGCGCCGGTGCCCGAGGCCGAGCGCGGCTCGTTCATCCAGGCCTACCACCGGCTGCTGCACGATCCCGATCCCGCCGTGCACCTCCCGGCGGGCGTGGCGTGGTCGACCTGGGAGGCCTCGGCGCTCACCCTGCTGCCGCGCGAAGACCTCGTCGCCAGCTTCGGCCGGCCCGAGTACGCCCTCGCCTTCGCCCGCATCGAGAACCACTACTTCGTGAACCGGGGCTGGCTCGAGCCCGAGCAGCTGCTGCGCGACGCGCACCGGCTGCGCGACATCCCGGGCGTGATCGTGCACGGCCGCTACGACCTGTGCACCCCGGTGTACAACGCCTTCGATCTGCACGAGGCCTGGCCCGAGGCGGCGCTTCAGGTGATCCCGGATGCCGGGCACGCCTTCGACGAGCCCGGGATCCTCGACGCACTGGTGACCGCGACCGATCGCTTCGCGGCGGAGGGGCGATGAGGCGGATGGCCGGCGCGGGCAAGAGGCGCGCCGCTGCCATGGCCGCCGCGGCGACGGTGGTGCTGGTGGGCGTTACCGGCCTGGCCGGCTGCGCCACGGGGAACGGCGGTGTGGGCGGCCGGACGGGCGAGTTCGAGTCGGCCGCGCCGGATCAGGGCCCCCGCACACCGAACGGTGGTGGTTCGGACGGAGCGAACGGCACCGCCGTGCAGCTCCTTCCCGAGAACGCGGTGGTCGACTACCAGCTCGGCGGCGGCTACCCGCCCTCCGAGGGTGTCACCGTGGTAGCGCGCGACAGCACCGACGAGCCCGCCGGCGGCCTCTACTCGATCTGCTACCTGAACGGGTTCCAGACCCAACCCGGCGCCGACTGGCCGGATGAGCTCGTGCTGCACGACGCATCCGGAGCCGAGGTGTTCGACCCCGGATGGCCCGACGAGCGCCTGCTCGACATCTCGACGGCCGGCAAGCGCGAGGCCATCGCCGAGCAGCTGCAGCCCGCGATCGCCGGTTGCCGCGCCGACGGCTTCCAGGCGGTGGAGTTCGACAACCTCGACTCGTACACCCGCTCCGACGAGGCCCTCGGGCTCGACGACGCGGTCGCGATGGCCACGCTGCTGGTGGCGTCCGCCCACGCCGAGGGCCTCGCCGCGGGGCAGAAGAACACGGCGGAGCTCGAGGATCGCGGCCGCACCGGGATCGGCTTCGACTTCGCCGTGGCGGAGGAGTGCCGGCGCTTCGACGAGTGCGCGAGCTACACGGAGGTGTACGGGTCGCAGGTGATCGACATCGAGTACACCGACGACCTCGGCGGCTCGCTCGCCGAGGTGTGCGCCGATCCGCAGCTGCCTCCGGCGAGCGTCGTGCGGGACCGCGACCTGCTGCCGGCGGGCGCGAAAGGACACGTCGAAGAACACTGCTGAGCAGTCGGCGCGGAATCCGGATGCCCGTCCGGGGGCAGCTCTTCACCCGCCGTTCATGTGCCCGTCGGCGAGCGGTCGCGGTGTGCGCCCTGCGCAGCCCTCAGGATGAACGGAACCGGGCGCGGATCGGATCGAGCCGGGTTCAGGGTGATCGAGGGTGGGTTCCAGGTGCGGACGGACGGGGCGCTGCGCGGCACGATGGTGCTGTTCGACTGGAACGGCAGCGTGGTGGCCGACGCGGATCGTGCCCGCGCCGCGCTCAACGCCGTGCTGGCGCAGCGTTCGCTGCCCGTGCTCGGCGAGGCCGAGTTCTCGCTGCGGTTCCGCCTGCCGCTGTCGGAGCTGTTCTCCCGGCTCGGCGTGGCCACGGAGGATCTCGCGGCGGCGGAGCAGGAGTGGACCGAGGGGATGGCGCATCCGCACGCCCGCCTGCGCGAGGGCGCCATGACCTGCCTGACGACCCTCTCGGCGGCCGGTGCCTGGCTCGGTGTGCTGTCGGCCGCCTCGGCTGCGGCGGTGCGGTTCGATCAGCGCGCGCTCTCGGTGCCGACGGTGTGGAACGCGATCGACGCCTCGGTCACCGACAAGTACGCGGCCCTGATGCGGCACCGCCCCACCCGCGCTCTCGCCTTCTACGTGGCCGACACCGCCGACGACCTGCGCTGCGCCTCGGCGGCGGGCTACATCCCCGTCGGCCTCGCCGACGAGGAGTCCGGCGGTGCGGACGCCGACGCTTTGCGCGCCGCCGGGGCCGCGCACGTGCTGCTCACGCTCGCCGAGCTCCCCCGGATCGTGGAGTCGGAGACCGCTTTGGTGGGGTCGCCGGCTCAGGTGCCGGTGTAGCCGAGCGAGGGGTCGAGCGTGCCCATCATCTGGAAGGTGACGTTCATCACCCAGACGAACACGGCGATGCCGATGATGAACGAGAGGGCGAACAGGCCGATCGCGACCCACATCGGGGCGATGCCGCGACCGCTGCGCCGGCGCACCTGCAGCGAGCGGCCGATGGGGTAGACCGGGGCCGGGATGAACGCGAAGGCCCAGTGGAACGCGGGCACGATGCCGCGGCGGATCAGCCAGCGGCGGTCGAAGAAGGCCAGCACCACCCCGGCGGCGTAGATCAGCAGGCTCACGATGTTCGTGACGGCCTCGGTGAGCTGGAGCTGCAGGGACGTGCCGTAGCCGCTCATGCCGCTGTACCCGCTGTAGCCGTCCAGGGTCGCGCTGCGCAGCGCGCTCTCGACGCCCGAGAGCGCGAACGGCAGCAGGAGCAGGGAGATGGCGGGCAGGAGGGTGAGCACCCAGATGAAGGGGCCGTAGACCGGGGCGTCGGCGGGGATCGGCGCCGCGGCGTGGGTGGCCTGCGGGGCGAAGGGGGCCGGGGGCGTGTAGCCGGGCTGCGCCTGCTGGCCGGGCTGCGCCCGCTGGCCGGGCTGCGCCTGCTGGCCGGGCTGCGCCCGCTGGCCGGGCTGCGCCTGCTGGCCGGGCTGCGCCCGCTGGCCGGGCTGCGCCTGCTGGCCGGGCTGCGCCCGCTGGCCGGGCTGCGCCTGCTGGCCGGGCTGCGCCTGCTGGCCGTACTGCGCCTGCTGGCCGTACTGCGGCGCGGCGGGTGCGGCGGGCGCGTGCGCCTGGGTGTGCTCGGTCCAGCGCACACCGTCCCACCAGCGCAGGCCCGCGGCCCCGCTCGGGTCGGGGTACCAGCCGGCGGCGACGGCGGAGGGGGAATTCGGATCGGCGTTGCTCACAGGAGGCCCTTCGTGCGTGACACCGCCACTATACGGGTCGGGAGCCGGTATTCTCGTGGGGGGAAATCGACGGGATGAGCATGACCACCAGCAAGGGCACACCACCCGTACTCGACGACTCCGTGCGGGTCGAAGACGGGGTCGTGCGCATCCTCGACCGGAGGGCCTTCCCCGAGCGCGTCGAGTGGGTGACGGCGAGCGACGCCGAAGAGGTGGCCGCCGCCATCGCCACCATGGTCACGCAGAGTTCGGGGCCGCTGTTCGCGGCGTACGCGGGACTGGAGATCACCGCCCTGCAGGTCGCGGGGCTCGATCTCGCCGCCGCCCACGACCGGATGCGGATCGCCGGCCACGCCCTCGAGACCGCCCGGCCCACCAACAACCACCCGCGCGAGGCCGTGCACGGCGTGCTGGGCGCGATCGCCCCGGCGGTCGACACGGCCGAGCTGGTCGCGCTGGCGATCGAGGCGGCTCGCGCCGGCGCCCTCTCCTACCGTGCCCGCAGCCACCGCCTCGGCGCCGAGACCGTCGCGCTGCTGCCCGACGGCGCGCGCATCCTCACCCACTGCTGGATGGACACCTACCTGATCGAGCTCGTGCGCGCCGCCCGGCTGGCCGGCAAGCGCTTCGACTGGGTGGCCACCGAGACCCGCCCTTACCTGCAGGGCGCGCGCCTCACCGCGCACACCCTGGCCGAGCTCGGCGAGCACGTCACGCTCATCACCGACGGCATGGGCGCCGCGGCCCTCGCCCCGGGTTCGCGCATCGGCCCGATCGATGCGCTGGTCACCGCCGCCGACCGGGTCTCGCTCGACGGCAGCGTGGTGAACAAGGTCGGCACGCTCGGCCTCGCGGTGGCGGCCTCGGCCTTCGAGGTGCCGTTCTACGCCCTGGTGCAGGCCCCGGATGCCGAGGCGCCGACGGCGGCCGACATCGTGGTGGAGGAGCGCGATCCGGGCGAGGTGCTGCACACCCTCGGCCGGCGCACCGCCTCGTCGCTGCTGACGGACGCCTGGTACCCGGCCTTCGACGTCACGCCCTCCCGCTTCGTGACGAAGATCGTGACCGACCGCGGCGCCTTCGACCCCGCGCGCGTCGGCGACGACTATGCGGCAGCGCGAATGCTCGAAGCGGAGGCCGCCCGATGACCGAGTCGTACGAGCTGCTGGTGACCTCGGCCGACGTGGTCGACTACCTCGCCGGGCAGGGACTGCTCGCCGGGCTCGCCGAGCGCGCCGAAGAGGTGCGGGTGGTCGAGGTGACCGCCGGCAACATGAACCGGGTGTTCGTGGCATCCGGACCCTTGGGCAGTCTCGCGGTGAAGCAGGCGCCCCCGTGGGTGCAGGTGGTGGGGCCGGAGTGGCCCGTCGACCCCGGGCGGATCGCCTCGGAGGCGCGCACCTACGAGCAGCTGGCGGCGCGCGTACCGGATTCCATCCCCGAGATCCTGCTGTTCGACCCCGAGCGGTACGTGCTGGTGATGGAAGACCTCTCCGGGCTCGACGTGCTGCGCGACGCCCTCGTGCGCCAGGTCGCCACGCCGGCGGATGCCGCGGAGATCGATTTCAAGACGCTCGGCGCCGTGGTGGGGCGCTTCGTCGGGGAACTCGGATCGGCGACCTCGCAGCGCACGCTGGGGGCGGAGGCGCACGCCGAACTGGTCGAGCTCGCCGCCAACCCCGAGCTGTGCCGGATGACGCTCGACGTGGTGCTCGACGAGCCCTACCGCGAGCACGAGCACAACCACTGGCATCCGGCCCTCGAATCGCGGGTGCGGGCTCTGTACGCCGACGCCGAGGTGAAGGCGGCGGTCGACGCGATCCGCGAGAGCTTCCTCACCCGCACCGAGGGGCTGATCCACGGCGACCTGCACACCGGCTCGGTGATGGTGGGCCGGCGCGACGGGCAGCAGCTCGTGAAGGTCTTCGATCCGGAGTTCAGCTTCGTGGGGCCGATCGGGATGGACCTCGGGCTGTTCTGGGCGAACCTCGAGCTCGCGGCGATCGCCGCCGATGCGGTGGGCGACCACGAGCTGGCCCGGGCCCGCGAGAGTGCGATCCTGGCCAGCCTGGACGCCTTCGCGGCCGCCTGGGGAGACGACGGGAGTCTGCCCGAGATCGTCGCCGACGCCTGGCGCTTCGCCGGCGTCGAGCAGATGCGCCGTGCTGCCGGATTCTCGCACGCAGCCGACATCGAGTCGCTGCCCGGCCGCGCGCTCGGCCCCGCATCCGTCCGCCTGTTCGACACCGCGCGCCACCACATCCTCACCGGTACGGCCGTGGCCGTCGCCCCGGCCCTCTGACCTCGATCCCGATCCGCTAGGAGCCATCCGTGACCGACACCGTTCCCACCCCCGCCCCCACGCCCGATCCGCTGATCGTCGACGCGCGCTACCTCGTGGTCGACCTCGAGGGCACCACGAGCGCGGCCGGCTTCATCCTGGGCGACCTCTACGACTACGCCCGCCCGCGCCTGGCCTCCTGGCTCGACGAGCACGCCGGCGACCCGGTGATCGCCGAGGCCCGCCAGCAGGTCGTCCACGACGCCTCGCTGCCGACGGATGCCTCGACCGAGCAGGTCGTGGCCGTGATGCACGAGTGGATGGAACGCGACGTCAAGGCCACACCGCTCAAGACCGTGCAGGGCCAGATCTGGGCCGAGGGCTTCGCGCGCGACGAGATCTCGTCGCACTTCTTCGACGACGTCATCCCGAAGCTGCGCGCCTGGCACGCCCAGGGCGTGGGGCTCGCCGTGTTCTCGTCGGGCTCGGTGGCCTCGCAGGTGCCGTGGTTCCGGCACTCGCCCGACGGCGACCTCACCTCGCTCATCACCGACTACTTCGACACGATCAAAGCGGGCCCGAAGAAGGAGTCCGCCTCGTACGACCGGATCGCCGCGGCGCTCGGCTTACCCGCGGCCGAGATCGTGTTCTTCACCGACAACCCCGGCGAGGTGTCGGCGGCGATCGAGGCCGGCTGGCAGGTCGTCGCGTTCTCCCGCGAGGGCGAGCCCTTCTTCGAGGCCGACTTCGGGGAGGCCGCGGTCGTGAACTCCTTCGACGACGTGGAGGTCGTCGCCCCCGCCGGTGCCCCCGGCGCACCGGGCACGGAGGCCTGATGAGCGTCGGATCCGGCCCCTGGGCGCCGAACGTGTTCTCGCCCCTGGGCCTGGCCGCCGAGACGGTGACGGATGCGGGTGCCGCGCTGGCCGCCGAGTCCGCCCGTTTCGCGGCGAAGGGCTGGATGCCCGGAACCGCGGGCAACCTGTCGATCACCCTGGACCGCGATCCATTGCGCCTGGCCGTCACGGCATCCGGACTCGACAAGGGCGAGCTCACCGCGAGCGACATCGTGCTCGTCGACGGTGAGGGGGAGTGGGCTGCGGATGACGCGTCCGGCGCACTCACGGAATCCCTCGGTCTGGCGCGCAAGCCCTCCGCCGAGGCCGGACTGCACGCCCGCATCGCCGCGGTGACCGGCGCCGGAGCCGGCATCCACGTGCACGCACTGGCCGCGGTGCGCGCCGGCCGCACCTGGCCCGAGGGCGTGGAGCTGCACGACCTCGAGATGCTGAAGGGCATCGGCCACAGCGCCCACGGCGAGCGGGTCGTCATCCCGGTCGTGCAGAACCACCAAGACATGCGGGTGCTCGGCGACGACTTCGAGCGCGTGTACCAGCGGGCCACCGCCGAGGTCGCCGAGGTGCCGGCGCTCATCGTGGCCGACCACGGCATCTACGCCTGGGGCCCCACCCTGCGCCAGGCCCGCTGGCACCTCGAGCTCACCGAGGCCCTCCTGCAGATCGCGCTGTCGCGCTGACGCGCGCCCCCTGCTCTCCCGGGTCGCGAGGAGGGGGTCAGGGGGCTTCGGGGGAGTCGCGGTCGGAGGTGCAGGCGGGGTGGGCGGCGAAGACCTCGCCCAGGGCCCGGGCCGCGGGCTTCGGGCGGCCCCACCAGTCGAGGAGGGCGAGGCTGACGGCGCAGGGGAAGGAGTCGTGGCCGAGCCAGACGACGAAGCCGGCGCAGCGGGGGAAGCGGGCGAGGGTGGCGCGCGCGGCACGGGAGAGCAGGTCGGCCTGGCGGGCGGCGCTCTCGGCGACCCATTGCTCGATCGGCTGGGCGGCATCCGCGGCGTCGAAGCGGGTCAGCCACCAGCCCGAGGAGTGCGTCCAGCGCTGCCGCAGGGCCGCACGGTCGGGGGCGTCGAGCAGCCCGAAGTGCGCGAGCAGGTCGAGCGGGCTGGCGCCGGCCACGCCCACCTCGGAGCGCATCACCGAATCGTCGCCGTCCCAATAGGCCTGCCACTCGGCGTCGGTGCCGGTGAACTCCCACGGGCCGTGCACGTCGTGGTGCAGACCCAGCCCGAATTCGCGGGCGTCCGCTTCGAAGCGGGGGCCGGTGGGCGAGGTGGCCACGTAGCGGCGACCCGGGTCGGCGGCTGCCAGGGCCCGTCCGGCGGCGGCGAGGGCCGGATGCGCCAGGCTCAGCGGCGGGCCGGGCACGGCCGGGGCGGGCACCCGCGTGAGCTCGTTGCCGCCACCCCACAGCACGAGCGAGGGGTGGTGACCGAGCCGGAGCGCATAGGAGCGCGCGATGTTTGCGAGCTCGGCGGCATAGGCATCGTCGGCGGGCGGCTCGTTGTCGAGCCCCGAGGAGCTGAGCGGCAGTTCCTGCCACACCAGCAGCCCGAGCTCGTCGCACAGGTCGTAGAACGCCGGCCGCTCGGCGGCGGCCCCGCCCCACACCCGCACGAGCGTGAAGCCGAGGTCGCGGTAGCTCGTGAGACGGGTACGGTACTCCTCATCGTCGAGGTCGGCGTAGTCGGGCCGGATCGGCACCCAGTTCACCCCCGCGAGGAACACCTCGGCCCCGTTCACGACGCAGCGCCAGGCATCCGCCCCCTCGGGAGCGCCCTCGGTGGGTAGCCAGCGCAGGTCACGGAAGCCGAGCCGCCGCTCCACGCGATCCAGCTCGGCGCCCTCGGGCGTGCGCAGGGTGACCGTCACCGGGTAGAGCGCCTGTTCGCCGCGCGGCCGCACGTGCCAGAGGGCGGGATCGTCGACGGCGAGCGTGACCGTGCCGGCGGCATCGGCAGGATCGTCAGCATCGACATCCGCGTCCGCATCGGCCTCCCCGATCCTGATCGAGCGACGGATGCCGGCGACCTCGACCTCAAGGCTCGCGTCCCGGGCCCCGGGAGCGTCGAGCGGGCATCCGGAGATGTCGACCGTCACGAGCCCGCGGCGGGTGGCCGCATCGTAGGAAGAACGCACGACGAGCCCCTCGAGCGACGCGCCCGCCGGCCCGAACTCGAGCACGGGCGCCTCGGTGATGGCCGTCTGCACGATGCGCGGCGTCCAGTCCCAGCCGTAGTAGAAGCGGGGCTTCCAGTCGCGGATGCGGGAGGTCCAGCCGTTCTGGCCGAGGCCGTCCGGCACGGTCGTGAACATGACGGTGAGGGTCTGCCCGCCCGCGCGGACCGCGTCGGTGAGGTCGAACTCGTGCGGCGTGAACGATCCGCGGAACCCGCCCACGACCGTCTCGTCGACCAGCACGGTTCCGGCGTAGTCGAGGCCGGGGCCGCGCAGCAGGATCCGGTCTTCAGGATGCGCCTCGAGCCACGCGGCGGCCTCGGGCGGCAGCGGCCGGCTGAACGACCAGTGCCGGTTCTCGATCCACTCGCTGAGGCGCGACTGCTCGCCGCGAGCCGGGTCCTCGGCGATACCCGCGGCCACCAGCGCGCCGCGAACGGACCCCGGTACCGCTGCGGCCACGGGCCCGACATCCGGATTCTGCACCTTCGCACGCTCGGGTGTGAGCGCGAGCTCCCAGTCGTTCTGCCGCCAGCCGCGCAGGGTCCACTCCCCGTCGAGGGCGAGCCGCTGCCGCCGCGAGGCGCCCCTCTCACTCATCGTCGCCCGCCACAGCGCGGTAGAAGTACAGTTCGCGGCTGCCCTCGGCGGCATCCCACCCCTGGGCGAAGCAGACCCCGCCGTCGAAGCCGGCCAGTCCGCCCCACGCCAGCGACCCGCCGCGGTGCAGCTCGCGCTGGGCGAACGGCGCGTCGACGCTGTAGAGCGCCTGGCCCGCGGCGAGCTCGCCGTCGGCGTCCTGGTAGAAGAAGTCGAGCACCAGGTCGCCCGAGTCGTCGTGCCCGGTGACGGCGCAGGCCACCTCGAAGAGGGTGCCGCCGTACTCGCTCAGGTCGAGGTAGTCCTGCTGCTCGAAGCGCCAGGTCACGAGGTCGTCCGAATGCCCGACGTAGCGCACGCCGTTGCAGCCCTCGGAGAGGTACATCAGGTACTCACCGCCGATCCGCACCGCCTCGCCCCGGGTGTTGCGCGGGATGACGGCGCCCTTCACCCAGAGCCGGGAGATCTCGTACGGCACCACGACGCCGCGCTTCTCCCAGTGCACGAGGTCGTCGGAGACGGCCACCATGATGTCGCAGCCGATGTTCTCGAGCGGATGCCCGAACGAGGGGTACCGCTCGGCCTCCTCGGTGCCCTCGAAGTCCCAGATGCCGTTGTAGAAGAGCACGTAGCGGCCGTCGTCGGCCTTGTAGATCTTCGGGTCCTCCACGCTCAGCACCTCGTTGTCGAGGGTGGGGTAGAGGATCGGGTTCGCCGGGTCGTCGACCCAGCCGGTCTCCTTCGTGAAGTGCGCGAGGCCGATGCGGCTGCACATCGACTCCTTGCGCGGCGAGGCCCGGTAGAACAGGTGCAGCGTGTCGTCCTCCACCAGCAGCGAGGGGTTGAAGATGAAGCCGTCTTCCCAGCCGATGCCCGTGGGGTCGTTCCAGGTGGCCGGCTGGGTGAACGTCAGCGCGTCGTCACGGCGGAAGGGCCCGATGGCCCAGTCCGGACGCTCGGGATACGAGGCCGAGAACTGGTCGGTGGTGATGTACGAGATCAGCGGGTGGTCGAACTGCGTCGCCGACTCGTAGGCGGCGCGGAGCCGCTCGGGGGTGATCGGATGCATGGTTCCTTATCCTTTGACGGCGGATCCGACGTCGGTGGAGACGAAGTACCGCTGGAAGACGATGAAGAGGATGACGACGGGCGCGGCCAGCACCACGGCACCCGCGAGCACGGAGCCGTAGGGGTTGGCGGTGGACGCGGCCACGTTGGTGACGTAGTTCGCCAGCGACACGGCCAGCGGCTGCATCGAGGCGTCCTTCGTGATGAGGAAGGGCCAGAGGAACTCGTTCCAGGGCCCGATGAAGGTCAGCAGCAGCGCCGTCACGACGGCCGGCCGCACGAGCGGCAGCGCCACCCGCCAGAGCAGCGTGAACTCGCCGGCCCCGTCGATCCGTGCCGCCTCGAACAGCTCGCGCGGCAGCTGCAGGAAGTACTGGCGGAAGATGATCACCGCCGTCGAGTTGATGGCGAAGGGCAGGATCATCCCGAGGTAGTTGTCGGAGAGCCCGTAGCTGCGCGCGATCAGCACGTAGAGCGGGATCATCAGCAGCTGGAACGGCACCACCTGCACCAGCAGCACCAGGGCGAAGGTCGCCCCCCGCCCGCGCCAGCTCAGGATGGCGAGGGCGTAGCCGGCGAGCACGCCGAACACCACGGTGCACAGCACCACTCCGCCGGTGAAGATGCCCGAGTTGATCAGCCCTTGGAACAGGTCGATGCGGCTGTTGATGGCCTCGTAGTTGCCGGTGGTGAGGTTCGACGGGTCGGGGAACGCGCCCGCCACGGAGGTGTCGGGGGAGTTCTGCAGCGATCCGATGACCATGTAGTAGAAGGGGAACAGGAACAGCAGCGCCCCGGCACCGAGCACGATGCCCCTGAGCACGGCCTGCCCGCGGCCCAGCCGGGTCGATCCGGGGCGGTCGGAGCGGCGGATGGCACGCTTCGAGGGTGCGGTGTCGGTCATTCTTCTCTCCCTCCCGCGAAGCGCCGTTGCAGCAGCGCGACGATGAGCACGGCGATGGTGAGCAGGATGCCGAGCGCCGCGGCGAACCCCGGGTGCCCCTGCTGGATGCCGCGCTGGTACATGATGAGCACGGGCGACGCGGATGCCCCGTTCGGCCCGCCCCCGCCCGTGAGCAGGTAGGGCTCGGTGAAGAGGTTGGCGCCGATGATGGTGGAGAGCATCAGCACGAGCACCGTCGCCTGGCGCACACCCGGCACGGTCACCGAGAAGAAGCTCCGGATGACGCCGGCGCCGTCGGTGGACGCGGACTCGTAGAGCTCCTTCGGCACGTTCTGCAGGGCCGCCAGGTACAGCAGGATGTAGAAGCCCAGTTGCTTCCAGGTGACGAACAGGGCGATGGTGGGCATCGCGAGCGCCGGGTTCACCAGCCACGACGGGGTGGGAGCCAGCGGCCCCAGGATGTTGTTCACCAGGCCGTCGCCGCCGAACAGGAACAGCCACACGCCCACGAGCGCGACGCTCGCCGTGACGTAGGGCACGTAGTAGCTCACCCGCAGGAAGGTGCGCAGGTGCACGACCTTGTTCAGGGCGCTGGCGAGCACGATCGACAGCACCACCGTGAGCGGCACGTTGATCACCAGGAAGACCAGCACGTTGCCGAGCGACTGCAGCACGGCGGGGTCGGTCACCACCGCCACGTAGTTGTCGAAGCCCACGAAGGGCTTGTCGACCTCGACACCCGGCGCCGAGAAGAAGTAGTCGAAGAACGACATGTAGACCGCGAAGGCCAGCGGGTACGCGAACACGATGATCGCGAACACGATGTAGGGGGCGCCGAACAGCCAGCCGACGGGCTGCGCGCCGAGCAGGCGCGACAGCGGCGAGCGGCGGCCGCGGGAGCCTGGGGAGCCGGAGGGGCCGGGCCCCCGCCGGGAGGACCGCGCGCTGCGATCCTCCCGGCGGGTCGTGGTGCCGGACATCGGGATCAGCCCTGGGTGGCCAGCGAGTCGATCTTCTTCGCCGCCTCGTCGAGAGCGCTCTTCACGTCGCCGTCGCCGCTGACCACGGCCTTGGTGTACGCGTCGCGCAGCGCCTGCATCATGGCGACCGCCTCCGGGTCGCTCGGGTCCTCCACCGTCCGGTTGGCCTGGTCGCCGAACACCTCGTAGTCGGGGTTGGCCGTGAAGTAGTCGGAGTAGGTGGTGGCGAGGTCGGTGCGGATGGGCATCTGGCCGGTGAGCTCGAGCAGCTGTCCGTCCTGCTCCTCGCCGGTGGCGAACTTCAGCACGTCCCAGGCCGTGCCCTGGTTCTCGCACGAGCTGTACATGCCCACCGACTTGGCGTCGGAGAAGGTGTACGTCTCATCGGCCGGCGTGCCGTTCTCGGTGGGAACCGGCACGGCACCCCAGTTGGCGATCTTGTCGCCGTAGTACGCGATGGCCCAGGGGCCCACGATCGCCACGGCCGCCTTGCCGTCGGCGAAGGCGTCGCCCTCGTACTTCTCCTTGCCGGCCAGGTCGTCGCTGTAGACGCTCGCCCAGAAGTCGGCGACCGCGTAGCCGTCGTCGTCGGCGAAGGTGGCCTTGCCGTCCTCGACGATCTGCTGGCCACCGGTCTGCGCGGCGAACAGCGGGATGAAGTCGAAGTTGGGCTGGAAGAACTCGCTGGTGGGCGAGGGGTTGATGGCGAAGTCGGCGGCTCCGCTGGAGACGATGGCCTTGGCCGAGGTGAGGAAGTCGTCGTAGGTCGACAGCTTCGGGTTCTCGGGGTCGAGACCGGCGGCGCTGAAGAGGTCCTTGTTGTAGAAGATCATCACCGGGTTCGACTTCCACGGCAGCTGGTAGAAGTCGCCGTCGGAGGAGCGGTACTGCTCGGCGATGTCGCCGCTGCGCGCCTGGATGTAGGAGTCGCCGTCCTCGAAGCTCGACAGGTCGACCAGGCCGCCCTGCTTCTGGAACTGGCCGGTGGCGGCCGGCAGGTTGTTGAACACGAGGCACGGCGTGGTGCCCGCCGTGATCGCGGCGGTGATCACCTCTTCGCTGCTCTTGCCGGCGGGGATCTCCTGCGCCGAGATCTGCTCATCCGGGTGGTCGGCGTTCCAGGCCTCCACCATGCCCTTGCCCCACGACACCTCGGCGGCGTTGTTGGAGTACCAGATGGTGATCGGGCCGCGGGCGGTGGCGGCGTCGGAGGCGCTGCCACCGCCTCCGCCGCTGCAGGCGGCCAGGGACAGCGCCGCCACGGTGGTGGCGGCCAGCACGGCGATGCGAGTGCGTCTTTGCACGGGTTACTCCTATCTCGTCGACGGCGTGGCCGTCTGCTGTGGGGTGTCGACGGCGGCGCCGTCGGGTGTGGGGGGTGGTGCGATGGAACCGCGCGGGATGAACTCCGCGGCGGGGAGCGTGACATCTTCGGATGCCCCGGACTCGATCAGCGCCAGCAACGACTGGGCTGCGGTACGGCCCCACTCGGCGGGGTCGTTGCCGACCGTCGCCAGCGGCGGGAAGAGGTAGCGCGACATCTCCGAGCCGTCCATGCCGGTGATGGAGAGCTGCTCGGGCAGCCGGTAGCCCAGCTGCTGCGCCACGGCCATGCCGGCGATCGCCATCGGGTCGTTCGCGAACACGATGGCGGTGGGGGCCTCGTCCCGAGCGAGCAGGCCCCGGGTGGCCTGCGCACCGGCGTCGGGGGAGAAGTCGGCGCTCACGACGATCGGGTCGCCCCCGGATGCCCGCACCGCCTCGGCGAACTGGTCGCGACGGCGGGTGCCGTGCAGCATCCGGTCGTCGCCGGCCACGTGGGCGATGCGCACGTGGCCCAGCTCGCGAAGACGCGCGACGACGGCGGTGATGCCCTGGCCGTAGTCGCGGTCGATCACCGGGAACCCGCTCGGAACATCCGGCCGCCCCAGGGTGACGGCGGGGATGCCGAGCTCGGTCAGCAGGGCGACGCGCGGGTCGTGGTGGCGCAGGTCGGTGAGGAAGACGCCGTCGACCCGGCTCTCGGCGGCCAGCTTGCGGTAGGTCTCGAGCTCGCGCTCCTCGTCGGGCACCACGCTCAGCAGCATCACCCGGCCGCGGTCGGAGAGCACCGCCTCGACGCCCGAGATGAAGGCGGGGAAGAACGGGTCGGAGCCGAGGATGGCCGGGTCGCGCAGAACCACGAGCCCCAGGGCGTAGGCCGTCTGGGTGGTGAGCGAGCGGGCGTTGGGGTTCGGCCGCCAGCCGAGCTCCGACGCGGCGGCGAGGATGCGGTCGCGGGTGCTGGCCGAGACGCCGGGCCGGCCGTTGAACACGAACGACACCAGACCCTTCGACACGCCGGCCTCGTGGGCGACGTCGCTGATCGTCGGCCTCTTGCTCACGCGGACTCCTCGTCGAGATGGTGGCTTCCCGGCGGCCGAAGTGGGTGTTCGAACCTCGACTGAACCGGTTTAGCACTGTGCACGCTATACCGGTTTAGGAAAGCTCGTCAACCCCTGGGTGCGACCTTCTGCGCAGCTCTTGACACGATCGCGAATCGTCGCCGATCATGATCCGCGACGGTCGGACAACGATGTCTCCGGCCCCCTGCGACGAGGAGTTCCCATGATCCCCTTCCGAACCAGCGTGCGCGCGGCCGGCGGAATGCCCCGGCGGCGGCGCTCGTGGAGCGCTCTCTCCGCCGGCCTGGCGGCGGTGCTCGCCGGGGCCGCGGTGGTGGCCATCCCCGCGGGCGGACCGGCCGCCGCGCTCCCGCGTGCCGTGGCCTACGAGCTGCCGAACGCCGACTTCGGCGGGCCGCTGCAGACCGGCTGGACGGTGCAGGGCGAGGCCCGTCAGGAGCGCACCCTGGAGCTCGCCCCGGGCGGAGTCGCCTACCAGGGGATCCCGGTCGCGGCGGCCGGCGCGGTCGACGGCGTCGCGCCGGGCGACCTGGTGCGGGCCGAGGTCGACGTCACCCTGCACGGCGACGTCACCGCCGACAGCACCGTGCTGGTGCGGGTGACCGACGGCAGCGCCATCCTCGCGGAGTGGAGCGACCTCACCGGGCTCGCCCGCGGGCAGCGCGAGACGGTCGGCAGCCGGCCCGTGGGCGCGGGACGCGTCGGCGCGGCAGCCGGCACGGTCTACGTCGAGCTGCACAACGACACGGGCGGCACGATCGAGTTCCACCAGGTGCGGCTGTGGGCCGACAGCGGCTCGGGCGAGCGCCCGGTCGCCCTGCCCAACGCCGGGTTCGCCGACGAGCTCGACGGTTCGTCGAACTGGTCGAGCTCGGGGGCGCGGATCGCCTCCGGCGCGGTGCTCGAGCCCGGAGCCGTGGTGTCGCGTGCCGTGCCGGTGGGCGCCGATCCGGTGCTTCCGCAGCGCGGCGACGCCCTCGGCCTCGCCGTCGACGCTTTCGTCGATCCGCGTGGCGCGGCGCAGGCCGGGCCCGTGGCCACCGTGGGCGCCGGAGGAGCCGGCATCCTCACCGCCTCGGCCCCGGCCGGGCAGGAGAGTGCGCTCTGGCAGGAGCTCACGGCGACCCCCGTCGCCTCCGCGAACACCACCGTGCCGGCATCCGCCACCGAGGTCGACCTCGAACTGCGGAACAGCACCGGCTACCCGTTGCGGCTGCGCGATGTGCGGCTCTCCGGCCAGCGCGAGCAGGGCGACGACGACCTCGACGGCAACGGCGTCGTCGACGCGGCGGACGCCGCCTGGTTCGAGCAGCAGATCGCGGCGGGAACCACCGATCCGGCCCTCGACTACGACGGCGACGGGCAGGTCACCACGAAGGACGTCTCGTACTACGTTCGCTTCGTGCTGGGCGACACCTCCGAGGTGTACGCCAACCTCAGCCACCTCGACTTCTTGAGCGAGCACGTCGAGCTCGACGGCAAGGCGGCGATGATCGTGCACCTCTACGCCGAGCCCCTCGACCGCGACGACCTCGCCGCGGGCTACGAGTGGGTCGGCGACCCGCAGGAGGGCGTCTCGGCGCTCGACGACGTGGCGCGCGCCGTGATCGTCTACGCCGAGCACTACGCCACCTACGGCGACGCCCACAGCTACGACCAGATGAAGCGCGGCCTCGAGTTCGCGATGTGGATGCAGGCACCCAACGGCGACTTCGACAACTTCGTGGCGCGCGACGCCGACGGGAACCTGTTCAAGAAGGACAGCGCCTCCTCGCAGACCGCCTTCAGCTACTGGGCGGCCCGGGCCTACGAGGCCATGGCCACCGCTCTGCCGTTGATCACGGATGCCGACGCCGAGCTGGCCGGGCGCCTCCAGACGCGGCTCCAGCTGTGCCTGGACCGCGTCGGCGAACTCGTCTCGGCCGAGTACGGCCAGCACCAGCCCGACGGATCGCCCGCCTGGCTGCTGTTCGACGACAGCTGGCTCTCGGCCACGGCCGTCGCGGCGCTCGTGAAGCACGCCGGCCTGCTGCAGGGTCCGGAACGCGACGCGGCGGTGACCCTGGTGAGCGAACTCGCCGAGGGCATCGCGTACTACCAGGCCGGTGACTTCGACCAGTACCCGCTGGGCGCGATCAAGCACAGCAACGGGAACTGGTACGAATGGGGCAGCATCCAGACCAAGGCGCTCGCCCTGGCCGGCTCGCTGACCGGGCACGGCGAGTGGATCGCCGCGGCGGAGCTCTCCGCCGACAGCTTCCTCTCCGACCTGCTGATCTCGGGCCGCTCGATGGAGATCGCCCCGAACAAGAGCGGCCTGCCGCAGATCAACTACGGCACCGCCAGCTACGTCGAGAACTACCTGGCGCTGTACTCGGTGACCGGGGAGACGAAGTACGCCGACATGGCGGGCGTCGCCGCCACCTGGTGGATGGGGCAGAACCCGATCGGCGTGCCGATGTTCGACCAGAGCCTGGGTCTGGCCTTCGACGGCATCACGATCGACGGGCTGAACAGCAACAGCGGCGCCGAGTCGGTCGACGAGGCCCTGCGCGCCATCCTGCGCGTGCAGCGGGTGCCCGAGGCGCTCGCCGTGATGACCGCCACGAAGGTGGAGGAGCGCACGGCGACGACGGTCGAGATCGAGGATCTGGTGGCGGAGGGCCGCCCGGCCGACGCGCAGCTCGACCTGCCCGACGGTGGTCTGAACGATCCGGCCCGCGCCGTGGTGACGCAGGCGCCGGCATCCGGCACCGACGAGGCCGCCATCTATCAGGACTCGCTCGCCGTCGACTCGCCCCAGACGGTCTACCCGGGCTGGGAGGGGCAGAACGCCCTCTTCGTCTCCGGTGACGGGTACAACAACGTGCGGGTGTTCGACGGGGGCTCGATCCAGACCCGCATCGGCGTGGGCGGCGACGGCCAGCCGCAGTCGGGCGACGCGCTGATGCTCGACTTCGCGGCCCTGCTGCAGTTCGGGGTCGACCTCGACGCCGAGGTGCTCTCGGTCGACGCCTCCGGTGCCGAGACGCCGCTGGCCGACGACAGCGGCTTCGGCTACAACCCGCGCACCTGGTACTCGGGCGCCGGGTCGGTGCGCACCACGCTGCTGCAGACGGTTCCGGATGACGCCACCGCGGTGATCGTGCGGTTCTCGAACCACTCCACGAACCCGAAGCCCTACGAGGGGTACGCCACCGTGACGCTCGCCTCGCTGTACCGCCTCGGCGTGCCCGAGGTGCGGTACGGGTCATCCGCCTTCTCGAACCGGGCCTACGCGCACCTCGAGGCGGGCAGCTCCGCGAGTCACGGCCTGGACGTGCCGACGGCGGGGGCGCACCTGCTGTTCCTGAGCGCCGTCGACAGCGCGGCCGCAGCGCGGCCGTCGGTGTCGCTCTCCTCGCCCGGCCTCTTCGACACCGCGGCACCGCTCGCCGGCGCCGACGGAGCGATCACGATCCGCACCCTGGGCCGCGCCGACCTGACGGCGGGCACGATCCCGCTGCAGATCGCGACGACCCCGGATGCGGCCGCCGATCTCGACGCCCTCATCCTGTACCCCGTCGAGACCTACGCGATCTACCGCTTGCTCGACGGCCGCGAGGTCATGGTGCTGCGGGACGCCGACGCCCGGGCGCTCTACGCGGGCACGCCCGAGGAGGTGCGGGGTCGCAACGGCGCCCCGGTGGAGCCCGGCGGTCCCGGCACCGGCCCCGTCGACCCGGGGGCGGGCAGCCCCGGTGCCGGCGACGCCGACCCGGCCGCGGCCGGGTCGCCGCAGCTCGCCGCGACCGGGGCGGCCCCCGGGTCGCTCCTGAGCCTCGCCCTGCTCGCGCTCGTGCTCGGCCTCGCCGCTGCCGGCGTGCGGCTGCGCCTGCACCGGCGTGCGCAGCCGACGGGCCGGGGAGGGCAGCGGTGAAGCGCCGCACCTTCCTCGGCGCCGCCGCCGGCGCGGCGGCGCTCGCGTCGCTCGGCCGGGTCGCCCTCGGTCCGGCCGAGACGGCGCGGGCCGCGACCCGCACCGTCGACTTCGCGGCCTTCCCCGTGCGGTTCGAGCACCTCGACTGGCAGCTGCAGGCGGTGCACTCGCAGAGCGGATCGACCGTCACCGGCTTCACCTACGCATCCGGAACCGGGGCGGGCCGGCGCACCGACCAGCACGGCGTCAGCTGGCCGACCCCGGCCTACTACGACGCCGTGCTCGGCTTGGGCGGGTTCGCGGCGGTGAACTCGTGGCCGATGAAGGCCATGACGCTCTACGCGCAGCAGAAACCGGGCGGCTGGCGCGGCAACGGCTGGAACCCCTACCAAGACCTCGCGGAGGGGGCGACCTGCGTCGACGACTCGGCGCGCACCGCGATCGCGCTCGCCACCGACTACCTGCTGAACGGCACGGAGGGCTCCTACCTGCGGGCGCGAGACGTGCTCACCTTCTGCTGCTACCTGCTTACGATGGAGGGGAAGGTCTACAACTTCGCCTGGCTGGATGCCCCGATGATGTTCGCCTGGGACCCGATGCAGGCGCAGAACAAGCACTACATGTACCGCTCGGAGTTCGTGCGCCGGAGCCAGTACCCGCCGCTCGGGGCGGGCGGATCGAAGGCGGCCTGGGGCCAGTTCGAGTCGGACCCCGCCCACATCATCCCGAGCGGTGCCGGGTACGCGCGCGCCGATCCGTTCGTGCCGCATCCGCCGTTCTCGATCGCCATGGACGACCTGCTGTCGACGGCGGGGGCCGACGTCGCCCCGGTCTACGACGGGCCGCTCTACAGCACCGCCACCGGGCCGGCGACCGGGTCGCTCCTCGCGATCCGGAAGGACTGGACCACCAGCACGCACGAGCTCGGCGCGGACGACGCCCGGCTGCTCTGGGCACTGGCGCTCGGGCTGCAGATGATGCAGAAGCGCAAGGCGCTCGGCGGCGGCGCGCTCACCGTCGACGAGGCGCGGTTCGGTGCGTTCCTCGAGAACCACCTGAACCGCCTGCTGAGGAACTGCACCCAGTACGACCTCGGGACCCTGGACAACCGCCTCGCCGGCATGTTCACCATCGGCTACGTCGAGACCTACCGCGCCCTGCAGACCGGCGGCCCCTGGGGTGCGTGGACCCCGCTGCTCCCGCAGAGCGGCGCGACGGCCGGAGGATCGTCGAGTGCGCTCGACGACCCCGTCGCGGCCTCGGTGGTCTACGCGAAGATCGACGAGGGCATCAATCGGGTGACCTCGAAGCAGTTCCGCAGCACGGACTGGCGGGACGGCATCTTCATCGACGACCCGGTGGTCGGGGACTGGCAGGCCTGGGGCCAGCACCAGATCTACGCGCTCGCGAAGGCCTACCGGCTGAAGCGCGACATCGGCCAGTCCGCCGCCGCGCTCGACGGGCTGCTGGACATCGTCACCTACTCCGCCGACACCTTCTACGGGCAGCAGGCTTACCACTACGCGGATACCGGCGGCAACAACGTGCGCACCCGGGAGCGCATCACGGGCATCTCCGGATGGGCCGCCTCGTTCCACACGAACGGTGCGCAGTCGGTCTACCAGGAGACCCCGATCATCGGCGGTCTGCTCGAGCTCGCGGGCGCCTGGGAGCAGTCCACCCGCAGCGACCGATCCACCCGGGCGGCCGCCTACCGCCGCCACGCGAAGACCGTCGCCACCTGGTTCCTCGGCAACAACTCCGCCCTCACGCCGATCTACACCGGCAGCGCGGGCACCGCTGCCTTCGAGGGCCGGGGCGCGGTGCTCGACTCGATCGCCCCCGTGGCCGGTGTCTCCACGGCCGGCGGGGACGCGGGTGGCGAGTCCACCGCCGAGGGCCTCTGGGCCCTGATCCTCATCCAGAAGGCCATCGCCGACCACGCCCTCGGCACCACCTTCACCTTCGACGTGTGACCCTCCACCCGCGCGAGACCGCTAGCGCGATCCAGCCGCGCGAAGCACAGCGAGGGACTCCGACGCCAGGGCGTCCACGTCCGCGATACCCCGGCGCGTGAGCGCCAGGGCGCGGCCGGCACGGAGGACACCGCGGGCGGCGGCCTCGCGCTGGGCGGGCGGGAGGGTCTCGATGTCGGCGGCCTTGGCGAAGCCGACGATGCGGCGGATCGCCTTGGCTGCGGCGAAGATCGCGGCGTCGTCGCGGATGCCGGCGAGCCAGGCGTCGAGCACCTCGTCGCCCCACACGCGCGGGTCGATGCGCGACGGCCACAGGGACCGGTATTCGGCCTCGAAGGACGACCACAGGGCGCCGGGCAGGGTGAGGATCAGCTCCGCCCGCGAACTCTCGCCGAGCGCCTCGGCGCGCGCCGCCGCGATGATGAAATTGGCCCAGAGCGCCCCGAGGTCGAAGCCGGTGGGGCCCACGAAGCCGAACTCGCTGTCGAAGGCTCGCACCGAGGCCTCCGTGGGCGCATCCGCACCGTCCACCGCGTCTGCCGACCCGCGCGCCGCCCGCACGAACACCGACCCGGTGTGCAGGTCGCCGTGGATGAGCGACTGCGCGGTCGTCATGAACCGCAGCTTCGCCAGCCCCATCTCGCGCACGAGGGCGTGGTCGGCGCGCAACGCCGCCACGTCCGGCTCGTTCGCCGGCAGCACCGCGTTGTGCGGATGCGCGATGTACGGCTCGGTGAACACGAGGTCTTCGGTGATCTGCTGCAGCTCGGGGTTCACCGCGCGTGCGATCAGGCGCTTGTGCTCGAGCGGGTCGAGGCCGAGCGGGGAGGTCGCGAACGCCGTGCGCGCCACGTACTGACCCAGCGCGGAGGCGGCGTACGCGTGCACCCGCCCGGCGTTCAGCTCGTTGCGCCACACCCGATGGTCGGAGAGGTTCTCGATGGCGAGCACGTAGTGCTCCGGGTCGAAGTCGTAGAGCGCCGGCACGTGCGCCGCATCCGCCGCCTCGTGCGCCGCGAGCACCACGGCCTCGCGCGCCGAACGCTCACGGGTCATCGGCCAGGAGGGGTCGGTGCGCACGTGCGGCAGCGACTGCTTGAGAACGACGGATGCCCCGGCCGCGTCCTCGAGGATGAACACCAGGTTGAGGTTGCCGTCACCCACCTCACGCACGGAGGCCAGCGCGGAGGCGTCGATCCGCGCGGCGAGGGCGGGCCGCGAGGCGAGGTAGGCGGCGACGGTGTCGGAGCGGAGCTGGCTGAAGTCGGTCATGAGCGGCGGGTCCCGGACGGTGCGAAAACGGAGGGTCTACGAAGCGGAGGTGGTCGACCCGGCGGTCACCACGGTGCGCCGCCGCGAGAACGTGAAGCTGAACAGCAGGGCGATCAGCAGCACGATCCCCTTGCCGAAGTCCTGCGCGTAGTACGGCAGCCCGAGCATCGTGAACCCGGTCACCATCACGGCGATCAGCACGGCGCCGAGCGCGGTGCCCCAGGCGTTGGGGCGCCCGATCCCGAGCACCGAGACACCCACGAGCGCCACGGCCACGGCATCCAGCAGCAGGGAGTTGCCGGCCGAGACGTCACCCTGCCCGATACGGGCGGCCAGCAGCAGACCGGCGATCGACGCCAGCAGCCCACAGCCCATGTAGGCGGCGGTGCGGTACCACTGCACCCGGATGCCGGAGAGCCGGGCGGCCTCGGAGTTGGTGCCCACGGCGAACAGCGCACGACCCCACCGGGTGCGCTCGAGCAGGAACCAGAGCAGCACGGTGATCACCAGGAAGATGATCACGGGCACCGGAACCGGCCCGATCGAGCCGCGGTCCAGCCACAGGAAGTCGGCGGTGAACTTGCCCGGCGCCGTGGTGCCGTTCGAGAGCGTCATCTGCGACGAGATCGACTTGCCGTCGACGATGATCAGCTTGAGGCCCACGATCACGAACATCGTGGTCAGGGTCGCCAGCAGGTCGGGGATGCGCGCCACGACGATCAAGAACGCGTTCAGCGCCCCGATCAGCAGCCCGCAGATCAGCACCACCGTCACGGCCACCCCGCCGACCTGGTTGGCGATCACCATCGTCCAGGCCGCGATCGACACCGCGAAGCCGGCCGAGGCGCCCACCGAGAGGTCGATGCCGCCGACCGTCATGGCCAGCATCACGCCGAGCCCGGCGATCGCCGTAGGCGCGATGAACTTCAGCATGCCGAAGATGTTGTCGACGGTGCGGAAGTTCGGCTCGGTGATGAGGAAGAACAGGATCAGCGCCAGGGTGACGGCGACGAAGCCCCACTTCACCACGAAGGCGGAGGCGCGTTCTCCGGCGGAGCTCTTCGGGGCGAGCACGCTCGGGCTGGTCATGCGGGGTCCTTTCGGGGGACGGAGGCTGTGGCATCGGAGCCGGGCGCGGGGTGGGCACCGGGTCCGGACGGGTGGGACTGGCCGAGGAACGCGCCGATCACGGTCGAGCGGTCGACCTCGTCGGCGTAGCGGTCGAGCTCGACCGAGCCGCCCACCAGCACGACGATCCGGTCGGCCACCTCGAAGATCTCGTCGACGTCGCTGGAGAGCACCACGGCGGCGGCCCCGTCGGCGGCGAGGGCGGCGAGGCGGGCGCCGATCTCGCGGCGCGCGGCGATGTCCACACCGCGGAACGGCTCGTCGAGGATGGCGAGCTTCGGATCGGCCGAGAGCCAGCGGCCCACGACGACCTTCTGCTGGTTGCCGCCGGAGAGGTCGTCGATCGAGGCATCCGGCCCGCTCGCCACCACGGAGAGGGTCTGGATGACCGTCTCGGCCCGCGAGCGCTCGGTGCGCCGGCGCACCAGCCCGAACACGCTGGACTCGGAAAGGAACGGGAGCGTGATGTTGCGCAGCACCGACCAGCCCGGCAGGATGCCCTGCTTCTGGCGGTCTTCGGGTACCAGTACGACGCCCGCGGTGATCGCGTCCCGCGGCCGCTTCGGCGCGTAGGGCGCGCCCTGCAGGGTGAGGGAGCCGGCCAGCGGCGTCGCGAGGCCGCCGAGCAGCTCGGCGATCTCGGTCTTGCCCGCACCGATCAGGCCCAGGATGCCGAGCACCTCGCCGGCCTTGACGGTGAGGTCGACGGGCGCCGATTCCGGGAAGAGACGGATGCCGTCCAGCGTCGCCACGACGGCCGAACCCCGATGGGTCTCGCCCCGGTCGTGGTCGAGGTCGGTGGCCCGGCCGAGCATGTCGTGCAGGATCTCGTTCCACTCGAACGGGCGCACCGCGTTGCTCTGCACGATGCCGTCGCGCAGCACCACCACGCGGTCGGCCAGCGCCTCGATCTCGCCGAATCGGTGCGAGACGTAGACGATGGAGAGGCCCTGGGCGCGCAGCGACCGCAGCACCTCGAACAGCCGCTCGGCCTCGGCGGCGGTGAGTGCCGAGGTGGGCTCGTCGAGGATGAGCAGCTGAGGCGTGCTGCGCAGCGCCCGCGCGAGCACGAGCAGCTGGGCATCCGAGATCGCGAGGCGGTCGGCGTCCTGATCGAGCACGCTGTCGGGCCAGTCGAGGCCGAGCGTCGCGAGCGCGGCCCGGGCATCGGCGAGGGCCGCCCGTCGATTGCGCAGCGGATGCCTCGACGCGTGCGCCAGGTCGTCGAGCGTGAGGTTCTCGGCCACCGAGAGGCCCGGCACGATGCCGTCGGCCACCTTCTGGTGCACGGCCGAGATGCCGAGCTGGCGGGCCTGAACGGGGGAGCCGAGCGAGGCGACCGAGCCGCCCACCAGGATCTCGCCGCTGTAGCGCGAGTTGGCGCCGGAGAGCGCCTTGATCAGCGTGGACTTGCCGGCCCCGTTCGCGCCGAGCAAGGCGGTGATCTCGCCGGCCCGGAAATCGAGCGAGACGTCGGTGAGCACCACGTTCGATCCGTAGGCCACGGAGACGCCGACGAGGGACACGACGCGCACGTCGTGCCCCTCGATCGGAGCGGTTGAGGCAGAGGTCATTCGGAGACCGCGGGCAGCCAATCCGCCACGACGGTGTCGTCGAGCTTCAGGGTGGGCTCCGCGGCGCGCAGCTCGGTCACGTTGGTGATGGAGTTGTCGGCGAGGAACTGCTGCGTGATCGTCTTGGCCGGGAACTGCACGTCGGTCTCGTCGAGCTGACCGGCGAGGCTGAGGGCGAGCGATCGCACCACACCGGCGCCGACGGCGGCGGGGTCGGTGGCCGAGGTGGCGACCCAGGGGCTGCCGTCGGCGGTGATGACCTCGATGTCGGCGTTGGAGATGTCGATTCCGTACACCTTCACCTTGTCCTGGAGATTGTTCTGGATGACGGCCTGAACCGTGCCCTTGGTGATCTCATCGTACGGCGCGAAGATCGCCTGCACATCCGGGTTCTGCTTGAGCGCGGCGTCCACCAGCGGGATGTTGTCGGTGGCGGTGGACTCGCTGACCTTGCCGGTGGAGAACACGACGTCGAGCTTGTGGTCGGTGACGTACTTGTTCCAGACGACCGCGCGGCGGTCGAGCGCGGCGAAGCCCTCGGCCGAGACGTAGCCGACCTTGGCGCCGTCTCCGACGTCGTCGATCAGCTGGTCGAGCACGCCGGAGGCCATCGACTCGTCCGACTGGCTGGTGGTGATGACGCCGGTGGAGTCGGTGAGCGCCAGGTCGTAGACGACCACCGGGATGCCCGCGGCGACGGCCTCGGTGATCAGCGGCTGAAGGGTGTCGGTCTGGCCGTGGTCGACGATGATCGCGTCGGGCTTGGAGGCGATGGCCTGCTCGAGGTCGCTGGCCTGCTTCGCGTTGTCGTTGCGCGCATCCGTGACCTGCAGGTCGATGTTGGCGAACTCCGCCTGAGCCTGGGCGCCGGCGCCCCAGGCCTCGAAGTAGTCGCCGGCGCCACTCTGGCGCACCAGGGCGACCGTCACCGGGTCGCCGTCGAAGGGCGCGGGCAGGGGAGCGGAGGCCGTGGCCGCGGTGGTGGACTCGGCGGCCGACTCGGTGCTGCCGCTGGACTGCGAGCAGCCGGTCAGCGCCAGGGCGCCGGCGGCGACGAGGGCGGTGAAGACCGCGACTTTGCGGGTGATGGCCATGAGGGCTCCTTACAGGACGGGTTGAAGCAAGGGGGCTGTGGGTGTGTCTCGATTCAACCCCGACCGCGAGTCGTGTGACGAATTGTGTGTCCCTCTGTTACTTTCCGGCGCCCTTTGAGGTAGGGAGGCGACCCGGAGGAATAGCATTGAGGCATGACGCTGCTCACCGTGTGGAACGACACCGACCCCACAACGCCCGAACTGCAGACCCGCGATTTCGACACCATCCACGAGGTGCTCGCCGGCCTGAACGCCCGCTTCAGCCGCTGGGAGCTCAAGGAGCTCTCCGCCGAGCCCACGCAAGACGAGGTGCTCGAGGCCTACCGCACCGAGATCGACGGCGTGAACTCCGATCACGGCTACACGCTGGTCGACGTCGTCTCGATCACCCCCGCCGACACCGACGAGTACCGCGCCCAGGCCGAGGCGGCCCGCAGCAAGTTCCTCGACGAGCACCAGCACGACGACGACGAAGACCGCTTCTTCGCCCGCGGCTCCGGGGTCTTCTACCTGCACGCCAACGGCAAGGTGCACGCCGTGTTCTGCGAGGCGGGCGACCTGCTCTCCGTGCCGAAGGACACCACGCACTGGTTCGACATGGGCACCAACCCCGACTACGTCTCGGTGCGCTTCTTCCACGACGACGACGGCTGGGTGGGTCACTTCACCGGCTCCGACGTGGCCGCGAAGTTCGCCACCTACGACCAGCTGGCCTCCGTCTCGGCCTAGGCCCCCGTCGTCAGGCGAGCACCGAGCGGTGCCTCGCCGTGTCGTGGTACGTGCCGGCGTGGAAGACCAGCGGGGCGTCGGGGGTGTACCCGTAGCGTTCGACCTCGCCCACGTAGATGAGGTGGTCGCCGGCGTCGTGCCGGGCGACGGTGCGGCATTCGAAGGTGGCGAGCGCGCCCTCCAGGAGGGGCACGCCGGCCAGGCCCTCGCGCACCGCGACCCCGGCGAACTTGTCGGTGGAGGGGGTGGCGAACTGCCGGGAGAGCGCGTGCTGGGCGCTCGCCAGCACGTTGATGGCGAAGTGCGTCGAGCGTTCGAAGCTCGCCGCACTCGGCACCTGCTTGCCGGGGCACCAGAGCACGAGCGGCGGATCCATCGACACCGAGGCGAACGAGTTCGCGGTCATCCCCGCCCGGGCGCCCTCGGTCGTGCGGGTCGTGATGACGGCCACCCCGGTGGCGAACTGGCCGAGCGCGGTGCGGAAGTCGCGCAGGTCGAAGCGGGGCGCAGCCAGCTCGGGCGCATCCGTCCCGGGCCTCTCCATCTCGGGCGCAGCCATCTCAGGCGCGCTCCGCGGCGAGGGCGCCGTCGCCCATGACCTCGGCGAGGTAGCTCTCCGCCCCGGCGGGATCCAGGAACCACTCGCCGAAGTCGGCCGGGTCGTCGAAGCCGTTCGCGAACCGCGAGGCGATGGCGGGCTGGGCGGATGCGGCGCCCAGCAGCTGCAGCACGTGCGGGGGCGGGGGCATCAGCATGGCGTTGGTCCAGGCGACGACGGGCCCGGCGATGTCCCAGTAGGTCTCGAAGGCATCCGTCTTCCAGGCGTCGTCGAAGGGCAAGTCGCCGCGTTCCAGGATGGAGCCGAGGTAGCTCTGCGCCGACCGCGAGGCGTTGTTCGAGCCCTGCCCGGTGATGGGGTCGTTCAGCACCACCACGTCGGCGAGCCCGAGCACGGTGCGTCCGGAGGGCAGGGTCGCGATCGGCTTCCGCACCGTGGGGGCGAACCGCCCCTGCAGCACGCCCAGGTCGTCGGTGAGGGTCGCGCCCTCGGCCCGCTCCGCCTCCCAGGGGAGGAAGGTGCGCAGGATGTCCTTGGAGACCTCGAGGTGCTCCTCGGGGGTGAGGCCGCCGCCGAACCGGTCCATCGGGCCGCCCGGGACGCCCTCGAACACCATGATGTGGCAGGGGCCGGTGAGGGTCAGCGCCGGGAAGACGAAGTACTCGCCGACGCCGGGGATGAGGTTGAAGGCCACCTTGGAGAAGTCCGCGTCGGGCGTGAGGCCGTGCACGTAGGTCAGCGCCAGAGCCCGCTGCGGGGCGTCGAACGGCGAGCGCTCGGGATCGCGCTCGAACAGCCGCGCGATGTCGCCCTTGCCCGCGGCGACGAGCACGAGGTCGTCTTCGGCGGTGTAGCGCTCGAGGTCGTCGACGCCGGCGTCTTCGTAGACCATCCGGCCGCCGCGGGCGACGACGAGCTCGATCAGCTGCGGGAACTTCACCCGCTGGTCGACCGACTGCGCGGGCCGGTCGAGCTGCGCGGCCCAGCCGATGGCCTTCTCCCCCGGCAGTTCGGGATGCGGGACGGCGAACCCGATCCCGTCGACGGAGGGGGCGTCATCCCACAGCGCCGCCCCGACCTCCCGCTCGTACCCCACCGGGGTGTCGAACATGCACTGGCTGGAGGCGACCCGGCCCGCGGCGATCTCCTCGGGCGTGCGGTTGGAGACGATCCTGACCCGGTAGCCGTGGTCGAGGAGGCCGAGCGCGAGCTGGAGGCCGGACTGACCGGCTCCGACGATGGTGATGCGACGGGACATGGGAGGCGCCTTTCGGTCGGTGGCCGTCATTCGGCGGCGAGGAGGGGGATGGTGGGGCTCTGCTGTTCGGGGCCGAGGGCGGAGTAGCCGCCGTCGACGGCCCAGTCGGCGCCGGTGACGCCGCCGGCCTGGTCGGAGGCGAGGAACGCCACCACGCGGCCCACCTCGTCCGGGCGTCCGACCCGGCCGAGGATGTGGAAGGGGGCCGCGACGCGGTCGGTCTTCGCGAGGTCGCCGCCGGAGAGGTCGTCCATGATCGTCGACCACGTCCAGCCCGGGCTGACCGAGTTCACCCGGATGCCCTCGGCCTGCAGGTCCAGCGCCATGGAGCGGGTCACCTGCACCATCGCCGCCTTGCTGGCCGGATACACCCAGCGGCCGGTCTGGGCGACCTTCGACGAGATCGAGGTGAAGTTCACCACGCTGCCGTGGCCCGTGGCGGCCAGGTGCGGGCGGGCGAGCTCGACCATCCGCACCGCGCTCACCAGGTTGACGTCCAGCCCCCGGTGCCAGTCGGCGCGCGAGGTCGCGGCGCCGTCGTCGACGTAGCTGGCGGCGAGGTTCACGACCGAGTCGAGGCGGCCGTGCGTGGCGACCACCTCGTCGATCAGGGCGCTGATCTGCGCGTCGTCGGTGATGTCGGTGAGGCGGGTGTCGACCGCCGCCGTGCCGATCTTCGCCGGCAGCGCCGCGAGGCCGGCCTCGTCGATGTCGGCCACCACCACCGTCGCGCCCTCGGCCGCCAGTTCGCGCACGACGCCCTCGCCGATCAGGGTCGCCCCGCCGGTCACGATCATCACGCGATCCTGAAGAATTCCCACCTGGGCCTCCGCATTCGTCCGGTGCCGCAGCCCGATGCCGGCCGCGGTGTAGACGACAGTCAAGCCATCCGCATCCGCCCCGGCTATCCACTGAGCGCGGCCTCTGTCCGTCTGACGCGAGAAGAGCCGTTCGTCAGCGATTTGTAACGTCGCCGAAACGTGGCAGGGCGATTGCGCCTTCACAGTGCAGGGTGCTCCGACGGAGAATGAGCCATGGCACTCTCTCCGGTCGTCTCGGTCCCGCGGGCCCGGGACCTGCTCACGAGCCGCCCGCCCGTGCAGGCGCAGTCGGTCGGCGAGGCGAACTCGGTGATCGCCGATCTGTTCTGCGCCCATGAGCTGACGCCGCTGGACCACGGGGTGCGGATGACGCTCCGCTCGGCGCACGCGAGCACCGTCGGCCTCGACCTGCTGGACTACTCCGGTGGGGTGCGGATCGCCCCCCAGGGGCTCGGCAGCTTCCACCTGGTGCAGATCCCGCTGCGCGGACGGGCCCGGATGCTCGCCCGCGGCCACGAGGTGCAGTCCTCGCCGCGGCGTGCCACCGTTCCGCCGCTGGACAGCGACTTCACGATGGAGTGGGACGAGGGCACGCCGCACCTCATCGTCTACATCGACCGGGAGGAGATGGAGCGCGTGGCCGCCGAGCTGTGGAACGTCGACGACGCCGGTGGGCTCGACCTCGCGTCGGCCGTGGCGCTCGACACGCACGAGGGGCAGGCCTTCCTGGCGTCGGTGCTCGCGATGCACGACCTGCTCGGCGACGGGCACGCCGGAGCGGGTGCGCTCCCGTTCCGCCTGGTCTCCGACCTGATGATCGCCCGGTTCCTGCTGGCGGTCGACAACTCGATCGCGCGGTCGCTCGGTACCTGGTCGCCGCCGCAGGAGCCCGGCCACGCGGATGCCCTCCTCCGGCGTTTCCTGGCGCTCGCGGAGGCCGCCCCCACCGAA
Source organism: Herbiconiux dendrobii (assembly GCF_052048175.1). NCBI lineage: Bacteria > Bacillati > Actinomycetota > Actinomycetes > Micrococcales > Microbacteriaceae > Herbiconiux > Herbiconiux dendrobii. The sequence goes on along the minus strand of NZ_JBLZQV010000009.1, from coordinate 4,150 downwards.
GACCTCTCGGTACTGAGCTGTGCCCGAGCGCTCGGCGTCTCCGTGCGCACGCTGCAGGACCACGTGCGCTCGGCCTCGGGGCGCACCCCGAGCGACATCCTGCGCGACATCCGGTTCCGGCGGGCGCACGAGCTGCTGCTCGGGGCCGACGGCGCACGCACGACCGTCACGGCGATCGCGGAGCAGTGCGGGTTCGGGCACCTCGGGCGCTTCGCCGCCGACTACCGCTCGCGCTACGGCGAGTCGCCGGCCGCGACCCTGCACCGCTAGGCCGCTCCTGCGCCCACTGCGCCCACTGCGCCTGCGCTCAACGATCTTGCGCTTGCCGCCGCCGCGCCCACCGGTCTTGCGCTCACCACTCTGTCCTCACCGCCCCGCGCTCACCGGGGGAGCGGGTCAGCCCAGGGTGGCCCCGAACAGCAGGCCCAGCACATAGGTGACCGCGGCGGCGCCGAACCCGATCGCGAGCTGGCGCAGGGCCCGTCGCAGCGGCGGACCGCCCGAGAGCAGGCCGACCACGGCCCCCGTGCCGAGCAGGGCGAGCCCCACGAGGGCGGAGGCGAGGATGACCGCGGGCAGGCCGGTCATGCCGAAGAGGTACGGCAGCACGGGGATGATCGCCCCGGAGGCGAAGAAGCAGAACGACGAGAAGGCGGCCTGCCAGGCCGTGCCGATCTCCTCGTGCTCGTCGGCGTCTCCCGCCGCCGCACCGCCCTCGATCTCGGGGGCGGTGATTCCGGCATCCCCGGCGCGCACGATGCGCAGGGCCGAAGTGGTTGTCGAGAGCCCGCGGAACACGTCGTAGGCCTTGGCGTCGGCATCCGCCTCGCTCATGCCGCGTGCACGGTAGACGAGGGCGAGCTCGTTGGCGTCGACGTCCAGTCGCGGCACGGCCGTGTGAGCGTCCGGATCGGGCGTCGAGGCCGCGAGCAGCTCCCGTTGCGAGCGCACCGACACGAACTCGCCTGCGCCCATCGAGAGCGCCCCGGCCAGCAGACCCGCGATCCCGGTGGCGAGGACCACGGGGGCGGGAACGCCGGTGGCCCCGATGCCGAGCACCAGGGCGAGGTTGGAGACGAGCCCGTCGTTGGCGCCGAAGACCGCCGCGCGGAACGTGCCCGAGAGGCGGCTGCGGCCCCGGGCGGCGAGGCCGCGTACGACCTCGCCGTGGATCCGCTCGTCGGCCGCCATCGCCGGCGTGGCGTCGTCGTCGGTCTCGTACGGGGAGCGCGCTTCCGCCCGCTGCATCAGGGCCAGCACGAAGACCGAGCCGAAACGTCGGGCGAGCACGCCGAGCATCCGGGTGCGGATGTCGGCCCGGCGCGGCTTGCCGACGTCGTCGCCGAGCAGTTCGAGCCAGTGCTCCTCGTGCCGGCCCTCGGCCTCGGCCAGGGCTTCGAGGATCTCGCGTTCTGTGCCGGTGCGCCGCTGCGCGAGCTCACGGTACACCTGGGCTTCGGCCCGTTCGTCGGCGAGGTATTGACGCCATCGGCGTAGCTGGAGTGGGGTCCTGGTGGGCATCGAACCAGTCTGGCAGCCGGCCCCCGCCCACCCCGGCTCACCGCCAGGACTCCCAGATTTTCGACCCCCCGAAACCCTCGGTCCCCGAGCGTCCGGCGAACCACACCACCGCAGCGTGCACCCGACGTCTCAGGCCGTACTCGATGACCCCGGGTGAGGGTGTGGTTGAGGGATGCGACCGCAGGCCGCGTCCCTCGACCGCGCGCTCACATGTCGCGGCTCGCCGGGCAGGGACCGGCGTGCCCCGGTGACGTCGAGCGAAGCCCGGCGCCACCGGCGACAAGCACAGTCAGCTGTAGCCGGAGGGGGTGGGGTACTGGCCCGTCAGGGCGTGGTCGCCCACCTCCTGCGCCTTGTAGGCCACGGGGTCGTGCAGGGTGACCGTGCGCGCGTTCCGCCAGTACCGGTCGAAGCCGTAGGCCTCGCCGGTGGCGCGCGCGCCGGTCAGCTCGAAGACCCGCGAGGTCACGTCCAGCGCCGTCTTCGTGCTCACGACCTTCGCGGCTGCGATCTCCACGGCCGCCTCGCCGCGTTCGGCGTCCGTCAGCGCCCAGCCGCGCTCCGCCACCTCGATCAGCAGGTCGGTGGCGCGCCAGGTGAGCGCATCCGCCGCCCGGGTGGCCGCCGTCAGGTCGCCGGTCAGCTCGCGGATGTACGGGTCCTCCACCGCGGTGGCGACCCCGCTGGTCGACCACGGCTTCGTGGACGTGCGCACGTACGCCGCCGCCTCGGCCAGCGCCCCCTCCGCGAGGGCGACGTGCACGTGCTCGAGCGCCACCTGGAAGAACAGGATCGACAGCGAGGCGTACGGGTTGTAGCGCGGCCCCTCCTGCCCGCCGAAACCGAGCACGTGCTCGAGCGGCACGAGCGCTTCGTCGAACGACACCGATCCGGAGGCCGAGAGACGCTGCCCGTTGTTGGCCCAGTCGTCGTGGTGGGTGACCCCCGGCTGCGTGGCGTCGACGACGATCGCGAGGCGCTCGCCGGTGTCGACGCGGGTTCCGGATGCGGTGATCCGCTCCGAGACCTGGGCCCCGGTCGCGAAGAACTTGCGGCCCGACACCCTGAAGCCGCCATCGGCGGCGGGCGTGAGGGCGAGGCCGGCGTCGCGCGGGTTGCCGGCACCGCCCCAGAACCAGTGGTTCGCGGCCAGGCCGCGCTGCAGCTGCTCGATGCGCGCGGTCTCCTCGTTCAGCTGCAGGCGCCAGGAGTTCACGAAGTGGTACGAGAACAGGTGGCCGAGGCCGCCGTCGGCGCGCATGACCGGCCGGAGCGCCTCGAAGACGGTGCGCCACCCGAGACCGCCGCCCCCGAGCTCACGGGGGACGAGCGCCGGCAGGATGCCCGTGGCGCGCAGCTCGGCCACCTCGGCGAACGGGGCCGTGCCCTCGCGGTCACGCTCGGCGGCCACGGCGGTGAAGCCCTCCGCCAGAGCGGCGAGGGCGTCGAGAGCCTCGGCCGGGTCGGTGATCGTGACGGGGACGCCGGCGGAGGCTCCGGATGCTGCGCCCGCGCTCATGCGCCCGACTCCTCCGCCCACGGGCTGCGGTTCCACTGGCGCAGCACCTGGTTGCCGTGCTCGAAGCCGAGCACGCACATCGCCGCCGTGTCGAGCACGAGATACTCGCCCGTGCTGATGGGGGCGCCGATCCAGGTGGCGGCGAGGGTGCGCAGGTAGTGGCCGTGCGCGAAGAGCAGCACGTCCTCGCCCTTGTTCAGGGTGAGGTGGGCGCGGCGGATGATCGCCTGATTGCGCCGCAGCAGGTCGGCGGCCTGCTCACCGCGCCCCTCGGCATCCGGTTCGATGCCGTCACGCCACAGGTTCCACTCCTCGCCGTAGCGCGCCGAGATCTGCTCGCTGGTGAGGCCCTCGTAGGCCCCGTAGTCCCACTCGGCCAGATCGGCGTCGACCTCGGCATCCGGATAGCCGACCATCATCGCCGTCTCGCGGGCCCGGATGCGCGGGCTGGTCAGCACCAGGCCGAAACGGCGGCCGGTCAGTACGCGGGCCACACTGCGGGCCTGGTCCTCTCCCCGGGGAGTGAGGGGGATGTCGGTGCGGCCGGTGTGACGGCCGTCGAGGCTCCACTCGGTCTCGCCGTGGCGGACGAGAACCACCTGGGGGGCTGTTCCGCGCGCGGCGTTCTTGAAGGTCACGGCGGCGTTCGGGTGGCCGTCGGGGAGGTGGGTCATGTGTGTGATTTTATCGGGCCGGGGATGTTCGGGGTCGCGCCGATGGCCGGATGTTCACCCTCCGCCTAGGGGTGAGCGGAGCTCAAGGCGGCGGAGGGCGAACATCCGGCCATCGACGCTTCGCGTGAGGCGGGCGCGAGTGCGGGACCCATCTCCTTGTGAGGAGGGAGAAGGTGAAGCCCTAGAGGGTGAGCAGGCCTTCGGTCTTGGTGGTGGCTGCGGTGAGGCGGGCGGCGACGTTGGACCAGTTGGCGATGTTCCAGACGGCCTTGATGTAGTCGGCTCGCACGTTGAGGTAGTCGAGGTAGTAGGCGTGCTCCCAGACGTCGAGCATGAAGAGGGGGACGACGCCGAAGGGGATGTTGCCCTGCTGGTCGAAGAGCTGGAAGACGGTGAGGTTCTTGCCGATGACGTCGTAGCCGAGCACGGCCCAGCC
>NZ_JBLZQV010000008.1:0-132155 GCF_052048175.1 Herbiconiux dendrobii | reverse complement strand
CGATCGATGACAAACTCGACCAGATCGCCCGGAGCCAACGCGGCCCGGACGAGCCCCGCAGCCACGCCCAACGCCGGTGCGATGCCGCGATCGCGCTGCTCCTCGACCCCGACGGCGACCTGGCCGCGGGCGCGCGGGCTATCCGCCCGCAGGTGATCCTCACCGTTCCCGCCCTCTCGCTCCTGGGTCACACCGAACAGCCGGCTGAATTGCACGGCTACGGGCCCATTGATCCGGTGACGGCTCGACGGTTGACCGCGCACGCGCCGAGCGTGACCCGCTGGTTGACCGACCCGGTCACCGGCCACACCCTCTCCGTCGGGCGGGAAAGCTACCGCATCCCCGCCGACCTGCGACTTGCTCTCACGATTGAGGATGAGACGTGTCGGTTCCCGGGCTGCCGGAGGCGGGCGCAACGCTGCGAACTGGACCACGTCCACGCCTGGGCCGAAGGCGGGCGCACCGATCACGGCAACCTCGCAAGCCTGTGCCCGAAACACCACCACTTCAAACACGAATCCGACTGGACAGTCCAAGCCCTCCCCGACCGAGAGTTGCGATGGACATCCCCGATCGGGCGCGTGCACATCACCGAGCCCGCGAACCCAGCCCACCCACCCTGGCCCGAACACCAACCCCCGCCTGACGAATCGCTCCGGCCCGAACAACTACCCTGGCCCGAAAAGGACCCAACTTCCGACAGTGAACCACCACCACTCCGAACGGCAGGCCCACTGACCGACCCGGAAACACCACCTGCCCGGCCAGCACACGCACCAGCCGACCTCGAGAGTTCACGGAGACGCCCCCGCTTTCAGCCGGTGAGTGAGACGCGCGCCGAATACGCGCTGTTCTGAGAACACGCGCTGTTCTGAGAACACGTGCTGTTCTGAGAACACGTGCTGTTCTGATTCGGGCAGGTGCCGTTCTGGTCGGCGTGGTCAGCGCGCGAGTTACGCGCTGAAAGAGACTTGCGCGCTGAAAGAGGCTGATGTTGCCGCGCTTTACGCGAGGCTCCGGCTCCGGGGGTGCACGCTGTTAGGCTCGCGGCTCGTGACCGCTCGCACTGACCGTCCCGCCATCCGACTGGCCCTGAACTACTTTCCTGCGGGCTGGCACGAAGGGATCTGGCACGGTGCCGACGATCCCGCCTCGCTGCTGACCGACATCGATTACTTCGTGTGGCTGGCCCAGGCGGCCGAGGCCGCGAAGCTCGACGCGCTCTTCCTGGCCGACACCATCGGCGGACTGCAGCTGCGATCGCACCGCGCTCTCTGGGGCGGCCAGGACCCGACCGTGCTGCTCGCCGCCGTCGCGAGCCGCACGAGCAACATCGGTCTGGTCTCCACCGTCTCGGGACTGTTCGGCAACCCGGTGGAGGTGGCCCGCAAGCTCGCGACCCTCGACCACGTGTCGCGCGGGCGCGCCGCCTGGAACATCGTGACCAGCCAGAGCGCGACAACCCGCACGGTGTTCGGCGTGGACGAGCACCTCTCCGACGAGGCGCGCTACCGCCGGGCGGACGAGTTCGCGACACTGGTCGACGCCTACTGGGGTTCGCTCCCACGCGAGGCGATCGTGGCCGACGAGTCACGCGGGGTCTACCTCGACGCCTCCCGCACACGACCGGTCGACTTCGAAGGCGAGCACTTCCGCTCCAGTGGCGTGCTCCCGATTCCGGTGGGGGCACACGGCAAGCCCCTCGTGTTCCAGGCCGGCAGCTCGGAGGCGAGCATCGACTTCGGCGTCACCCGGGCGGACGCCCTGTTCACCGCCCGTCGCGACCTGGCGGGCTCCCAGACGTTCTACGCCGCCGTGCACACCAAGAGCGCAGCGGCCGCACGGCGTCCGCCACTGGTGCTGCCGGGCGTGTTCATCTACCCCGGCGCCACCGAAGCCGAAGCCGTGGCCCGTAAGGCCGAACTCGACGAGCGGGTGAACGTCGACCTTGGCCTTCCGCTGCTGGCGGCTCGGCTCGGCCTCCCGACAGAGTCATTGCGACTGGACGCGGAACTGCCGTACGAGCTGCTGGCCACCGAGGGCGGCGACTCGCACGTGGCCGACCTCCCACAGCAGATCGCCGGCGAGGCCCGCCGCAATCGCTGGACCGTGCGGCAGATCCTCACCCACAACGGTTTGGGCGCCCACCGGGTGCTCGTGGGCGCCGGCGAGCAGATCGCCGACGAGCTGGTGGCCTGGGTGGATGCGCGCGGCGCCGACGGGTTCGTGCTGAGCTTCGGCGACTACCGGCATGACGTGCCGATCTTCGCCGAGACGGTCGTTCCGCGCCTGCAGCAGCTCGGCCGTTTCCGCACGGAGTACGACGCACCGACCACGACACTCCGGCAGAACCTCGGCCTCTGAGCGACCCGGTCAGTAAGTGAACGGGCTGACAGGAGGGCCGAACGGTGGATCAGACCACCGACGACCTGATCGCCGAGCGTCCCTGCGCACCGACGAGCTCGCGGAGGGTGGCCCCCTCGTCGTACGAGCTCCGGTAGACGCCGCGCTGCTGCAGCTCGGGCACGACCGTCTCGACGAACTCGTCCAGGCCGTACGGGTTCGTGTGACCCACGATCACGAATCCGTCGGAGGCGCGCTCCTGCACGAAGCGATCGATCTCCGCCGCCACCTGCGCGGGCGTGCCGACCAGGCCGTGACGGGCCGTGAGGGCCAGCACGAGCTCCCGGATGCTGAGACCCTCCGCCTCGGCCCGCTCGCGCCAGGCGTCGGCGGTGGCCTTCGGATCGGCCGCGTTGTTCGCCCGGCCCTGCGTGATGCCCGCACCGGCCGGATCGGGGTCGATCGCGGGGAGCGGTCCGTCCGGGTCGTACTCGGTGAGGTCGCGGCCCCAGACCCTCTCCAAGAACGCGATCGCCGTGGCCCCCGAGGTCTGCGCCAGGGCGATCTCCCGCGCCTTCTCCTCGGCCTCGGCACGACTGTCGCCGAGCGCGAAGCCGATGGCGGGCAGCACCTTGAGCGAGTCCTCGTCGCGACCGTAGGCGGGCAGACGCCCCTTCGCATCGGCGTAGAACCTCTGGGCGTCGGCGAACTCGCTGTGCAGCGAGAAGATCACGTCGGCGTGCTCGGCCGCGAAGTCGCGGCCCGCGGCCGAATCGCCGGCCTGCACGATCAGCGGGCGCCCCTGCGGGCTCCGTGGCACCGTGAAACGCCCGCTCACGTCGAAGTGCGGGCCGTGGTGCTCGACACCGCCGACACCGCCGTCGGCGAGGAAGCGGCCACTCGCTTTGTCGGCGACCACGGCATCCGGAGCCCAGCTGCTCCAGAACCGGTCGGCCACCTCGAGGAACTCGGCGGCGCGCACGTAGCGCTCGTCGCGGTCGAGGAAGGCACCGCGGCGGAAGTTGGCGCCGTGGAAGGCGTCGGAGGTGGTGACGATGTTCCAGCCGATCCGGCCGCCGCTCAGGTGATCGGCCGTGGCGAGCTGGCGCGCGAGCTCGTAGGGCTCGTTGAAGGTGGCGCTGAGGGTGCCGACGAGGCCGATGTGCTCCGTGACGGCGGCCACGGCGGCGAGGATGGCGAGGGTGTTCGGCCGGCCCGCGACATCCGCCTCGTAGATGCGGCCCTTGTGCTCGCGCACCCGCAGGCCCTCGGCCAGGAAGAGATAGTCGAAGAAGCCGCGCTCGGCGTTCTGCGCGAAGTGCCGGAACGAGGAGAAGGCGATCTGACTCTCGGAGCGCGGATCGCTCCAGAGGGTGGTGTTGTTCACACCGGGGAAGTGCGCGGCGAGGTGCACCTGCCGGCGGCCGGGTGACGGGGCGGTCATGCGGGGAGCTCCGAGTCGAGGAGGGCCGGCGCGGCGGCCGGCGGGGCGGTGAAGAGGTTCGCCGGGCGCTCCAGGCCGAGCGTGTCGCGGAGAGTGCCGGGAGCCGACGGAGCAGCGGATGCGGCCGCCGACGGTGCGCGCAGGCCGGCCTCGTCGAGTGCAGGCAGCACCGAGCGGGCGATCGCCTCGAGATCGGCGGGAAGCCGCGCGGGGCGCAGCCGGAACCCGTCGAGGCCGAGGCGCTGGCCCTCGCGCAGACGCTCGACCAGCGCGGCCGGGCTGGCGGCCACGACCAGAGCGTCCGAGGCGAGCGTGTCGCCGGCCTGGTCGTCGAGGTGCTGCAGGGCCGCCGCGGCATCCTCGGCCCGCTCCTCGAGCAGCACCACGAGGTCGGCATACACGAGAAGCGGCGGCAGGGACGGCGGTCGCAGACGGGCCTCGGCGTCGCGCACCTCGGCCAGGATCTCGGCCAGGTGCCCGGGACCGTGCGGCGTGATGCACACGGCGTCGGCGTGCGCCGCCGCGAACTCGTATGGCACGGTGGCATGCGCCAGCGCGATCACCGGTGGCTGGCCCTGGGGCGAGCGCGGGGTGATCGAGGATCCCTTGATGCGCACGTACCGGCCCTCGAAATCGGTGTAGTGCACCTTCTCGCCGTCCAGGAACCGGCCGGACTCGACGTCGCGGATGATGGCGTCATCCTCCCAGCTGTCCCAGACGCGGCGCACGGCGTCCACCACCTCGCCGGCCTCGTCGAAGAGCTCGTGCACGACCTCCTGGCCCTCGCCACGGCGGTAGGCGTCGAGGTCGAGGGCGGGCACGGTGCGGCGGCCGACCAGTGCGGCGTCGTCGGGCGAGGCCGAGATCCGCGGCTGCCAGCCGGCCCGGCCCTCGCTCACGTGGTCGAGCGTCTGCAGCGCCGTCGCCACGTGGAAGGGCTCGGTGTGCGTCGTGGTGACCGTGGGCACGAGGCCGATCCGGGAGGTGCGCGGGGCCACGTAGGAGGCGATCAGCAGGGCGTCGAGGCGGCCGCGCAGCTGATCGTCCCGGTCGTCGGCGGCCCCGAAGCGGGAGGACTGCAGCCCGAACGTGTCCTCGATCGTGACGAAGTCCACCCCACCGGCCTCGGCGGTGCGCACCAGGTCGAGCCAGTAGCCGGGCGTGAAGATCTCGGTCGGCCGGGCGGCGGGTTCGCGCCACGATGCCGGATGCCAGCCGGTTCCTTCCAGCGCGACCGCGAGATGCAGATTCCGTGTCATGCGACCAGCCGACCATGTCCCGGCGCACCCGCGACAGCGGCGCCGTAACGGGACGGAACACGACGCCACAGAGTGAAACATTCCGGCATCGCACGGTTCTCCGCGCGCATGCTCGTCACACGATGACCGAATCCGTTCCCCGCGCGCGCCAGCACGATCGTGGCGAGCGCGGCCTCATCCTGGGTGCGGCCGTCCGGCCTCTGGGGGCCTTCCCGTCGGGCTGGCGCGTCGCGGGCGCCCATCACGATCCCCTCGCCGAGCCGGCGGCCCTGCGCCGCCTGGCCGCGGAGGCCGAGCGGGCGCACCTGCAGTTCCTGTTCTTCGGCGACTGGCTCGCCACCGGCCCCGAGCTCGAGTTCAGCGATCCCTCGCTGTTGGCCCGCGTCGATCCGTTCTCGGCCGTCGCCTATCTGGCCGCCCTCACCGAGCGGATCGGGCTGATCGCCACGGTCGACACCGGCCACAGCGATCCCCTCACCGTCGCCCGCTCCGCCTCGTCGATCGACCGGCTCAGCGCCGGCCGCCTCGGCCTGAACCTGACGGCGGGCTCCGAACCAGGGGCCGACGCCCACCAGCGCATCACCGGGCCGGGCCGCAACCGCCACGACGTGGCCGAGGAGTACCTCGAGGTGCTGCGCGCGCTCTGGGACAGCTGGAGCGACGAGGCCGTGGTCGCCGACCCGGCCCGCGGCGTGCTGCTGGATCACGCGCAGATCCGCCGGATCGATCACGTCGGCGCTGCCTTCCGGGTGGCCGGTCCCGCACTGAGCCCACGGCCCGTGCAGGGGCAGATCCCGATCGTGCACTCCGACGTCTCGGCGCGCGCCCGGCGGTTCTCAGCGGCGCACGCGGACGTGCACCTCGTGTCGCCGGCCGGTCTGGACGACGGCATCCGGATCGTCTCCGCGGTGCGCGCCGCGGTCGTCGCACAGGGTCGTGATGCGGCCGACATCGCCGTGCTGGTGCCCGTGCTGCCGATCATCGCTCCGACCCGTGCGGAGGCGTGGGCGCTCTACGACCGGTTGGTCGAGCTCGTGCCCGTGGCCGGACCGGGAGCGCCGAGCGGGACGCCGGATGACCGCACCGAGACCGCGATCCGGCGTGCGGTCGGAGTGCCCCTGCTGGTGCGCGGGCTCGACGACGTCGTCAGCGAGACCGACGCCGGACGCTTCAACGCCGCCGGAGCGCGACTGCTGGAGACCGTGCGCCGACGCTCGGGCCGCGTTCCCGGCGGCGAGCGGCCGGTGACCTACCGGCACCTCCTGGTGGCTCGTCTGTTCACGATCCCGGTGATCGTGGGCTCGTCCGCCGACGTGGCCGAGCACCTCGCGACCTGGTTCACCCGGGGTGCCGCCGACGGCTTCCTGGTGCACAGCGCCTCCCTGCACGAGCAGTTCGAGGCCTTCACCCGCACGGTCGTGCCGATCCTGATCGAGCGCGGGCTGTTCGCCACGGCGGAGGCCGCGACCACCCTGCGCGGGCACCTCGGGCTCGCCCGGCCCGAGCGACGACCGCATCCGGCGCCGGACCCGCGTGGTGAGGGCGTCCCGCCGCGCACCTCCGGGAACGACCGGACCCCGCCGGTGGCGAGTGCCTTCGACGGGGTCGTGGGTCTGTTCACGAACTGAGCGGTGCCGGGGGACATCCTCCGGCACCGCTCCCTCGCTGTCTCAGCTGTTGTCCAGCGGCAGTCCGGGCGGGTTCACCAGCGAGGTCTCGACGGCCTCGTCCTGCAGGCCCCACGCATTCAGCCACTGCTCGTACTGGCCGTTCTCGATCAGGTAGTTGATCGCGGCCGCCACCGGCTCGGCCAGGCCCGAATCCTTCTTGACGGTCGCGGCGATCAGGCCGTCGAGGGTCTCGCCGGCGCCGGAGAAGATGCCCGCGGTGCGGGTGGGGTTGGCGCCGTCCTTGGAGACGGTGTTCTGGTACGCGATGCCGGGGTTCGGGTTGAACTGCGCGTCGATCTGGCCGGAGTTCAGCGCCAGCGTGATGGAGTTCGCGTCGGGGAAGTAGACCACGTCGAGCGTCTTGCCCTCGGCCTCGAGCTTGCTCTTCCACTCCAGCAGGATCTTCTCCTGGTTGGTGCCCGAGCTCGTGGCCACCGTCAGGCCGGCGAGGTTCTCGTAGTCGTCGTCGAACTCCCAGTCGTTGGAGGCCAGCACCTGGAACGCCAGGTTGTCGCCGCGGTAGGAGGCGAAGTCGTACTTCTCCTTGCGCTTCTCGGTGTCGGTGATGTTCGAAAAGCCGACATCCGTGGCCCCGGTGTCGATGCCGACGAACAGGTTGTCCCAGGTGGCGTTGCTGACGACCGGCTTCAGGCCGAAGACGGCGGCGACGAGGCGGCCGAGGTCGGGCTCGGAGCCGGTGAGGGTCTCGTTGTCGTCGCCGGTGAAGGCGAGCGGCGGGAACCCGGCCGGCAGGGCGCCGATACCGATCGTGAGCTCTCCGCTGTCGAGCACCTCCTGGGGGAGGGTGTTGCGGATCTCGTCGACGGTCGAGACCTCGATCTCGGTCTCGGTGCCGGCGCCGTTGGAGAACGCGCCCACCGTGACGGTGCCGGAGGCGGCCGTGGTGTCGGTGGCGTCGGCACTCGTGGAGCAGGCGGCGAGGCCCGCGGTCAGGAGCGCCACGGTGGCGAGGGCTCCGATCGTGCGCAGCCGCGTGGCGGTGGGTGTGGTCATGGTGGTTCCTAGCTGTGTGAGTGGATGTGATGGGTGGACGGGTGGAGCAGGTCGGGGTGGGACGGGTGGGGGAGGAGTACGGTGCTCAGGCGAGCACCTTGCTCAGGAAGTCCTGCGTGCGACGGTTCTTCGGGTTGGACAGCACCTCGGCGGGGGTGCCCTCCTCGACGATCAGACCCTCGTCGATGAACACCACGCGGTCGGCCACCTCGCGGGCGAAGCCGATCTCGTGGGTGACGACGATGAGGGTCTTGCCGCTGCCGGCGAGGGTGCGGATGACGCTCAGCACCTCGCCGACGAGCTCCGGGTCGAGCGCCGAGGTGGGCTCGTCGAACAGGATGACCTCGGGCTCCAGCGCGAGCGCGCGGGCGATGGCCACGCGCTGCTGCTGGCCACCGGAGAGCTGGCGCGGGTAGGCGCCCTCCTTGTCGGCCAGGCCCACCCGGGCGAGCAGCGTGCGGGCGTGCTCGCGAGCATCCTTCGGTTTGACGCCCTGTGAGATCGGCGCCTCGGTGACGTTCTCGAGGATGGTGAGGTGCGGGAAGAGGTTGAAGTTCTGGAACACGAAGCCGATCTTCGAGCGCTGCTTCAGGATGTCCTTCTCCCGCCGTTCCTTGAGTCGCTCGCCGTGCACGCGCACGCCGATCAGTTCGCCGTTCACGGCCACGTAGCCCTCGTCGAGCTTCTCGAGGTGGTTGATCGCACGCAGCAGGGTCGACTTGCCCGAACCGGACGGGCCGAGGATGACCGTGACGGTGCCGGCCTCGACGGTGAGGTCGACGCCCTTCAGCACGGTCTTGTCGCCGTAGCTCTTGGTGGCGTTGTGGATGTCGATGGCGATGCTCATACGATCGTGTTCCCCTGCTGTGTCGATGCCTGCGGGGCGCTGCGGATACCGGCCACGGTGCGGCGCACCCGCTGCAGCGGCGTGAGCGGCAGTTCCCGCACAGACCCGCGGGCGTAGAAACGCTCGATGTAGTACTGCACGATCGAGATCGCGCTGGTGAGGATGAGGTACCAGAGCGTGGCCACCACCAGCAGCGGGATGATGTCGGTGGGGTAGGTGCTGCCGAGGTTCTGGGCCACGCCGAACAGGTCGAGCAGCGACACGTAGAACAGCAGCGAGCTGGCCTTGATCAGCCCGATGATCTGGTTCACGAAGGCCGGCACGATGGAGCGCAGCGCCTGCGGCAGCACGACCCGGAAGAACTGCCGGCGCTGCGGGATGCCGAGCGCCTTGGCGGCCTCGTGCTGGCCCTGGTCGACGGCGAGCACCCCGGCGCGCACGATCTCGGCGCAGTAGGCGATCTCGCTGAGGCTCAGCCCGATCACGCCCAGCACAAGCGGCGAGAGCAGCGTGAAGGTGGGCACCGCGAGCTGCGGCCCGAACGGAACCCCGATGCCCACCGAGGGGTAGAGGTTGCCGAGGTTGAACAGGAAGATCAGCACCAGGATGAGCGGCACCGAGCGGAACAGCCAGATGTAGAGCCAGCTCAGGGTGCTGAGCACCGGGTTGCCGGAGAGCCGGGCGAGGGCCACCACGATGCCGCCGAGGAAGCTGACGACCGCGCTGATCGCCGTGGCCAGCAGGGTGAGCTGCAGGCCCTTCAGGATGGCGGGGCTGAAGAACCATTGGCCGACCTTGGCCCACTCCCAGGAGGGGTTGGTGAACAGGGTCTGCGCGAAGTTCGCCAGCAGCAGCAGCACGAGGGCCGTGATGACCCAGCGCACCGGATGCCGCAGCGGCAGCACCTTGCGCTCGGCGAGCTTCTTCAGGTCGATGCCCGGGGGCAGCCCGGTCGCGGCGGTGCCGCCGGCGGGCGCGGCCTGGTCGGGACGGTGGGTCACGGCGGTCATCCGCGGAGCCTCTCGCCGGCACCCGGGTGGGAGCGGTAGAAGTCGACCAGCGAGTCGTCGTGCCGGCGCTGCAGCTCGGCCGTGTTCAGCGGCTCGGCCGTCAGCGACTTGGCGAAGCCGTGGATGACGACCTGTTCGGGGGCGAGACCCGGATCGAACAGCGGGGTGTAGCCGGCGGAGAAGTAGAGGCGAACGGCCTCGGGCTGCCGCGGGCCGGTGGTGAGATAGGCCACGGCGATCCCGCGCCGGCGCGCCTCGGCTTCGAGCTCGGCCACGACCCGGCCGGCCAGGCCCTGCCGGCGGTGCTCCGACGAGGTCCAGATCCGCTTCAGCTCGACGGCGTCGTCACCGAAGGGTTTGAAGGCCCCGCCGGCGATGGGCACACCGTCCCGCAGCAGCAGCACGAAGGCACCGCGGGGTGCCGCGAAGTCGGCCACCGGGTACCGGCTGAGTTCTGCGGCGGCGGGCTCGCCGAACGCCTCGCCGTAGCGCGAGTCGTATTCGCGGGTGAGGTCGTCGAGCAGCGGAGCCGCCCGCGGGTCGTCGGCGGCGACGTAGACGAACTCGTTCTTGCCGACCGCGTTCGGGTCTCCCGGCTGCCCGGCGGTGGGGTTCTCAAGCAGCGACACGGGCTGCTCCTTTCAGGGTCGTCCGGGCCGCATCCGCAGCCGCATCCCGCTTGGCGACCTCCTCGCGCACCAGCGGGATGACGTACCGCCCGAAGTCGATGGCGTCGTCGACGAAGTCGTAGCCACGGGCCGAGATGATGTCGACGCCGAGGTCGACGTAGTCGAGCAGGGCGGCCGCGACCGTCTCCGGCGTGCCGACGAGGGCGTTGGAGTTGCCGCGACCACCCGAGGCGGCGCTCACCGCGGTCCAGAGCGCGCGGTCGAAGCGGTCGCCCTGCTCGGCGATCGACAGCAGCCGCTGCGATCCGGCGTTCTCGGGGCTCCTCAGGTCGCTGATCGCCGCGGCCGGCAGCGCGCCGGTGCGCTCGCGCACCCGGCCGAGGATCTGCTCCGCTTTCTGCCAGGCCAGCTCCTCCGTGGCGCCGAGGATGGGCCGGAACGCCACCTGGATGCGCGGCCGCTCGCTGCGGCCGGCGGCGGTGGCGGCATCCGTGATCGTGGCGATCTGCTCGGCCGTGTTCGCGAGAGGCTCGCCCCAGAGCGCGTAGATGTCGCTCTCCGCCGCACCGATGGCGTAGGCGGCCGGCGAGGATCCGCCGAACGACACCTGCGGGCGGGGCTGCTGCACGGGCCACACGTCGCTGACGAACTCCTCGAAGCGGTAGTGCTCGCCGGCGAAGTCGAAGCGCTCACGTGAGGTCCAGGCCTGCTTGAGGATGCGGATGTACTCGCCGGTGCGGGCGTACCGCTCGTCTTTCGGGAGGTGATCGCCCTCGGCCGCCTGGTCGGCGGTGGAGCCCCCGGTGATGATGTGCACGTTCACGCGGCCGTCGCTGATCTGGTCGAGCGTGGCCACGACCTTGGCGGCGTAGGTGGGCGCCGAGACGTTGGGGCGGTGCGCCAGCAGCAGCTTCAGCCGGTCGAGCTTCGAGGCCACGAACGCGGCCACCGTCGCCGGGTCGGGCGAGCCGGAGTGGTAGGCGAAGAGCACGCGGTCCCAGCCGTTGTCCTCGTGGGCGCGGGCCAGTCGCAGCGTGTAGTCCTTGTCGAAGCTCGCCCCGGAGCGGGCACGGGTCTCGCTGCCGTCGTGCGTGGCGGCGATGCCGAGGAATTCGATGGGCACGGATGAGTCCTTCCGGGAGTGCGGCGACCCCCGGAACGAGACCGGGTGCCGACCGTGGTCGATGGGGCGACCGTAACCAGGCCGATCCGCGCCGGGCAACGCCGGAGGTTCACAATTCGTCATCCGCGTCACGCTCTGTCACAAAGGGGTGCGGAGGCCCTCCGGATGGTGACGCTGGGGGGATGTCTGCCGCCATCGCTGTTCCCTCCCTCGCCGTGATCGGCGCCGGTCCGCGCGGGGTCGGCGTGCTGGAACGGCTCGCCGCCAACCTCGACGAGCTGTGGGACGGGCGCACCCCGCTGGTGGTGCACCTGATCGACCCGCACCCCGCAGGCCCCGGCCGCATCTGGCGTCACGCGCAGTCGCCGCTGTTGAAGCTCAACTCGATGGCGGCCGACGTGACCATGTTCACCGACGAGAGCTCGACCATCGACGGACCGGTGCGACCCGGCCCCTCGCTGATCGAATGGGTGCAGCAGGTGAACGAAGGGCGCATCCGGATCGACGGCTCGAAGCTCGACGACGCCCTGCGCGCCGAGCTGCGGCAGCTCGGGCCGGCGAGCTTTCCGACCCGGCGGCTGCAGAGCCTCTACCTGCGCTGGTTCCACGAAGAGGCGCTCGCCCTGCTCGGCGACCGGGTGCGGGTGATCGAGCACGCGGCCCGCGCCCGCGACGTGACGGGCCTGCCCGACGGCGGCCAGCAGGTCGAGCTCGACACCGGGGAGCGGGTCGCGGTCGATCTCGTGCTCTACTCCCTGGGGCACACCGGAACGGATCCCGACCCGCGCCATGCGGCTCTGATCGACTTCGCGAAGCGCCGCGAGCTCTACTACCTGCCGCCCGCCTTCACCGCGGATGCCGACACCCGGGCGATCGTGCCGGGGCAGCGGGTGCTCGTGCGCGGCTTCGGGCTGGCGGCGGTCGACCTCGTGGTGCTGCTCACGGAGGGGCGCGGCGGCCGCTTCGAACGGATCGACGGCCGGTTGCGCTACGAGGCCTCGGGGCGGGAGCCGCGGATCGTGATCGGCTCCCGGCGCGGGGTGCCCTACCACTCCAAGATCGGCTCGACACTGGTGGGCGAGCCGCCCGCGCCCCGGTTCTTCACCGCCGCGATCGCGGCACGCCTGGAGGCCGAGAAGGAGAGTCTCGACTTCGCCACCGACATCTGGCCGCTCATCGCCCAGGAGATGCTCTGGGGCTATTACCGGGAACTGTTCACGGGGCATCCGGAGCGCGTCCGTCTGCCCTGGGAGGAGTTCGCCGAGCGCTTCACGGCCCTCGATCCGCGAGCCTCGATCGTGGCGGACGCGACGCCGGATGCCACGGCAGCACCGTCCGCACCCGAGGGCTCGCGCACCCGGGGGCACGCCCTGCCGGAGTGGAGCGCCGCCGAGCGGGAGCGGATCGAGGCGGATGCCCGCCGGCTCACCGCGCTGATCGAATCCGCGGTGCCCGAGCAGATCGACCGGCTCTTCCTGCCCGCCCTGGACCGCCCGCTGGCCGGTGCCCGGTTCGCCGGCACCGACGAGCTGCAGGAGGCCGTGCGCGCCTACATCGAGCGGGACCTGCAACTGCGCACCCTGCCCGAGCACAGCGCCACGCTCGGCCTGTTCTTCGCGCTCCTGACCGCGCTGTTCGCCTTCGCCGACCTGGTGGCCTCGCCCAAGTGGACGGCGCGCTCGAGGGTCGAAGACATCAACGGCTGGTGGCTGGGCTACTTCAGCTTCATCGCGAGCGGACCGCCGGCGCACCGGCTCGAAGAACTGCTCGCCCTCTCCGAGGCGGGCGTGGTGCGCTTCCTGGGCGGCGAGATGCGACTCGAGGCCGACGAGCGGGAGGGCGTCTTCCGGGCGAGCAGCGCCAACCACGACGAGGTGGTGACCGCCACCGCGCTGGTCGACGCCTGGCTGCCCGACACCAGCATCGCGCGGAGCGACAACGAGCTGCTGCGGGTGCTGCTGGCCTCGGGATCGGCGCTGGAGGAGGTCGCCCGCGACGAGGACTACAGCGGGCCGACCGGCCGGCTCACGGTGCGGCAGGAGGACCGCCGGGTGCTGCACGGCTCGGGCGAGGCATCCGGGCGCAGCTATGCCGTCGGGCCGTACACGAACTCGCCGTTCGTGGGAGCGTTCTCCCGGCCACGCACGAACGCGGTCTCGTTCCGGGAGAACGACCGGGTGGCGCGGGCTCTGCTGAGGCACCTCGCCGAGCTGGCGGCCGCGCGCCGCGACCCTGGGCAGTGGCTGCCGGAGCCGGGCCGCTTCTCCGACCGGCTGTGGTTCGAGTTCGCCGCCGAGCCGTACCGGTGGGATCGCCGGGCATGACCGCGTACCGGGACTCCGTCGTGGTCGGCGGCGGCGCGATGGGCTCGGCCGCGGCCTTCGCGCTCGCCCGGCGGGGCACCGAGGTGTCGCTGTTCGAGCGGTTCGGGCCGGGTCACGTGCAGGGCGCGTCGCACGGCGCCTCGCGCAACTTCAACCTCTCCTACGGCGACGCGGTGCACCTCGGGCTGCTGCGGCGGGCGCTGCCGGCCTGGCGCGAGCTGGAGGCCGCGACCGGACGCCGGCTGCTCGAGCAGGTCGGCATCGTGAACCACGGCCGCATCCCCGGGCTCGACGCGCTGGCCGGGCTGCTGCCCGGGTTCGGGTTCGAGGCCGAGCTGCTGCCCGCCGAGGAGGCGGGACGGCGCTGGCCGGGCATCCGGTTCGACGGGCCGGTGCTGCACACCCCGCAGGCGGGCCGGCTCGACGCCGACGCCGCGGTGGCCGCGCTGCAGAGTGCGGCCGCGGCGCTCGGTGCCACGGTGAACCACCACGCGCGGGTCGTCGGCATCCGGATCCTGGGCGAGGACCGGGCCCGCATCGAGGTGCAGCACACGGATGCGGCGGGGGAGCCGCTCGGGGATCGCGAGGTGATCGAGTGCCGCCGCCTCGTGGTGACCCTCGGTGCCTGGACCGCGAAGCTCCTCGGCGGGCAGGTCGCCCTGCCGCGGCTCACCGTCACCCAGGAGCAGCCGGCGCACTTCGCCGAGCGCGTGGCGGGCGACGCGGGCGCGCGGGCCGCCACCCCGTGGCCGGGGTTCAACCACGCTCCGGATGCGGACGACCCGCGCTACGGCTACTGGCGGTCGCCGGTCTACGGCATGCAGACCCCGGGTCAGGGCATCAAGGCCGGGTGGCACGGGGTGGGGCCCGTGACCGATCCGGATGCCCGGACCTTCGTGAGCGAGCCCGGCCAGCTCGAGGCGCTGCGCCGCTACGTGCGGGAGTGGCTGCCGGGGGCCGATCCCGACCGGTTCACCGAGATCAGCTGCACGTACACGAGCACGGTCGACAGCGCCTTCGTGATCGACCGGGTCGGCCCGGTGGCCGTGGGCGCCGGCTTCTCGGGCCACGGCTTCAAGTTCACCCCGGTGGTGGGGGAGCTGCTGGCGGATCTCACCGAGGGCATCGCGGCGCCGCCCCTGTTCTCGCTCGCCCGCTAGAAGCGGACGGAGGCACCGGCGGGATGGGGTAGGCTTGATGATGCATCGCGGGGTGGAGCAGTTCGGTAGCTCGCTGGGCTCATAACCCAGAGGTCGCAGGTTCAAATCCTGTCCCCGCAACCACGCGAAGAGGGCCCGGTCGATGACCGGGCCCTCTTCTGTTGCTGCTGCTTGTCCGGGGCCTGCTGCTTGTCCGGTGTCTGCCGCGTGTCTCAGGTCTGCGGCGTGCCCGGCGGAAAGGTGCACATGACCGCTGCCCCGGTGGCGAGGTGTTCGATGCGCACCGTGCCGCCGTGACGGTGCACGATCTCGGCCACGATCGACAAGCCGAGGCCGTAGTGGCGAGCTCCACCGGTGTTCTCGGCACGCCGATCGCCGGCGAATCGCTCGAAGGCCGTGGCGGCGACCTCCGGAGCGAATCCGGGCCCGTCGTCGCTGACCCGGACGGTCACCCCCGCCTGCGTCGTCGATACTGCGACCGTCACCGCGGAGCGGGCGTGGTCGAGGGCATTCGTCGACAGCGCGATGACCAGCCGCACGAGCGCCGCACGTGAGCCCGCGATCATGACCGGGCTCGCACTGCCCGTCCGGACGAGGGCGAGGCCGCGCCGCACGGCGTCGTCGTGGAGCAGCCCGACCGCGTCGTCGGCGGCGGCGGCGAGGTCGACCGGGTCGGGGCCGGCACTACTCCTCGGGTCGGCCGCGATCAGCAGGTCTTCGAGGATGTCGGTGAGGGCGCGGGTGTCGGTGACGATCTCCTCGACGGATGCGGTGACGTCGGCCGGCAGGCCGGACGCGCTCCGCCTCCTGAGCATCTGGGCGCGTGTACTCAGCAGCGTCAGGGGCGTGCGCAGCTCGTGGCTGGCATCGGCGACGAAGCGACGCTGCAGGGCCAGGGCATCGGCCAGCGGCCGGATGGCGCGGCGGGCCATCAGGTAGGCCGCGGCGAAGGCGAGAACCGCGGCGAGTGCGCCACCGGCGATCAGGGCGGTCGCGAGCCGGCGGAGCTCTTCGGTGCTCTCCTGCCGGTCGAGTGCCACCTGCACGACTCGATCGCGATTGCGGTCTCCGGTCGCAGCGGTGGTGAGCAGCAGGTAGTCGTGTCCGTCGACCGTCCGCTGCCCCCGGACGTCGGGGCCGCCGGCCGCGACCGTCTGGAGGGCCGCGGTGTCGAGGAGGCCTTCCGGCAGGTTCTCCGACGAGAGCACCTGACCGCCGGAGTGCCCGTCGACGAGGGACAGGTAGGTGCCGATCGGGGCATCCTGAGGCGAGTCGAGCTGGGCCGCCGCGGCGAGGGCGCGCTGATCCGACTCGGCGGCGCTCGCGCTCACGAGCACGTAGACGACGGTGCCGACGATGGCGAGGATGACGAGCACGAGAGCGGTGAACTGTGCTGTGAGTCGGAGCGAGGCGCCCCGCAGGTCGGCCTCCGGCGACGCCCCCGGGCTCCGCGGCCGGCGCGTGCGAACGCGCGTCACGGCAGCGGCCCGAGCCGGTAGCCGATGCCGCGCACGGTCTTCACGGTGTCGCGGCCCAGCTTCTTCCGGAGGTAGTGCACGTAGGTGTCGACGACGCCGGGGTCGTCGGCATCCGGGAACACGCGGGAGAGCAGGTCGTCGCGTTCGAACACCTGGTTCGGGCGGCGGGCGAGGCGTTCGAGCAGCTGCGATTCCCGCTCGGACAAGGAGACGCTGGCCCGCTCGCGCGTCGTCACGGTGCGGCTCCCCGTGTCGAGCGACCCGTTCGGGAGCGCCAGCACGGGCACCTCACTGCGATGGCGGCGCAGCAGTGCCCGGATCCGGGCGAGCAGTTCGTCGATGTCGAAGGGCTTCGCGAGGTAGTCCTCGGCGCCTCGGTCCAGGCCCTCGACGCGGTCGGCGGGGTTGCCGAGTGCCGAGAGGATCAGGGCCGGGGTCAGGATGCCGCGGCTGCGCAAGCGGTCGAGCACCTCGAGTCCCTCCAGCAGGGGGAGACCGCGATCCAGCACGAGGGCGTCGAACTCCCGGGTGAGCCCCTCGTGCAGCGCCCGTTGGCCGTCGCGGGCGAGAACCGTGACGTATCCCTCGTCGGTGAGGAGCTGCTCGAGCATGCTCGCGAGGCGCGCGTCGTCTTCGACGAGCAGAATCCGGGCGCGGTCCGACATGGACGAAGTATAGGGACCGGTCGCGGCGTTCGGGTTCACGTGAGGGTCAGACCGCGGGCGTGCTGCAGCGCCGGGGTGGCGGTGATGCTGCCGCGGTCATCGATCGCGACCATGTCGACGTCGAAGTTGTCGAGGATCTCCTGGCAGCGGCCGGGACCGCCGGCGACGATCGCGGTGGCCAGCACGTCGGCCGTCACGATGTCGCCGGCCCGCACAGTGACTTGCCGGTAGTGCGGCTGCGCGAGCCCGCCGGAGCGCCAGATGTGCTCCCCGCGTTCCGCGCTGCCGGAGGTCGCCAGAGCCGTCCGCGTGCTCGTGAGACCGATCGTGCAGAGCAGGGCGGATCGGTCGCCCGGGTCGACGACGCCGACGGTCCACGGCTGGTCGTGAAAGGTACCCCGGGTGAGGATGTCCCCGCCGACCCCCAGCATCCAGTGCGTCTCCCCTGCGCACTCCAGCAACGGGGCGGCCGCCGCCATCGCCTGTGCCTTCACGATGCCCGAGAGGTCGATGACGCCGTCCGGGCGGTGCGGGGTGAAGGCGCCACCGGTGCGCCGGGCCCAGTCCAGCGCTTCTGCGTAGGCTTCGCCCACGGAGGCGTCGGCCCGGGTGAGCGACAGCTCGCCACGGGCCACACGGCTGAGCTCGGAGTCGGCCCGGTAGAGGCTGAAGAGATGATCGAACTCCCGGAACACCGCTTCGACCTCGCCCAGAACGGATGCCGCGGCGAGCGCGCCGGCGAAGCGCAGGCTGACCGTGGTGCCCATCGTGTCGAAGACGTGCACGGCCACGGTCACAGCCCCGCCTGGTCGAGCGCCGACTGCATCGAGGAGAGGTAGCCGTCGCTCGTGTAGGTGGCTCCCGAGACGCCCTGCACGTTCGCCGACTGCGCCGTGATCACCTCCTGCCGAAGCACGGGAGCTGCCCGGTTGCTGATCGACACCGAACGCTGATCCTTGTCGGTCAGGTGCAGCGCCGTGACATCCGTGATGGTGCCGTCGGCGACGGTGATCTGCACCTGCACGGCTCCGAAGCGGGTCTGCACCGACGATCCGGTGAAGGTGCCCGAGGCGCCGGTCGTTTCGGATGTGCCGCTCGTGCCGGACGTGCTGGCCGTCGAGCTGCCGGAGCTGCTCGCGACCGCCGCATCCGGCGCGGTCTGCGTCTCACCCTGGGTGCCGAGCTGCCAGCCGACCGCGAGGACGGCCGTCGACGAGAGGATGCCCAGAAGCAGTGCGCGCGCCCTCACCAGTCGAACCTCTCGACGTGGATCTGCGGGAGAGGCAGACCGGCCGCCCGGGCGTCGCGCACCACGAGATCGGTCCACGACTGCGGGCCGCAGACGTACAGGTCGGAGTGCAGCAGGTCGGGGAACGCCGTGGTGAGGGTGACTCCTCCCCCCAGGGCCTCGGCCGACATCCAGGTGGCCAGGCCGGGTGGCCGGGCGCCCATCATCGTGTAGACGGCGTTGCCGCGCATGCTGCGCAGGGCGCCGATCTCGTGCCAGAGGTAGCTCTGCGAGGGATCGCTGCCGCGCAGGATCACCGTGGCCTCGCCGGGCCGCAGCTCGGAGTGCTCGAGCAGCGAGCGGATCGGCGTGATACCGATCCCGGCGGCGATCACGGCGAGCTTCGGGGCCACGCGGTGGCGGTCGGTGAACACGCCGTACGGACCTTCGATCGACACCCGGGTGCCGGGCCTGACGCGGCCGATCGCGGCGCTGCCGGTTCCGAGGTCGCGCACGGTGATGCGGGCGGAGCTGCCCGTCGGCACGGCCGAGAAGGAGATCGGATGCGCGTGCCACCAGGTGGCCCCGGTCCAGAACCGCCAGATCGCGTACTGCCCGCCGGCGGTGCCGAGGCGGTCGAGGTCGTGCCCCGTGAGGTGGATCGAGACCACACCCGGGGCGACCTGCTCGATGCCCGCGACCCGGATGCCGTGCCGGGCGCTGCGCACGGCGGGCACCGCGAACCGGAAGACCGCTATGGCACCGAACGCGAGCACGTACAGGCCGATCCAATACACCCGCTGCAGCGTGCCGTCGGCCAGCACGCCGCCCGCGCTCAGCTGATGCGGCACCGCCACCAGCACGGCCGCGTAGCTCAGCAGGTGCACGAGGTGCCAGGCCTCGTAGGAGAACCGCCGGCGTACAGCGACGACCGAGGTGACGACGACGGCGACCAGCAGGCCGAGCCCGAGATAGGCGAGCGTCATGTCGGGCCCCTGGAACAGACTGATCGTCTCGGTCACGACGGTCGATCCGTCGGCCAGCGCGTAACCCACCGTGAGCAGCGCCCCGTGCACGAGGATCAGATAGAGCGCCGGCTTGCCCAGCCGTCGGTGGAGGGCCATCGCGCGGTCCTGGCCGACGACGCGGTCGATCGCGGGGATCCGCGCCGCGAGCACGAGCATCACCAGGATCAGATCGGTGCCGACCAGGCCGGTCACGATGCCGGCGGCGGTCAAGCCCGACGCGGGGTCGGTGACGGTGCCCAGGCCGCCGTGGGCGAGCCAGAGGGCGATCGCCCAGGCGACGGATGCCCAGACCAGGGCGACCATCAGGTCGGCGGCGCGCATCCGACGGCGGGTACGGATGCGCCGGGCCCGATCGGTGGGACCGGTCGCCCGGCGAGTGCGCGGGCGAGAAGGGGTCGGAGCCGTTCGGATGCTCATCGGACACTCGCGTTCATGGTCTGCTCGATTCGGACGGTCGGCTGTCTACCCTCCCTACGATCGTCCGGAATTCTTCCAGCTTTCTTAGCCGCTGCCGGAGCCGGTGCGACGCTCGAGTCGCCGGGTATGCTGAGGCTCACCATCGTTGAACGCCCCACCGATCGGTGCTTGAGTGAGCGTATGTCGACCGACGGCGCCACCCTCGAACCCCGGCCGCACGCGAACGAACCCCATCGCGGCGGCATCGCCCAGCGCCTGAACTGGCTGCGGGCCGGGGTGCTCGGTGCCAACGACGGCATCGTCTCGGTCGCCGCCATCGTGGTGGGCGTCGCCGGAGCCACCAGCCAGACCGGCCCCATCCTGACCGCCGGCGTGGCGGGCCTGGTCGGCGGCGCGATCTCGATGGCGCTGGGCGAGTACGTCTCGGTCAGCAGCCAGAGCGACAGCGAGCGGGCCCTGATCGCGAAGGAGCGGGCCGAGCTGCGCGATCTGCCCGAGGAGGAGCTCGACGAACTGACCGCCCTGTACCGGGCCAAGGGCCTGAGCGAAGGCACCGCCCGGCAGGTGGCGGTGGAGCTCACCGAGCACGATGCGCTGTCGGCGCACCTCGCGGCCGAGCTGAACATCGACCAGGACGACGTGGTGAGCCCGTGGCACGCGGCGGCCGCCTCCGCGGGGGCGTTCACGATCGGCGCGATCCTGCCGATGCTCGCCATCCTGCTGCCGCCCGCCGAGTGGCGCGTCCCGGTCACCTTCGTCGCCGTGCTGCTCGCTCTCGCCGTGACCGGGGTGCTCTCGGCGACGATCGGCGGCAGTTCCCGGCTGCGCGCGACCGTCCGGGTCGTGATCGGCGGAGCCCTGGCCCTCGCGGCCACCTACGGCGTCGGGACCCTGCTCGGCGCCTCCGGCGCGGTCTAGGACCGCTTTCGCGCTCGGCTAGGCGGCCGGGTCGCTCCTCAGGCGCGACGAGAGCGCCCGGATGCGCCGCGTGATCAGGGCGAAGGCGCTGTCGAACGCTTCGGCGGTGCCGATGGGCGCCGGGTCGGGGATCGACCAGTGCAGGTCGTCGACGCCGCTCAGCTGCTCGTGCGCGCTGTCGCAGACCGTGATCACGAGATCGTGGTCGGCCAGGATCGTGCTGAAGTGCTGCGGGCTGCGGTCACCGTCGATCTGCAGGCCGTGCCGCGCGGCCGCGTCGACCGCACCCGGATTGACCGACGAACCCGGCAGGACGCCCGCCGAGGTGGTGGGGATCGGGCTGGCATCCCGCCAGATGGCCTCGGCGAGCTGCGACCGGGCGGAGTTGGCGGTGCACACGAACACGACCCGCTCGGGCACCTCGACGCTGCCGGGGGTCAGGGTGTCGAACACCTCGGTTCGCAGGCCGATGTAGCTGCGGCGCTTGTCGAACTCCGAGCGCGTGCGGCTGACGATGCCGGCCTTCTCGAGCACGCGCAGGTGGTGCGCGACCAGGTTCGACCGGAGCTCGAGCAGAAGCTCGATCTCCGACGAGGAGAGATCGCCCAGGGTGAGCAGATCCACGATGCGAAGACGGGTGGGATCGGCGAGGGCGGCGAAGATCCCCACACGGCGCTTCAGATCGGTCATGATCGCTCGCTCTCGACTTCCGTGTTCGGAATTGGCTCAATCGCTGTTGACTCAATCATGGTAGGCATGACTTCAGACGGCGACCCGGGCCGATCGATCATCAGGTGATTTCCAGACCTGATCGTCATCACCCGGCGCCTGGACGCGGCGAAGAGCTCGCCGCGAGGATCGGAGGAGATCATGGGTATCGGCACAGGAATCGCATTGTTCGTCATCGGAGCGATTCTGGCCTTCGCGGTCAACCTCGATCTGGGCGGGGTCGTCGACCTCTCGCTGATCGGCTACATCCTGATGGGCGCGGGGGTCGTCGTGTTCCTGATCAGCCTGATCTTCGTGCTGCGCCGCCGTCAGACGGTCGCCACGACCCGCACCGCGGTGGACCCCGCCAGCGGCGAGCAGGTCACCCGCAGCACGCGCGACAGCAACGACCCGCTGGTCTGAATCCGTGACCACGTCCGACCTCAAGCCCGCCGACTCTCCGGAGACCGGCGAGGTGCTCGATGGCCGCTACCTCCTCCACGAGAAGGTCGGCGCGGGCGGCATGGGCGTGGTCCACCGCGCCCGCGACGAGGTTCTCGGACGCACGGTGGCGGTCAAGATCTTCCGCGAGTCCGCCGCCGACGCGGCCCGCAGCACCTCGGAGACCAGGCTGCTGGCCTCGCTCGACCATCACTCGCTGGTGACTCTGTTCGACGCCCAGATCGCGTCGGATCGGCCGAACTACCTGGTGATGGAGTACGTCGACGGACCGACGCTGCGCCAGCGCCTCGCCGAGGCGCCTCTGCGTCCCGACGACGTGGCGTCGATGGCACGCGATCTCGCGGATGCATTGCACCTCGTGCATCAGGCCGGGATCGTGCACCGCGACATCAAGCCGTCGAACGTGCTGCTGCGCCCCTCGCACGTTCCCGGTGAGGAGTTCCGGGCGAAGCTGGCCGACTTCGGGATCGCCTACCTCATCGACTCGACGCGTCTCACCACGCCGGGAACGCTGGTCGGGACGGCCGCCTACCTCAGTCCCGAACAGGTGCGCGGTGCGGAGCCGGCGCCGGCCTCGGACATCTACGCTCTCGGCCTCGTGCTGCTCGAGGCGCTCACGGGCGAACGCGCCTTCCCGCAGACCGGCACCCACGAGGCCGCTCTCGCCCGGCTGACCCGCGACCCCGTCATCCCGGGGGAGTTCGGATACCCCTGGCGATCGCTGCTGACGGCGATGACGGCCCGTGATCCCGAGCAGCGGCCGTCGGCGCTCGAGGTGGTGGTGGCCGCCCGCGGTCTCGGATCGTCGGACCCCACCCCCACGGGCGCTCTGACACTCGAACCGCTGACGCTGGAACCGCAGACTCTGGTCATGCTCGCACCGGCGGCGAGTGACGCGGAGACCGCGACGCTCGCCTCGGCAGCGGATCCGCAGCGCCGGCGCCGGGTGCGGGTGATCGCGATCGTGGTGGCGCTGATCGTGCTCGCGGTGATCGTCGGAATCCTGATCTGGGCGCTCGGGGCGTCGAGCCCGGCACCCGCACCCCAGCTGCCCCAGGTCGATGAGCCTCTGGGTACACACCTGCAGCAGCTCCTCGACTCGGTGACGCGATGAGGCGCCGTATCCCGTCGATCGTGGGCGCGATCCTTCTGGCGTCGGTTCTCGGAACGAGCGGATGCGCGGCAGCGGCTCCCGACATCACGGTCGGCACGAGCGAGCTCATGCAATCCACGATCGTCACCGCAGCCGACCAGGCCGCCGCGGGCGACACCGCGGGGTCGCTCGCGACGCTCGATGCACTCCAGAGGCAGCTCGACCGGGCCAGCGCATCGGGCGAGCTGTCCGCAGCCCGCGCGGGGCACATCCAGGACTCGCTCGATCTCGTGCGCGCCGACCTCCAGCCGGCACCCGCCGAGACGACCGCTCCGGCCGAGACCACCGCCCCCGCCGAGACGACCGCTCCGGCCGAGACCACGGCCCCCGCCGACCCGGTGGCTCCGGTCGAGACCGTGCCGGCCGATACCGAGGATCCCGCCGGCACCGGCACGCCGGGGAACGGGAACAACGGAAACGGCAACGGAAACGGCAACGGAAACGGAAACAACGGCAACGACAACGGAAAAGGCAAGAACAAATAGCGTCCGCCTTCCCGGCGGCGACAGCGGCCGACGGCCGTCATCCCCAACAAAAGGAGAAACACCGTGAACATCCTGCTCATCGTCATCGCGGTCATCGCAGTCATCCTGCTGTTCACCGGCGGCTTCGTCTCGTCGCTGAACTTCCTGCTCTGGGTCGGGGTCATCCTGCTCGTGCTCGCCGTCATCGTGTTCCTGGTGCGGCTGCTCACCGGCAACCGTCGCGTCTGACGTCCCCACGATCGAGAGGGTCCGTTCTCGGAAAGGATTCGGCCGATGACCGAAGCACAGCACACCGTCACGATCGACGCTCCGATCGCCGCCGTCTACCAACGGTGGCTCGACGTCGGAACCTTCGGGAGCTTCATGCCCGCGGTCCGCGAGGTGACGGTCAGCTCCGACTTCTACAGTCACTGGACCCTCTCGATCGGAGGTCGCAGCCTCGACTTCGACACCGAGATCATCGAACAGCTCCCCGAGGAGCGCGTGCGCTGGCGTGCCATCACCGGTGACGTCGACTTCGTCGGCACGGCGGTGTTCGAGGAGACGGCGGAGCGCCGGACGACGCTCACCGTCACCATCGTCTGGACGCCGTCGACCGCGGCCGCCCGCGGCGCGGCGGCGCTCGGCGTCGACGACCGCGCCCTGAAGGCGGCCCTCCGGGCGTTCGCGCAGCACGTCGAGGGTCAGGACGATCCGCCCGGCCACTCCTACGTGACACTCCGCTCGGTCGACGCCAAGACCGCCGACTAGACCGGGCCGCGCCCGGCCTGACCATTCCCGGCCGGGGCGGATCGCGCCGGTCCGTCAGGCCAGGAGCGACAGCAGGATGCCGCCGAGTGCGCCGACGATCACGACCGCCCAGGCGGGCAGCCGCCAGGCGATCAGCAGCACGAAGCACAGCAGTGCGAGCACGAACGGGCCCGGGCCGGTGACGGCGGTCGTGAAGACCGGGTCGTAGAGTGCCGCCGCGAGGATGCCGACCACGGCCGCGTTCGCGCCGCGCATCAGCGCCTGCGCCCACGCGCGCGAGCGGAAGGTGTTCCAGAACGGCAGCACCCCGAGCAGCAGCAGGAAACCGGGCAGGAAGACCCCGGCGAGCGCGATCGCCGCACCGGCGACGCCACCGGGGCCGACCGTGGAGAGGGTGCCCAGATACGCGGCGAAGGTGAACAGCGGCCCCGGCACCGCCTGCGCGGCGCCGTAGCCGGCGATGAACTGCTCGGGCGTCACCCAGCCCGGGTCGACGACTCCCGCCTGCAGCAGCGGGAGCACGACGTGCCCGCCGCCGAACACGAGGGCGCCGGCGCGGTAGAAGGTGTCGAAGAGCTGTATCGAACCCCAGCCGGTGGCGGCGGCGAGTGCCGGCAGGCCGGCCAGCAGCAGCACGAACACGGCGAGGCAGATCCAGCCGGCCGTGCGCGACACGGGGAACCGGATCAGGGCGGTGCGGGCATCCGGAGCCTCTCGGCACAGCAGCACTCCGAGCACCGCACCGAGCGCGATCGCCGCGACCTGGCCGATCGACCCGGCGAGCAGGAGCGCGCTGAACGCCGCGACCACCGCGATCGAGGCGCGGGTGCGGTCGGCCGCGAGGGTGCGGGCCATGCCCCACACGGCCTGTGCCACGATCGCCACGGCCACGATCCCGAGCCCCGCGAGCACCCCCGCGCCGACGACTCCGTCGAAGAGCGGAGCCCCGTAGGCGAAGGCCACGAGCAGGGCTGCGGAGGGCAGGGTGAAGGCGAGGAATGCCGTGATCGCCCCGAGGATGCCCGCCCGCTGCAGTCCGAGGCCGAAGCCGACCTGGCTGGACGCCGGCCCGGGGAGGAACTGGCTCAGCGCCACGAGATCGCCGTACTCGTCGTCGCGCAGCCAGGAGCGGCGTTGCACCAGCTCGTCGCGGAAGTACCCGAGATGCGCGATCGGACCGCCGAAGGACGTGACGCCCAGCTTGGCGAAGGCGCCCAGAACCTCAGGCACCGATCCGCGCGGCCCGGCTCCCGGTGCGGAGGGCTCCCGGGTCACCGGGTGGGCGCGAGCTCGTCGACGAGGACACGCACTCGGGACTCGATGTCGTCGCGGATGGGGCGGACCTGCTCGATCGGCTTGCCCGCCGGGTCGGTCAGCTCCCAGTCCTCGTAGCGCTTGCCGGGGAAGATCGGGCAGGCGTCGCCGCAGCCCATCGTGATGACCACATCGGCGGTGCGCACGTCATCCGTCCGCAAGATCGCGGGAGTGCGCGAGGCGATGTCGATCCCGGCCTCGCGCATGGCCTCCACGGCGACCGGGTTGAGGGATGCGGCGGGCTCGCTGCCGGCCGAGCGCACGTCGATCCGGTCGCCGGCGAGGGCCTCCAGGAACCCGGCGGCCATCTGCGAGCGCCCGGCGTTGTGCACGCAGACGAACAACACGACCGGGCGAGACGTTTCGGGGAGACCACTCATGGCGCCCAAGATAGTCGGTGAGGATGAACAGCCGGGAAACGGCCGTCACATCTCACGGTGAGAGCATGGGGGCATGGGCATCAATCACGGCCACCCGACCGGAACGCGATTCGACGGGGTCAGTGTGCGCGGGGCGCGCGAGCACAATCTCCGTGACGTCGACGTCGACATCCCGCGCGACGCACTCGTGGCCTTCACCGGCGTGTCGGGATCGGGCAAGAGCTCGCTCGCCTTCGGCACCGTCTACGCCGAGGCGCAGCGCCGGTTCTTCGAGTCGGTCGCCCCCTACGCGCGGCGCCTCATCGACCAGGTGGGCGCGCCCGACGTGGATTCGATCGACGGTCTGCCGCCCGCGGTGGCTCTTCCCCAGCGTCGCACGGGCGGCAGCGCGCGCTCGACGGTCGGCAGTGCGACGACGGTCGCGAACGTCGTGCGCATGCTGTTCTCCCGGGTGGGGACCTACCCGGCCGGGGCACCGATGCTGCTGGCGGAGGACTTCTCGACGAACACCGTGCAGGGCGCCTGCCCGGCCTGCCACGGCCTCGGTCGCATCTACGACGTGCCCGAAGACCTGATGGTGCCCGACGACTCGCTGTCGATCCGCGACCGGGCCCTGGCGGCCTGGCCGACCGCCTGGCACGGCAAGCAGCTCCAGGACAGCCTGATCTCGCTCGGCTACGACATCGACGTGCCCTGGCGGGACATCCCTCGTGACCGACGGGACTGGGTGCTCTTCACCGAGGAGTCGCCGCAGGTGCCCGTGTTCACCGACCGCTCGCCCAGCGAGGTGCGGAAGGCGGTGGCCGCGGGGGAGGACCCGAGGTACATGAGCACGTTCCTCGGCGTCAAGCGCTACGTGCTCGACACCTTCGCGAACTCCAAGAGTGCGCGGATGCGCCAGCGGGCCGCCGAGTTCATGGTCAGTGTGCGGTGCCCGGCCTGTCACGGCAAGCGGCTCAAGCCGGAAGCCCTGGCCGTCACCTTCGAGGGCGCCGACATCACCGAGATCTCGTCGATGCCGCTGGGTGAGGTCGCCCGCCTGATGGAGGCCGTGCTGCTCCCGGGGTGGCGATCGGCGCCGCAGGGCGATGGAGGCGGTGAGCAGCCGGAGCTCGCTCCGGAGAAGCGGCTCGCCGCCCAGCGCCTCGCCTCCGAACTGCTGGGCCGGCTGTCGCCGATCATCGACCTCGGTCTCGGCTATCTCACCCTCGATCGCACGACGATGACACTGTCGTCGGGGGAGCTCCAGCGGATGCGGCTGGCGACCCAGGTGCTCTCGCGCCTGTTCGGTGTGGTGTTCGTGCTCGACGAACCGTCGGCCGGGCTCCACCCCGCCGACACCGAGGCGCTGCTGCGCATCCTCCGGAGCCTCCGCGACTCGGGCAACACGGTCTTCTACGTCGAGCACTCGCTCGACGTCATCCGGGAGGCGGACTGGATCGTCGACATCGGTCCCGGGGCGGGCACGGCCGGGGGCACCGTCGTCTACTCCGGCCGGATCGAGGGTCTCCGCGAGGTGGAGGCATCCGTCACCCGCCGCTACCTCTTCGGCGACCCGGGCCCGGAGGCGGCACCGGCCGGGGAGCGTCGGCGTCGCAGCGGTGACGCGCAACTCGTCCTTCGCGATGTCAGGCGGAACAACCTGGCGGATGTCTCGGTGGCCTTCCCCCTGGGGGCCTTCACGGCCATCACCGGTGTGTCCGGGTCCGGCAAGTCGACGCTGATCAACCACGGCATCCCCGACCTCCTGCGTGCCGACCTCTCCAGCGTCGCCGACGAGGTCGAGGCGGATGCGGAGCCGGCCCTGGAGGATCCGCTGGTCTCCGGGTCGCCGACGACGACCTCCGGCCACGCCTCAGGGCCGGCGGATCGCCTCCGCCGGATCGTGCAGGTGACGCAGAAGCCGATCGGACGCACCCCGCGCTCGAACGTGGCCACCTACACGGGCGTCTTCGACCAGATCCGCAGCCGCTTCGCCGCCGTGCCCGAAGCGCGCCGGCGCCATTACGGCGCCAGCCGGTTCTCGTTCAACCTCCCGAGCGGCCGGTGTCCCGTCTGCAAGGGCGAGGGCATGATCGAGGTCGAGCTGCTGTTCCTGCCCACCGTGCACGCGCCGTGTACCGCCTGCGCGGGCACGCGGTACAACGCCGAGACGCTGGAGATCCGGCTGCGTGGCAAGACCGTCGCCGACGTGCTCGCGATGAGTGTGGGCGACGCGCGCGAGTTCTTCGACGGCGACACCGAGGTGCTGCAGCATCTCGACGCGCTCCTGGACGTCGGTCTCGGCTACATCTCCCTCGGCCAGTCGGCCACGGAGCTCTCCGGCGGTGAGGCGCAACGCGTCAAGCTGGCGTCCGAACTCCGCCGTGCCCAGCGCGGCGACACCCTCTACCTGCTCGACGAGCCGACATCCGGACTGCATCCGGCCGATTCCGATCGTCTGATCGGGCACCTGCAGCGACTCGTCGACGGCGGCAACACCGTCATCGTCGTCGAGCACGACATGCGCGTGGTCGCCGAAGCCGACTGGGTCATCGACCTCGGACCGGGAGCGGGGGATGCCGGCGGGCAGGTGATCGCCGAGGGCACGCCGGAGGAGGTCGCCGCCGACACGGCGAGCCTGACGGCGCCGTTCCTCAAGGCCGCCCTGGTGGGCCGAAAAGTCAGTGCTCCTTCTTGATCACGAAGTAGGAACCGCGGATCGTGCCGGCGAGCTTGGACTTCTGGCGCGCGAACTTGAATTTGTCGGCGAGCTCCTCGGGCACCTCCATGCCGTCGGAGAGCTTGAAGCCGACCGCGCGCTTGCCCCCGTCCTCCAGGCTGTACAGCACGTTGATCGAGAGGCCGCTCTCGTAGAACACGTACGACCAGCGGGTGCCCTCCACCACGAACTCGGTCGCCTCCAGCGGCGTGGAGGCGATCACGAGATCGCGTTCGTCCTTCATGATGCCGTGCACCCATTCGATGATGTCCCCGGCCTCGCTCGCGGGTTCCGTGGTGAACACGTGGTCGTACTTGTTCTTGAAGTAGCGCGCCTCGTTGGCGCGGAGACCGGCGAGGGCGTCGACCACGGGCGACGACTCCAGCCCGACCGGGGACACGGTGACGAAGTCCACGACGTACGACATGATGCAGTCCTTCCACGACCCGCGAGTGCGGCTCTGGCTTCAAATGTAGCGAGCAGCCCCGCTCAGGTCTTCTCCGAAACTGCTCGATCGCCCGTCCACGGCGACATCGGGGTCGGACGACGGTGATCTAATGGAGGGACACCGAAAACGACGTATGAGGCTGCTGTGACGATTGACCTGGACCACCCGATCGACCTGGACCACCCGATGAGTTCGGCGACACTGGAGGAGGCGGAGGTCGAACGGATCCGCGCCGACTTCCCGATCCTGTCGCGGTCGGTGAACGGGCATCCGCTGGTCTACCTCGACTCCGGCGCCACCTCGCAGAAACCGCAGAGCGTGATCGACGTCGAGCGGGCCTACTACGAGGAGAGCAACGCGGCCGTGCACCGCGGCGCGCACACCCTCGCCGGTGAGGCCACCGAGCTGTTCGAGAACGCCCGCGCCACGGTGGCCCGCTTCGTGGGGGCGGGGGACGACGAGATCGTCTGGACCTCCAACGCCACCGAGGGCATCAACCTGATCGCGTACGGGATGTCGAACGCCACCGCGGGGCGCGGCGGGGCGGCCGCCGAGCGGTTCCGGCTGGGCGCGGGCGACGACATCGTGGTCACCGAGCTCGAGCACCACGCGAACCTCGTGCCCTGGCAGGAGCTCGCCCTGCGTACGGGTGCCACGCTCAAGGTGATCGGCCTCGACGACGACGGGCGCCTCCGCCTCGACGAGGCCGCGCAGCTGATCGGGCCGCGCACGAAGGTCGTCGCCTTCGCGCACGTCTCCAACGTCCTCGGTGCCGTGAACCCGGTGGCCAAGCTGGTCGCGCTCGCGCACGCGCACGGTGCCCTCGTGGTGCTCGACGCCTGCCAGTCGGCCCCGCACATGCCGCTGAACCTGCGCGAGCTCGACGTCGACTTCGCCGTCTTCTCCGGCCACAAGATGCTCGGGCCCACCGGGGTCGGCGTGCTCTACGGGCGCTCCGAGCTGCTGAACGCGCTGCCGCCGTTCCTCACCGGCGGATCGATGATCACCACGGTCGGGCTCACCGAATCCGAGTTCCTGCCCGCGCCCATGCGGTTCGAGGCGGGCACCCAGCGCGTGTCGCAGGCGATCGCCCTGGCGAACGCGATCGACTACCTCTCCGCCGTGGGCATGGCGCAGATCAACGGCTGGGAGGCCACCCTCGGCCGCCGCCTCTACGACGGGCTCTCCGCGATCCCGGGCGTGCGCGTGCTCGGCCCGGCCGGCGCGCCCGCGGGCGCCGAGGGCATCGAGCGGGTCGGTCTCGCCAGCTTCGTGGTCGACGGGGTGCACGCGCACGACGTGGGCCAGTTCCTCGACGACCGCGGCATCGCTGTGCGGGTCGGCCACCACTGCGCCCAGCCCGTGCACCGCCGCTTCGGCATCACCGCGACCACCCGCGCGAGCGCCTACCTCTACAACACGAACGCCGACGTCGATGCGGCGATCGAGGCCGTGGCCGAGGTCCGATCCTTCTTCCGGGTCGCCTGATGGCCTCGCGCGAGCTCGCAGGGCTCTACCAGCAGGTCATCCTCGACCATGCCAAAGAGAAGCACGGCTACGGGCTGCGGGATGCGGCATCCGGAACCTCGCACCAGATCAACCCCACCTGCGGCGACGAGGTCACCCTGAACGTGCATCGCGGCGAGGCGGGACGGATCGCCTCGATCAGCTGGGAGGGCCAGGGCTGCTCCATCTCCACGGCCTCGGCCTCGCTGCTGGCCGACCTGGTCGACGAGCTCTCGGCCGAGGAGCTGGAGCAGCGGATCGGCGCGTTCCGCGAGCTGATGCAGTCCAAGGGCGCCCTCGAGGGCGACGAGGAGCTGCTCGGCGACGCGGTCGCGCTCGGCGGCGTCTCGCGCTACATCACCCGCATCAAGTGCGCGATGCTTCCGTGGGTGGCGCTCGAAGACGCCCTGGCGCAGGGCTGACTGCGCCCTAGACTGCGAGCGTGACCTCAGCAGCCGAGCACCACGGAGCCGAACGCCGACGCCTCAGCGAGGCGGACGAGCAGTCCTCCCGCACCGGCAAGGTCACCGGCGGTGACTGGCGCGACTGGGGGCCCTACCTGGCCGAGCGCGCCTGGGGAACGGTGCGCGAGGACTACAGCGCCGACGGCGATGCCTGGCGCTTCTTCCCGCACGACCACGCCCGCTCCCGCGCCTACCGCTGGAACGAAGACGGCATGGCCGGCTTCTGCGACCGCGACCAGAGCTGGTGCCTGGGCCTCGCCCTCTGGAACGGCGCCGACCCCATCCTGAAAGAGCGGATGTTCGGACTCTCCGGCCCCGAGGGCAACCACGGCGAAGACGCGAAAGAGTACTGGTGGTACCTCGACGGCACCCCCACGCACTCCTTCCAGCGCTGGCGCTACCACTACCCGCAGGCGGCGTTCCCCTACGAGCAGCTGATCGAGGTGAACGGATCCCGCTCGAAGGACGAGGGCGAGTTCGAGCTCGTCGACACCGGCGTCTTCGACGAGGGCCACTACTGGGTCGTCACCGTCGACTACGCCAAGGCCGGCCCGCACGACCTCACGATGACGATCACGCTCGAGAACGCCGGGCCCGACGCGGCGACGCTGCACGTGCTGCCGAGCTTCTGGTTCCGGAACGTGTGGTCGTGGGAGCTCGACCCGGCGCCGAAGCCCGTCGTTCGCGCCCACGACGGCGGCATGCTCGCGCACCGGCCGGGCGCCGACGACCTGGTGCTGCGGATGCTCGGGGACGACGACTCCCCGGTCGAGATGCTGTTCTGCGAGAACGAGAGCAACCTCGCGAAGCTGTTCGGTGGCGCCACATCGCAGACGCCGTATCCGAAAGACGGCATCAACGACCACGTCATCACCGGCGCGCCCACTGTCAACCCGGACCGGGAGGGCACGAAGGCCGCCTTCCACCAGGCCGTGACCGTGCCGGCGGGGGAGCAGCGTGTCATCCGGCTGCGTCTCAGTGCGGTTCAGGATGCCCCGGAGGCGGCGTCGGCGTTCGAGGACGCCGAGGCCGTGCGATCCCTCCGCGAGGCCGAGGCTGATGCGTTCTACGCCGGTGTCATCCCGACCGAGGCGAGCGACCAGGAGAAGGCCGTCGCCCGCCAGGCCTTCGCCGGCCTCACCTGGTCGAAGCAGTTCTACCACTTCGACGTGCGCCGCTGGCTCGACGGCGACCCCACCTCCCCGCCGCCGCCCGCCGGGCGCCCGGGCGTGCGCAACGGCGACTGGCGGCACCTCTCCGGTCACGACGTCATCCTGATGCCCGACCCCTGGGAGTACCCGTGGTTCGCCGCCTGGGACCTCTCGTTCCACTGCGTCACGATGGCGCACATCGACCCCGAGTTCGCCAAGGCGCAGCTCGTGCTGATGCTGCGCGAGTGGTACATGCATCCGAACGGCCAGCTGCCGGCCTACGAGTGGGACTTCGGCGACGTGAACCCGCCCATCTCGGCCTGGGCGGCGCTGCGGGTGTTCGAGATCGACGGATCGCGCGACTTCCACTTCCTCGGCCGCACCTTCCACAAGCTGCTGATGAACTTCACCTGGTGGACGAACAATAAGGACCACGGCGACAACAACCTGTTCGAGGGCGGGTTCATGGGCCTGGACAACATCGCGCCGCTGGACCGCTCGACGCTGCCACCCGAGGTGGGCGTGCTCGAGCAGGCCGACTCGACGGCGTGGATGGCGACCTACGCGCTGCACCTGCTCGACATCGCGCTGCTGCTGAGCGACCACGACCTCGCCTACCAAGACGTGGCGACGAAGTTCTTCGAGCACTTCCTGGCCATCGCGGGCTCGGCCAACGACGCCGGGCTGTGGGACGACGAGGATGCGTTCTACTACGACATGCTGCACCTGGCCGACGGGCGCGTGGTGCCGATGAAGGTGCGTTCACTGGTGGGCCTGGTTCCCGTGGCGGCCGCGCTGGTGTACGTGCGCGAGCAGGATGGGCGGCTCGCCGAGTTCGTGATGCGCGGGCTCGCGTACCTCGAGCGCAACCCCTCGCTGGCGAAGTTCGTGCAGGTGCGCAGCGTGGACGAGGGCGGCGAGGTGACGAGCCTGCTCGCCCTGGTCGAGCCCGA
This sequence comes from Herbiconiux dendrobii, assembly GCF_052048175.1. NCBI lineage: Bacteria > Bacillati > Actinomycetota > Actinomycetes > Micrococcales > Microbacteriaceae > Herbiconiux > Herbiconiux dendrobii. The sequence goes on along the minus strand of NZ_JBLZQV010000008.1, from coordinate 99,123 downwards.
ACGGCTCGAACGGGTGCTCGCGAAGGCGCTCGATCCCGAGGGGATGCTCTCGCCGCACGGCATCCGGGGCATCTCCGCCTGGCATCGCGAGCATCCGTTCCGGGTGGAGGTCGACGGCGTCGAGGCGGTCGTCGACTACGAACCGGGGGAGTCCACCTCCGGACTGTTCGGCGGCAACTCGAACTGGCGCGGGCCGGTGTGGTTCCCGCTGAACGTGCTGATCATCGAGTCGCTGCGCGGCTACGACTCGAGCCTGGGGGAGCGGCACACGGTCGAGTACCCGGCCGGATCGGGGCGGCAGCACAGCTTCGGCGAGATCGCCGACGACCTCTCGAAGCGGCTGATCTCGCTCTTCGTCGAGCCCGCAGGCGGCGGACCACGACCCTCGGATGCCCGCTATCCGCTGCTCTCGACGGATCCGCGGTGGCGGCACAACATCGCCTTCTACGAGTACTTCCACGGCGACACCGGGCAGGGGCTCGGCGCCTCGCACCAGACCGGGTGGACCGCGCTGGTGGCCCACCTCATCGTCACGCGACGGCCGTCCTGATCATGCGCCGGCCAGGGCGGCCCGCCGACTCCGAGCCGGGAGCGCCAGGATGACCAGGCCCGCGGCGAGCACGATCAGACCCGCCACCGCCTGACCCGAGAGCAGCTCGCCGAGCACGAGCGTTCCGAGCACGGTCGCCGTCAGCGGTTCGGCGAGGGTGAGCGTGGAGACCGTGGCGGCCGGCAGGCGCGCGAGTCCCCAGCCGAACAGCAGGTAGGCGAGGGCGGTGGTGACCACGCCGAGCCAGAGCGCCATCGCGAGGCCCTCGGGAGTGGTGAGCCACGAGGCGTCGCCCGCGAGCAGCAGCGGGATGCTGCCGAGCGCGGCCACGCCGAACACGGTGCCCATCGTGGGGGTGGCGCCCCAGCCGCGCTGCAGCAGCGCCTTCGCAGCGAGGGTGTAGACGGCGTACGAGGCGCCGGCGCCGAGGGAGGCGAGGATGCCGGGCGGGCTGATGGAGCCCGAGCCGCCCTCGGCGCCGCTCCCCAGCAGGCCGCTGATCAGCGTCACGCCCGCCGTGGCGACGACCGTGGCGATCAGCCAGCGGCGGCCGGGGAAGCGCCGGTGCAGCGCCCAGTCGAGCAGGCCCGTGAGCACGGGCGCCGATCCGAGGGCCACGACCGTGCCCACCGCGACCCCGTTCGCGCTCGTCCCGGCGAAGAACGCGGGCTGGTAGGCGAGCACGCCGAGCGCGCCGACGGCGACCAGGAGCCAAGAGGGGAGGCGCCGCGTCGAGGCCCGGCCGGTTCGCGACGCAGCAGGCGTGGGCGACCGGAGCCGCAGCACGATCGCGACGACCCCGAGCAGGCCGCCGCCGATCAGGATGCGCGCCGCACCCACCGACCCGGCACCCGCCTCGGTGGGCCCGAACGCCTGGGCCGTGCCGGTGGTGCCGAACGCGATCGCGGCGAGGAGCACGGCGAAGACGGGCAGCATCCGGCAATTGTTACACAATATCGGGAAGCGCCGTCGAACCGCCTCAGGCCGGGAACGCCTCTGACGTGCCGATCGCGACCACGGCGGCCAGTGCCACCAGGGCGATGGCGCCGAAGACCACCGCCATCAGCAGCAGGCGCGTGCGCAACCGCCGCACGAGCAGCCGGATCTCGACCATCGCCACGTAGAGCAGCAGCAGGACGACGATGGCGAGCAGGGCGACGCCCCGTGAGTCGAGCTGTTGCATGGCCCAGAGCAGCACCACGCTGATGACCGTCATCAGGCCACCGGTCACCAACCAGATCGTGCCCGTGGAGGTTGTCAGCGACGACTGCGTGTTCATCTTCGTGGGATCGTCGTCGCGCATCCGTTGATCGCCTCCCGGCCGGCTCTGCCTTCGAGTGTACGGCGATCCGGATGCCGTGTTACGGCTGCATGCTGCGCTGTTTCGATTGCGTTAAGGCTTGTGATCTGCCCCCCGAATGCGGGTATTCTTCCACAAACGTTCACGGAGCAAGGGGAGAACCACGTGCACAGACGTCATCGGAGACTCGCAGCGATCGGTACCGGAACGGGGGTGATGATCGCCGCCGTCGTGGGGCTGGGTTCGCAAGCCGCCTTCGCCGTGGACCCCGACGATCTCGAGAGCCGCGTCACCGTCGCCGGAGTCACCGCCCACCTCGAGGCCCTGCAGTCGATCGCGGAGGCCAATGACGGCAACCGCGCGATCGGCACCGCGGGCTACGAGGCCAGCGGCGAGTACATCGAACAGGTGCTCACCGACGCCGGCTACGCGCCGGTGCGACAGGACTTCCAGGCCACCACGCAGGTGATCGACGCCTTCTCGATCACGTTGCTCGGCACCACCACCGACCTCGAGCCGCCGGCCGAGGGCGAGCCCGCCGAGCCCGAGCGAATCCCGATGGAGGGCACGACGGCCACGCCGGCCGAGGGCATCGTCGGCGCCGAGGTCAGCGTCCCGGTCACGCCCACCGGCTGCGACGCCGCCGAATGGGGCGGCACGGACGCCACCGGCACGGTCGCCGTGGTGAGCCGTGGCGTCTGCGCCTTCTCCGAGAAGTCGCTCGCGGCCGCCGAGGCCGGTGCCGTAGCGATCCTGGTCTACAACAACGAGGACGGGCCGCTGAGTGGCACGTTGGGCGAGCAGTCGCCCGAGTTCGTGCCCTCGGTCGGCATCACCCAGAGCGAGGGCGCCGCCGTGCTGGCCGCGCTCGAGGCGGGCGATCCGGTCACCGTCGACCTGCAGCTGCAGGAGACCACCACCACGGTCGACACCTTCAACATCATCGCCGAGACGCCCACGGGCGACCCGACGAACGTGGTCATGCTGGGGGCGCACCTCGACTCGGTGCCCGAGGGTCCCGGCATCAACGACAACGGCAGCGGATCGGCCGCCATCCTCGAGACCGCGGTGCAGCTGGCCGCGTCCGGCCCGCTGAACAATCAGGTGCGCTTCGCCTGGTGGGGCGCCGAGGAGGTGGGCCTGGTCGGCTCGACCCACTACGTCGAAGACCTGGCCGAGAACGACCCGGTGGTGCTCGACGAGATCGCGACCTACCTCAACTTCGACATGGTCGCCTCGCCGAACTACGTGATCAGCGTGTACGACGCCGACCAGTCGACGTATGAGGCGCCGGTCGAGGTGCCGGAGGGGTCGATCGCCACCGAGAAGGCGCTCACCGACTACTTCGACGCCTCGGGTCAGCCGTGGATCGACACGGCCTTCGACGCCCGCAGCGACTACGACGCCTTCATCACCTATGGAGTGCCGGCCTCGGGCCTGTTCACCGGAGCGGATGACGTGAAGACCGAGGAGGAGGTGGCGCTGTTCGGCGGCACGGCCGGCATCACGCACGACCCGAACTACCACTCGGCCGCCGACGACATCACGAACGTCAACCCCGAGGCGCTCGGCATCATGGTCGGCGCCATCGCCTCGGTCACCGGATCGCTTGCGAACGACACCTCGGCGATCAACGGCGTGCTGCCGCCGGTCGTCCCGACGCCGACGGCCACACCGGGGCCGACTCCGGCGCCGACGACCGGTCCGGGTGCCGCGGCTCCGGCCGGTTCCGGCCCCGGGTCGGAGCTGGCTGCGACGGGCTCCGGATCGGCGCCGATCGACCCGCTGCTGGTGCTGCCGATCGCCGTGCTGATGCTCGGCGCGGGAGTCATCGTGACGGTGCTGCGCCGGCGTGAGGGTGCGAGCGCGACGGCCGCACCGACGCGCGACCAGCACTCCGCCTAGCGGAGACAGCCGAAGGGCCCGCCCGGTTCGCGCCGGACGGGCCCTTCGTCGTTCTCACTTCCAGCTGCTCGTGTACGTGATGTCGCCGGAGGTGGGCAGGGTGTTCTGGCGGTTGCTGCCGGACTCCCAGACGACCTTGCCGGCCCCGTCGACCTTGATGAACTTGTACTCGATCGCGGTGCCGGCCGGCAGGCTCACGCGAACCGACCAGTCGGGGTAGCCGGCGCTGGAGAGGCGGATGGCCTTCGCCGGATCCCAGTTGCCGAGCGCCGGGATGCTACCGACCACGAACACGTTCTCGCCCCACACCGTGCTGGCGCGCTCGGTGAAGGTGGTGTCGATGGCACCGGCGTACCGAGCGGACACCAGGGCCGGGGTCTCGACGTTCCGGCCGGCACTGATCGAGTTGGCCAGCAGCACGTACTTCGCCATCGCCCAGGCCAGCGGGGCGGCCGAGTCGGTGGCTTCGCCCGGGGTGAAGTGGCCGAGCGCTGCGGAGTCCCACACCTGCTCGGGGATCAGGTACCCCTCGTTCGCCGCCGCGGCCATCGAGGCGAGGTAGGGCGCGCCGTCGCGGCCGTTCGCCACCTCGTACTGGCCGCGCTCGCCCGTGAGCACCGGCCAGGGCCGGCCGATGCCCCCGGCGGTGCCGTTGAAGGGCGATCCATCGGCGTGCTCGCCGTAGCCGTCTTGGTTGTAGCGGTACCACGCCGGGCCGGACGGCGTCGTGGTCTTGAGCGTGGAGTCCACCACGCCCACCGATGCCGCCACGACGAGGTCGTCGGCCGGCTTCACGCCGAGCGAGGTGAGCTCGAGGAAGCCGGCGTCGATCAGGTCGCGCGCGTCTTTCGAGCCGGCGCCGTTGGTGTCGTTCACGACCGAGCCGGTGTCGGGCTGCCCGATCGGGTCGATCCGCTCGTAGTGCGGTGTGGCGATCGTGCCGGTGTGCGTCACCGTCCACGACTCGATGCTCGCCTGCCAGAGGTCGGCGGTGTCGAGGTAGCGCTTCGCGGAGGCGGTGTCGCCGTTGATCCGGGCGATGTCGGCGGCGCTGACCAGCCCGGCGATCTCGGCCGCGATCGTGGACGGTGAGTACCCGGACTGCTCTTCCCAGCGCTCCTGCGGGGTGGACGGGCCGTGGGAGACCAGGTAGTCCATCGTGAGCTTGATCTTCACCCAGCGGGACGCATCCGTCGCCCCCAGTCGGCCGGCCAGCACGGCCGGGAAGGCGAACTCGTCGTACTGCAGGCCGTCGAGGCCGGTGCTCGAGCCGTCGGCCATCGAGTTGTGCGGGATGGAGCCGTCGGCCCTCTCCTGCACGGTGAGGATGTAGTCGAGCGCCCGGGTGGCCGCCGCGCGATCGCCTGCCACGAGCAGCGCCGACGCGGTGTTGTAGAGGTCTCGGGCCCAGACGGCGTGGTAGCCGGGCGTGGATCCGCTGTTGGCCTGCCCCCAGGGGGTGGAGAGCGAGGCGGCGAACGCGCCGCGGTGGGTCTTGTCCTCGTGCGCGCTCATGGCCATCAGGGCCACGTCGTACTGCTTCTGCAGCTCGGGGTCGCGCGTCACGCTCGAGGGGTCGGGCTTGAGGGTGGAGAACCAGCTCTGCCATCCGGTGCGGTAGGCGATCTCGCGGTCGCCGAAGCCGGCGGAGAGCGAGGCCTGCACCGTCGACACCGCGGCTGCGGCGCTCGTGCCGAACGAGAGCCCCAGGGCGAAGGTCGTGTCGCGGGCCACCGGGATCTCGGCGGTCTGCACCACATTGCCCGGCGTCGACGCGGTGGGGTACCGGCTGGAGAGTGTGTGGGCGTCGCGCAGCTGCACGAAGCCGTCGCTGGCCGATCCGCTGTAGCCGTTGGAGACGGAGCCGAACGGCACCGAGGAGGCCAGGGCCGAGGTGGTGCTGCCACCCCCGGTGGCGGTGAGTACCGGGGCCGAGGCCGGCCCGGAGACCGAGCCGGTGTCGTCGTTGCCGTTGCCGTCGATGGACGGGTTGAAGAGCACGAACAGGTGCAGCGGGGTGGTGCCGCTCAGCTGCTCGAACCGGGTGGCGATGAGCACCGAGGCTCGTGAGGAATCGGTGATGTAGGTCTTGGAGATGCGGTAGGAGCCGTCTTTCGCCGTGTCGACCTGGCGGTATTCCAGAGCGTGCGGATCGGCCAGCACGATCTGATGGGTGGTGTCGTCGCGTTCGACGCTCGTGCGCGAGCTGCCGTCGGTGACGATGAACTGCAGATCCGTCGTCTGCGGCCGGTCGATGCTGGGGTAGAAGATTTCGGTGGCCGTGCCGGCGCCGAGCGTGTACCAGACCTTCGAGTCGAGCGAGGTGGCGGTGCCGAGGCCCTGCTTCTGGCCACTGGTCCAGGTGGCGGCGACCCCGGGCGCACCGGGGGCGTCGCCCGGCGGCAGGGCCTGCGCGGGCGCGGCGAGGGCGAGGGTGCCGGTGACCGTGGCGGCGGCCACTGCGGCCGTGAGGATGACGCCGGCCGATCGGGGCCGGGGACTGCGGGTTCGGGGACTGCGGGTTCGGGGACTGTGGGTTCGGGGCATCGAGGGCGCTTTCGTGAGAGACCCGCGGCTCTGCGGGTGGAATGCACCTTAGCCGAATCCGGCTCGATAATGAAGAATCCTCGAGGAAACGGGACAGCTGTTCAGAACCGGGCCAGGCCGCTGCCGATGATCACAGTGCCGAGCACGAGCAGCACGAGAGTCGTGACGGTGGCGCTGTTGCCTTCGATCCAGACGCGGGTTTCCTCGAGCGGTCTGCGCATCCGGGCCGGATCGGCCACGGCGACGATGATGGGAGCGGCGAGCGTCGAGATGCCGAGCACCACGAAGATCGCGATGGCCACCACCGTCGAGCCGAGCGGCACGTTGCCCGCCGCGATCGCCACACCCGCGGTGATGGTGAGCAGCAGGTTCTTGGGTCGCAGCATGAGCACGAAGCCCACGCCCAGCGAAGGGATCGGCCCGAGGCTCGTGACCTTGGTCATCCAGGCGGGCGGGCCCTCGGTACGATCGGCGGCCAACGCCGCCAGGTCGTCGGCCTCGCTCGTGCCGGCCGGCGGCAAGGCTGCGGCCTCGCGGTGGCGGCGGCGGCGCGCGGAGCGCCAGCGGATCGAGGCCATCACGAGCAGAGCGGCGCCGAGCACCAGCTCGATCGTCGCGAACAGCGGGCTCTTCTGATCGGTGGAGACCGGCGGCAGCAACGAGGCGATGGCGGTGAACAACGCCGTCAGGCCGATCAGGCCGACCGTGGCGCCGATCAGGTAGGTCAGACTCGACCAGCGGCCGCGGGGCGAGAGCAGGATGAGCACCATCACCACGATCGGCACCGAACTCAGCGCCACGCCGAGCGCGAGCGGCAGGATGTGTCCGATGATCGCCGCCATGCCGCCAGTCTAAGAGGCTGCGGCACCGTCTCCCGTGCCCTCGGGCTCGCACCGGCCGCGTATCCTGGCGGGGTGACTCGGCCGCCGATGGGAGACAGCGCCCGGGGCGGCGCCCGCGACCGCGCGCTGGTCGGGCTGCTGCTCGTGCGCTTCGTGCGTGCGCGGTGGGGGTATCGCTTCCGCTCGCGGGCCCTACTGGACGCGTGGCAGAGGCGGCGCATCCGGAGCTTTCTGGCGCGTGACCTGCCGCGGGCGCCCTTCTACGCCGAGCGCACCTCGGCCACGCCGCGGCGTGCCCGACGGCTCGAGGCCTTGCCCGTGGTCGACAAGAGCGTGCTGCTCGAGCACTTCGACGCGCTCAACACGCGGGGAGTACGGCTCGCCGACGCCCTCGGCGTGGCGCTCGAGGCCGAGCACACCCGCGACTTCCGGCCGGTCGTGGCCGGCGACGTGACCGTCGGGCTCTCCAGCGGCACCTCGGGGCGGCGCGGTGCGTTCCTGGTGAGCCCGCGCGAGCGGATGCTCTGGGCCGGCACCGTGCTCGGCCGCACGCTGACCGGGCCGATGCTCGCCCGCCTCGTGCTCCCGTGGCGCCCGCCGCTGCGCATCGCCTTCTTCCTGCGCGCGGGCGGCAACCTCTACGAGTCGGTGGCGAGCTCGCGGGTGCGGTTCGGCTTCTTCGACCTCACGGAGCCGCTCGAGGTGCATCGCCGTGACCTCGCACGACTGGCCGCCGCGGGCCACGGCCCCGACATCCTCGTGGCGCCCGCCTCGGTGCTGCGCGCGCTCGCGCTGGCCGGCGACGGCGACGACGCGCCCGCTTCCGCGCTCGCTCCCGGGCTGGTGATCTCCGTGGCGGAGGTGCTCGAGCCCGACACGGCCGCCTTGATCCGGAGCGTCTGGGATGCGCCGCTGCGCCAGGTGTACCAGGCGACCGAGGGGCTGCTCGCCCTCACCTGCGAGGCCGGGGCGCTGCACCTGAACGAGGAGTCGGTGCACATCGAGCGGGAGTGGCTCGACGAGCAGCACACCCGCTTCACCCCGCTGGTGACCGACTTCGACCGGCGCACCCAGGTCATCGCCCGGTACCGCCTCGACGACGTTCTGCGGGTCGATCGCGCCGCACCCGAACGCTGCGCCTGTGGGCGGGTGACAGCGGTGATCGCGGCGGTCGACGGCCGCCACGACGCCGTGCTCCGGCTGCCCCACCTCGACGGCCGCCGCCTGGTGGACGTGTTCCCGGATGCCGTGCGCCAGGCTCTCATGCTCGGTTCGGAGTCGTATGCCGATTGGCGCATCCGTCAGCGCGGCCTCGACGTGCATCTCGCGCTCGACGTATCGGCCGACGACGGCGCCTCGCGGGCCGTGGCCGCGCTCGAGGCGTTGTTCGAGCGCTACGAATGCCGTGCAACAGTAGTGCTCGACGACTGGACGGAGCCCGAGCCCGGGGTGAAGGTGCGGCGGATCGTGCACGAGGAGGGCGCGCGGTGAGCGGCGAGCGGATGCCGCGCGCAGGCGCGGAACCGGACCCTGGCGCGGGCGCGCAGCCGGGGTGCCCGCGGTCGGCGCACCCCGTGGCGGTGCTCGTGACGGGCGCGTCGGGCTTCGTCGGTGGGGCCCTGCTCCGCAGGCTGACGGGCGACTCCGCCTTCGCGCCGCTCGGGATCGGACGCCGGGCGATCGACGACCCCTGCTACCGCGCGGTCGACCTGGCGGCTCCGGATGCGGCCCGTGCCCTCGGCGCGGCCTGGGCGGGCGCGCATCCGGGTGCGTCCGGCGGCCCGGCCGTGATCGTGCACGCCGCCGCGCACAGCTCGCCGTGGGGGAGCCGCGCCGAGTTCGAGCGCGCCAACGTCGACACCACCCGCGCCGTGCTCGACTACGCCCGCTCGCTGCCCCGCCCGCCGCGACTCGTGTTCATCTCCACGGCATCCGTTCTCTACCGGGCCCGCGACCAGGCGATGGTGCCCGACGACGCGCCCGCCGACGGGCCGTTCGTCAACGCCTACGCCGCGTCCAAACGGGCGGCCGAGCGGCTGGTGGAGCAGTACCCGGGTGAGTGGGTGGTGCTACGGCCGCGAGCGGTGTTCGGGCCGGGCGACACCACCCTGCTGCCCCGATTCGTGACGGCCGCCCGGGCGGGCCGGCTTCCCCGTATCCGGCCGCCACGGTCGGGTGCGGTGCTGTCGGATCTGGTGGTGATCGACACCCTGGTCGAGCATCTGGTGACCGCGCTGACCAGCCCCGCGCTGAACCGTCGCACGCTGACCGTCACCAACGGCGAGCCGGTGGCGCTGCAGCCGACCGTGTTCGGCCTGCTGGAGCGGATCGGGGTCGCGCTGCCCCGCCGCACGGTGTCCCGCCGGGGTGCGCTGTGGGCGGCCACGGTGGTCGAAGCGGCGTGGCGGATGCTGCGGCCGGGCAGCGAACCGCCGATCACGAGATACTCGGTGATCGTGTACGCCTTCACCAAGACCTTCGACGCCCGGCTGTGCCGCGAGCTGCTCGGCGCGCCCGCGGTGACGGTGGCCGAGGGGCTCGAGCGCGTCGTGGCCGAGAACCTCGAGCGCGTCGTGGCCGAGGCGCGAGCGGAGGGACTCGGATGAGCGTGCACCTCGACGCCCCGCCGATCCTGCGCTCCGAACGGGGTCCCGCGATGCACCGGACGGATCTGCCGATGTCGCGCATCGCCGGGATCGCCGTCTACCTGCCTCCCGAGACGCGCACGACGGCGGAGACCGAGGCGCGTCTGCGCGATCTCAACCCGGGCCTGAAGCCGCCCACCGGGCTGATCGCCCGACTCACCGGCGTCGAACGCGTGCACCTGCGCCCCGAGGGGTGGAACACCTCCGACCTCGCCGCCGAGGCCGGCCGCCGGGTGCTCGCCGAGTCGCCCGGCCCGGTCGACCTGCTGCTGTTCGCCTCCGCGAGCCAAGACATGATCGAGCCCGCCACCAGCCACATCGTCTCGGCGAAGCTCGGCCTCGGCTGCCCCGTGATGGACGTCAAGAACGCCTGCAACAGCGTGCTCAACGCGATGCAGGTGGCGGATGCCCTGATCGCGGCCGGCCAGTACCGCCGGGTGCTCATCGTCAGCGGTGAGCAGCCCTCCCACGCGGTGCGCTGGCGGCTCGAGAGCCCCGAGCAGTTCCTGCGCTCGTTCGCCGGGTACACGATGAGCGACGGCGGGGCGGCGGTGCTGCTGGAGCGCGTGCCGCATCCGGAGGCCGCGATGCAGCCGGACTCCCTGCCGCATCCGGGGTGCGAGCCGCCCGCCGGCCTCCTCGGCAGCCGTTTCGTGGCGCACTCCGAGCACTGGGCGGTCGGCACGCTGCCCACCGGCGGCTCGGTGAACCCGCACGCCGAGGGCGGTAGCTACTTCGACATGGACGGCGCCGCCCTGCAGAGCGCCTTCCGTGAACTCGGCGTGGGCCTCGTGCGCGACCTCGTCACGGGTCTCGGCCACGACATCGGCGAACTCGACTTCGTGGCCGTGCACCAGGTCGCCGCGTCGTACCACGACAGCATCGTCGAGGTGCTGGGCGTCGATCCGGCGCGCACCGTGCTGACCGTGGCCGAGCACGGAAACCTCGCCTCCGTCAGCCTGCCGCTGCAACTGCTGCGGGCGAGGGAGCGGGGGCTCGTCGGGCCCGGCAGCCTGATCGCGCTGGTGGGTCTGGCGGGCGGCATCTCGCTCGGCGCCATGGTGGTGCGGCTGTGAGCCTCGCCCCGGCGACTCCGGATGCGCCGGGCGCGGCCGCGCCGCCGCCCGCGCCCCGCGGTGCCGAGCGCCGCTGGGAGGAGCGCGTGCAGCGGGCCGCGCATCCGCTGGCCTACCCGCTGCTCGCGCGCATCCGACGGCCGGTGCTGCGGGTGCCCGGCGTGGGTGTGGTGGTGACGGATGCGGCGCTGCTGCGCGGCGTGCTGCTGGACACCGCCCGCTTCACCAAGACGGGCCCGGGGTCGCCCGCCGATCTCTGGACGCCCGTGCTCGGCCCCGCGGTGCTGCTGAACATGGAGGGCGTCGATCACGCGGCGCTCCGACGGCGGATCGGCCCCCTGTTCGCGCCCGCCTTCGTCTCCGCTCTCACCGAGGGCACGATCGGCGGCCAGGCCCGCGCGCTGACCGGGCGGCTGGTCGCGGGCGAGACGGTGGACCTGGTGGCCGAGGTGCGCGAGTACGCCGGGCAGGTCATCAGCCGCCTGGTGGGCCTGGACCGCGAGGTCGTGGGGGAGGAGCTCTTCGCTCGCATCTCGGCGATCACCGGCTTCGTGCGGCTCACCCGGCCGGGCTTCACACCGGCGCAGGTCGCGCAGGCGCGCGAGGTGCTCGACGAGCTCACCCGGCACGCCCGGGCGGCCTACAGGGCGGGCGGTGACACCGTGCCGGGCCGGATGCGCGAGCTCGGTCTCGGCGAAGACGAGGCGATGGGCGCGGTCGGCGCCTTCGTGCTGACCGGCACCGAGACGCTCGTCTCCTACCTCCCGCGCCTGGTCGCGGTGCTGGCCGACACGGGCTGGCTCGATCGGCTCGCGCACGATCGCGCTCTGGTCGATGCCGCCGTGGCCGAAGGGCTGCGCGTCACCACGCCCTCGCCCGTCATGCTGCGCAGCGTCGCCGCCGAGGCGACCGTCGGCCCGGTGCGGGTGGGACCGGGCGACCGGATGGTGCTGGCGACGTTCCTGGCCGACCGCGCGGCCGGATCCTTCGACCCGGTGGGCAATCCCGCCGCCTCGCTCAAGCAGCTCTGGTTCGGCGCGGGCGCGCACTTCTGCATGGGCGCCCCGCTCGCCCTGGCGCAGATCGGCGTGACCCTCAACGCCGTTCTCGACGCGGCTCGCGAGGCCCCGCTGCGCATCGTCGGACGGCGCGCGCAGCGCAGCACCCTCATTCCGGGCTACGCGCGCCTGTGCCTGGCCCGCCGGTAAAGTCGACAGCATGCGCGCACTGCTGTTCCACGACGTCCGATCCGTGTCGGTCGAGACCGTTCCCGATCCCGAGATCGAGCACTCCACCGATGCGATCGTGCGGGTGGTCGCCACTTGCGTCTGCGGCTCCGACCTCTGGTACTACCGGGGCGAGACCCCTCGCAAGGCCGGGTCGCGGGTGGGCCACGAGTTCGTGGGCGTCGTGGAGGCCATCGGCACCGACGTCGGCCATCTGAGCGTCGGCGACTTCGTGATCGCCCCCTTCATGTACAGCGACGGCGTCTGCGCGCACTGCGGGAACGGCATCACCTCCTCGTGCGTGCACGGCGGGTACTGGGGTGCCGGCGGGGTCGACGGCGGCCAGGGGGAGTACGTGCGCGTGCCCCAGGCCGACGGCACGCTCGTGGTGGTGCCCGGCGGGCGGCCCGACGACGCGCTCATCCCGCACCTGCTGGCCCTCAGCGACGTCTGCGGCACCGGCCACCACGCGGCTGTGGGCGCGGGCGTGCGGCCCGGCTCCGTCGTGGCGGTGGTGGGCGACGGCGCCGTGGGGCTCAGCGGGGTGCTGGCGGCCCGCCGGCTCGGTGCCGAGCGCATCCTGGCCCTCAGCCGCAACCCGGCCCGGCAGGCGCTGGCCACGGAGTTCGGGGCCACCGACCTGATCGAGGAGCGCGGCGAGGCGGCCGTGGAGGCCGTGCTCGAACTCACCGGCGGACTCGGGGCGGATGCGACGCTCGAGTGCGTGGGCACCGGCGAGTCGCTCAACACGGCGTTCGCGATCGCCCGGCCCGGGTCGCGCGTCGGCTTCGTGGGCGTGCCGCACGACGCCGAATTGCCGCTCTCGATCGCCTTCTACAACAACGTGGGCCTCGGCGGGGGAATCGCGCCCGTGCGGGCCTACATTCCCGAGCTGCTCGACGACGTGCTGGCCGGGAGCATCCTGCCCGGGAAGGTGTTCGACCTCGAGGTCGGCTTCGAGCAGCTTCCCGAGGGGTATGCGGCCATGGACGAGCGTCGCGCGATCAAGGCGATGGCACGACTGTGAGCGTGCGACTGTGAGCTTGGGACTGTGAGCGAGGGAGCAGCACGATGACCGAACATCAGGAGATCCTGCGGAGCGAGCCCGGCGACGTGGTGCAGGGCGAGATCGTTCCGGACGAGGCCGTGCGCGGGGAGCCCGGATTCGGGGTCGCCGTCGCGCAGTTCGCGCCTGGCCCCGACAAGGCCGCCAATCTCGCCACGATCGCCCGTCTGGCCCGCACTGCTGTGGCACGCGGCGCATCCCTCGTCGTCTTCCCCGAGTACTCCTCGTACTTCGTCGATCCGCTGGGCCCCGCTCTGGTGGAGAACGCCGAAGACCTGGGCGGCCCTTTCGTCACCGCACTGGCCGAACTCGCCACCGAGCTCGACGTACACCTGATCGCCGGGCTGGTCGCCCGCGGTACCGACGAGCGCCGTTTCCGCAACCTCCTGGTGGCCGTCTCGCCGGTCGAGGGCCTGGTCGCGAGCTACGGCAAGCTGCACCTCTACGACGCCTTCGGCGGGCGGGAGAGCGACTGGGTGGAGGCGGCCGAGATCGAGGAGCCACAGACCTTCTCGATCCTGGGTGTGACCGTCGGGATGCAGACCTGTTACGACATCCGGTTCCCCGAGGTGTCCCGCCGTCTCGTCGACGCCGGCGCCGACCTCATCGCGGTGCCGGCCGAGTGGGTGCGCGGCCCGCTCAAGGAGCACCACTGGCGAAGCCTCGTCACGGCGAGGGCCCTCGAGAACACCATCTACGTGGCCGCGGCCGACCAGACCCCGCCGATCGGCGTCGGCGCGAGCCTCGTCGTCGACCCGATGGGCGTCACCATCGCCTCCCTCGCCGAGCGTGAAGACGTCGCGGTGGCCTGGGTCGACCCCCGCCGCATCGACGAGGTGCGACAGGTCAACCCTGCGCTCGCCCTCCGCCGCTTCCGCGTCGAGCCGGTCTAGCGGGAGAGGCGGGAGAGCTGCGCGGCGGCCCGCTCGAGCACGTCGGTCTTCTTGCAGAAGGCGAAGCGCACGAGGGAGGAGTACTCCGCGGCCAGCTCGTCGTGGCAGAAGGCGCTGATGGGCACGCCGACCACGCCGGCCAGGGCCGGGAGCTCGCGGCACAGGGTCGCGGCATCCGGGTACCCGAGCGGGGCGGCATCCGCCACCACGAAGTAGGTGCCCTGAGGGATGGTGACGTCGAAGCCGGCCTTCACCAGCCCCTGGGAGAGCAGATCGCGCTTCGCCTCGAGGGTTGAGGCGATGCCCTCGAAGAAGGAGTCGGGCAGGCCGAGCCCCAGCGCCACGGCGGGCTGGAACGGCGCACCGTTCACATAGGTGAGGAACTGCTTCACGGCCAGGACGGCCGTCACCAGCTCGGGGGTCGAGACGATCCAGCCGATCTTCCAGCCGGTGGTGCTGAACGTCTTGCCGGCCGAGGAGATGGTGACCGTGCGCTCCCGCGCGCCCGGCAGGCTCGCCACGGGGATGTGGCCGACGCCGAAGGTGAGGTGCTCGTACACCTCGTCGGTGATGATGATCGCGTCGTGCTCGTGCGCGAGCTCGACCACCAGCTCGAGCGTCTCCAGCGGGAGCACCGTGCCCGTGGGGTTGTGCGGGTTGTTGATCAGGATGATGCGGGTGCGGTCGGTCACGGCGGCGCGCAGCTCGTCGTGGTCGGGCAGCAGGTCGGGGCGGCGCAGCGGCACGGTCTTGTGCACACCACGGGCCAGCGAGATCAGTCCGCCGTAGGCGTCGTAGAAGGGCTCGAGGGTCACCACCTCATCGCCGTCGTCGACCAGCGCCAGGATGGTCGCGGCGAGCGCCTCGGTGGCGCCGGCCGTGACGAGCACCTCGCGGTCGGGGTCGGCGCCGATGCCGTAGAAGCGCTGCTGGTGCGCGGCGATCGCCTCGCGCAGCACGGGCATGCCGATTCCCGGTGGATACTGGTTCACGCCGTCGGCGATCGCGCGGCGGGCGGCGTCGAGCACCTCGTGCGGGCCGTCCTCGTCGGGGAAGCCCTGGCCCAGGTTGATGGCCCCGGTGGAATTCGCCAGGCCGCTCATCTCGGCGAAGATGGTGGAGGCGATGCGCCCGTCGGGCGTGAGCAGGCCTGCTCCGCGCGCGGTGCGCTGCCAGGATCCGCTGATCGTCATGTTCTGGTGCTCCTCGGGTCGGTCCGCTCCGGTCGGGTCGGTCCGGGTTCCAACTTAGTGCCCCGGGCTGCGTCGGGCTTTGAGGGCTGAGTCATAAGCAGACGGCAGACTGCGTACAGCCCGTCCATAGAGAACCCTCAGCTTCGGTGAGGATGCTTGCGAGTGCTTGGAAGGAGCACCAACCCATGTCAGAGAGCACCGAGAACCACGACGGCACTCCCGCGGACGCCGAGGGCGCACAGCACGACGCCTCGTCCGAGGGTACGGCCGCGACCGAGCGCATCGACGCGCCCGTCGCCGAGACCACCCCCGTCGCCGAGACCACCCCCGTCGCGCCTGCCGCGACCGCGGAGACCACTCCGATCGCCGAGCCGGTCGCGCCGGTCACCCCCGCCTCCAGCACCCCCACCTCCGGCAACGACGCCACCACCGCGGTCGTCCCCCCGGCCTACCCCGCCGCCGAGCAGCCCGTGGCGCAGCCTCCCGTGCAGCCCGCCGCCCCGCAGTACCAGGCGCCGGCCCCGTACTACCCGCCGACCGCACCGCAGCAGCCCGTCGCGCAGCAGGCCCCGCACGGCCAGGCGGCCCCCCAGGCCCCCGTCGCCAACTACGGCGGCGGCTCCTTCGGCACCCCGCCGAACGGCACCCAGCCCTACGGCGCCGTGCCCGACCCGAACTTCAACTCGGCGCTCTACGCCGCATCCGGTGCCTACGCCAACCAGGCCACGGCCCCCAAGACTCCGAAGAAGCGCCGCGGCGGCGTCGCGCTCGTGGCCGCCCTCGCCATCGGCGCCCTGATCGGTGGCGCGTCCGGCGCCGGTGTCACCGCCTGGGTCGTGAGCCAGAACGGCGGCAGCACCAGCTCCACCGCCTCGAGCCCCACCAGCATCACCGTCAACAACCCCGACGACGCGAACGTGGTCACCGCGGTCGCCGCCAAGGCCTCGCCCTCGGTGGTCACCATCTCGGTCTCGGCCAGCTCGGCGGCCGGCACCGGATCCGGCGTGGTGCTCTCCGACGACGGCTACGTCGTCACGAACACCCACGTCGTCACCCTCGACGGCGAGACCGCGAGCCCCGACATCCAGGTGCAGACCAACGACGGCAAGATCTACAAGGCCACCGTCGTCGGCACCGACCCGGTCGCCGACCTCGCCGTGATCAAGCTGACGGATGCCTCCGGCCTCACCCCGATCGAGTTCGGCGACTCCTCCAAGCTCAACGTCGGCGACGTCACGATCGCGATCGGCGCCCCGCTCGGCCTCTCGGGCACGGTCACCAACGGCATCGTGAGCTCGCTGAACCGCTCGATCACGGTGGCCTCCTCGGCGGCCCCCGACGACACCGAGACCAACCCCACCCCGGACGACGGCAACGGCAACGGCGACCAGGGCCCGTACGACTTCTGGAACTTCGACATCCCGGGCCAGGGCGGCGACAGCCAGACCCAGACCCCCAGCACCCCGCAGTCGAGCATCTCGCTCTCGGTCATCCAGACCGACGCGGCGATCAACCCCGGCAACTCCGGTGGTGCCCTGCTCGACTCCGAGGGCAAGCTGATCGGCATCAACGTGGCGATCGCGAGCGCCGGCTCCAGCGACAGCAGTTCGCAGTCGGGCAACATCGGCGTGGGCTTCTCGATCCCGGCCAACCTGGTCAAGCGGGTCTCCGACGAGATCATCGCGAACGGCTCGGCCACCCACGGCCTGCTCGGGGCGACCGTGGGAGACGCGGCCTCGGCGGAGAACAGCACCACCGCGGGCGCCCTCATCCAGTCGGTCACCAGCGGGGGAGCCGCCGAGAAGGCGGGCCTGCAGGCCGGCGACGTGGTCACGGCCTTCAACGGCCTGCCCGTCACCGACTCGATCGACCTCACGGCGCTCGTGCGCACCCAGCCCGCGGGCGGCGAAGCGCAGCTCACCTACACCCGGGGCACGAGCTCCAAGACGGTGGACGTGACCCTCGGGCAGCTCGCCCAGTAGCGGACGAGCGCCCCTCGGGGCGTGAGAACGGGGCTGGTAGGCTCGTCGTCGCACTGCGCGACGGTGGCCCGCCGGCCCCGTTCCGCGTTCCGGCACGACGAGCGGATCCGATGACAGACCCCTACGAGCACGCCCCGGGCCGCCCGGCTCCGGATGTGCGTCCCGGTGTCTCCTACGTGATGCCGGTGCTGAACGAGGTCACGCACGTCGAGGCCGCGATCGCGAGCCTGCTCGACCAGGACTACACCGGCCCCTTCGACGTGATCGTGGCCCTCGGCCCCTCCATCGACGGCACCACGGAGCTGGTGGAGCGGCTCGCCGTGGTCGACCCGCGTATCCGGGTGATCGAGAACCCCACGGGTTCCACGCCCAGCGGCCTGAACGTGGCCATCCTCGCGTCCGCGTACCCGGTGGTCGTGCGCGTCGACGCGCACTCCCTGCTGCCGCGCCAC
Organism: Herbiconiux dendrobii; assembly: GCF_052048175.1. Lineage (NCBI taxonomy): Bacteria > Bacillati > Actinomycetota > Actinomycetes > Micrococcales > Microbacteriaceae > Herbiconiux > Herbiconiux dendrobii. The sequence goes on along the minus strand of NZ_JBLZQV010000008.1, from coordinate 81,446 downwards.
TACACCCGCGTCGCCGTCGAGGCGCTGCTGCGCTCGGGCGCGGCGAACGTGGGCGGCATCATGAAGGCCGAGGGAACGACCCCGTTCGAGCGGGCCGTCGCAGTGGCCTACGGGTCGAAGGCGGGCCTGGGCGGCGGAGCCCATCACGTGGGCGGCCAGGAGGGCCCGGCCGAGACGGTGTACCTCGGCGTGTTCCAGCGTGAGTGGCTGATGCGCGTCGGGCTCTTCAACGAAGACATCCGCCGGGGGCAGGACTGGGAGCTCAACCGCCGCCTGCGCGCCGCCGGCGGCGTGGTGTGGTTCACGCCGCGCCTGGTCGTCATCTACCGCCCGCGGCCGTCGCTGGAGCGCCTCGCCCGGCAGTTCTTCTCCACCGGCCTCTGGCGCGGGGAGCTCGCGCGGCGCTTCTTCAGCGCCAACGCGCTGAAGTACTTCGTGCCGCCGGTGACGGTCGCCGTGGCCCTGCTGGGACTGCTGGCGGGCATCCTGGGCCTCATCCTCACGGCGAGCGGATCGGAGACGGCCGGCGCGATCCTGACCATCGGTTTCGTGGTCCCCGTCGTTTATCTGCTGTTCGTCGTGGTGGCCGCCGTGAGCGCCGCGCGGCAGGCGGGCATTCGCAGCGGCCTCTGGTTTCTCGTAGTCTTGCCGTGCATCCATTTCAGCTGGGGGCTGGGCTTCATCCTCGGATTCCTCACGCTGACGAAGAACATCACGGCGCACACGGGAAGGTGACTGTGTCCCCATCCCACCCCGCTGCCGGGCGTCCGGAGTCGATCGCCCAGCTGAAGGCCGTCGCCCAGCCGCCCGAGGTGCGCGGCCGCCGCAACGCCGAGCACTGGACGGCGTCGCTGTACCTGCGCCGGCTGTCGCCGTACGTCACCTGGCTGCTGCTGAAGACCTCGATCTCGGCCAACGGGGTGACCGGCCTGATGATCCTCACCGGCTGGGCCACGGCCGCGGCCCTGCTGATCCCCGGGATCGGCGGTGCGGCCCTCGCGCTCGTGCTCGGTCAGCTGCAGATGCTCGTCGACTGCTGCGACGGCGAGGTCGCCCGCTGGCGGCGCACCTCGTCGCCGGCCGGCGTGTTCCTGGACAAGGTCGGGCACTACACGACCGAGTCGCTCATCCCGATCGCGCTCGGCCTCCGGGCCGCCGGCCTGCCGTTCGACGCGCCGGAGGACTACTTCTGGACGACCCTGGGCCTCCTGCTGGCCCTCGTGATCGTGCTGAACAAGGCGCTCAACGACATGGTGCACGTGGCCCGGGCCAACGCCGGGCTCGAGAAGCTGGCCGACAAGCAGGGCGAGTCGGAGCCCTCGCAGGCGCTCGTCGCGCGGCTGCGGCGGGCCGCCCGGTTCGTGCCGTTCCACCGGCTGTACCACTCGGTCGAGCTGACGATGCTGATCTTCGCCACGGCGGTCGTGGGCTTGTTCGTCGCCGGTGCCGGCGGAGATCCGATCGTCGCCGACCGCGTGCTGCTGGTCGCGCTCGTGCCGCTGTCGATCCTGGCGTTGATCGGGCACTTCGTGGCGATCATGGCCTCCAAGCGGGTGCGCTCCTGAGCGGCGCCGCTCCCACCATCGGGGTCGTGCTGCTCACCCAGGGCCGCCGTCCCGACGACCTGCTCCGAGCCGTCGATTCGCTGCTCGCCCAGCGCGGTGTCGAGCTCGACATCCTCTGCGTCGGCAACGGCTGGCAGCCCGAGGGGCTTCCGGGTGCGGTGCGCACCCTGGCCCTGCCCGAGAACGTCGGCATCCCGGCCGGCCGCAACGCGGGTGCCCGGGCCGTGGCGGGGGAGTTCGTGTTCTTCCTCGACGATGACGCGAGCCTGCCCTCGCCGCTGTTCCTGGTGGAGGCCGTCGAGCGTATGCGGCGCGACCCGGGCATCGGGCTGCTGCAACCGCGCGTGGTCGATCCCTCGGGGGTCACCAACCCCCGCCGCTGGGTGCCGCGCATCCGCAAGGGCGAGGCCACGGCATCCGGACCCGTCTTCTCGGTCTGGGAGGGCGCCGTGCTGCTGCCCCGGGCCGTGTTCGACGCCACCGGCGGCTGGGCCGATCCGTTCTTCTACGCCCACGAGGGCATCGAGCTGGCCTGGCGGGTGTGGGACCAGGGCCTGCGCACCTGGTACGACGGCGAGCTGGTGGCGAACCATCCGGCGATCGAGCCGACCCGGCATGCGTATTACTACCGCCTGAACGCGCGCAACCGGGTGTGGCTGGCCAAGCGCAACCTGCCCTGGGTGCTGGCGCCGCTGTACGTCGGCAGCTGGACGGGCATCCAGGTTCTGCGCTGGGCCCGCCGCCCGGCGGCCCTCCGCGCCTGGTTCGGCGGCTGGGCCGAAGGCTGGCGCACGGCCCCGGGCGGCCGCCGGCCGATCTCCTGGCGAACGGTGCTGCGGATGACCCGCGCCGGCCGACCCCCGATCGTCTGAGCCTGCCGGCTGCGGTCGGACTGCGGTGCGGGTCCGGGTGTCGCCGCGGGTCAAGGTCACGATTGCCTAAAGAAGCCGGCCGCGCGGGCCCATCCGTCCGGCGCGCCGAAAGCGCCTGGTTAGCCTTGACGGGTGGGTGTTCTGAGCGATGCGAAACTGGGTTGGGGAGCGCTCCGCGAGCTGCTGAGAGGGCGCGCGGTGCGCTCGAAGCTGGCCGCGCAGCTGGCCGCCCGGGCGCCGTTGCCGCGCAACCGCTTCGTGATCGGCGTCTATTTCGCCGACGCCCCGGTGAACCTCTACCAGATGCGCCAGTGGTACGCCCCACTGGTCGAGCTGGCCAAGACGCACCCCGTCGTCATCCTGAGCCGGAGCCCCGCCGGCACGAGTGCGCTGCTGGCCGAGTCGCCGATCCCGGTGGCCTACGTCCGCAAGGTCAGCGATCTCGAGGACTTCCTGCTCGAGCACGAGCTCAAGATCGTGCTGTACGTCAACCAGAACGCCCGCAACTTCCAGATGATGCGCTACGGGCGCCGCTGGCACGTCTTCGTCAATCACGGCGAGAGCGACAAGATGTACATGACCACCAACCAGTTCAAGGCCTACGACTACTCGCTCGTGGCCGGCGACGCGGCGGTGGCCCGGCTGCAGCGCGTGCTCTGGGACTTCGACTTCGACAAGCGGGCCCTGCCGATCGGGCGCCCGCAGGCCGACCACTACCGCGGGGCCACGCCGTTCCCGGCCGACGGCCGCACGGTCGTGCTCTACGCGCCCACCTGGGAAGGTGACCGCTCGGCCGCCGCCTACGGATCCATCGCGACCCACGGCGAGGCCCTGGTGCGCGACGTGCTGGCGTCGCCCGCGCACCGCCTGATCTACCGGCCGCATCCGCGCAGCGGCGTGCTCGACCCGGCGTACGCCGCGGCCGACCGGGCGATCGTGGCCGCGATCCACGCCGCCAACGCGGACGATCCCGCGGCCCAGCACGTGTACGACACCGGCGCCGAGCTCGGCTGGCAGCTCGCTGCGGCCCACGTGGCCGTGGTCGACATTTCGGCCATGGTCTACGACCGGCTGGCCACGGGCAAGCCGCTGCTGATCACCCGCCCGGTTTCTCCGGAGGCCGCCATCGACACGGGCGGCTACCTCTCCGACTGCGAGTGGCTGACGGTGGAAGACGCACCCCACGCCCTGGCGCGGGTCGAGCAGGTCTCGCACGACTCGGCCGCGAACGTGCGGCTCGGCCGCTGGGTGACGCACTACTTCGGCGACACCACGCCGGGCGCGGCCACGCGCCGTTTCCACAGGGCGATCGATCAGCTCCTGGCCGAGTGGGACCGCCACGCGGCGCTGCACGCCCGGGACGAGCCGGTCGATCTGCGCGAGGTCTCCGCCGAGGCGGACGCCGAAGAGCGCAGCTAGCGGCAGTCAGCACTTCGGGGCAGCGGGAAGTCGCCGCTCCCTAGCTGCTGCGGCGGGTGAGCGCGTACTTCGCCACGACCACCGCGACGCCCGCGATCAGCAGGAACACCGCTGCCGTGATGAGCATGGGGGTGAAGTCGTAGCCGGTCTGCGCCAGGCTCGGCTGCGGCGTCGCGTCATCGGCGGACGAGACCGCGGCGAAGGCGGCGGAAGCGCCGAGGCCCACGATCGACACGAGCGCCAGTACGGCGCCCGCCAGGGTGGCGGTGATGCGTCTTCTCATGACATCTCCCTCACCGATCTCGACCTGGCCACGATTCGCCGTCGGATCACATCTTGATGCGACCCGGCTGAACTACCAGGATACCACCAGGTTGGTCCGGGCGGCACGTTCCGCAGCGGCACCGTCAGATGCGGATGTCGGCGGGCGGGTCGGCGCGGCCGTCGCGAGGCAGCGGCGCTTCCGTGATCACCTTCCGGCGCCGCGGCAGCGTGGGCAGCCGGCGGGTGACCGGATTGCCCGGACCCAGTTCCTTCGGGGCCTTGGGCTCCTTCGAGGCCTTCGGAGCCTTCTGCTTGAGCTCTTTCGGCGGCTTCGGCGCCTTCACCGTGATCGCCAGCTCGGCCGGGAACGTGAACGGCGGCGGGCCGAACGCGGTGCGCGCGCTCTGGATGACCGTGCGGCCGAGCATGAGGTTGCCCACACCGCCGATCGCGGCCCCGATGCCGAACGGGATGGCGCGCCCGATCACGTTCGTGCCCTGCCCCACGGCGAAGCGGCGCACGAAGTGGTTCTTCAGCTGATCGGCGACCGGCCCCACCACGAACTGCGGCAGACCGCTGGTCACCACCTGACCCCAGTAGGCGTTGCGCCCCACCCCGCCGGTGGCCTGCCCGGCGATCTGTTTGAGCAGGTCGCTGCCGGCCTTGCCCATCAAGAGCGTCATCACCAGGGCGCGGGAGCGATCGGGGTCCTCCAGTGCGAAGCCGTGCACCTCGGTGACCGACTGCGCGAACAGGGCCGTGGTCTCCAGGAAGCCCGCGGTCTCGGCCGCGCTGAGGCCCAGCGAGATGCCGGTGCCGACGAACGGCAGCATCGAGCTGGCGCTCACGGCGGCGCCGCCGGTGGTGACGGCGGCCACGTAGCGGCGTTCCAGGATGACCAGGAGCTCCTCGGGCGAGGCCTGGGGGTGCAGGCGACGGATGCTGCGCAGGTGCGCCAGCACGGCGGGCCGGTGCACGCTCAGCAGACGGTCGATGTTGCGTTCGAGTCGGGTGGGCATGCTTCTACTCTGCTGTGTTCCGCTGGATAGTGCGCGAGAATGCACGGTATGCGCCGAAAACACCCCCGCAAGGTCGTGGAGCAGTTCTCGTTGGTCGAGGCCCTCGTGGCCGGACTCTTCGACGGGGTCTTCACCCTCGAGGAGGTCTCGCGGGCGGGCACGCTCGGCCTCGGCTGCGGCGATCACATGGACGGCGAGCTCGTGCTGCACGGCGGCGTGTGGCATCAGTTCCACGGCGACGGCAGCGTGAGCCTGCTCGACCCGGGCGACACCGTCCCGTTCGCCGAGGTGGTCGACTTCGACCCCGACCGCACCGAGCTGGTCGAGGCCGTGCCCGACGTCGAGTCGCTGGCGGCCGAGGTGGCGGCCCTGGTGCCGAGCCCCAACCTGTTCCACGCCGTGCGCTTCGAGGCGCACTTCGCGAGCATCAGCCTGCGCGAGGCGGTGCGGCAGGAGAAGCCGTACCTGCCGCTGGCGCAGGCGGTGCACACGCAGCGCGAGAACGTGCTGAGCGACGTGACGGGAACGCTGCTCGGCTTCGTCGCGCCGCAGGCGTTCCAGGGCGTCACCGTGGCGGGGGTGCACTTCCATTTCGTCGACGAGACCGGTCGGCAGGGCGGCCACGTGCTCGGGCTGAGCGGGGCGACGGGCGAACTGGCCGTCGAGACCTACTACGGCGTCACCGTGCACCTGCCGGCCTCACCCGAGTACCTGGCGGCCGAGCTCGACCCGGAGGGGGCGGATGCCGCCATCCGGCACGCGGAGTCCGACCATCAGCACTGACACCTCGGTCGCCCCCACCGCATCGCCGGACGGCGACGGCTGGATCGCGCACGAGGTGGAGATCGTGCACCTGCTGGCCTCGCCGCTGCACCGCTACGACGGCCGGCCCGCCGACGGACCGGCCCCGCTGCCCGCCCAGGCGGCATCCGAGGCCCGCGAGCAGATCGAGCTGCGGGAGGGACGCGGCATCGTCGGCGACCGCTTCTTCGGCCGCGGAGCGCACAAGACCGCGCTGGTGACCGTGATGGCCGAGGAGTCGCTCGACCGGGTGCGCGACGACCTCGGTGTGCCGCATCCGCTGGACCCGGCCGCGACCCGGCGCAACATCATCCTGCGCGGCGTCGACATCGACCGCCTGACCCGCACGCCGTTCAGCCTGGACTCCGGATCGGGCCCGGTGCTCTTCCAGGGGCACCGCCCGGCCAACCCCTGCGCCTGGATGGACGTGGTGCTGGCACCGGGCGCCCACCGGGCGCTGCGCGGCCGCGGCGGCGTGCGCTGCGAGCCGCTCACCGACGGCCGCCTGCGCCTCGGCCGCGCGGTGCTGCGCGCCCCGCTCGACCTGCGGCACGCCCCCACCCTCCTCTGACCGGCCCTACCAGGTCGATTCCCGAGCGCAACCCCCGTGCGCGATCGCGCGACCGGTGTGACGGTGGTCCGACCGACCAGAGAGGACGATCACCATGACGCGCTTCGGCTACACCCTGATGACCGAGCAGAGCGGACCGCGGGAGCTCGTGCGGTACGCCGTCGCCGCCGAGCAGGCGGGCTTCGATTTCGAGGTGTCGAGCGACCACTACTCGCCCTGGCTCACCGAGCAGGGGCACGCGCCCTACGCCTGGACGGTGCTCGGCGCCGTCGCCCAGGCCACCTCGCGGGTGGAGCTGGCGACCTACGTGACCTGCCCGAGCATCCGCTACCACCCGGCGGTCGTGGCGCAGAAGGCGGCGACGATGCAGCTGCTGTCCGAGGGCCGCTTCATCCTGGGCCTCGGCTCGGGCGAGAACCTCAACGAGCACGTGGTGGGTGAGGGCTGGCCGGCGGTCGACGCCCGTCAGGACATGTTCGAGGAGGCCCTGCAGATCATCCGCGAGCTGCACACCGGCGAGCTCGTGACCTACGACGGCGCGTACTTCCGCGTCGACTCGGCGCGCATCTGGGACCTGCCCGACGAGGGGGTGCCGCTCGGGCTCGCCGTCTCGGGTCCGAAGTCCATCGAACGCTTCGCCCCGTACGGCGACCACCTGATCGCCGTGGAACCGGATGCCGATCTGGTGAAGGGGTGGACGGAGGCGGCCGGTGAGCCCGCCCGCTCGATCGGCCAGATCCCGATCTGCTGGGGCCGCGACAAGCAGGCCGCGATCGCGCAGGCGCACGAGCAGTTCCGCTGGTTCGGCGGCGGCTGGGCCGTGAACGCCGACCTGCCGACGCCCGCCGGCTTCGCCGCCGCCAGCCAGTTCGTGCGGGAGGACGACGTGGCGGGATCGATCGCCTGCGGCCCCGACCTCGACGAGCTGGCCGAGAGCGTGCGCCCGTACCTCGACGCCGGCTTCACCGACGTGGCGATCGTGCAGGTCGGCGACGCCGGCCAGGACGAGTTCCTGGCCGAGGTCGCCGAGCCCCTGCTCGAGAAGCTCCGCGCCCTCTGACCGTGCGCCGGGGAGGTCAGGCCGTGGCGGCCTGCGTGCGGAAGTAGTCCACGAGCGGGACGGTGGGGTGGCCGATGAGGGTCACGAGGTCGGGGGTGACCGTGGCGAGTTCGCCGGCGGCGATGTTCGCGTCGAGCGTCGCCACGAAGCCCGCCGTCCCCTCGTCGAGACCGGCGGCCGTGAGGCCCGCCACCTGCTCGTCGAAGCTCACCGGCACGAACTCCACGGGGCGACCGGATGCCTCGGCGGCGGCCGCGGCGAACTCCTCGCCGTTCCAGGCGTGGTCGCCCGAGAGCTCGTAGACCTTGCCAAGGTGGTCGCCGCCGGTCAGCACCGCGGCGATCGCCTCGGCGTAGTCCGAGCGCGAGGCGCTGGCGACCCGGCCCTCGCCGGTGCCCGCGCGGTGCTCGCCCGAGGCGACCGCCTGGGCGAACGAGCCGGCGTAGTTCTCGTTGTACCAGTTGTTGCGCAGGATCGTGAAGGGCAGTCCCGAGGCGGTGATCAGCTCTTCGGTGGCCTTGTGGTCGGGCGCGAGCACGAGCGTGGAGGTGGTGGCCTGCGGGGCGCTGGTGTAGACGATCCGTCCGACGCCGGCCCGCTTCGCGGCCTCGACGGCGTTGGTGTGCTGGCTGATCCGCTGACCCGGCTCGCTGGCCGAGACCAGCACGAGGGCGTCGGCGCCGGCGAAGGCCGCGTCGAGGGAGGCCGGGTCGGTGAAGTCGATGCTCGCGGTGCGCACACCGAGAGCGCCGAGCTCGGCGAGCTTCTCGGGATTGCGGCCGGCGGCCACGAGGTCGGAGGCGGCGACGCCCCGGGCGAGGAGGTGCTCGACGGCGAGGCGTCCGAGGTGGCCGGTGGCACCGGTGACGATGATGGTCATGTTCTGATCTCCTTATCCGCGGCCCGCATCCGCACGCCGTTCGAAGGGGTGAACCGCGCGATCGCCAGGATGCTTCCCGACGGGTTGTACCCACTTTTTGGTAAGTTAGTCGGATGACCGATCGTATCTGGGACGCCATCGGCGAGCCCACCCCCTTCGCCGCCGGGTGCGCCAGCCGGGTGGTGCTCGACCACGTCACCAGCAAGTGGGGTGTGCTCGTGCTGGTGGCCCTGGCCGATCGCTCGATGCGCTGGGGCGAACTGCACCGCTACGTCGAGGGCATCAGCGAGAAGATGCTCGCCCAGACACTCAGGGCGCTGGAGGGCGACGGGTTCGTCCGGCGCGAGTCGCACGGCACCGTGCCGCCGCGGGTCGACTACAGTCTCACGGCGCTCGGCGCCGAGCTGGGCGAGGTGCTCATCCCGCTCGTGCGCTGGGTGGGGCAGAACGTCGGGCGCACCGGGCGAGCGGATGCCGCCTAGGTCGCCAGGTACCGGTTCAGCCCGGCGGTGAGCTCGGCGTCGACGCCCCGCGGGCTGCCGTCCAGCTCGATCACCGGCACCGCCTGCCGCACGCTGGAGACGAGCCAGAGGGCGTCGGCCCGCGCGAGTTCGCTGGCCCGCATCCGCACCGTCCCGGTCTGCAGCCCCTGCTCGGCGAAGAACTCGAAGGCTCGGCGCTGCGTCGTGCCGGGCAGGATGCCGAGCTCGGGCGTGGGCGTCAGGATGCGGTCGCCCTCGCGCACCAGCACGCTGGCCGTGGGCGCCTCGAGCACGAAGCCGTCGGAGCTGAGGAAGATCACGTCATCGGCGTCCCGCCGTGCCGCTTCGCGCAGAGCGGCCGAGTTCAGCGCGTAGGAGAGCGTCTTCGCACCCTGCAGCAACCACGGCGAGGTGGCGGCGACGTCGTGCCGGTAGCCGCGGTCCAGCGTGACGACCCGCACACCGCGTTCGCGCACCGCCCGGAAGTCCGGCGCCGGGCGGGCGGTCAGCCAGCCGGTGGGCTGATCGGCGCCCTCGATGCCGCGGGTGAGCACGAGCTTGACCGCGAGTACCGGCGCATCGGGGAAGGTCGTGCCCGCCGCCTCGACCAGCGCGTCGAAGGCCGCGCGCCAGACGGCGGCATCCGGCTCGGGCAGGTCCAGCAGCGCGGCCGAGGCGCCGAATCGCTGCAGGTGGGCGTCGATCGCCGGAGCGTGCCCGGCCGACACCATCACCGTCTCGAACACACCGTCGCCCCGGGTGGTTCCGAGGTCGAGAACGCTGAGCTGCGGCTGCGCGGCATCGGCCCGCACGAAGCCCGGCCCGGCGGGCTCCGCGTCGCCGATTGGGCCGGCGACCGGGCGGGTGACCAGAATGAGCAGGGGAAGAGGCACGCCCCCAGTGTCCTCCCGGAAGGAGATCACCCCGATGGCACACTCCGTGCAGACCGAGATCGAACGCAAGTACGCCGTCGGTGCCGACGCGGAGCTGCCCGAGCTCGCGGGCGTCGGCGAGTCCGTCGGCACGCCCGCGGTGCGCGCGGAGTCCTCGGCATCCGTCCGCCTGGAGGCGGTGTACTTCGACACCGCCGACCTCGCCCTGGCCCGGCAGCGGATCGCCCTTCGGGTGCGCCGCGGCGGTCACGACGAGGGGTGGCACGTGAAGCTGCCGGCCGCGGAGGGGCGTACCGAGCTGCAGTGGCCGCTGGCGGCGGCGGGGGAGGGCTCGCAGACGGACGAGGTCCCCGAGCCCGTGCGCGAGGCCGTGCGGGAGCACGTCGGCGAGGCGCCGTTGACCCCGTTGGCGCAGGTGAGCACCGATCGCCGCATCACCGATCTGCTCGACGCCGAGGGCGCCGTGGTGGCCGAGCTCGCCGACGACCTCGTGCGCACCGTCGATTCGCGGGAAGGCACCGAGCGTGCCTGGCGGGAGTGGGAGGCCGAGCTCGGGCCCGCCGCGCCGGCCACGGTGGACGGGCGCACCGCGCTGCTCGACGAGATCGAGCAGCGCCTGCTGCACGCCGGAGCAACGGTGTCGCCGAGCGTCTCCAAGCTCGCCCAGGCGCTCGGCCGGACCGGTCTCGGTCGCTAGACGCGGCCGGCGAGGCGTCGGTCACGGGAGGCCTTCGTCGCTAGACCCCCACGGGGCGCCGGCTGCGCAGCTCGGTGGGGGTGGGGCCGGCGCCCGCCGCGAGCGCCCGCCGCAGCTCGGCGTCGTTGCGGAATCCGGAGCGCACCGCGATCTCGGCCACCGTCAGGCCGTCGAAGGCGTCGTCGGTGAGCATCGCCACGGCGGCGGCGAGCCGCTGGCGGCGGATCTCGGAGGCCACCGTGCTCCCGGCCTCCTCGAACGAGCGCTGCAGCTGGCGCACCGAGATGCGCAGGCTCCGCGCGATCTGGGCCGGGCTTAGCTCGGGGTTCTCGCGCAGCGCCGCGATGTGCTCCACGGCCTGCGCGTGCAGGGTCGGCCGCACCCGTCCGCGGTCGGGGTAGGTGCCTCGGGCCTGGATCATCAGCCCCTCCACCAGCGAGCCCAGCAGGTCTTCGAAGAGCCGCGCGGCGAGCGGATCGAGCTCGTGCTCGCCCGCGACGACCGTCTGCAGAAAGGCCCGCACCGGCGGCACCAGCGGTGAGCCGGGGGCCGGATGCGCGGGAACCGGGGCGCGCAGCCCCGAGTGCGCGTCCAGCAGTCGGCTCGGCAGCTCCACCCAGGCGAGCTCGCAGCTGCGCGCGGCGTGCACGGCCGCGAGGCTCCAGCTCGGCAGCCAGCCGAGGTCACGACGGTTCACGACGTACTGCTCGCCGCCGCGCTCGCGCACCGCGATCGCCTCGTCGACCGGAAGCAGCAGGTGCACGGAGCGCGGCTCACCGGGCGGGGTCGGCCGCACCACGGTCGACCCCGCCGGCAGACGGATCATCCACACGGCGATCTCCCCGATCACGGAGGTGCGCAGGCAGTGCCGGCGCAGCAGGTCGCGTCGGGACAGGCTCTCAGGGCGGGCCGGCACGTCCCGCCGGTCCGGTGCTCCTGCCATCCTGCTCACCTCCGCGAGTCCGCTCGTGTGATCCGTCGTGCGTCGTTCCGTCTTTCCCATTCCGCGTGCCTTCTCCACGCTAGGTCGGTCTCGCGTGGAGGCGCCCCGTACCGGTAGTTGCTCGGTATCCACGGCGGGCCGTCCCCGCGGAATCCGGGCCGTATCCCCCCGTTCGGGGGCGTCTCGGTAGTGCCTCAGTAGCGAACCCCGATGGCTCCCGTCATCTTTGCGCCAGGGAGGGTCACCGAAGCGACATCCGTCGATCAGTGTCTGGATCGGCCTCGGCGCGCTGGCGACACTGGGTGCACGAACTCGCGCGACGTCCGTCGCTCAGCTACGCCGGATGGGCGTCTCGAAAGGAAGAAACCGCATGAACAAGCTCACCAAGGCCGCGATCGCCGGAGCCGCCGGCATCGCCCTCCTGCTCGGGGGAGCCGGGACCTTCGCGTTCTGGAACTCCTCCGCCGCCATCTCGGGCGGCACCATCACCGCGGGTGACCTGAAGGTCGTCAACGACGGGACGGCCGGTGTCTGGAAGGACCAGGCCAACAACACGATCAACATCGCCACCTACAAGATCGTGCCGGGCGACGTGCTCACCTACACGGACGACCTCACGGTCACCGCCGTCGGAAACCATCTCACCGCCACGCTCGCCATGGGCACGCAGTCGGTCACGGCCGCCACGGCCGGAGCCGCCGACGTGGCTCTGGCGGGCGCGCTCACCGACACCGCCGTGCTCACCGCGACCGGAACCGGCATCACGGGCACCGGCCCGACCTACACCGTCAACGCCAGTGCGGCACCGGTGACCAGTGTCGTCACCGTGGTGGCCACGCTGACCTTCCCGGCGGGCACCGCGGGGCAGTACAACGATGCGAAGACGGGCGCGGTCAACCTCAGCAACTTCAACGTCACGCTGACGCAGACCTTCTGATCCACGGCTCGCGATCAACGGAGCATCCATGAGCACCACCGTGGCGGGGCGGCGCGTCCGACCCCGCCACGGTCGTCGTGCTGCTCCCGAGACCTCCCTTCGGCGCCGGCTGCTGCTGTTCGCGGCGGCCGCCGGCGCGGCCGTGCTGCTCGCCGTCACGGCGTCGGGCGGCACGTACGCGTTCCTCAATTCCTCGGCCGCCGTGCCCGCGGGCGGCTCGCTGCGTGCCGGCACGGCCTCGATGTCGGTCACCACCGCACTGAGCCTGCCCACCACCGCGATGTACCCTGGCGAGGTGCGGCGCGCATCCGCCGTCATCACGAGCGTCGGCGACATCCCGCTCAAGCTGCGGGTCACGGGGGTGACGCTCACCAGCACGGCCAACAGCTTCTCGGGCGCCCTCACCCTCGGCGTCGGCGTGGCCGCCTCCGCGGCCGCCTGCACGGCCGGCACCACGACCTCCACCTGGACGGGGACCATCCCGTCGGCCACCGCCGGAGACCTCGCGTTCTCGCTGCCGAAGACCGGTACCGCCGTGATCTGCGTCACCGTCACCCTGCCCGTCGCGGCGCCCGACGGGGCGCGGGGCGACACCCCGGCGACCTTCACGGTGCAGATCGACGGGAGACAGGTATGACCGCCGGTCGCCGCCCGAGCCGAGCCCGCACCGGCCTGCCGTGGCGCACGTTCGTCGCCGTCTTCCTGGCCGTCTTCGCCATCAGCGGTGCCGGCGGAACGGCCAGTGCGTTCTGGACCGTCCCTGCCGTCCCGCTGGGCGGCACGGCCAACGCGGCGACGGCGGCGGTCACGGTCGCAGGCACCGCCGCACTGCAGAAGGAGTACCGCTTCACCACCGCGACGCCGTCGACCGCGAGCAACGCGAACCTGGTCATCGCACCCGTGGTGTTCACCAACACGGGTTCGTCGCCGCTCACCCTCTCGGCGGCGTGGTCGGGCAACACGGGGGCCTATCCCGCGCTGATCACGGTCACCTACTGGGCGGGCGCATCCGGAGCCTGCGCGAGCGCCATCCCGTCGTCGGGCACGACGGCGGGCACGCTCGCCTCCCCGCCCGCACTGCCGGCCGGGGTCGGCTCCGTCGCGATCGGAGCGGCCGTCACGCTCTGCGTGGCCACCTCGCTGAACAGCACGGTGGCGCTCCAGCAGGGCAAGACGGTGTCGCCCGTGCTGACGCTCACCGGTCGCGTCGGCACCAACTGGACCACCAGCGTCAGTGCGCCCGCCTTCACCCAGTCGGTGTTCCAGGTGGCTGCGCCCACGGGGATCAGCTGCGTCACCACCCCGGGAACCCTCACGATCGCCGGATACGCCACGCTCACCTGGAACGCCGTCACCTACGGGGCGGCCAACGGGGTCGACACGGTCAGGGCCGCGTCGTACGACCTGCGCCTCGACACGGCGGCGAGCGCCTCCATCCAGCAGGTGACGCCGGCCGCCGGGGCCGCGACGGTCTCGGTGCAGGTGAACGCACTCAACCTGGGCGTGCTGGGCTTTCTCACCTCGGGTACCAAGAACGTCGTCGTCACCACCACCGACTCGGTCTACGGCACCACCTCCGTGGCCTCGGCGACCCTCGTGATGCGATACGGGCTGCTGCCCCTGCTGAGCGTGCAGTGTCCCGCGTGATCCGGAGGCGCCCCGTGCGGGGCGCGCTCGCGGCGGCCGTCGTGCTGGGAACGCTCGCGGTCGTGCCGGCGGCATCCGTCCCGCCCGCCTCGGCTGCCGACGAACGCGGCGTGGAGGTGAGCCTGAACGGCGTCGACTTCGCGCGGGAATCGGCCGATCCGCTGTTCGCCGCCCCACCCCTGATCGTGCCGGGAGACGTGGTGACGGCCACGCTGTGGGTGAGGAACGCGAGCCCCTACGAGGGCGCGCTGCGACTGAGCGGCACCGGGGCCTGGGCGAGCAGCCCGGCGCTCGCCGGCGCCCTCGGCGTCTCGGCCCGTGAGACGGACGCCGCGCAGACCTCCGGCATCGCCTTCACCGCCGCTGCCGGGTGCGCCCTCGTGTTCGAGGGGCCCGTGCTGGCGCCGGGGGAGCAGACCTCCCTGCAGATCGCGCTCACCTTCGATCCCTCGACACCGGATCGCGACGGGGCCGACGCGCAGGCGAACCTCGACTTCGTGGTGACGCTGCGCGATCCGGCCGACTCCGGTGCGTCCGCCGCGGCGGACTGCGCGGGCGGACAGGTCGTGCCGGCGTTCCCGACCGGCGACGGCGGAGGGGCGGAGGGCATCGCGCTGACCGGGCAGGAGGTGCTGCCGATGATCGTCACCGGTGCCGGCTGCCTGGTGGCGGGACTGCTGACCGTGCTCGCGTTCGCCCGCTCGAACCGGCGCCGGCGCGAGCGGAGGCCACGGCCGTGACGCTCGCTCCGGCGCCCGCCCCCGCCGCTCGTCACCGGGCCGCGCCCGGCCGCCCGCGGGTTCCGGGTGCAGCAGGTGGGCCGGGCACGCCCGGTGATGCCGCCGGTGCGTCTCGGGACGGCGAGAAGTCGCTCGCCCACTACCTCGGCGTCGCCGTGAGCGCCGCCGTGCTGCTGCTCGTGCTGGCGCTCGCCGTGGTCACCGTCGCGCTGCCCGCCCTCGTCGGCGGCCGACCGCTCACCGTGCTCACGCAGTCGATGGAGCCGGGCCTGCCACCGGGTACCCTCGTCGTGGTGCGTCCCGTGCCGGTGCAGGACATCCGGATCGGCGACGTGCTCACCTACCAGATCGAGTCGGGCAAACCGGGGGTGATCAGCCACCGGGTGATCGCGAAGACGATGTCCTCGAACGGCTCGATCCTGTTCACCACGAAGGGCGACAACAACGACCTGCCCGACGAGAACCCCGTGCAGGAGGTGCAGGTGGTGGGCACGCTCTGGTACAGCGTCCCGCTGCTGGGCTGGGTGAACACCGCCGTGAACGGCGAGGCCCGGAGCGTGATCGTGCCGGTGGCCGTGGCCGCCCTGTTCGGGTACGCGGGGTGGATGGTGCTGTCGGCCGTGCGCGAGAGGCGCCGCGCGCGCCGCCGGCAGCGCGGCTGACCGCGCCCGTCCGGGTGTCAGGCCCGGGCCCGCTTGCCGAGCGCGAGGGCGCGCAGCATCCGGAGCCGCTTGTACGGGGCGGCGAGGCGGGAGACGAGCACCGCGGCGAGCACGATCGAGACGGCCGAGCCGAGCAGCACGGCGAGCGTTCCCTCATCGGCGACCTCGGGGGAATCGGCGAAGGCGAGCTCGTTCATCAGCAGCGACACCGTGAATCCCACACCGCCGAGCGCACCGGCCGTGACGAGCGCCGGGAGGGCGAGGTGCGGGCGCCGCTCGCGCGGGCCCACGAACCCGGCGAGCCAGCCGCCGATCGAGATGCCGATCAGCTTGCCCACCGGCAGGGCGATCAGGATGCCCCAGAACGGCGGGGCGAGCTGCGCGGGCGAGACCTGCGGGATGGCGACCAGGGCCGCCGAGAAGGCGAACAGGGGCAGGATCGCGCCGTTGGTGACGGGTTCCAGCGCGTGCCGCACATGCATCGCCGGCACGCGCACCATCGCGAGGCCGAGGGCCACTCCCGCGATCGTCGCGTGCACGCCGGAGAGGTACACCAGCGCCCAGGTCACCAGGGCGATCGCGACCAGGGCGACGGCCACGAGCATCCGGAGCCCGGGGGAGCCTTGAAGACGGGCGGTGAGCAGCAGGCGGCTGAGCAGCCCGAAGGCGGCCACCCCCACGGCGGCCGCGGCGAGCAGCGCCAGGTTCGGGGCGGTGGTGAAGAAGACGGCGATGATCAGGATGGCGACGATGTCGTCGAGGATGGCCAGCGCCAGGATGAAGATGCGCAACCGCGACGGCAGGCCCGTGCCGAACACGGCGAGCACTCCCAGCGCGAAGGCGATGTCGGTGGCCGTGGGGATCGGCCAGCCGCCCTCGTAGCCCGATCCGGCGGTCACGGCCAGGTAGATCAGGGCCGGCACGAGCACGCCACCGAGCGCGGCGATGGCCGGGCGCACCGCCTTCGACACGGAGTTGAGCTGACCGACGGTGAACTCGTTCTTGAGCTCGACCGCCACCACGAAGAAGAACACCGCGAGCAGTCCGTCGCTGATCCAGTGGCCGACCGAGAGGTCGAGCGGGGTGCCCGGGATGGCGAGGTGGGCATCCTGCACCCCCATCAGGGCCGGGCCGAGAGCGGTGTTGGCGGCGAGCAGGCCGAGAGCGGCGGCGGCGAGCAGCAGCACGGCGGCGACGCGTTCGGAGCGGATGAAGGCCGTGCGGCTGTGGACCATGGCGGATGCCTTTCCTGACACGGGCCGTGGGGGCACGCGGATGGGGAGGAAGGACCCCGGCGGTCCTCCGCCGACCAGACTTCCCGGCGCACCGGTATCGATCATACCGGTGCCCGACAGGCCCGCGCGGGGCGGGTGCGCCGCGGGTGCGGCTGCGTCGGGGCACCCGTGTTTCCGCCGGGACGATAGTATCCTCTCTGGCCGAGCGCGAGAGCGCTCTCAACCGAGATGGAGAACAGTGACCCCGAACCACCCGACGGCCTTCCGCGCCGACATCCAGGGGTTGCGCGCCTTCGCCGTCGTGGCCGTCGTGCTCGCACACGTCACCGGCTGGCCCGCCGGCGGCTTCGTGGGTGTGGACGTGTTCTTCGTGATCTCGGGATTCCTGATCACCGGGCTCCTGCTGCGCGATGCCGAGCGGTACGGCCGGGTGAGCCTCCGGCGCTTCTACGCCACGCGGATCCGGCGCATCGCGCCCGCCGCCGTGGTGGTGCTCGCCATCACGGTCGCCGTGGCGTGGTTCCTGTTCAACCGGCCGCGCTTCTGGGAGACGGTGACGGATGCCGTGTCGTCGCTGCTGCTGGTGGTGAACTGGCGTTTCGCCGCCGAGGGCACGGACTACTTCCATGCGGGCGATGCGGTGTCGCCGCTGCAGCACTTCTGGTCGCTGTCGGTGGAGGAGCAGTTCTACCTGGTGTGGCCGGGGATCGTGCTGCTGCTGGTGCTGATCGCGCTGGGACGCGGTGGTCGCGGTGGTGCCGGTGCTGGTGGCGGTGGCGGGGCGGACGCGGACGCGGCTGACCGGGCGGCCCGGTTCCGGCGCGTGCGCCTGCTCGTCGGCGGGGCGCTCGTAGTGATCGTGGGCGCCTCGTTCGCGCTCGCGATGCTGCAGACCGGCTCCTCGCCGATCCTGGCGTACTACTCCACCCTCACCCGGGGCTGGGAGCTCGGCGTCGGCGCCCTGCTCGCGGTGGCGCTGCCCGTGCTGGCACGGATGCCCGCCGCCCTGCGCGTGCTGCTCGGCTGGCTGGGACTCGCCGGGGTCATCGCCTCGTTCTTCGTGATCTCGGACGCGCTCCCGTTCCCGGCCCCGTGGGCGGCGCTGCCGGTGGTGGCGACCGCGCTGGTGATCGCGGCCGGAGCGGGCGGCCCGCAGCGGCACCTGTTCCCGCTGGTGAACCCGGTCAGCCGCTTCTTCGGCGACATCTCGTACTCGCTCTACCTGTGGCACTACCCCGTGCTGGTGTTCGCCCTCATGCTGCTGCCGGAGGGCAACCCGGCGACGGTGCCGATCATCCTGGGCCTCGGGCTCGCGCTGGCGAGCGTGTCGTACTACCTGGTGGAGCAGCCGCTGCACCGCTCGCCGTGGCTGCGGGGAGCGCCGGAGCCGGATGCCGTGGGGGAGCCGGAGGCTGCGGGGGAGCCGGATGCGACGCCCGAGCCGGCTGCGAGGCGCGAGTTGGCCCGCGAGGCCCGCCGCGACGCCTGGCAGGCGTGGCGCGACCGCTTCGGGGCGCAGTTCATCTTCTCCACCATCGGCCTGGTCGCGATCGTCGTGGTGGTCGCCGTGACGGTGCAGCTGTCGCTGCGCGGGCAGGGGCCACTGGCCTTGAACCTGCCCGGGAACGGGCCTGCGGCGGTAGCGGCCGGAGGCGATCCGTCGCCCGGGGCAAATGCGGGAGACGGGGCGCCGGCCGATCCGGCACCGGCCGACCCCGCCGCCGAGGTGAACCCCGAAGACCAGTTGCAGAGCGAGCTGTACGCAGCCGCCGCGGCGAGCGCCTGGCCGGGCGACCTCTCGCCGTCGATGGACTCCGCCATCTCCGAGGGTTCCAGCCGCAACGCGGCCAAGGACTGCTTCGCGCCCGGCTCCACCCCCGACTTCGGCCGCTGCACCTGGGGTGACGGCAACGCCCCCAACCACCTGTACCTCGTGGGCGACTCCACCGCGCTCGCCTACGCGCCGGCCTTCAAGGCGCTCGCCGAGGACAGCGGCGGCCAGTGGAAGATCACCACCATCGGCCTCTACGGCTGCCGCTTCACCCAGGTGCTCGTGCAGAACGGCGGCGACGGGGTGATGGATGCCTGCCCCCAGCGCAAGCAGGACATCGCGGCGCGCATCGCCGCCGACTCCCCACAGCTCGTGGTGGTGGCGAACGCGTTCGCGCTCGGCAAGGCCGCCGACGGCACGCCGCTGTCGACGAACCAGATCGTGGAGTCGACCCTGGCCGAGACCGCCGGATACGGCACCCCCGGCCGGGTCGTCTACCTGGCGCCGCCGCCCCTCGGCGTCGACCTCGGCCGCTGCTACTCGCCCGTGTCGAGCCCGCAGGACTGCAACGCCGGGGTCGATCAGGCCTGGCTGGACTTCGAGGCGGCCACCACCGCGGCGCTGGCCGCCTCCGGAACCGGCGACCACTACGTCAGCTCGCTCGGCTTCAGCTGCGCCCAGGGCTTCTGCCCGGCCTTCGCCGGCACGACGCCGACCAAGTACGACACCGTGCACCTCACGCCGGAGTACTCGCAGCGGATCGCGCCGGCGATCCGGTGGGAGTTGCGCGCCCAAGGGCTGTTCTAGCTGCGCTCACCCTTGTCGAATGGATGGAGACTCGGGCTTCGTGGGCGATCGGATGGAGGGTGTATCCGTTTCAGGGAGTGAAGTCCATCCAATCGGCCGCCACCGCCACCGCCGACCGCGCCGGCGTCGGGGGCGGCGCGGGGATGATTTACGCTTATTTGCGTGACTCGTGAGCTGATCGTCCCGGGGGTTCGGGGGACGGGGCGGCGGCGGGCGCCCATGCGGGGGCTCGTGGTCGGAGCGGTGATCGCGGCGGGGCTCGTGGTGCTGCGGCTGGTGTCGGCGGGGTGGGCGCCGGAGGCGCTGCCGGATCGGCTGCGCGACTTCGTGACGCTGTCGACGAGCGTGGTGATCGAGTCGCTGCCGTTCGTGTTCCTCGGCATCCTGATCTCCATCGCCGTGCGGTTCTGGGTGCCGGAGCGTTTCATCCACCGGGTGATGCCGCGCAGTCCCGCGCTGCGCCGGGTGACGATCTCGCTGGTCGGCGTGCTGCTGCCGGTGTGCGAGTGCGGCAACGTGCCGCTCGCGCGCGGGTTCATGATGAAGGGCTTCAGCGTTCCCGAGGCGATGACCTTCCTGCTCGCGGCGCCGATCCTGAACCCGGTCACCATCGTCACGACGTACCAGGCCTTCGGCTGGGACGACGGCATCCTGGTGGGCCGGATCGCCGGCGGCTTCGTGATCGCGAACCTCGTGGGCTGGCTGTTCAGCAAGCACCCCGACCCGCGCTCGCTGCTGACACCCCGCTTCGACGCGGCCTGCCGGCTCGAGGCCTCGGGGCACGGTCCGTCCACGGCCGGCGGCCGCGGCTTCGTGCCTACGGCGCGCCGGGCCGCCCTCGCCTTCGCCGAGGAGACCTCCACGATGCTGCCGGCCCTCCTCGTGGGCTCGGCGATCGCCGGGGCCATCCAGGTCGGGCTCTCCCGCGACGTGCTGGTGGCGCTCGGCGGCAACCCGATCTGGTCGGTTCTCGCGCTGATGATCCTCGCCTTCGTGATCGCCATCTGCTCCAACGTCGACGCCTTCTTCATCCTCGCCTTCGGCTCGACCTTCCTGCCGGGCGGCATCGTGGCCTTCCTCGTGTTCGGCGCCATGGTCGACGTGAAGATGGTCACCCTGATGAAGACCACCTTCACGACGGCGGCGCTCGCGCGCCTGATCGGCCTCGTCGCTCTAGCGAGCCTCGCACTCGGATTCGGGGTGAACCTCCTTGCGTGATCGCATCCTGTCCCGCTGGCGCGGCATCGTGCTCAGCCTGATCGGCATCGTGGCCATCGTCTGGCTGGCCGTGACGGGGCAGCTCGGGCTGTACATCCATCCGCGCTACTACGAATTCACCGTGGTCATGGCGGTGCTCGGCGGCATCATGGTGCTCGCCGCTTTCGCATTCGTTCCGGGAGCGGCTCAGGATGCCGACGGCCACGGCCACGACCACGACCACGATCACGCCCGCGGGCACGACCACTCCGCGAGCGCAGGGTCCGGTTCCGCCCGAAGCACCCTCTGGACCGCCCTCACCGCGCTCGTCGTGGTCGGCGCCGTCGTGGCCCTGCTCGTCGTGCCGCCCTCCACGCTCACCACCGCCACGGTCGACCAGCGCGACCTGAACAACGCCGCCGCCGTCTCGGACGCCGCGGACACCCCGCAGCTCACCGGCGGCGACACCGCCGACTTCACGGTGAAGGACTGGGCCTCCATCCTGCGCCAGGGCGCCGGCGAGGAGTACTTCGCCGGCAAGTCGGCCACGCTGACCGGCTTCGTCACGCCCGATCCCACCGATCCCGACGACGTGTTCTACGTGGCCCGCTTCGTGGTGACCTGCTGCGCCGTCGACGCCCAGCCGGTGGGCGTGCCGGTGTACCTTCCCGGGTGGGAGGCCGAGCATCCGGTCGACAGCTGGGTCACCGTCAGCGGTGGGTTCGCGACCAACCCCAGCACGACGAGCGCGCAGGCGATCGTGCTCGAGCCCGCCTCGGTGCAGACCGTCGAGCAGCCCGCGGAGCCGTATGTCTACTGAGTCGTCCGCCCCCGGCGCTCCGCACAGGCCGGACGAGCGTCTGCCGGCCGAGTTCTCGCGCGCCGGCCAGCGCGCGCTGAAGCGGTTCCGGCGCACGAGCCTGATCACCTTCCTGGTGCTGACCCTCGTCGCGGGCGGACTCGGCGCGGCCGCCGTGCTGCGCGGCCCGACCCTGGGGTCGGCCTCGATCAACCTCGGCGCCAGCATCGCGCGCGACGGCCAGAAGCTCGTGCTGCACGCCGACCAGGCCATCGGCCCCGTCGACCAGGGGCAGGTCGAGGTCGAGCCCGCGGCCCCGTTCTCGGTCGAGGCATCCGGGGCCGACATCACCCTGACCTTCTCGGGCATCCTCGACTACGCCACCGAGTACCGGGTGCGGGTGAACGGAGTGAGCGGCACGGCCACCGGCCTCACCGGAGCGCTCGACTACACCTTCCGCACGCCCGACGTGCAGGTGTACAGCCTGCTGCGGCGCGGGGGAGCGGATGCCGGCGCCGGCAAGCCCACCGACCAGGTGCTGCGCTCCACCCTCGCCGCCGGGGCGGACTCGTCGAGCCAGGTGGCGTTCGAGGCGCCGCGCATCCAGCAGTACGCGGCCACCGACACGGCCCTGGCCGCCATCACGCTCGACGACGCCGGAACCCCGACGCTGCAAGTCTCGGTCGACGGGTCGGCCCCCGCCACGGTCTTCACCCCCGCCGGCGGGCGCATCCAGAACCTCTCGGCGTCGACCTCGGCGCACCTGTTCGGCTTCACGGTGAACGGGGCGACGGATGCCACGGGGCGCACGTACCAGAACACGCTCTTCGTGTTCGACCCGCTCGGCACCACGGGGCGGGCCGAGGAGGTCGCGGGCTTCGACGGGGCTCCGCTGCGCGTGGTGGACTGGGCGTTCGTGCCCGGCACGTCCTCGATCGTGGCGCAGGGCACCGACCAGCAGCTCTACCTGCTCGACGCGCTGGGGGTGAGGCCGCCGACGCCGCTCGGCCGCCACACCGAGCTGCGCGGGTTCCTGCCGGGCGAGCTGACGCTGATCGTCGCCGACTCCGCGGGCACGTCCACGATCGACCTGACCACCGGCGCCGTGGAGCCGCTCGAGCAGACCGCGCCGGAGGTCGATCCGTCGTTCTATCCCGGCACGATCGTGACGCTGCGGGACGGCGTGACCATCCGGCAGTACGACGAGGTCGACTACTCCGCGGCGAGCCCGGTGCTCGGGTCGGTCATCCTGTACGCGGATGCGTCGGGCACCCGGGAACTGTTCCGCCCGGCCGCGCAGGGGGCGCGGGTGCGCGGCTTCTGCGTGTCGCCGAACGGGCAGTACCTGGCGGTGGAGACGATCGCCGCCGACAGCCTGAGCGACGGCTACGCGCTGCCCGGCTACTCCGACATGACGACGTGGTTCGTGCGTATCGCCGACGGGGTGACCACGCGCGGGGTGCCCGGGTTCCTCCCCGACTGGTGTCAGTAGGCACCACCCCCGCCCGCCGGTCAGTCCCGGTCAGCGCCGGCCGGTCAGCGCCGTTCGGCGCGCCGGCGGCGGCGACGCTCGCGCCAGGGGAGCGCGGCCCACTCGGCCTCCGTGCGCTCGCGCTGCTCGCGGGCGGCCTGCGCCCGGGCCGTGCGGCGCTCCCGCCAGCGGGCGACCTCGAGCTCGGGATCGCGCGTGGGCGTGACCACCGGCGGCCCGCCCTGCAACTGCCGGCGCGCGTTCACGACCCGGCGGTTGAAGTCGGTCAGCAGCTCGCGCACGGCCGCCTCGTGGGCGATCGCATCCATCCTCTCGTCGAGCTGCGCGTCTTCGGTGCGGAGGGTGAGGGCGGGCGGCCCGAGACCGGTCAGGCGTTCGCGTTCGATCTTCTGCCGGATCCACCAGTCGGGGTCGTAGGTCTGGCCGAGCCCGGCGAGGGGCTTGCCGGCACCCGGCAGTTCGTCGAACTCGCCGCGACGGATGGCCTGCTGGATCTGGATCTCGACGAACGAGGCCCGCTGCTCGAGCGTGGGGCGGCCGGCGTCACCGGTGGGGTCGGGCTCGGGGGAGACGCGGCCGCTCGCTGTCGCGGCACCGGATTCCGCCGGATCGGGCCCGTCATCGAGTCCGTCGTCGAGCCGCTCCACGCGGTACCGTGCCGCGGCCAGCCTCGAGTCGCGCTGCTCCGGCCGCTGCTGCGGCTCCCGCCCTCCTGCCATACGTCAAGGCTAGAACGGGGCGCTCAGTCCCGCACCCGGCTCGACCCCTCCTCGACCGACCTCAGCCGGCTACGGGGGTCTGGCCCAGGTACTGCGCGAGCTCGTCGAGCGCGCTCTCCCAGCCGTCGTGGTAGCTGTCGTCGCCCACCATGCCGTCCACCCCGCGGATGTCGAAGGTCACGCGGGTGAGCTCACCGAGGGAACGGATGCCCACCGTCACCAGCGGGGTGTCGTCGGGATCGCCGTCCGGCTCGCCCCAGGTGAACACGAGCTTCTCGCCCGGCACGATCTCGCGGTAGACGCCGCCCGTGGGGTGCTCCTCACCGTTCACGTCGTGCACCATCGTGTAGGCGTAGCGGCCGCCCGGCTTCAGGTCGACCGTCACGGACTCCCGCGGCGTGTGCAGGCCCGCCGGATGCCACCACTCGGCCATCCGGTCGGGATCCGTCCAGGCCTGCCAGACCTGCTCGGGGGTGGCGTCGTACTCGCGCTTGAGGCTGAAGCCCTTGTAGGTGTCGATCATGATCGTTCCTCTCCGTCGGGTGCGCGGAGCGTGCGGCGCCGCGCTGCCCGTCCTCCCCATGCTGGCCCTCCGGGCGCTCAGCCGCACGCTGCTAGCGTGGAGGCGATGTCTCCCCGCACTCTGTACCGCACCGTGTCCATCGCCGAGGCCATCACCTGGACGGCCCTGCTCAGCGCCATCGTCGTGCGGGCCACCGGCGTCGAGATCCCGTTCTTCTTCGCCATCGGCCTGAGCCACGGCGTGGTGTTCATCGCCTTCGTGGTGGCCTCCGTGGTGGTGGGGCTCAATCAGCGCTGGCGCTGGTGGCTCATCCTGATCGCGGCCCTGACCGCCATCCCGCCCTACGGCACGCTCGTGATGGACGCCTGGCTCGAGCGCCGCCGGCGGCTCGCCGGCCCCTGGCGCACCCAGGCCGGGGACGACCCCCGGGACGCCCGGCCGATCGACCGGCTGCTGCGCTGGTTCCTGCGGCATCCGTGGCTGTTCGTGGTCGCGGGCGTGCTGGTCGTGGTGGTGCTCACCGTGGTCGCGCTGGTCGCGGGCCCGCCCGGCAGCTGACACTCACAGCGGGCGGATGCGGCGGTTCTGCAGGTGCTCGTACACCACGGAGGTGCGCACGTCGGCCACCTCGGGCCGCTCGGTGAGGCGGTCGATCACGAAGGCGTAGAGGCTTTCGTTGTCGGCCACCGCCACGTGCACGAGGAAGTCCTCGTTGCCCGAGGTCACGAACACGCCGAGGGTGTCGGGCAGCTCGCTCACCCAGTTGCGGAAGCCCTCGATGTTCCGGCGCGACGGCGGACGGATGCGCACGGCGATCATCGCCTGCACGCCCCGCCCGATCGAGGGCAGGTCGACGTCGAGGCTCGCGCCGCGGATGACGCCTCGGTCCCGCAGCCCGCGGGTGCGGTCGAGTGCCGTGGTCGGCGAGACGCCGACGGCGGCCGCGATGTCGCGATTGGTGCGGCGGGCATCCGTCTGCAATTCGCGCAGGATGGCCGTATCTAGTTCGTCGAGCATCGCAGCTCCGCCCGTTTCGCCGGATTAAGTACGGATGAATTGTATGCGATTCGGATAGCTGTTTAGCATTACGGCGTGAATCCGAACGACGTCATCCCTTCGTACCTTCCGCACGAGATCCTCACCGCCGAGTCCACCCGATCGGCCCGCCTCAAGTGGGTGATCGTGGTCGACGAGTCCCTCGCCCGCGGTCAGCAGGCGAACGCGGTGGCCTGTGTGGCCGCGGCGACCGGGGCGGCGATCGAGGGCCTGCAGGGTCCGGCCGGCACCGACGCGAGCGGGTACGAGCATCCGGGGCTCGCCTGGGCCGGCTGCACGGTGCTCGGCGCCTCGGCAGAGAAGCTCGCCGGCGCCCGGACCAAGGCGGTGGCCGCCGAGGGCGTGTGGCTCGCCGACATGCCGCTGAGCGCGCAGACCACCCGCGTCTACGACGAGTACCTCGAGACGCTCGCCGGCACCGACCCGGAAGAGCTCGCCGCGCTCGCGCTCAGCATCGTGGGGGAGCGGGCATCCGTCGACCGGATCGTCAAGAAGCTGCGCCTGCTGTAGGCGCCTCGACAGCCGCCTCGCGACCGGGCGGCACCCGCAGCCCCGTAGGCTTGACAGATGGAGCTGGGAGTCTACGGGATCGTCGCGGTGGCGGTCATCGTCGGCGTGGCCGCCTTCTCGAAGAAGCTCGGGGTCGCCGCCCCCATCATCCTCGTGCTGGTGGGCGTCGGCCTCTCCTACCTGCCGGGCGTGCCCGACGTCGAGGTGCCGCACGAGATCATCCTCGACGGACTGCTGCCGCCCATCCTGTACGCGGCCGCGATCAGCGTGCCGATCATCGACTTCCGGCGCAACCTCGCACCGATCGCGAGCCTCTCGGTGGTGCTGGTCATCGTCACGGCCTTCGCCACCGGCTTTCTGCTCTACACGATGCTGCCCGATCTCAACTTCGCAGCCGCCGTGGCCCTCGGCGCCATCATCAGCCCTCCGGATGCCGTGGCCGCCACCTCCATCGGCCGTCGCCTCGGCCTGCCCCCGCGCCTGCTGACCCTGCTGGAGGGCGAGGGCCTGGTGAACGACGCCACCGCCCTGGTGCTGCTGCGCACGGCCGTCGCCGCGGCCGCCGGCGCGCTCAGCACGCCGTGGGCCGGGGTGCTCGACTTCTTCTACGCAGTGGTCATCGCCGTGCTGATCGGTCTCGCCGCCGGCTTCGTGACCGTGTTCATCCGCTCCAAGCTCAACGACTCGGTGCTCGACACGGCGCTCTCGCTCGCCGTGCCCTTCGTGGCCTTCATGCCGGCCGAGGCCCTGCACGCCTCGGGCATCCTCGCCGTCGTCGTGGCCGGCCTCTACACCGGGCACGCGAGCCCCAAGCACTTCTCGCCGCAGTCGCGGATCAGCGATCGGATCAACTGGCGCACCATCCAGTTCCTGCTCGAGAACGGCGTGTTCCTGCTGATCGGGCTCGAGATCCGCACGCTGATCGACGACGTCGACGACACCGTGCTGGGCGTCTGGACCTCGATCGGCATCGGCCTGATCGCCACCGTGATGCTGATCGCCATCCGCTACCTCTGGATCGGCCCGCTCGTCTACGGCCTCTCCCGCCGGGAACGACGACATGAGAAGAGCACCTACCGTGCTCTGCTCGCCCTCTACTACTTCCGCACCCACCCGGTGGCCTCGGCCCGGCAGGCGCGCGTGCGCGACCGGCTCGAGCGCGACTACGAGCGCCGCCGGGCCGACCTGGAGGTGCTGCGGCAAGACCGCATCGACTGGCGCGGGGGAATGGTGCTCGGCTGGTCGGGCATGCGCGGAGTGGTCACGCTCGCGGCGGCGCAGTCGCTGCCGAACGACACCCCGTACCGGCCGCAGCTCATCCTGATCGCGTTCACCGTCGCGGTCGTCAGCATCGTCGTGCAGGGCGGCACGCTGCCGTGGCTCATCCGGTGGCTGAAGGTGGAGGGGATCGACGCCCGCGAAGACCGCAAGGAGCTCGCGGGTCTGCTGGAGACGATCAGCGCCTCCGGGCTCGAGGCGCTCGACGACCGCGCGCAGGAAGCCCCCGAGACCAATCCCATCGACCCCGACGTGCTGGAACGGGTGCGGCAGTCGTCGTTCCTGCGCACCGAGGCCGCCTGGGAGCGCACGCGCAGCACGCGGTCGCAGGAGGAGCGGCCGCACCAGCAGTTCCGTGAGCTGCGGCTCGTGGTGGTGGCCGCCGAGCGCGAGCGGCTGCTCGAGATCCGCTCGCAGGGCACCTACCCCTCGCGGGTGCTGGCCGAGGCGCAGGCGCTGCTCGACCTCGAGGAGACCCGACTGCAACGGCGCGCCGGATCGAGCGAGCACTGAGATCGGGCAAGCGCTGAGATCGAGCGAGCACTGACCACGGCCTCCCGCCCGGCGACCGCCTCGCCGTAGCCGGGCGACCGTGCCCGCCGCTAGGGTCGGGAGCGGGATGGCCAGCGGGCCATCCGGGAGCGATCGCCCGTCACGGCACGGGCCGGCGACAGGATGCGCGATGGCGGAGCCCGGGGCGGACGGCACGAGCGGGGCACCCCGCGGCAGGGTGACCATCACGGGGGAGCAGGATCGCCCGAGCGGCACCGTCGCGCGCCGCCTGCTGCGGCTGTCGATCCCGGCCATCCTCGTGGGTGTCGTCTCGGCCCTCATCCTCTACGCCATCGACGAGATCTCCGCCCTCGCCGAGCACGGCATCTGGACCGCGCTCCCGGCGGCGCTCGGCATCGATCCCTCGGCCGGCTGGTGGATCTTCGGCGTGCTGAGCATCACCGGCCTAGTCGTCGGCCTCGTGCTCCTGCTCGTGCCCGGCCACGGCGGCCGCGACTCGGCGACGACCGAGCTGATCGCCCCGCCGCTGCCGCTCAAGGCGCTGCCCTCGCTCGCCCTCGTGGCCGTCATCGGTCTGGCCGGTGGCGTGAGTCTCGGCCCGGAGAACCCGATCATCGCCATCAACACCGGCATCCTGGTGGCCCTGCTCGCCCGCCTCTGGCCGGTCATCCCGCCGAACCTCGTGGTGATGCTGGCGGCCGCCGCCACGATCGGCGCGCTGTTCGGCACCCCGGTCGCCGCGGCGCTGGTGTTCACCGGCGTGGTGGGCACGCTCGGCGGCGAAGGCGCCCTGTGGGACAAGCTCTTCCTCCCGCTGCTGGCGGCCGCCGCGGGATCGCTCACGATGACCCTGCTCGCGCATCCGTCGCTCACCGTGCCGCTGCCCGCCTACGACTCGATCGCCGCCGTCGACCTGCTGAGCGCCGCCGTGATCGCGGCCGTCGCCGCCGGCCTCGGCATCGCCGCCGCGAGCGTCTTCCCCGCCCTGCACGGGGCGTTCCGGATGCTGCGCGACCCCGTCTTCTACGTCACCCTGGGCGGCGTGCTGCTCGGCGTCCTCGGCGCCGTCGGCGGTCCGATCACGCTGTTCAAGGGACTGGAGCAGACCGGCGAGCTGGCGGTGGACCGCGCCGACTACAGCGCCGGTCAGCTGGCCCTGATCGTGGCGGTGAAGCTCGTGGCCCTGGTGATCGCGGCCGCGGCGGGCTTCCGGGGCGGCCGCATCTTCCCGGCGGTGTTCATCGGAACGGCGGTCGGCCTGCTCGCCACCGCGCTCATCCCGTCGATCCCGGTCACCGTGGCCATCGCCGCGGGCGTGATGGGCATGGTGCTCGCCATCGCGCGCGACGGCTGGATCGCCCTGTTCATCGCGGTCGCGGTGGCGGGCAGCGTCACCGTCCTCGCCGTGCTGTGCATCGCCATCCTGCCGGTGTGGCTGCTGGTCTCCCGGGCGCCGGAGATGATCGTGCACCCCGCTCCGCCGGAATCCGCCGCTCCGTTATCCGGCGCCCCAGCGTAGGTTCGTTGCTGAGCCCGAGAGGGCGGCAGCACAGCGAGCGGGTACGGAGGCGGCGTGAAGGTCTGGGTGGTCTTGGACATGACCGAGTGGACGCGCGACATTATCGGTGTCTTCGCCAGCCGGGACGCCGCCATCAGCGCCATGGACCGCACCACCTCCTGGGGCTTCAGCATCGAGCAGTGGGACGTGGAAGCGCTCTGACACCGGGGCGGGGCTCCCTGGCCGTATACGCTTGACGGGTGACTCACTCCGAATTCTCGTCCGAATCGACCATCGGGGCGGAGATCGCCCGTTCCTGGCTGCTCGTCTCCGCGAACCGCACCGAGGAGTTCGACTCCGCCTCACGCTCGCGGGCCGACCAGGTCGTGCTCGACATCGAAGACGCGGTCGATCCCAAGCACAAAGACGGTGCGCGCAGCGACGTGGTCGACTGGCTGAGCGGCGGCGGCTCGGCGTGGGTGCGCATCAACGACCACACCACCCCGTTCTGGGGCGACGACGTCGAGGCGCTGAAGGGCGTGCCGGGCCTCCGCGGCGTCATGCTGGCGAAGACCGAGTCGGCGGCCGACGTCACCGAGACCTACGACCGCCTCGGCGGTTCCACCCCCGTGCTCGCCCTGATCGAGTCGGCGCTCGGCATCGAGGAGTCCACCACCATCGCCCGCGCCCGCGGCGCCTTCCGCCTGGCCTTCGGCAGCGGCGACTACCGCCGCGACACCGGCACCAGCGCCGACGACCTGGCCATGGCGTACCCGCGCTCGCGCCTCGTGGTGGCGAGCCGCATCGGCAACCTGCCGGGCCCGATCGACGGCCCCACGGTCTCCTCGAGCCACCCGGTGCTGCGCGAGCAGTCGGCCGTCACGGTCGCGCTCGGCCTCACCGGCAAGCTCTGCCTCGACGTCGACCAGCTGCCCGTCATCAACGAGGTCATCAGCCCCACCTCCTCCGACGTCACCTGGGCCCGCGACTTCCTGGCCGACTTCGAGGCCCGTGGCCGCGTCATCCGCGACGGCAGCGACCTGCCCCGCCTCGGCCGCGCCCAGAAGATCGACAAGCTGGCCCGCGCCTTCAACATCAACCCGCAGGCGTAGCGGCGGCCTCGGATGCGGGTGCGGCGGGCGACGGCGACGGATGCTGCCGCTCTCGCCGCGCCGCTCGACGCGTTCACTCCTGAGTTCGACGCGGCCACGCCGGGTCCGGCGGTCCTCCGTCACTCCTGCGACCTGAGCACACCGTCATGAAGCAGGGCCGACTGCGCGTGCTGCTCGGCGCCGCCCCCGGCGTCGGCAAGACCTACGCCATGCTCGAGGAGGGCCGCCGGCTGAAGGCGGCGGGGAAAGACGTGGTGATCGCGGTCGTCGAGACGCACGGGCGGGCGGCCACGCAGGCGATGACCCTGGGCCTCGAGACCGTGCCGCTGCGCACCGTCACGCACCGCGGCGTGCCGTTGCCGGAGTTCGACCTCGAGGCCGTGCTGCGCCGCGCCCCCGACTACGCGCTGGTCGACGAGCTCGCGCACACGAACGCCCCGGGCAGCACGCACGAGAAGCGCTGGCGCGACGTCACCGCCCTGCTCGACGCGGGCATCGACGTCATCTCCACCGTGAACATCCAGCACATCGAGTCGCTGAACGACGTCGTGCAGCAGATCACCGGGGTGCCCCAGCGCGAGACGGTCCCGGATGCCGTGCTGCGCGGTGCCGATCAGATCGAGGTCGTCGACCTGGCTCCGGCGGCCCTGCGCGATCGCCTCTCCGAGGGGCTGGTGTATCCGGCGGCGCGGATCGATGCGGCGCTGTCGAACTACTTCCGGCTCGGCAACCTCACCGCCCTCCGCGAGCTGGCGCTGCTCTGGCTGGCCGACGAGGTCGACTCCTCGCTGCGGGAGTACCGCACCGCGCACGGGATCGCCGACACGTGGGAGGCCCGCGAGCGCGTCGTGGTGGCGCTCACCGGCGGAGCCGAGGGGGAGACGCTCATCCGGCGCGGCGCCCGCATCGCGGCGCGCTCCTCGGGCGGGCAGCTGCTCGCCGTGCACGTGACGAGCCAGGACGGGTTGCGCGAGCCCGACCCCGGTGCACTGGAACGCCAGCGGGCACTCGTCGAGAGTCTCGGCGGTAGCTACCACCAGGTGGTGGGCGCCGACATCCCCAAGGCGCTCGTGGAGTTCGCCCGGGCGGGCAACGCCACGCAGCTCGTGATCGGCGTCAGTCGCCGAAGCCGCCTGGCGGCGCTGGTGACCGGTCCGGGCATCGGGGCGACCGTCATCCGCGAGTCCGGCGACATCGACGTGCACATCGTCACGCACTCGGCCGCGGGCCGCCGGCTCTCGCTGCCCACGGCACGCGGGTCGCTCACGCTCCGCCGTCGCATCCTGGGCTTCGTGCTGGCCGTGGTGGGCGGTCCGCTGCTCACCTGGCTGCTGTCGTCGTTCCGGAACGACGACTCCATCACCTCCGACGTGCTCAGCTACCAGCTGCTGGTGGTGGTCGTGGCCCTGATCGGCGGGATCTGGCCGGCGCTGTTCGCGGCGGTGCTGAGCGGGCTGACGCTCGACTTCTTCTTCGTCGACCCGCTCTACACGGTGACGGTCGACGAGCCCCTGCATCTGCTCGCGCTGGTGCTGTACGTGGTGATCGCGGTGCTGGTGAGCATCGTGGTCGACCAGGCGGCGCGGCGGTCGCAGGCGGCCCGGCGCTCGGCGGCCGAGTCGGAGCTGGTGGCGGGCGTGGCGGGGGAGGTGCTGCGCGGGCAGGACGCGTTCCAGGCCTTCGTGACGCGCACCCGCGAGGCCTTCGGGCTCACCGGGGTGCGGCTGCGGCACGACGGGCGCGTGCTCGCGAGCGACGGCGAGCCGCTCCCGGATGCGGTGGGCGCGACGGATGCTGCGGGTGCGCCGGGCGCGACGGGCGCGACCGGGCACCGGAGTACCGGTCCGGTCGTCGTGACGATCGACGAGCGCTCGGTGCTCGAGCTGCGCGGGCGCACGCTCGACGCCTCCGACCGGCGGCTGCTCGGGGTGATCGTGGCGCAGCTCGCCGCGGCGCTGGAGCACGCCGACCTCGAAGAGGCGGCGCGCGAGATGGCGCCGCTCGCCGCGGCCGACCGGGTGCGCAGTGCGCTCCTGGCCGCCGTGGGGCACGATCTGCGCCGGCCGCTGGCGGCCGCGACCGCGGCGGTGACAGGGCTGCGTCAGCCCGGAGCGGCGGACCTGTCCGCAGCCGACCGCGACGAGTTGCTCGACACCGCCGAGACCGGGTTGCGCTCGCTCGCCGAGCTGCTGACCGACCTGCTCGACGTCAGCCGCGTGCAGGCCGGCGCCCTCGCCGTCACCCTCGAGGAGGTCGACGTCGACGATCTCCTCGCCGGCGCCGTCGACGAGCTCGAACTCGGCCCCGACGACGTGGTGCTCGAGATCCCCGCCGCCGTCCCGGCGCTCGTGGCCGACCGGGTGCTGCTGCAGCGGGTGCTGGTCAACCTGCTCTCGAACGCGCTGCGCTACGCGCCGGACGGTGAACCGGTGGTGATCGCGGCATCCGTCTTCGCCGGCTCCGTGCAGCTGCGGGTGATCGACCGCGGCCCGGGCGTGCCCGAGGAGCGCCGCGACGACATCTTCGTGCCGTTCCAGCGGCTGGGCGACACCGACAACTCCACCGGTCTCGGCCTCGGCCTCGCACTCGCGAAGGGCTTCGCGGAGGGGATGGGCGGAACACTGGAGTTCGAGGACACGCCGGGTGGCGGATCGACCATGGTCGTGACGCTGCGGGCGGCCGGCGGATGAGAGACTCGGCACGATGAAGATCCTGATCGCCGACGACGACCCGCAGATCCTGCGCGCGCTGCGGGTGACCCTCGGCGCACAGGGCCACGAGGTGCGCACCGCCGCCGACGGGCGCGAGACGATGGTGGCCGCGGCCGAGCATCCGCCCGACCTGCTCATCCTCGACCTGGGGATGCCGGCCCTGGACGGCCTGGAGGTCATCCGGGCGGTTCGCGGCTGGTCGCAGCTGCCCATCCTCGTCGTGTCGGGCCGCACCGATTCCTACGACAAGGTCGACGCCCTGGATGCCGGTGCCGACGACTACGTCACCAAGCCCTTCGCCATCGACGAACTGCTCGCCCGGGTGCGCGCGCTCACCCGGCGCTCGGTGTCGGCGTCCGGCGGCGGCCCCGGCTCCGCCTCCGACGACAAGCCCGTGGTGCGTTTCGGCGACGTGACCGTCGACCTGGCCGCGCACCTCGTGACGCGTGACGGCGAGCGCGGTGCCATCCGGCTCACGCCGACGGAGTGGAAGATCCTCGAGCTGCTGGTGCGGCATCCGCACCGCCTGATCACGCACGCCGAGCTGTTCACCGAGATCTGGGGCACCCCGGCGGTGAAGGAGACGGGCTATCTGCGCCTCTACCTGCGCCAGCTGCGCAAGAAGCTCGAGCCGGAGCCGGCCGAGCCGCGCTACCTCCTCACCGAGGCGGGCATGGGCTACCGTTTCGAGCCCGACGCCCCGGGTCAAGCCTCGGGGGAGTAGAAGGCCGTGATCGCCGCGGCGAGGGCCGTGAGGTCGTCGACGTGGGCGAGCTCGCGGGCCGAGTGCATCGAGAGCAGGGGCGCGCCGACGTCGACGGTGCGGATGCCCAGCCGGGTCGCCGTGAGCGGGCCGATGGTCGAGCCGCAGGGCACGGTGTTGTTCGACACGAACTCCTGGTAGCCGACGCCGGCCTGCGCGCACGCCCGAGCCCAGAGCGCGGCCCCGTGCGCATCCGTCGCATAGCGCTGGTTGGCGTTGATCTTGAGCAGTGGGCCGCCGCCGGCGACCGGGTGGTTGGCCGGATCGTGCTTCTCGGGGTAGTTCGGATGCACGGCGTGGCCGGCGTCGGACGACAGGCACCACGAGGCGGCGAAGGATCGGGCCCGCTCGTCGGCGCTCGCGCCGAGCGCGGCCCCGATGCGGCCCAGCACGTCGGCCAGGAACGGCCCGCTGGCCCCCGACCGCGACTCGGAGCCGAGTTCTTCGTGGTCGAAGGCGGCGAGCACGCCGATGTGCCCGTCGGCCGGCGGGGCGGCGAGGAACGCGGTGAGACCGGCGTGCACCGAGCTGAGGTTGTCCATCCGTCCGGCGGCGAACAGCGTGTCGTCCAGGCCGAAGCGGGCGGGCGGCTGGGTGTCGGCGGTGAGCAGGTCGTACCCGGCGATCGCGCTGCCGTCGGAGAGGCCCGCGAGGCCGGCGAGGATCCCGACCAGGTCGGCGTCGCCGGCCGTCCCCACCCCGAACACCGGCGTCGTGTGCCGCTGCCGGTCGAGCGTCAGGCCGCTGTTGGCGTCGCGGTCGAGGTGGATGGCCAGCTGCGGGATGCGCAGGAACGGCCCGGTACGCACCAGGTGCTCGGTGCCGTCGTGCGCGACCAGCCGGCCGGCGAGTTCGAGCTCGCGGTCGAGCCAGGAGTTCAGCAGCGGGCCGCCGTACACTTCCACGCCGGCCTGCAGCCAGCCCTGCGAGGCCAGCGTGGGCTTCGGCTTGAGCTTGAACCCGGGGGAGTCGGTGTGCGCGCCGAGGATGCGGAAGGGGGTCGCGGGGCCGGCCGTGGCGGGCACGCTCCAGGCGATGATCGCCCCGTCGCGCACGACGTGGAAGCGGCCCGGGCTCGCGGCTGCATCCGTCCACTCGGCGGTCTCGTCCAGGCGCGTCGAGCCGGCCGCCTCCAGCCGCCGGGCGGTCTCGGCCGCCGCGTGGTACGACGAGGGCGAGGCGCGGAGGAAGTCGGCGAAGTCGTCGAGGTGCGGGGAGGTGTCGGCCATCCCTCCATCCAACCACTCCGGATCGACCACTCCGGCTGCGTCGGGCCGGTGCGCCGTTCCGCCTCTGCGGCGCGCGGATGCCGCTCCGAGCGGACGGTCGGTTTCGTGCCCTATCGTCGGATCCGGGATCGTCGTCCGACAGGCGGTCCGTGCGAAAGGGGAGCCGGATGCTCGCGCGAAAGACGGCCGCATCCACCCGTGGCCGTTCCGTCGTGAAGGCCTGCGGAGCCGCCGCTCTCGTCGGCGCCGCGTTGCTCGTGCTGGCCGGATGCTCGGCCAACCCCACGGCGGCGCTGTCCAAACTGGCGCACCTCGATTCCGGGACGCTGCTCGCCTCGGGCGAGCTCCCGCCCACGATCGAGGGGGTCGACGCCGACATCGTGCCCTCGTCGTACCGGTTGCTGACCGAGCACGACGGTACGGAGTTCTGGGTGGGGGTCACCGGCGACAACGACGTGTGCTTCGTCGCCGAGGCGGCCGACACCCAGGCGCGCTGCGTCTCGGCGCAGCAGTTCGGGCTGCACGGTGCGACGCTCCGGCTGGAGTCCGACGACGAGCTCTACTGGCTGCACACCGAGTACATGACCGTCGACCCGGTCTGGACGCCGATCTCGCCGAACGTGGCCGTGCGCGACTGACCGCGCCGAGGGGCCGCGCATCCGGGACCGGCCTCTTGAACAGGCTTCGATGTCACCGCAGAATCGGACGATGAGCACAGAGATCCCCGTCGATGTCGTCACCGTCTTCACGAACGAGGAGGGCGCCCACGGCAACCCTCTCGGCCTGATCCGCAGCACGGCTGCGACCAGCGGCCGCGAGCAGGAGCTCGCCACGCGACTCGGCTTCAGTGAGACCGTCTTCGTCGACGTGCTGACGGAGACGGATGCCGTGGGCCGGGTCGCCACGATCCGCATCTTCACGCCGGTGCACGAGCTGCCCTTCGCCGGGCACCCGTGTGTGGGAACGGCGTGGTGGCTGGCGCAGCAGGGCCTGCCGGTCGCCTCGCTCGCTGTGCGCGCCGGGGAGGTGGCGGTGCGCTACGACGGCGACCTCAGCTGGATCACCGGCCGCGCGGAGTGGGCTCCGGAGTTCGAGTGGCACCAGCTGGCGAGCGCCGCCGAGGTGGAGGCGCTCGATCCCGGGGCCTTCGCCACCGGGAAGCACTACGCCTGGGCCTGGATCGACGAGAGCGCCGGGCATTTGCGCTCACGCATGTTCGCGCCGGAGTTCGGCATTCCCGAAGACGAAGCTACCGGGGCCGCTGCCGTCCGCATCACTGCGGTGTTGGGGCGGGATCTGGTGATCGACCAGGGGGTGGGGTCGCGGGTGGTGACTCGGGTCGAGGGGGACGGGCGGGTTTCGGTGGGCGGGAGGAGTGTCGCGAGCACGCCCGTGGTGTTGGGGTAATTGGGGGTGTGTTGGTTGCCGGGGGCGCCGGGCTTCGCTCGGCGCTCCCGGGGCTCGCCGGTCCCTGCCCGGCGAGCCGCGACATGTGAGCGCGCGGTCGCCGGACGCGGGCTTCGCTCGCATCCGGCGGCCACACGCTCACCTTGGGTCATTGGGTACGGCCTGAGACTTTGTCGTGCGGCCTGAGGCTTCTGGCGGGGCTCGAGACTTCGGGTGGGCCCGGGACTTCGGGTGGGGGCGGGGTCAGTGGGCGATCACGGGGGTGTCGTCGACTGCTGCAGCGGGGGCTGCGGCGGCGTCCGGCGCGGGGGCTGCGTGGGTGAGGGAGGCGCCGTGACCACGGCGGCGGAAGAGGAGGGCCGCCAGGAGGGCTCCGAAGACGAAGAAGCCGGCGCCCCACCAGTAGACGACCGCGTAGCTGGCCACGGCGGCGTCACCCAGCACCTCGGGGGAGGCGGGCAGGTGCGAGGCGACGTAGTCGGCGGCCGCGGTCGCCGCGAGCGTGTTGAGCAAAGCCGTACCGATCGATCCGCCCACCTGCTGGCTGGTGTTCACCATGGCCGAGGCCACGCCGGCGAACTGCCGGTCGACCCCGAGCGTGGCGGTCTGGATCGACGCGGGCATGATCGAGCCCATGCCGAAGCCGAGCACCATCAGCGCCGGCAGCAGATCCGCCGCATAGGTGCTGTCGAGGTTCAGGCGGGTGAGCAGGACCATGCCGGTTGCGGCCAGCGCCATGCCCACCGGAACCATGATCTTCGGCCCGAACCGCGGCACGAAGATGTTCGTCGAGAGCTGGGCGGCCAGCACGAGCATGCCGATCATCGGCAGGAACGACACGCCCGTCTGGATCGGCGAGTACCCGAGCGACACCTGCAGGTAATACGTCACGAACAGGAAGATGCCGAACATCCCCGCCCCGGCGATCAGCACCGAGCTGTAGGCGGCGCCGCGGTTGCGATCGAGCACGATCGACAGCGGCAGCAGCGGATGCGCGGCCTTCCGCTGCCAGAGCACGAAGGCGATCAGTAGGATGCCCGCGGCGGTCAGCATGCCCCAGCTCAGCGGCGAGTCCCAGCCGTCCGTCTCCGCGTTCGAGAAGCCGTAGACGAGGGCGAACAGCGCACCGGAGACGAGGATGGTGCCGGGCACGTCGAGCTTCGGCCGCGGTCCGCTGCGCGCCACCGTGGTGACGAACAGGATGGCGCCGATCACCGCGATGATCGCGATGAAGACGTTGATGTAGAGGTTCCAGCGCCAGTTGAAGTTCTCGGTGAGCACGCCGCCGAGCAGAAGGCCCACCGCTCCACCGGCCCCGGCGATGGCGCCGAACACACCGAACGCGCGGGCGCGCTCCTTGGGGATGGTGAAGGTGGTCGTCAGCACGGCCAGGGCGGTGGGCGCGAGCAGGGCGCCGAACGCCCCCTGCAGCGCACGGGCGGCCACCAGCAGGCCGAAGCTGTCGGCGGCGCCGCCCAGGGCGGAGGCGGCGGCGAAGCCGATCAGGCCGATGATGAAGGTGCGCTTGCGGCCCATCAGGTCGGAGAGGCGCCCGCCGAGCAGCAGCAGGCTGCCGAAGGCGAGGGAGTAGGCGGTGATGATCCACTGGCGGTCGCCGTCGGAGAAACCGAGGTCGGCCTGGGCGGCGGGGAGGGCGATGTTCACCACGGTGGAGTCGAGCACCACCATGAGCTGCGCGAGCGCGACGGTGGTGAGGGTCCACCAGCGGCGCGAGGAGGCCGCGTTCGGGATGGCTGAGGTCGTAGACATGACGGTCACTATATACGGAACTTGACGGTTTCGGATAGCGACAGTTTCGGATATGATGAGTTCAGGTGATGTTCACGCAGACACCCGCACGCCTACACTCGAAGGGGCGATTCGCTCGCTCCCGTTCCACCGCTCCACGATCCGAAAGGGATGCCCGCCGCGATGACGCAGCTCGATGTCTCCGAAGCCGCTGCGCCCCGGCTCGGCCGCAAGCGCGACCACTCCCGCGATCCCGAGATCCTCGACGCCGCCCTCGAGGTGCTCGCCGAAGAGGGCTACGACGGGATGACGATCGACATGGTCGCCACGCGGGCCAAGGCGGGCAAGGCCACGCTCTACCGGCGCTGGGCCTCGAAGGGCGAGCTGGTGGTGGATGCCGTGGCCTGCATGAAGAAGAACGACCTCGACCCCGATCGACTGCCCGACACCGGCACCCTCCGTGGCGATCTCATCGCGATGGTCAAGCCGCGCTCGATCGAGGACGCCGAGAAGAAGATGCAGGTGATGGCGGGCCTGATGTCGGTGCTCACCCGTTCCCCCGAACTGGCCGAGGCGATCAGCCAGGCGATCGTGCAGCCCCGGGCCGAGGTCAACCGCATCCTGTTCCGACGGGCGATCGAGCGCGGCGAGATTCCTTCCGACTGCGACATCGATGCGCTCTCGATGGTCTCGCCCTCGATGGCCGCCTACCGCACGATGGTGCTGCAGAAGCCGGTCGACCGCGAGTTCCTGCTCGACCTGATCGACGGCGTCATCCTGCCGGCCGTGGGCATCCGTCCGCCCTACTGAGCGGCGCCGACCTGCACCGTCCCTCCCGCGGCCCAGAGCCCGGAGCCCCGGTGTCGGCGGCGGCGGATAGCCTGGCAGCACCAGGAGGTGAGGCCGGATGATCGTCGTCGGCGCGAACGGCCGCGAGGCCGGCACGGTGCTCTACAGCGCCACCGATCTCACCGCGGCCGCGAGCTGCGAGTTCGCGCTCGTGCGGCGGCTGGATGCGAAGCTCGGGCGGATCGAGCCGGTCGTCGACCCCGTCGACGAGATGCTCGACCGCACGGCACGTCTGGGCGATGCGCACGAGTTGCGGGCGCTGGAGCGGTTCCGGGCCGAGTTCGGCGCCTTCGACGGAGTCGGGGCGCGGGGTGTGGCCGAGATCGATCGGCCCGAGCGCACGGATCCCGCGGGTCTCCTGGCCCAGCAGGAGGTCACGCTCGAGGCGCTGCGGGCGGGTGCCGACGTGGTCTTCCAGGGCACGTTCTTCGATGGCCGGTTCCTCGGGTTCGCCGACTTCCTGGTGAAGGTCCCGCCGGTGCCGGTGCCGGTGCCGGGGTCGGTCGCGGATGGCGCCCCCGAGGCCGCGCCGCGGTACGAGGTCTACGACACCAAGCTGGCCCGGCACGCCAAGATCACCGCTCTGCTGCAGCTCGCCGCCTACTCCGACCAGCTGGAGCGTCTCGGCGTGCCGCTCGGCGACGAGGTGCACCTGCTGCTCGGCGACGGGTCCCGGTCCACCCATCGGCTCGCCGACATCCTGCCGGTCTACCGGGACCGCCGCGAACGCCTGGAGTCGCTGCTCGACGAGCGGCTGGAGGCCGAGGCGGTCGAGTGGGGCGATCCGCGGTATACCGTCTGCGGCCGCTGCGCGGTCTGCGCGCCCGAGGTGAAGCGGCACGACGACGTGCTGCAGGTGGCCGGCATCCGGGTCACCCAGCGGGCGCGACTGCACGCCGCCGGCATCGCCACGATGCACGAGCTGGCCTCCTCGACGGGGCCGGTCGACGGCCTCGCTCCCGCCACGCTGGACACGTTGCGCGACCAGGCCAGGATGCAGAGCGAAGGCCGCGACGGCCTGGCCTTCCGCGTGTACGACCCGCTGCCGCTCGCGGCCCTGCCCGAGCCCGATCAGGGCGACGTGTTCTTCGACTTCGAGGGCGACCCGCTCTACACGGAGGCGGCGGGGCCGGCCGGGCCGGCCGATCGGAATCGGCCCGGCTCCGAGTGGGGTCTCGACTACCTGTTCGGTCTGGTCGAGCACGATCCGGATCGGCCGGGTCGCACCCTCTTCCGGCCGTTCTGGGCGCACGACCACGCCCAGGAGCGCGAGGCGCTCCGGGCGTTCCTCGACCACGTCACCGAGCGCCTCCGCGCCCATCCGGCGATGCACATCTACCACTACGCCAACTACGAGCGGGCGCACCTGCAGTCGCTCTGCGCCCGGCACGGTGTGGGGGAGGCGCAGCTCGACGAACTGCTGCGCCGCAACGTGCTCGTCGATCTGTACCCGGTGGTCAAGAAGAGCATCCGCGTGAGCTCGTCGTCGTACAGTCTCAAGAAGCTCGAGCCGCTCTACATGGGCGATCTCTACCGCGACAGCGAGGTCACGAACGCGGCCGACTCCATCACGGCCTATGTGCGCTACACCGAGCTGCGCGACGCGGGCGAGGGTGTGGCGGGCTCGCCGGATGCGGCGGCTGCTCGCGCCGCCGAGCGCCAGCTGCGCGAGATCGCCGACTACAACGAGTACGACTGCGTGTCGACCCTGCGCTTGCGCGACTGGCTGCGGGAGCGTGCGGCCGAGAGCGGTGTGGGCCCCGCGGGCGACGATGACCAGCCGCCGCTCCTCGACGAGGCCGGTGCCGACGACGGCCCGGTGTTCGAGCAGAGCGCCCTGCACCGCGCTCTCACCGAGCGCCTGGAGCGCGAGGAGGGCGGCGAGGGCGGCCTCCACGACCCCGCCGACCGCACGGCGGTCGCTCTCGCCGCCGCGGCCATCGACTACCACCGGCGCGAAGACAAGTCGTTCTGGTGGGAGCACTTCAACCGCCTCGAGCAGCCGATGGAGGAGTGGGCCGACACCCGGGACGTGCTCGTCGTCACAGCCGGCGTCGTCGAAGACGACTGGTACCGCAATCCGGGCCAGCGCGCCGACCGGCGGATGCTGCGCCTGCGCGGCGAGCTGGCCCCCGGCAGCCGGCTCGAGGAGGGCATGCGCGGGCGGTTCCTCGTGTACGACCCGCCGCATCCGTGGCCGGCTCCGCGGTCGCGCCGCACCGACCGGGTCGCGCACGAGCGCAGCACGGTGCGCGGCACCGGCGTGCTGCCGGGCGGCGCCACCGGCTACCTGATCGAGGAGGCGCTGCCGATGAACGGCGAGCCCTACTCGGCCCTGCCCGTGGCCATCACCCCGGCCGCACCGCCGAAGACGGCCTCCCTGCAGTCCGCGATCGCGGAGTGGGGTCAGCAGCTGGCCGACGCGCTGCCGGAGTTCCCCGCCGACGCAGCGCTCGACATCCTGCGCCGGGCCACGCCCCGCCGGCACGACGGCGGCTCTCTCGAGCCCGTCCGCGAGGGGCCGCGCGGCACGATCGACGCCATCCGCGACTCCCTCCTGGCGCTGGATCACTCCTACCTCGCCGTGCAGGGCCCACCCGGCACCGGCAAGACCTACACGGGCGCCCGGGTCGTGGCCGACCTCGTGCGCCGGCACGGCTGGAGTGTGGGGGTGGTGGCGCAGTCGCACGCGGTGGTCGAGAACATGCTCGACGCGATCGTGGCCGCCGGGGTCGACGCGGAGCGGGTCGGCAAGTCCAGCGAATCGGAGTCGGCCCGGTTCACCGCGCTCCGCGGCAAGGACGCGCTCGGCCGCTTCCTCGCCTCGGCCCGGGGCCGCGGTCACGGGGTCGTGGTGGGCGGCACGGCCTGGGACTTCAGCAACGTCACCCGGGTCGGCCGTCGCGAGCTCGACCTGCTCGTGGTCGACGAAGCCGGCCAGTACTCGCTGGCCAACACGATCGCCGTGAGCGTGGCCGCCCGCAACCTGCTGCTGCTCGGCGACCCTCAGCAGCTCCCGCAGGTGACCCAGGGCACGCATCCGGAGCCCGTCGACGACTCCGCGCTGGGCTGGCTGACGGCGGGCCACGACGTGCTGCCCCCGGCCCTCGGCTACTTCCTCGACGTGAGCTGGCGGATGCACCCCGAGGTCTGCGAGCCCGTGAGCGTTCTCTCCTACGAGGGCGAGCTGCACGCGCAGCGCCCCGCCACCACCGATCGCCTGCTCGAGGGGGTCGAACCGGGGCTGCACCTGCACCCGGTGCGGCACCGCGGCAACGCCACCGAGTCGGCCGACGAGGCCGAGCGCGTGGTCGAACTGGTGCGGCACAGCATCGGGCGGCGCTGGAGCGACCCGGGCGAGCACGACGGCAGCGGCGGGGTCGGCAGCGCCACCGGCGAGGCGTCCGGGCGCGCGCTCGAGCCCTCCGACATCATCGTCGTGGCGCCTTACAACGCGCAGGTCGAACTGCTGCGTGCCCGGCTCACCGAGGCCGGCTTCGACGGCGTCTCGGTGGGCACGGTCGACAAGTTCCAGGGCCGGGAGGCTCCGGTGGCGATCGTGTCTCTGGCGGCCTCGTCAGCGCTGGAGGTGCCGAGGGGAATCGGGTTCCTGCTGATGAAGAACCGCCTGAACGTGGCGATCTCCCGGGCGAAGTGGGTGGCGCACCTGGTCTACTCGCCGGCGCTCACCGATCACCTCCCGGTGAACGAGTCCGAACTGGCGACGCTCTCGGCGTTCCTGCGGCTCACGCGAGCTGCTCCCACCGTCCGTGCACCTGGCGGGTGACCTGCCAGGCGATCGGTTCGGCGGAGACCCGGGTGCCGTCGATCCCTTGCTCGGCGATCAGGAAGGCGGCTTCGTCGGTGTCGGCCGTGTAGCGCACCGTCACGCGCGGAGCACCGTTGACGATCGCGATGTCGGAGGCTTCGACGGTCGTGAAGTCGGCGATCGCCTGGGTGAGGGTCGGCAGCACGGTCTCGGGCTTGACGCCCAGTTCGAGGGTTCCGACGATCATGGTCACGCGGTAGGAGGGCATGTCATCGCTCCGATTCGGTCTGCATGCTCCCAGCGTAGGGGAGCGCACCGGGTGGCGGCCCGCTACGGTGTGCAGATGGAGCTCGTCGAATTCGAAGCCGCCGCCGAGGCCGCGGTCCCGCCGGCCGAGGCCTTCGAACGCGTGGTCCCGCGCGACGACGCCACCCTCTTCACCGGCTACCTCGTTCTGCCGGCCGTGGTGGCCGTGTCGGAGCAGACCGGCCCGT
Organism: Herbiconiux dendrobii; assembly: GCF_052048175.1. NCBI lineage: Bacteria > Bacillati > Actinomycetota > Actinomycetes > Micrococcales > Microbacteriaceae > Herbiconiux > Herbiconiux dendrobii. The sequence continues at coordinate 38,513 of NZ_JBLZQV010000008.1, read as the reverse complement.
GGAACACGCCGGGGGAGGCCCGCACCGTGCACCTGTCCGACGGCAGCCGCTTCCGTGAGCACCTGCAGCGCTTCGAACCGCCCGCGGATCCCGCCGCCACCGGCGTCTTCGACTACCGCGTCACCGACTACACCAAGATCCTCGGCCGGCTGGTCTCCGACGCCCAGGCCCGCTGGCGGTTCGAACCGCTGCCCGGGGGCGGATCGCGCATCCGCTGGTCGTACGGCTTCCGCCCGCGCCCGCGCTGCCGGTTCGTGGTCCGCCGCCTCATCGGCCCGCTCTGGTCGGTCTACATGCGCCGCAGCCTGGCCGTCTGCGTGCGGGTCGCCGAGGGGCGTGAGTGAGCGGGCGACCCCTCGGATGACGGCGGTCCTGCTCACGGGTTCCCGAGCGCCGGCCACCCTCGAACTGGCCCGGCGCTTCGCCGAGGAGGGCGCGTTCGTGGTGGTGGCCGACTCGCAGCCCGCCCTCACCTCGCGCTCCTCGGCGGTCGGAGCCGCCTATCGGGTGCCTTCCGCGCGCTTCCGCCCGAGCGAGTTCGCCCGGGCGATCGACGGGATCGCCCGCCGTCACGACGTCGACCTGGTCGTGCCCTGCTGCGAGGAGATCTTCTGGCTCTCCGGATCGGCCGACCGCCTCGGCGCCCGGCTGTTCGCGCCCGCGCTGCCCGTCCTGCGCCGCCTGCACGACAAGGCCGACTTCGGCGAGCTGCTCACCGAGCTGGACATCGCGCATCCGCAGACCGAGGTGCTCGCCTCCTCGTTCGCCTGGCGCCGGCGGAGCGCGGTCCGACGTCGCAACCCGGAGGCGGCGCTGATCGCGAAGCCCGCGTTCTCCCGCTTCGGCGCCGAGGCGATCATCGTGCCGGCCGGCGCCGATCTGCCTGCCCTGCCGAGGGTCGATGCCGATCAGCGCTGGCTGCTGCAGGAGTTCGTGACCGGCGAGGAGTTCTGCACCTATGCCGTGGCGGTCGACGGGAGCCTCACGGCGTTCGTCGCCTACCGGCCGGTCACCCGGGCGGGCCGGGGAGCCGGTGTGGCCTTCGCGCGTCTCGACGAGGCCGACCCGCTCTCGGTGCAGGCGCGCTCGATAGCCGCGCGACTCGCCTCGGCGCTGACCTTGACCGGACACTTCGGGCTCGATCTGATGCACGCCGCCACCGGCGTCCAGGTGCTGGAGTGCAATCCCCGGGCCACCAGCGGGGTGCACCTGTTCGCTCCCGGCGATGGGCTCGCGGGCGCGTTCCTCGGGCGATCGGCCGGCAGGCCGAGCCGCGAGGGGGCCCGCCTGGGCCTGCCGCACCTGATGTATGCCCCGAGGAGCATCCGTTCACTCGCGCAGCTCCGTGAGGCCGCCCGCCAGGTGCGCTCGCCCGATGTTCTGAGCCAGCCCGGCGACCGCATCCCGTTCCCGGTGCTGCTGCGCTCGCTCGCGGTGCAGAGCTCGGTTGCCGCGAAGAACGGCGTGTCACTCCTCGCCGCCTCCACGCTCGACATCGAGTGGAACGGCGAGGCCATGCCCCCGCGCGCAGCGCGCGGTGTGCCGCACCCGCCGCCCGAGGTCGCCGATGGACTTCCTCCCACCCGGTACGACGGCTCGGACTGGCCTCGCCGGCTGGCGGCCGAGGTCGACGCCGCGGGTGGCCTGTCCGCGCTGGTCGAGAACCTCGGATGCGACTTCGGCACGGTCCGGATCGGCGGTCTCGACCTGCCCATGACCCGGCCGGCCCCGAAACCCGCCACCACGCCCACGCGGGCGCGCGCCCCGAAGGCCGCCACCACGCCCACGCGGGCGCGCGCCTCGGAACCCGACAGCTACGTCTCCTCACCCATCTCGCACTACGTGCACTACGCCCGCGAAGAGCTGGCCGTGCTCGATTCCTGTGTGTGGCGGGCCGTCGGCGGCGCGGTGGTCGGCCTGCTGGGTGGCGTGTTGCGTGCCGGCCGGGCCGATGACATCCTCCTGCTCGGCAACGCTCCCGTGTCGACCAACCTGGTGCCCGAGCTCCCGGAGGCGGCCCTCGCGGAGGTGACGGCGCGGCTGACGCGCGCACACCCCGAGCTCGCGTTGGGCTGGCGGAGCGTCCACGCCCGCGGGGGAATCCGTCCCGAGGTCCTGCGGCGATGCGGATACCGTCTGATCCCCTCGCGGAGCGTGCTCTTCACCGAGACGCGCGGCACCGAGTGGGAGCGCCCCCGCGACACCGCACGGGACGCCGCCGTGCTGCGCGACTCGGGCTACCGGGTGCGGGACGCGCCGATCGATCCCGCCACGGGAGTCTCCCCGCAGCCCGTGCGGAGGCGTCTCGCCGAGCTGTACTCGATGCTCTACGTGCAGAAGTACTCGCGCCTGAACCCCCGCTACACCGAACGCTTCGTCGAGGCGGCTCAACGCAGCGGCCTGCTCCGTTTCACCGTGCTCGAACGGGACGGCCGGATCGACGGCGTCGTCGGCACGATCGTCGCCAACGGCTTCCTGGCCGCCCCGTTCGTGGGCTACGACACCGCGCTCCCGCAGGAGGCGGGCCTGTACCGCATGCTCAGTTACCTGATCGCCCGGCGCGCGCACGAGGCCGGCGTGCGGCTGCACGGCTCCAGCGGCGTCGCCGACTTCAAGCGCAACCGGGGGGCCGAAGCCGAGACCGAGTACCTGGCCGTCTTCACCAGGCATCTGCCGCCCGTACGGCGATTCGCCTGGTGGTTCCTCGACCAGGTGATCCGCCGCGTCGCCCTTCCCCTGGTGCGCCGTCGAGGCCTCTGATCGGCGCACGAAATCCGGCGCGGCCCAGAAAGGTACAAACGCATGAGCATCAAGCGCTCTGGTAGCCAGAACATACGGCAGGTAGGCATGGGGTGTGAGTTCGATCAATTCCGAAGCGGCCCGTGTGCTGGGTGCCCGCATCCGGGATGAACGACAGCGGTTCGCCATCAATCAGATGGAACTGGCCGATCTGGCCGGCCTGCACTTCACGAACCTCGGCAAGATCGAGCGTGGCCAGGCCAACCCCTCGCTGCACACGATCCTGCGGATCGCCGGCGCACTGAACCTCAACCCGGCCGTGCTGGTCGACGGCCTCACGGCCGACATGCTTCCCGATCGCCCGCACAAGATCACCGTGGCCGACCTCATCCGCGCCCGCGAGCAGGGCGAGGCCCGCGAGAGCTGACCCCGCGGCCTCAGAAGCTCACCCGCCAGAGGTATTCGTCGTCGTTCGGCCGGAACCACCGGATGATCAGCACCGCCGACACCGGCAGGGTCGAGCCGCGGATGCGCAGCCGCACCTCCTGCCCGGGCGCGAGCAGCAGCGGCGGGCTCGCCCGCATCATGCCGGTGCCGATGAGGGTGAACGACAGCCCGCGCAGGGGCTCGTCGCCGATGTTGCGCAGCAGGTAGCTGCGCGGTGCGTCACGCCGGTCGAGCCGGAGCGGCACCGGGTAGGCGAGGGGTTCGGGGCGGTGAAGGAGGTCGGTTCTGCGTGCCATACCCCCACCGAAACCCCGACCACCGACGATCAGGCCGCCCCCGGCCCCTCGAACGCCCCCTGTGGATAACTCCGCCTGATTCACACCCCCGTTGCGGAGGCATATCGGTCCAGAGCCTCGTCGATCGGACCGTCGAAGACCAGGCGGCCCTTCTCGAGATACAGCCCGCGCGTGCAGAACCGGCGGAGGTCCCGCTCGTTGTGCGACACGAAGAACAGCGTGCGTCCGCCGGCCAGGAGCTCTTCGATGCGGCGATAGCACTTCTCCCGAAAGCCCTTGTCGCCCACGGCCAGCACCTCGTCGACCAGGATGATCGGCTCCTCCAGCTGTGCGATCACCGAGAAGGCGATCCGCACCCGCATGCCGCTGGAGAGGTGCTTGTACGGGGTGTCGAGGAAGTCGCCGATCTCGGCGAACTCGATGATCGAGTCGAATCGCTCGTCGACCTCGCGGCGGCTCATGCCGTGCAGCCCGGCAGTGAGATAGACGTTGTCGCGCACCGAGAGGTCGTCGACGAACCCGCCCGTGATCTCGATCAGCGGCGCGACGCCCTCGAGCACGCGCACCTGCCCCTCATCCGGCAGCACCACCTCGGCCACCAGCTTCAGCAGGGTCGACTTGCCCTGGCCGTTGCGGCCGATCACGCCGATAGCCTCGCCGGCGGTCACCGTGAAGTCGACCCCGCGCAGCGCCCAGAACTCGTCGGGGCGAGCACGCCGCCCACGCCCCGCGAACAGGTCTTTGAAGCTGCGCCGCGCGCGCCGGTTGCGCTTGAACCGGATGCCCAGCCCCTTCGCCTCGATGACGACCCGCCCCGGCATCTCAGATCTCCTTCAGCACGGCGCGTTCGGAGCGCCGGAAGACGAGCACGCCGATGGCGAGCAGCAGCACCGACATCCCGGCCCCCACGCCCACCTGCAACCAGTCGAGCTGATCGGCGAAGAACCCCGTGCGGTACAGCGCGAAGATGCCGCTCAGCGGATTGAAGGCCGCCCACGGCTGCAGGTTCTCGGGCAGGTCGTGCGTGCCGTAGATGATGGGGGAGGCGTAGAACAAGAACCGCAGGGCGAGTTTCACGGCCCGCTCGAGGTCGCGGAAGAACACCACGAGCGGCGCCACGATCAGCGCCACGCCCATGGTCAGCACGGCCTGCAGCAGGATCGCCAGGGGGAACAGCAGCAGCCCGGGGTTCACGGTCGCGCCCGCCAGGATCGCGAACACGGCGAGCACGGGGAGGCTCGCGACGAACTCGATCCCCTTCGAGAGCACCAGCCGGTTCACCCAGATGGTGCGCGGGATCTTGGTGGAGCGGATGAGCTTCGCCTCGCGCAGGAAGGCCCGTGTCGCATCCGACACCGTGCCGTTGAACCACATCCAGGGCAGCAGTGCCGTCAGCAGGAACACGATGTAGGGCTGCGTACCCACCTCGCGGTCGAAGACCTGAGTGAATACGAACCAGTAGATCCCGGCCATCACCAGCGGATCGAGGATCGACCACAGGTATCCCAGCGCCGAGGTCGAGTACCGCACCCGCAGGTCGCGCCGCGTCAGCAGCCACAGCGACCGCCGGTACCGCGCCCATCCGCCGTAGGCCCGCCCGCCCGAGGCGCCAGCCACCGTCGATGGTGTCGCTGCGCTCACGTGGTCGGGCCCCTTCGGAATGGATCGAGGCCGATTCTAGCCCGACCGCCCGGGCCGGGCCGGTTCAGACGTAGAGGTTGGCTCGTACGAGGTCTTCGGCGAAATCAACCTCGACCGCGTACAGGTCGGAGATGTCGATCGGCTCGACGAGCACGCCGTCCTTCTCGATGGCGAGTTCGAGGCCGCGCTCGAAGTAGTCCTGGTCGTTCACGCGCTGCAGGTGGCGGATGAAGGCCGCCTTGTCGCGCGCCGAGATGTAGTTGATGCCCACGGCCTCGCCGAGCCCGCCGACGACCGTCTTGGACAGCTCGTCGATGTAGCCCTCGGCCGTGGTGGTGTACTTCACCTCTTCGTCGGACACCTTGGCGGTGTTGACGGTGACGAACGACTGGTCGCGCGCGATCATGGCGACCGTGCGGTCGAGCACGGCCGGGTCGAACACCACGTCGCCGTTCATCCAGAGCACTCCGCCCGAACCGGAGGCCTGGAGGGCGCGCAGCAGGCTCTTGGAGGTGTTCGTCTGGTCGTACTCCTCGTTGTAGACGAAGGATGCCTCGGGGAACGCCTCGATGATGTGCTCGAGTTTGTAGCCCACCACGACGGTGACCTTGGCGGCGGAGCCGAAGGTGTGGCGGATGTTCTCGAACTGCTGGCCCATGATGGTACGGCCGTCGCTGAGTTCGGTGAGCGGCTTGGGGAGGGAGCGGCCGAGGCGGCTTCCCATCCCGGCGGCGAGAATGACGACCTGGGTGGTCACGATGGTCTCCTTCGGTCTGCGCTGAGAGGGGGAAGGAATGCGTGGAACACGGGCGGGAGGGCCCGGAAGATCGAGGGGGACCGGAGCAACCGTATCGACGGAGTTCGGGCCCGGTTAACCTCACGGACACATTCCAGACACCTCGTCATGCCTGTTTGCAGTGTACTGTGAACCGTTTCGGGGGCAACGGATGCGACGTGTATCGTTTCTGTTTCGTGATGCGGCCATCGGGGGCCCGGAGTGTCAGACTGGATGCTTCGTGCACGAGCGACGTCGGCCTGTGCGGGGCCGAAGAGGGATTGATAGGTTAGTGCGGTGAGCTCAGAGTCGGACACTCCCAACACCTCAGGAGCGCCCTCTGGGAGCGCGCGCGCACCCCGACGGGCTCCGGCGAAGACGGCTTCGGCCACCACCGCGGCGCGGCAGCCCGCGAAGCGCACCACCTCGGCGGCGGCCAAGTCCCCGGCCCGCAAACCCGCCGCGAAGGCGACTCCGGATGCGGCCGCCCCGCCCGTCGACGACGTCACCGCGGCAGAGCCCGTCGCGGCCACCCCGCCCGAGGCGATCGGCGCCGCCGAGCCCAGCACGGCGGTCCCGCCGAAGGCTCCCGCCAAGCGCCCGGCCACGCCGCGCAAACCCGTGCAGCGCAAGCCCGCCGGAACGGCCGCCGCGGCCGCCCCCCGCACGCCGGCCAAGCCGCGCACCCCGCGCACGCCCGCCCGTCCGCGCACCGCCGCGAGCATCCCGCCCTCCGTGGTGCGCGACCTCGACCCCACGAACATCGTGCTCTCGATCGCCGGTCTGGTGAAGAAGTTCGGTAGCACCACGGCTGTCGCCGGCATCGACATCGACGTGCCGCTCGGCTCCTTCTACGGCATCGTCGGCCCGAACGGCGCCGGCAAGACCACCACGCTCTCGATGGTCACCGGCCTGCTGCGCCCCGACGGCGGCTCGATCACCGTGCTCGAGCAAGACGTCTGGCGCGATCCCGCGGCGGCGAAGCGCCTGATCGGCGTGCTGCCCGACCGCCTGCGCCTGTTCGACCGCCTCACCGGCCGCCAGCTGCTCTACTACTCCGGCACGCTCCGGGGCCTGGACTCGGCCACGGTCGCCCAGCGCAGCGACGACCTCGCCACCGCCTTCGGCCTCGAAGACGCCCTGGGCCGCCTGGTCGCCGACTACTCCGCGGGCATGACGAAGAAGATCGCGCTGGCCTGCTCGATGATCCACTCGCCGCGCCTGCTGGTGCTCGACGAGCCGTTCGAGTCGGTCGACCCGGTCTCGGCGGCCAACGTGGTCGAGATCCTCGAGAAGTACGTCGCCGGAGGCGGCACCGTCGTGCTCTCCAGCCACAGCATGGACATGATCCAGCGGGTCTGCGACCGGGTCGCGATCATCGTCGAGGGCGAGGTGCTCGCCAAGGGAACGGTCGACGAGGTGCGCCTGGGCGGCACGCTCGAGCAGCGGTTCGTCGAACTCGCGGGCGGCCGCAAGAGCGCGGAAGGCATGGAATGGTTGCTGAGTTCCTCCGACTGAAGCTCCGGCTTCTCGGCAACACCTTCAAGCGGAGCACCCCTCAGCTGGTCGGCATCATCATCGCGGTGGCCTACGGCGTCATCATGACCGTCATCCTGGTGGCGGTGCTGTTCTCGCTCCGCGACGCCGGCCCCGAGACCGCCCGCAACGCGGTCGTGATCGGCGGTTCCCTGGTCGTGGCCGGGTTCTTCTTCATCCCGCTGGTGTTCTCGGTGCGCGACCGGATGGATCCGCGATCCTTCGCCCTGCTCGGTGTGCCCGAGGGGCGGATCGCCTTCGGCCTGCTCGCGGCCGCCTTCCTCAGCGTCCCGGCGCTGTTCGTGACCGTGCTGAGCCTGGCCACCATCGCCACCTGGTCGGTGTCGCCCGGATCGGCGCTGCTGGCCGTGCTGTCGGCCGTGCTCGGCGCCGTCACCTGCGTGCTCGGCGCGCGCCTCACCGTCTCGCTGGCCGCCTTCGCGTTCGCCACCAAGCGCGCCCGTGAGGTGGGAGCCGTGGTCGGCGTGCTGGCGATCGTGGTGATCGTCCCCGGCGTGCTGCTGCTCATGATCACGAGCTGGGGCGCCGACGGCGGCACCTTCTTCGGCTCGCTCGAGCAGATCCTCGGCTGGACGCCGCTCGGCGCCGTCTGGGCGGTCCCCGCCGATGCGGCGAACGGCCAGTGGGTGTTCGCCGTGCTGAAGCTTTTGATCGCCCTCGCCACGGCCGGCCTGCTCTGGCTCGCCTGGAAGGGTCTCGTGGCGCTCATGGTCGTCACGCCCGGCCGCGACGTCCCGGAGCGCGAGCACGCCGGGCTCGGCTGGTTCGGCGGCACGCCCGCCACGCCCACCGGCGCCGTCGCCGCCCGCTCGCTCACCTACTGGGCGCGCGACTCGCGCTACTACGCGCAGCTCGTGATCGTGCCGGTCGTGCCGCTGGTGGCCGTGATCGTCTTCGTGTTCGTCGGGGTGCCGATCGAGTACACCGCGCTGCTGCCCGTGCCGCTGATGTGCGTGTTCCTCGGCTGGGTGGTGCACAACGACGTCGCCTTCGACAACACCGCCATCTGGCTGCACATCGCCGCCGGCCGCCTCGGCGTGGCCGACCGCCTCGGCCGGATGCTGCCGGCCGTGCTGATCGCCATCCCGCTGATCGGCGTGGGCTCGTTCCTCAGCGTGATCTTCGCCGACGAGCTGGATGCCCTGCCCGCGGTGCTCGGCACGAGCACCTGCCTCGTGCTGGTGGGCCTGGGTCTCGGCAGCATCTTCTCGGCCCGCTTCCCGTACGCCGCCACGCGGCCGGGCGACGGGGCGTTCACCCAGCCGCAGTCGACCGGGGCCGTCTCGGTGCTCGCCCCGATGTTCTCGTTCGTCGGCACCGTGCTGCTGTCGCTGCCCACCATCGTCTACGGCGTGCTCGGCGTGTTCGTCGACCCCGCGTACTACTGGCTCTCGCTCTGGACCGGCCTCGGGGTCGGCGTCGTGGTGCTCATCGTCGGGGTCGCCTGGGGTGCCTTCCTGTTCGACCGCCGCGGGCCCGAGATCCTCGCGGCCGCCCAGCGCAACTGACGGCGGGCTCCGGCAGACGATCTAGAATCGTCTGCATGGACGATCCTGCACGCGCTCGCGTCTCCGAACCGGGCGGCCTGCCCGACGGCGGCGGCGGAACCACGACCCTCGACCGCGAGCTCGAAGAGCTGCTCAACACCGAGAACATCGATCCGGGCGACCACGAGCGGTTCTCGCACTACGTCGAGAAGGACAAGATCCTCGAGTCGGCGATGACCGGCAAGCCCGTCAAGGCGCTCTGCGGCAAGAAGTGGACCCCGGGCCGCGACCCGGAGAAGTTCCCGATCTGCCCCACCTGCAAGGAGATCTACGAGCGCCTGCTCGACGAGTAGCCGAACGGGCTGAGCGGATGCCCCCCACGGGTCGGCTCACACGGTGACGTAGGCCGTCGGCAGCACCGGATCGCCGGCCGCCAGGCGGAAGGCCTGGTCCGGCAGCTCGCGCAGCACCGCCTCGCGGTGGGCCCGCGCCTCGCGCACCCCGGCGGCGCCCAGGAGGGCCGGATCGGCGACCCCGTCGACCATCAGCGGCACGTGCAAGGCCCGGCCGGCCGCATCCGCCGGCGCGGAGTCGCCCACGTAGATCGTCTCCGACGTGGCCACACCGTTCCCGTCGAGCAGGCGCACCGGATGCTTCCGGCCGCCGTGACTGGCCTTGTCCACCGACTTCTTGGCCACCGACACCCACCGGCCGTCCTCGCCCTGGCGCGCCACGAGCTTGTAGACCATGCCGGCGGCCGGATGCCCGGAGCCGGTGACCACGGAGGTGCCCACCCCGAACGAGTCGACCGGCGTCGCGGCCAGCGCGGCGATCGCGTACTCGTCGAGATCGTTGGTGACGGTGATCTTCGTGCCGGTGTTGCCGAGCCCGTCGAGCTGCCGGCGCACGGCCTGGACGAGGGTGAGCAGGTCGCCCGAGTCCAGTCGTACGGCACCGAGCGAGGGCCCGGCCACGCGCACGGCGGTGTCGATGCCGGTGGGCACGTCGTAGGTGTCCACGAGCAGCGTGGTGCCCGATCCGAGGGCCGCCACCTGGGCGCGGAACGCGTCTTCCTCGGAGTCGTGCAGCATGGTGAAGGCGTGCGCGGCGGTGCCCATCGTGGGCACGCCCCAGGTGCGGCCGGCCTCGAGGTTGGAGGTGGCGCCGAAGCCCGCGATGTAGGCGGCGCGGGCGGCGGCCACCGCCGACCACTCGCCCGTACGCCGCGATCCCATCTCGGCGATCGGCCGGCCACCGGCGGCCGAGACCATCCTCGATGCCGCGCCCGCCACCGAGGAGTCGTAGTTGAGCACGCTCAGGATGAGGGTCTCGAGGATGACGCCCTCGGCGAAGCTGGACTCCACGACGAGCACGGGGGAGTTCGGGAAGTACACCTCGCCCTCGCGGTAGCCGCGGATCGTGCCCGAGAAGCGGTAGTCGGCGAGCCAGTCGAGCGTGGCCGGCGCCACCACGTTCTCCCGCCGCAGGAACTCGAGTTCGGCGTCGCCGAAGCGGAAGCGGCCGATCAGCTCCAGCAGCCGCCCGGTGCCGGCCACGATCCCGTACCGCCGGCGCCCCGGCAGCGTGCGCCCGTAGGCCTCGAACACGCTGGGGCGGGCGTGCGTGCCGGCGCGGATGGCCGCATCGATCATGGTGATCTCGTAGCGGTCGGTGAGCAGGGCGGTGGACGCGATCACCCTCCGAGCTTAGGCCGTGCCGGCGGCCGCGCGCAGGGGCGGGCCCGGCACGCGGGCTAGGCTGTTGTCCCGTGAGTGATGCACCGATCGGGATCTTCGACTCCGGGGTGGGCGGCCTGACCGTGGCGCGCTCGGTGCGCGATCAGCTGCCGAACGAGTCCATCCTGTACGTGGGCGACACGGCCCATTCGCCGTACGGGCCCCGTCCGCTGGCCGAGGTGCGGCGCTTCGCGCTCGAAGTGCTCGACGACCTCGTCGCGCAAGATGTGAAGATGCTCGTCATCGCCTGCAACACCGCGTCGGCCGCCATGCTGCGGGATGCGCGTGAGCGGTACGACGTGCCGGTGATCGAGGTCATCCAGCCCGCGGTGCGCACCGCCGTCACCACCACGCGCAACAACAAGGTCGGCGTCATCGGCACGGCCGGCACCATCGCCTCGCGGGCGTACGACGACGCCTTCGCGGCCGCCCCGCACCTCGAGCTGTTCAGCCAGGCCTGCCCGGAGTTCGTCGAGCACGTCGAGGCCGGCGACACCACCAGCCGCGAGCTCGTCGCACTGGCCGAGGGCTACCTGCGCCCGCTGGTCGACCAGGGCATCGACACCCTCGTGCTCGGCTGCACCCACTACCCGCTGCTGAAGGGTGCCATCTCCTACGTCGTGGGCGAGGGCGTGCGCCTGGTCTCCAGTGACACCGAGACCGCCAACGACGTGTACCGCACCCTCGTGCGTACCGGCATCGAGCGCACCTCGCCCGGCCGCCCCCGCTACCGCTACGAAGCCACCGGCGGCAGTGCCGAGGAGTTCATCCGCCTGGCTGAGCACTTCCTCGGCCCCGAAGTCTCATCCGTCGAACTCGTCGAGACCGGCGTCATCCCCATCCCCCCGATTCTCAGGAGAAACCCGTGACCGACAGCACCGCATCCGCCGCCCCGAGCAAGCCCCGCAAGGACGGCCGCACGAACGACCAGCTGCGCACCGTCACGATCGAGCGTGGCTGGAGCGACCAGGCCGAGGGCTCGGCGCTGGTCTCGTTCGGCAAGACCAAGGTGCTGTGCACCGCATCCTTCACCAACGGCGTGCCGCGCTGGAAGTCGGGCTCGGGCAAGGGCTGGGTCACCGCCGAGTACGCGATGCTGCCCCGCTCCACGAACGACCGGATGGACCGCGAGGCGGTCAAGGGCAAGATCGGCGGCCGAACCCACGAGATCTCGCGCCTGATCGGCCGCTCGCTGCGCGCCGTGGTGGACATGAAGGCGCTCGGCGAGAACACCATCGTGATCGACTGCGACGTGCTTCAGGCCGACGGCGGCACCCGCACCGCGGCCATCACGGGCGCCTACGTGGCCCTCGTCGACGCCATCGAGTGGGCGCGCACCAAGAAGTTCATCGGCCAGAAGTCACAGCCTCTGCTCGACTCGGTCTCGGCCGTCTCGGTGGGCATCATCGACGGCACCCCGATGCTCGACCTGGCCTACACCGAAGACGTGCGCGCCGAGACCGACATGAACGTGGTGGTGACCGGCCGCGGCCTCTTCGTGGAGGTGCAGGGCACCGCCGAGGGCGCGCCCTTCGACCGCAGCGAGCTGAACGAGCTGCTCGATCTCGCCCTGGTCGGCACCGCCGAGCTCGCCGAGCTGCAGACCGCCGTGCTCGCGGCACCGGCCGAGTAGGCGGTCGACGGATGCGCGTGGTGCTGGCCACCCACAACCCCGGCAAGGTGCGCGAGTTCCAGGGCATCCTGGGCGCCATGCTGCCCGAGCTCGAGATCGTGGCCTACGACGGCCCGGAGCCGGTGGAGGACGGCACGAGCTTCGACGAGAACGCGCTGATCAAGGCGCGCGCCGCGGCGGCGCACACGGGGCTGCCGGCGCTGGCCGACGACTCGGGGATCTGCGTCGACGTGCTGGGCGGGGCGCCGGGCATCTTCTCGGCACGCTGGGCCGGCCACGGCCGGGGCGCCCAGGCCAACCTCGAGCTGCTGCTCGACCAGCTCGCCGACATCGCGCCCGAGCACCGCTCGGCGCACTTCACCTGCCACATCGCGCTGGTCGTGCCGGAGACCGGATTCGAGCAGGTCGTCTCGGGGGAGTGGGCGGGGTCGATCGCCGCTGCACCGCGCGGCGACGGCGGGCACGGCTACGATCCGATCTTCCTGCCCGAGGGCCTGGAGGTCACCGCCGCCGAGCTCACGGCCGAGCAGAAGAACGCCCTCAGCCACCGCGCACGCGCCTTCGACGCCGCCCTGCCGGTGCTGAGAATGAGCCTCATTACTGACTAGGCCGAACGGTGGCCCCGCGGTGTTCCGGGCGGCTAGCGTTGTGGTGATGACGAATCAGACCGAGCCCCCCGAGCATCCGGATGCCGGCGGCTGCGGCCCTGCCACGGAGCACGTGGCCGGCGCTCCCGAGCGCAGCCACGGCGGGCACAGCGGGCACGGGCACGACCACGGCGCCGGGGCGAACCGCCGGCGGCTGTCGATCGCCATCGGGATCGTCGCCACCGTGCTCGTGGTCGAGGCGTTCGGGGCGTTCCTCACCGGCTCGCTGTCGCTGTTCGCCGACGCCGGCCACATGCTCTCCGACCTGATCGGCCTGATCGTCGCCCTGCTGGCCACCATCGTCGCGGCCCGCCCGGCGAACGAGCGGCACAGCTACGGCTACCAGCGCGCCGAGGTGTTCGGGGCCCTGATCAACAGCCTGATCCTGATCGTGGTCGCCGCCTTCGTGACGTTCGAGGCCGTGAGCCGCCTGATCTCGTCCGAGCCCGGCGAGGTCAAGGGGCAGCTGATGCTGATCGTGGCCGGGATCGGCCTGGTGGCGAACTTCACGTCGCTGATGATCCTGCGCGGCGGGGCGAAGACCTCCATCAACATGCGCGGCGCCTACCTCGAGGTGCTGGGCGACCTACTCGGCTCGATCGCCGTCATCCTGGCCGCCATCGTCATCCTCACCACCGGCTTCGAGAAGGCGGATGCGATCGCCTCGCTGCTGATCGCCGCCATGATCGTGCCGCGGGCCGTCTCGCTGCTGCGCGACGTCGTCGGAGTGCTCAACCAGTCGACGCCCTCCGACATGGACGTGCAGGCGATCCGTCAGCACATCCTCGACGAGCCGGGCGTGGTCGACGTGCACGACGTGCACATCTGGGCCATCACCTCGGGCCAGTACGTGTTCTCGGCGCACGTCGTGGTGGAACGGGCCGTCTTCGAGCGCAGCGAGACGGGGCCCCTGCTCGACGCCCTGGGCGGCTGCCTCTCCTCGCACTTCGACGTGGAGCACTCGACCTTCCAGATCGAGCCCGCCGAGCACGCCCGCCACGAAGACCACTCGCACCTCTAGGGGGCGACGGGGCTACTTGTCGGTGTCGTTGCCGAACACCTCGGGCTCGAGCGTGAGTCGCTCGGCGGCGCCGGTGATCTCCACTTCTTCGGAGACGGCGGCATCCGCCTCCTTCTTGGCCTTGCTGCGTTCGCGCAGGTAGTGGAAGACGGTCGGCACGACGGTGAGGATCACCACGCCGATCAGCACCACGTCGAGGTACTTCTCGGTGAACTCGCGCACCGGCTCGATCTGGCCGAGGGCGAAGCCGAGCAGCACGATGCCCGAGCCCCAGATGAGGGCGCCGATCGCGTTGTAGAGCGAGTACTTCTTGTAGTTCATGTGCCCGACGCCCGCGGCGATCGGGGCGAAGGTACGCACGATCGGCACGAAGCGCGCCATGATCACGGCCAGGGCGCCGAAGCGCTCGAAGAAGGCATTGGTGCGCTCCACGTTGCGCACGCTGAACACGCCCGACTCCTTGCGCTCGAACACGCGCGGGCCGAGCTTGTGCCCGATCAGGTAGCCCACCTCACCGCCGAGGAAGGCCGCCAGCGAGATCGCGAGGCAGACCCACCAGATGTCGATGCCGAACTTGCCGCCCACGGCGAGCACGCCGGTGAAGAACAGCAGGGTGTCGCCCGGCAGCAGGAAGCCGATCAGCAGCCCCGTCTCGGCGAACACGATCGCACAGACCACGAGCAGGGCCACCGGGCCGAAGACACCGCCCAGCAGTGTGTTGGGATCGAGCCAGGGGATGAGGGCGGTGGGGACGGCGGAAATCACGTGCGGTTTCTCCAGTCGACAGCGATGCGAGTGCGGGAGAAGGGACTTGAACCCTCACGCTCGAAAGCACAGGAACCTAAATCCTGCGTGTCTGCCAATTTCACCACTCCCGCAAGGGCGAATTCCAGTGTAGGGGGTGCTTGTTCGGCCCATCCTCAGCCGACGCGGCGCGCGCGGCGGGACGGTTCAGCTCGAGGCGCGCGGATGCGGCACGTACCGCGGAACGTTCCGCACCAGGATGCCGGCTCCCGCCAGTCCCACCAGGCCCATCAGCGCGGCGGCGACCGGCAGCGAGGCCACCAGTACGACCGCGGAGACGATCAGCGGGGCGGCGGCCGCACCGGCGTCGGCGGTGAACCGGAAGGCACCGAGGAACGGCGCGGGGTTCGCGCGCGGTGCCAGGTCGGCGCTCAGCGTCATGATGATGCCGCTGCCCACCCCGTTGGCCACGCCCAGCAGGATCGAGATCGCCACGAACCACTGCACCGCGGCACCGAGGTCGTGCGTGAAGGCGAGCCCGATCAGGGCGAGGCCCATTCCCACCATTGAGGGGATGACGCTCCAGAGGCGGCCGAAGCGGTCCATGATCTGGCCGCTGGTGTAGAACAGCGCGAAGTCGGCCGCCGCGCCGATTCCGATCACCAGCGCGGTGGTCTGCGCCTCCAGCCCGATGCTCACGGCCCAGAGCGGCAGGATGGCCATCCGGCTGGCGCGGAGGGCTCCGACCACGGCGGCGCCGCTGCCCACCCGCACCAGCGCGCCCCGGTTTTGCCAGATGGTGCGGAACAGGCCCGGGTTCGCCGCCAGGGGCATCCCGCCGGTGGCGGTCGGTACCGCACGGGCGGCCCGCTCCCGCACGGCCATCGGGTCGTGCATCACCACCAGGAGCACGATCACGGCCAGTGCGGCCACGATCTGCACCCCGAAGGCCGTCTCCACCGAGCCGGTGAGCGCGATCAGGCCGGCGCCGAGGAACGGCCCCACGAGCATCCCGCCCCGGAACGAGCCGCCGAGGGTCGAGAGGGCCCGGGCCCGGATGCGCGCGGGCACGAAGGTGGTCATGAACGCCTGGCGCGCCAGCGCGAACGTCGAGGCCGCGAGGCCGAGTGCGAAGACCGCGACGGCCAGCTGCACGATCCCCGGGGCGAGCAGGGCCAGCACCATGGCGGCCATCGACAGCACGGCGGCGGCGATCATCGCCGCCCGTTCGCCGATGCGGGCCACCAGCGCCCCGCTCGGGATGTCGCCCACCAGCTGTCCCACCACGAGCATCGCCACCACGAAGCCCGCTCCGGCCAGGTCGGCCCCGAGGCCCGAGGCCACGGCCGGGATGACCGGAACCACGGCGCCCTCGCCGATGCCGAAGAGGAAGGAGGGGATGAGCGCGGGGACGGCGATCGACCGGAACCGGAAGCCGTCGTCCGTCGCAGTCGTCATTGCAACTACTTTACGCCTGCTAAGCAGTGACCCGGGCTGTCGCCCAGCCCCTCTCACTAGACTGTTCCTCATAATGCTTGACCTTGACCTCAGCGAACAGATCGCCCACCTCCGCTCCACCTTCTCCGACATCCGCTCGGTCGTCGACGTCGACGCCCTCACGGCCGAGATCGCGCGCCTCAGCGAGGAGGCCGGCGCCCCCGACCTCTGGGACGACACCGAGAAGGCCCAGAAGGTCACCAGCGCCCTCAGCCACCGGCAGGGCGAGCTGGCGAAGATCGACAGCATCCAGAGCCGGCTCGACGACCTCGAGGTGCTGATCGAGCTCGCCAACGAGGCCGGCGACGAGGAGTCGGCCGAAGAAGCCAGGGTCGAGCTCACCGCCATCCAGAAGGTGCTCGGCGAGCTCGAGGTGCAGACCCTGCTGAACGGCGAGTTCGACGCCCGCCCCGCGGTCATCACCATCCGCTCGGGCGCCGGGGGAGTGGATGCCGCCGACTTCGCCGAGATGCTGATGCGCATGTACCTGCGCTGGGCCGAGCAGCACAAGTACTCCACCACGGTGATGGACACCAGCTACGCCGAGGAGGCGGGCATCAAGTCGGCCACCTTCGAGATCGACGCGCCCTACGCCTTCGGCACTCTGAGCGTCGAGGCGGGAACGCACCGTCTGGTGCGGATGAGCCCGTTCGGCGCGGCCGGCAAACGTCAGACCAGCTTCGCCGCCGTCGAGGTCATCCCGCTGATCGAGGAGGCCGGCGTGATCGAGATCCCGGAGAACGACATCCGCGTCGACGTCTTCCGCTCGTCGGGCCCCGGCGGCCAGTCGGTGAACACCACCGACTCCGCCGTGCGCATCACGCACCTCCCCACCGGCACGGTGGTGTCGATGCAGAACGAAAAGAGCCAGATCCAGAACCGCGCCGCGGCCCTGCGCGTGCTGCAGTCGCGTCTGATGCTCATCCAGCGCGAGCAGGAGGCGGCGCAGAAGAAGGAGCTGGCGGGGAACATCACCGCCAGCTGGGGCGACCAGATGCGCAGCTACGTGCTCGCGCCGTACCAGATGGTCAAAGACCTGCGCACCGACCACGAGGTCAACAACCCCTCGGCGGTGTTCGACGGCGACCTCGACGGCTTCATCAACGCCGGCATCAAGTGGCGTAAGCAAAAGCACGACTGAGTCGCGCATCCGGCGGTCGGCGCCGCATCCGAACATGTGAATCCTATGAATCGGGGCCTCCAGCGCGTCGTGCCCGCGATTCCGGATGACCCTGCTTAGAGTCATCACGTCATGATTCGGTTTGATCGCGTAACCAAGACCTACCGGGGCACCAAGCGGCCAGCCCTGGACTCGATCGACCTCGAGATCCTGCGCGGGGAGTTCGTCTTCCTGGTGGGCGCCTCGGGGTCGGGCAAGTCGAGCTTCCTGCGGCTCGTCCTCAAGGAGGACCGGCCGACCTCGGGCAGCATCCATGTGCTCGGTCAAGACCTGAACACCATCTCCAACCGCAAGGTGCCCTACTTCCGGCGCAACCTCGGTGTGGTGTTCCAGGACTTCCGGCTGCTGCCCGGCAAGAACGTGTTCGACAACGTGGCGTTCACCCTGCAAGTGATCGGCAAGTCGCGCGGTTTCATCCAGGAGGCTGTTCCGGATGTTCTGCAGATGGTCGGTCTCGCCGAGAAGGCGAACCGCCTGCCGCACGAGCTCTCCGGTGGTGAGCAGCAGCGCGTGGCCATCGCCCGCGCCGTGGTGAACAAGCCCGCCATCCTGCTGGCCGACGAGCCGACCGGTAACCTCGACCCCTCCACCTCGGCCGGCATCATGACCGTTCTGGAGCGGATCAACGCCGGTGGCACCACCGTGGTCATGGCCACCCACGACAACGCGATCGTCGACCACATGAAGCGCCGCGTGATCGAGCTGGTCACCGGCCAGATCGTGCGCGACGAAGACCAGGGCGGCTACGGCATGACCGCCGAGATCGCCCTGCAGGACAGCGGCCTCACCGCCGAGATCGCGCTGGGCGACGGCCTCGTGCGCCCGGTCGGCCCGGCGCGCCCGCACACCTCGGGGGGCAATACGAGCCCCGTGCAGCCGTTGCCGCCGCAGATCCCGGTGCCCGAGCAGCCGGCCGTGCGCGAGCCCGTCACCGTGCCGGCGCAGGCGGCCCAGGCGGCACCTTCGCAGGCGGCGCAGGCCCCGTCCGTTCCGGTGCAGGCGCAGCCCGTGCCCGTGCAGACGCAGGCCCAGCCGCAATACGCGCCCCCGCCGATGCCCCCTCAGCACCTCCCCGAGCAGCAGCAACCTGGCCCGGCCGACCCGGCGACCGAGTCGCTCACCCTCGCCGAGAAGCTCGGCCTGCGCGCCCCCGGCGCCCCGGCCGACCCGGCGAACGACCAGAACGTGGGGCCGACGACGTGAGATTCGCACTGATCCTGGGCGAGGTCGGCACCGGCCTCCGCCGCAACGTCTCGATGGTCATCTCCGTCGTGCTCGTCACCTTCATCTCGCTCACCTTCGTGGGCGCGGCGATCCTGCTGCAGATGCAGATCGGCCAGATGAAGAACTTCTGGTACGACAAGGCCCAAGTCGCGGTCTACATGTGCACCGCCACGTCCGGTGGCGAGAACTGCGCCGGCGGTGAGGCCGGGCAGGACCAGATCGCTGCCGTGCAGGCGCAGCTCGACTCGCCCACGCTGCAGCCGTTCATCGACAAGTACTACTTCGAAGACCACGAGCAGGCCTTCGAGAACTTCCAGAAGCAGTTCGCCGGCAACCCGGTGACCGAGTACGTGACGGCCGACCTGCTCAGCCAGACCTTCTGGGTGAACCTGAAAGACCCGTCGCAGTCCGACGTGCTGGTCGAGAGCCTGTCCGGCCTCGCCGGTGTCGACAGCGTCACCGACCAGCGCAGTTACCTGGAGCAGATCTTCTCGATCCTGAGCGCGGCCAGCTACACGGCCATCGGCATCGCCGGACTGATGCTCGTGGCCGCCGTGCTGCTGATCGCCACCACCATCCGGCTCTCGGCCTTCTCGAGGCGCCGCGAGCTCGGCATCATGCGCCTGGTGGGCGCCTCCAACCGGTTCATCCAGACACCGTTCATCCTCGAGGGCATCATCGCCTCGTTGATCGGTTCGGTGCTCGCGGGCGTCGCCATCTGGGCGATCGTGCGCTTCTTCGTGCAGGGCTACCTCAGCGTGCAGCTTCCGTTCACCTCGTTCGTGAGCGATGCGGATGCGTTCCTGGTGATCCCGATCCTGATCGTCGGGGGCGCCGTTCTGGCGGCCCTGTCCGCTAAGTTCGCGATCACCCGGTACCTGCGGGTCTAGAATGGTGGGCTGCCTGTTTTCCGGCAGCAGCATCCGTCAGATCGATCACTAGGAGTACCCGTGCCACGCGAACGCGGACAGAAGGTCGTCGCGACCAACCGCAAGGCGCGACACGACTACACCATCGAGACCACCTACGAGGCCGGCCTTGTGCTCACCGGCACCGAGGTGAAGTCGTTGCGCGAGGGCCGGGCGTCGCTGGTCGACGGCTACGCCTACATCGACGCGGGAGAGGCATGGCTGGATGCCGTGCACATCCCCGAGTACAACGAGGGCACCTGGAACAACCATCCGCCCCGCCGCAAGCGCAAACTGCTGCTGCACAAGGAGCAGATCCTCAAGATCCACAACAAGACCAAAGAGGGCGGTTACACCCTCGTGCCGCTGCAGCTCTACTTCAGCGACGGGCGCGCCAAGGTCGAGATCGCGGTGGCCAAGGGTAAGCGCGAGTACGACAAGCGTCAGGCCCTGCGCGAGCGCCAGGACAAGCGGGAGGCCGCCCGCGCCATGTCCAGCCGACGGAACCTCGGCGACTGATCCCTCGCCGCCTGTCGGCTCGCAGAGCCGGGTTCAGGCCGGGAGGTCGTGCGAGACGCCCGTGAGCTCCTCGACGCGGGCGAAGAGCGCGCCGCCCGTGGCGGCGTCGCGGGCGTAGGTCTTCGCGCCCACCACGGCGGGAGCTCCCTTCAGCTGTCGCCAGCCGTCCGGGCCCCAGTACTGGCCGCCGGCCGCGGCCGGATCCGTGGCAGCGGCCACGATCGGCCAGGCGCCCGCGTCTTTGCCCTGCCCGATCAGGCGGTAGGCCGCCCGGCTGACCGCGTTGCCGGCCTTGGGTGCCGGCAGGATGTCGCGGGGCGGGCTCAGCTCGTCCACCGAGAACCCCGGATGCGCCACCAGGCTCAGCACGGTCGAGTCGGCCGCGCGCAGGCGCCGGTCGAGCTCGAAGGCGTAGGTCATCACCGCGAGTTTCGAGCGGCCGTAGCTGCGGAACTGGCGGAACGGGGTGCGGTTGCTCTGCAGATCTTCGAGGTCGAGGCGGAAGAACTCGTGGCTGATGCTGCCGAGGTGCACGATCCGGGCCGCATCCTGAGCCCGCAGGGTGGGCAGCAGGCGGGCGATCAGGGCGGCGTGCCCGAGCAGGTTGGTGCCGATCATGGTCTCGAAACGATCGACCGTGGTGCCGCGGCCGCCGCCGGTCGACAGGATGCCCGCGTTGGCGACGAGGGCGTCGATGCGGGGGAGGGCGGCGAGCTCGGCGGCGCCGGCGGCGATCGAGCCGAGATCGGCGAGGTCCAGGCGCACGAAGCTCGCCCGCTCGCCGGCCTCGGGAACGTGACGGCGCAGCGAGGCGAGCGCGGCCTCGCCCTTCTCGGGCGTGCGGGCGGCGATCACCACCGTCGCGCCGGCGGCGGCCAGCTGCTCGGTCTCCCAGTAGCCGAGGCCGCCCGTGCCTCCGGTCACCACGACGGTCGTGCCGCTCAGGTCGGGCAGCGTGGGCCCGGGGCCGCTCACGATCGTGCGACCGGGGACGCGGCCGAGAAGCGGGCGTGCACGGTGGCCTCGATCACCAGGGCGCTGGGCCGCAGCTCCATGCCGCCGCCCGAGGGCGCCGCCGAGCGGGCCATGGCCGCCAGGGGCATGCCGTGCCCCGCCGCGCCCGGATTCTCCAGAAGTCCCGGGTCGGAGATCGAGAGCGGCGTCACTTCGCCGAGACCGAGGGCCCGGGCGTACTCGCCGGCCTTGGTGAGCGCGTCGGAGATCGCCCCCTGCCGGGCCTCGCTCTCCAGGTCGGCCTTCGTCTCCTCCGAGAGCAGCCATTCGATCCCGTCGACGGCGATGCCCTCGCGGATGGAGACGACGTCGATCCACTCGGAGAGCGCCTCGAAATCGTCGAACTCGGCATCCAGGAAGACCGCGCTGTGGAACTCCACCGGCAGTCGCGTGCCGTCCTGGCTCCACGGCCGCTGGCCCCACACCCGGATCTCCTCCGAGTGCCAGGTGATCACGGGGCCGTCCTCTTCGTCGAGGAGGGTCTCCAGCGATCCGGCGAGGGATTCGTGGGCGGCCCGGGTGGCCGCGAGCACGCTGTCGCGCTTGGAGCCTTCGAAGCCGATGCCGATGCGCACCCGCGCCCGCTCCGGATTGTGGCGGAGCTGATGGCTCCCGGCCACCGTGATGATCGTCTCAGGCATGGTCTCCACGATATTCCATGCGGCGGGATGAACCGGGTCGCCCAGGAATGTCGTAAGATGGAGGGCTGCTCCGGGTTCGCCCGGCGGTGTTTGACAACTCAACAGCGTGCGACAGCGACCCGGCAGGGGGATGATCGGTTTCGACATTGCCTGCGAAACTGCGAGAAGCGGGTCGAGGATGCAGGGTTATCTCGTAAACGATCTCTGCAAACTATAAGTGCCAATTCAAACAGCACTGTTGCGGCCAAGAAGGCCACCTTCGCCCTCGCGGCCTAGGTCTTCCTTCCTAGCTAATTAGCAACTGTCGGTCCGGGAATGCTCTCTACCCGGGTTCCGGCATTATCTAGAGAGATTGCTGCGTGGTTGTGTCTCAGGGCCACGCGGGACTTGCACTGTGGCTGGGCTCGTCGACCTAGGTGCCTGTAGCAAAGGTCGGAGCCGAGTAGAACGTCTGTACAGGCTACGCCCGTAGAAGGCGCAGAATCACAGCAGTGGACGGGGGTTCAATTCCCCCCATCTCCACCATTCGGCCGCTGTCGCACGTTGTTCGGGTCACTTCTCCGGTGCCAGCTGCGCCGGGAGCTCGTACGGCGGCTCGCGCAGCCCCGGGTCCGCCGAACGGATGCGGCGCAGGAAGGCCGCCACGGCCGGCAGCTCCGTCTCGCCGAGCTTCGCCGCGAACTCGGCACCCACCACCTCGAGAACCTGTGCCGTGCCCGTCTCCACGGTCTGTCGGCCGAGCTCGGTCAGTGCGACGATCGACACCCGGCGGTCCTGCGGCGACGCCGAGCGCTCCACCAGACCGGCCGTCGCCATGCTGCGGATCAGGTTGCTCGCCGATCCGCTGGAGTACAGCAGCGACTTCGACAGCTCGCCCACGTTCATCCGCCCCTCCGCGTGGGAATGCAGGTTGTAGAGCACGTCGTACTGCGCCCAGGTGAGGCGCACGCTGCTGCGCAGGCGCCCCTCCACCAGGCGCATGGTGCGGGTGTAGGCCAGCACGAAGTCGGCCCACACGGCGAACTGCGTGGCGTCCAGGGGCGGCGTCGCGGTCACTTCGCGGTCGCTTCACCCGTCGGGTCGGGCGCCGAGAGGTCTTCCAGAGCGGCTCCGCCGAGCGGGGTGCCCTGCCAGTGGGTGGCGATCCAGCCCTCGGCGGGTGAGCCTTCGAGCGTCACGATGCCGGTGTTCTCCAGGGTGCGGCCGCGGCTGAAGTCCGCGTCGATGTTGCGCGCCGACCAGGAGGCCCAGGTGCGGATGGCCGCTCCGTGACTGAACACCGCGACCGTGCCGTCCGGATGCGCGTCGTACAGCGAGGTGATGGCCCGGTCGTAGCGGGCGTGGAACTCGGTGCCGCTCTCGCCGCCGGGGATGCGGGCCTCGAAGTCGGTCCACCAGGAGAAGATCGTGCGCATGTAGGTCTGCACGGCGTCCTGATCGGTGCGGCCCTCCAGCTCACCCGCCGTGATCTCGAACAGGCCGTCGACGACCTGCGGTTCGATTCCGGTCGCGGCGGCCAGGGGAGCGGCCGTGAGCTGGGTGCGGAGCATGGTCGAGACCGCGATGGCGTCGATGTGCTCACCGCCGAGCGCTCCGGGCACGGCGGCGGCCTGTCGGAGCCCAAGATCGGTCAGTCCCGGTCCGGGGACGGCGGTGCTGACGGCACCGTTCACGTTGTCGATGGTCTGGCCGTGGCGGATCAGGAGAAGTCGCATCCGTTCCACCCTAGGGGCTCTCGCGGGGAGCCGCCTGACATGGAGGTGACAAATCGTCGGTTTCGGTTAGACTTGCCTCTATTCGAGCATTCCTCATGCCCATCCGACCGGAAGAGACGACCATGCGCCCACCCTTGGCCACCCGAATCGCCGCCCTCGTACCCCTCGTGCTGCTCGGCGGCACACTCGCCGCCTGCAGTTCCGGAGGTGGGGGTGCCGGCGGAGCGGCCGATTTCTCGGGTGTGCAGTCGGCCACCATCCAGATCGAGTCGGAGGGCACCTTCGCGAACCCCGACAACGGGCAGACCGAAGAGCAGGCGGGCCTCGGCTCGGGCTTCTTCATCTCCTCCGACGGCCTCGCGGTCACCAACAACCACGTGGTCGTGGGAGCCGGCACGATGAAGGTGCAC
Organism: Herbiconiux dendrobii; assembly: GCF_052048175.1. Taxonomy (NCBI): domain Bacteria; kingdom Bacillati; phylum Actinomycetota; class Actinomycetes; order Micrococcales; family Microbacteriaceae; genus Herbiconiux; species Herbiconiux dendrobii. The sequence continues at coordinate 14,682 of NZ_JBLZQV010000008.1, read as the reverse complement.
GTCGGTGGGGGCGACACGGAGTACAACGCCGAGATCCTGGGGTCGTCCGAGTGCCTCGACCTCGCGGTCATCAAGGTCGACGGCGAGGGCTTCCCGTTCCTCGGCTGGCAGAAGGGCGACATCACCACCGGGGAGGAGGTCTACGCGGCCGGCTTCCCGCTCGGCGATCCCGAGTTCACCCTCACCAAGGGCATCGTCTCCAAGAACGACACCGCGGGCCAGACCGCCTGGGCCTCGATCGATCACACCATCGAGCACGACGCCAAGATCCGACCCGGCAACTCCGGTGGCCCTCTGGTCAACCCGCAGGGCGAGGTGGTGGGCGTCAACTACGCGAGTGTGGCCGATCTCGACTCCAACTTCGCCATCCACCGCGACCAGGCGGAGTCGGTGGTGCAGAAGCTGATCGACGGCGACGACGTGCAGAGCCTCGGCGTGAACGCCCAGGCCCTGCCGCTGGACGACCAGGGCGAATCGCTCGGGGTGTGGGTCAGCTCGGTGAAGGCCGGCTCGCCGGCGGATGCCGCGGGGCTCCTGCCGGGTGACGTGCTGCTGCGGATGGCCGGCAAGACCCTTGCCGCCGAGGGCACCCTGCAGGAGTACTGCGACGTCATCCGCACCCAGGGAACCGATGGCACCATCGACGTCGACGTCTACCGGCCCTCCGAAGACACCCTCTACCGCGGGCAGTTCAACGGCAAAGAGCTCGAGCAGGTCACGATCCCGGGGATCGGGTCGACCTCGCCCGGCGAAGACGACGGGCGCAGCTACACCACCATCACCGACGACACGGGGGTGCTGAGCGTGGAGGTTCCCACCGACTGGGCTGACGTCGACGGGGCGCCGGTCACCACGGAGGCGGGGCGCGAGTTCCTCGACGTGCGGGCCAGCACGAACCTGCAACAGTTCCAGGAGAGCTGGGGAACCTCCGGGGTCACGCTCCAGGCCTCACCGACGACGGATGCCGCGTCACGCGACCCGCAGGTGATCTTCGACTCCTACGCGAACCTCACCGCGCAGTGCGCGAGCGGCTCGACCGATGACTACTCCGACGGTGTCTACACGGGAAAGTACCAGTACTACTCGGGCTGCGGCGGGCAGAGCGACTACGTGATCGTCGTCGCCTATCCCGAAGACACCAGCTATGTGCTGGTGGTCACGGTCGCCATCGCGAGCGAGGCCGACCTGCCGGCCATCGAGCACGTGATGGGAAGCTTCACGGCGACGTTCTGATCGGAGCACACGAAAGGGCCGGCCCCGAGGGGCCGGCCCTTTCTGCTGCGAGGGGGCGGTGGGCTACTTGGCCGCGCCCGCGAGGCTGCCGGTGACCTTGCCGTTCGGGTCGCCGATCAGGCACGACACCAGGCGGTCGTTGCCGTTGGTCCACGAGCCCTCGGTGGGGGTGAAGTAGGTGAAGCCGTAGATCGAGTCGTCGTAGGCGATCTTCACGAAGTCCTCGAAGCCGGCCTGGCACTCGGTCTCCGCCTCGGCGTTGATGGCGTCGTCACCCGGGAAGTCGCCGTCGGCGATCTCGAAGTCGTAGTACACCTCGAAGTCGTGCTCCGCGCCGCAGTCGACGGTCGGCACCTCGCTGACCTCGGTGCCCTCGGTGTCGTTCAGGCAGTCGCCGACCGAGAGCGAGAACACGTCGGTGTCGGTCTGCTCGATCTCCTCACCGGTCTGGGAGTCGGTCGCCGGCGGGGCGGAGCTGGGGAACAGCGCCGTGCAGCCGGACAGCGTGAGACCGAGAGCCAGAACGGCGCCGGCCGCTGCGAGCAGTCGTGAGGATGTACGGGGGGAAGAGGTGATCGCCATGATGGCCTCCGGACCTAGGGAAGAGGGGTGCCTGGGAGGAGCCTGTGAGCGCCCCCGCGTGACCATTATGGGGGTGACCCCTTCAGCGGGTCAATTCGGCGCCGTCGTGCTCCGCAGCAGTGCGATTACCTCGTCGTGCACCAGCCCGTTGGTGGCGAGTGCGCTGCCCGACCACGGGCCCTCCTCGCCGTCCACCGAGCTGAAGCGCCCGCCGGCCTCCTCCACCACGGGCACCAAGGCGGCCATGTCGTACGGCTGCAGGTCGAACTCGCCGGCGATCTCGAGCTGGCCCTCGGCCACCATCATGTACGACCACATCTCGCCGTACGCGCGCGTGCGCCAGACGGCGCGGCTCAGGCGGGTGAGGTCGTCGAGCCGGCCTTCGTCGTCCCAGCCCTTGAGACTGTTGTAGCTGAGAGAGGCGTCGGCGAGGGTGCCGATACCCGACACGCGGATGGGGCGGGCCACATCGGGGGTGGTGTCCAGAGCATCCGTGGTGAAGGCTCCGAGGCCGCGCGCGCCCCACCAGCGGCGGCCGAGCGCTGGGGAGCTCACGACTCCCACCACGGGGACGCCGTCGACGGCCAGGGAGATGAGCGTCGCCCAGACCGGGATCCCGCGCATGAAGTTGGCGGTGCCGTCGATCGGGTCGATGATCCACTGCCGGATGCTGCCGGTCGTGCCGCCACCCGTGCCGAACTCTTCACCCCGCACGGAATCGTCGGGTCGTGAGGCGGTGAGCTCGTCGCGGATGGCCTGCTCGACGGCGCGGTCGGCATCCGTCACCGGCGTGCGGTCGGGCTTGGTGGTCACGTGCAGGTCGGTGGCCCGGAAGCGCGCGCGGGAGACGGCATCCGCTCGGTCGGCCAGTCGCAGCGCGAGCGCGAGGTCGTCGGCGAGCTCGGGCGAGGAGGGAAGCGGGGCGGCGGGCTGGTTCTCGGTCACGCCTCCAGGCTAGCGGGAGCGGTGGGAGGCCCGGCGAACGCCGCCCGGCGCAGTGCCCGGCACTCGGCCCGACACACAGCGCCCGGCACTCAGCCCGACGCTTAGCGCTTAGCGCTCAGCGATCAGCCGCGCGTGTCGAGCAGTTTGCGCAGCGACTCCATCCGCGCCTTGCCGCTCTCGCCCAGCTCCCCGGCTTCGACCCGGTCGATGATCTCCCAGTCGTGCGCCTCGCTCAGCGGGATGCCGTCGGGCGGCTCGCCCGCGGGCACGTGCGCGGTCGCGGCGAACGAGCGCAGGATGTTCGCCGGATCCACGTGGCCGAGGCCGAACGATCGCACGCCGGGGGTGTCGATGATCCACCCGGACCGGCCGTCGGGAGCCTGCAGACGCAGGCACACCGTCGACGAGGAGGTGTGCCGCCCGCGGCCGGTGACCGTGTTCACGACGCCGGTGGCGCGGAGCGCGCTCGGCACCAGGGCGTTCACGAGGGTGGACTTGCCCACACCCGAGTGCCCCACGGTGACGGTGGTGCGGCCGACCAGCAGGTCGGTCAGCTCCTCCATCGGCACCGCGTCGCGGGAGAGCGTGACCACCCGGATGTCGAGGCAGTCGAACTGCGCGAGCAACGGTGCGGGATCGGCCAGGTCGGTCTTGGTGATGCAGAGGATGGGGGCGATCCCGGCATCGAAGGCGGCCACCAGGTAGCGGTCGATCAGGCGCGCGCGCGGCTCCGGATCGGCGGCGGCCACCACGATCAGCATCTGATCGGCGTTGGCCACGATCACCCGCTCCACCTCGTCGGTGTCGTCGGCGCTCCGTCGCAGCAGCGTGCTGCGCTCGTGCACGCGCACCACCCGGGCCAGCGTTCCCGGGTCGCCCGAGGTGTCGCCCACGAGGTCGACCCAGTCGCCGGTCACGATGGTGTTGCGGCCGAGCTCCCGAGCCCGGGAGGCCGTGATCTCCCGCTCCTCGGGGGTGTCCTGGTGGATCCGCACCGAGAAGCGGCCGCGGTCGACCGTCATGATCCGTCCCGCCAGGGCATCCTTGTGCTCGGGACGGGTCTTCGTGCGCGGCCGATTCCCCTTGGGGTTCGGGCGCACCCGGATCAGGGACTCGTCGAACTCGAGTTCGTCGTCGTCCTCGTCCTCACCGTCGGACCACCAGCTCATGCGCCACCCGGGAGCATGCCGCGCCAGAGTTCGGGGAACTGCGGCAGCGTCTTCGCGGTGGTGGCGATGTCTTCGATCAGCACCCCGTCGACCGCGAGGCCGATGATGGCACCGGCGGTCGCCATCCGGTGGTCGGCGTAGCTCTGCCAGATGCCGCCGTGCAGGGGAGCGGGGGTGATGGCGAGGCCGTCGGGCAGCTCGGTGACGCGGCCGCCGAGTCCATTGATCTCGGTGGCCAGTGCGGCGAGCCGGTCGGTCTCGTGATGCCGGATGTGGCCGATGCCGGTGATCTCGCTGGGCTCGGTGGCGAGCGCGGCCAGAGCCACCACGGCGGGGGCGAGTTCGCCGCCCGTGCTCAGATCGATCGAGATGCCTCGGATGCTCTCGCCGCCGGTGACGGTGAGGCGGTCGCCGTCCCGGCTCACCGTGGCGCCGAACAGCGGCAGGATGTCGGCGAGGTCGGCACCGACCTGGGTGGTGGATTCCGGCCAGCCGGTGATCGTGACGCTGCCTCCGGCCACGAGCGCGGCCGCCAGGAACGGGGCGGCGTTGGAGAGGTCGGGCTCGATGTCGACCTCGGCGCCGGCGATCCGGCCGGGACGCACGCTCCAGCGGCCGTCGCCGCTGCTCTCGACCTCCACGCCCCGGGCGCGGAGCGCGGCGATGGTCATGTCGATGTGCGGCTGCGAGGGGAGCCGTGAGCCCTCGTGCCGCAGGTCGAGGCCCTCGTCGAATCGTGCCGCCGTGAGCAGCAGGCCGCTCACGAACTGGCTCGAGCGGGAGGCGTCGATGGTGAGCTCGCCCCCTGCCACCCGGCCGCGGCCGTGCACGGTGAAGGGGAGGGCGGCGCGTCCGTCGTCGCCGATGTCGACGCCGAGCGCGCGGAGCGAGGTGATGGTGGTGGCCATCGGGCGGCGCCGGGCGCCCTCGTCTCCGTCGAAGGTGGTGGGGCCGAGGGCCAAAGCGGCGACGGGCGGGAGGAACCGCATCACGGTGCCGGCGAGTCCGCAGTCGATGGTGGTGCTGCCGAGCAGCTCCTCGGCCGGCGTGATGGCCAGGTCGGGGCCGTAGCCGCCCTCGCCGTCGACCGCCACGATGGTGGTGCCGAGCGCCCGCAGCGCCTCGACCATGAGGTCGCTGTCGCGCGAGTGCAGGGGAGCGCGCAGCAGCGACGGCGAGTCGGCCAGGGCCGAGAGCACGAGCTCGCGGTTCGTGAGCGACTTCGAGCCGGGCAGCGCCAGCGTGGCGCTCAAAGGCGCGTGAGCGCGGGGCGCGGCCCAGTGCTCCTCGGCGGTCTGTGGTGCGTCATCGCCGTAGGGGTTGAACTGCGGGATGGAATTTCTCGAGACAGGCATCGGTTATCAGAATAGTCGGCCGGCAAATCCGTGGAGGCTGACACAACCAGAAGGATTCGTGCCCGATGACAACTGCAGTGCTGGATGCGCCGGTCGTAGACTGGGCGACGATGAGCACTCCCACCCCTGATCCCCGCGCCCTCTTCGAAGAGCAGGCCATCCCGTTCCTCGATCAGCTCTACGGTGCGGCCTTGCGGATGACCCGCAACCCGGCGGATGCGCAGGATCTGGTGCAGGAGACCTTCGTGAAGGCGTACTCGGCGTTCGGCCAGTTCGAACAGGGCACGAACCTCAAGGCGTGGCTCTACCGCATCCTCACGAACACGTTCATCAACACGTACCGCAAGAAGCAGCGCGATCCGTACCAGGGTTCCACCAGCGACATGGAGGACTGGCAGCTCGGTTCGGCCGAATCGGTGACGGCCGCGTCGTCGAGCCGCTCGGCCGAGGCCGAGGCGATCGATCACCTGCCCGACAGCGACGTCAAAGAGGCGCTGCAGTCGATTCCCGAAGACTTCCGTCTTGCCGTGTACCTGGCCGACGTGGAGGGATTCTCCTACCAGGAGATCGCCGACATCATGAAGACCCCTGTCGGCACCGTCATGAGTCGTCTGCATCGTGGCCGACGACTTCTCCGGGGCCTTCTGACCGATTACGCACGTGAACGCGGACTGGCCGTCGCCTCCGTGAAAGGGAGCAAGAAATGACTGACTGCGGTTGCAGCAAGGCCCGTGCCGAGCTCGAAGAGTATCTGCGCGACGAGATCTGCAAGACGGATGCGGCCGACATCCGCGACCACCTGGCCACCTGCGAGGGCTGCCAGTCGGAACTCCACATCGGCATCGTACTGACGCAGACCGTCCAGCGCGCCTGCAAGGAGACCGCCCCCGAAGAGCTGCGCGACCAGCTCATGGCGCGCCTCCGCACCCTGCAGACCCACTAACTCTGTCCCACTAGCCCCATCCCGGACGAAGTCTCAGGCCCGACTCGACGACCCAGGGTGAGGGCGTGGCCGCGACAGCGACCGCACCCGAACATGTCGCCTCGCGCCGGGCGGGGACCGGCGCGACCGTTAAGGGCCCCTCGCCATCGGCGAGAGGCCCTTAACGCAGCTAGCTCAGGGCGCGGGTGAGGAGCTCGGCCTGCTCCACCGCGTGACGCTTCGCGCTGCCCGCGGCGGGGGAGGCCGCGGCCGGACGCGAGACCACCGAGATGGTGCGACCGTTCAGTCGGCTGGCCAGTTCGGTGCAGATGAACGGCCAGGCGCCCTGGTTCTGCGGCTCGTCCTGCACCCACACCAGTTCGGCGTTGGGGTACTGGGCGGCGACCGTGTTGATCTCCTCGAGCGGCAGCGGGTAGAACTGCTCGAGACGCACCAGTGCGATGGCCTCGTTCGGGTTCTTCTGCAACTCGTTGGCGAGGTCGTAGTGGATCTTGCCGGAGTGCAGCAGCACCTTGGTGACCGCGCCCTTGTCGGTGATCCGCACGTCGTCGATCACCGGCTCGAAGCGGCCCGAGGTGAGGTCGTCGACCGAGCTCGTCGCTCCGCGCAGTCGAAGCATCGCCTTCGGGGTGAAGACGATCAACGGCTTGCGCGGCCGGGCGTAGGCCTGGCGGCGCAGCAGGTGGAAGTACGACGCCGGGGTCGACGGACGCGCCACGGTCATGTTGTTCTCGGCGCAGAGCTGCAGGAACCGCTCGATGCGCGCCGAGGAGTGGTCGGGACCCTGGCCCTCGTAGCCGTGCGGCAGCAACAGCACGAGCGAGGAGCGCTGGCCCCACTTCTGCTCGGCCGACGAGATGAACTCGTCGATGATGGTCTGGGCGCCGTTGGCGAAGTCGCCGAACTGCGCCTCCCAGAGCACCAGGGCATCCGGTCGCTCCACCGAGTAGCCGTATTCGAAGCCCATCGCCGCGTATTCGCTCAGCAGGGAGTCGTAGATCCAGAAGCGGGCCTGGCTCTCGGTGAGGTTCGCGAGCGGCAGCCACTCCTGGCCGTTCTCCCGGTCGTGCAGCACGGCGTGCCGCTGCACGAACGTGCCGCGGCGGGCATCCTGACCTGCGAGACGAACCGGGGTGCCCTCCACGAGCAGCGAACCGAGCGCGAGCAGCTCGCCGAAGGCCCAGTCGATGCTGCCGTTGCGGCTCATGTCGACGCGCTTGGTGAGCAGCTGCTGCAGCTTCGGGTGCACCGTGAAGCCGGCCGGCTTGTTGTCGAAGGCGTCACCGATCAGGTGGATCGCGGATGTCGCCACCGCGGTCTCGAACGGAGCGGTGGTGCTGTCGTCGCGCTGCGACTCGGGGCGCTCGAGGTCGGAGACCGCCTGCGTGTCCTCGGTGATCACCGGGATCGAGGAGGTCTGCGCCGCGTGCGTCTCGGCGAAGGCGCGCTCGAGGCGGTCTTGGAAGTCGCGGTGGACGTCTTCGTACTCCTCCTCGGTGATGTCGCCGCGGCCGAGGAGGGCCTCGGTGTAGAGCTTTCGTACCGAGCGCTTGGCCTCGATCAGGTTGTACATCAGCGGCTGGGTCATCGAGGGGTCGTCGCCCTCGTTGTGACCACGGCGGCGGTAGCAGATCAGGTCGATGAACACGTCGCGGTGGAATTGCTGACGGAATTCGAACGCCAGCTGCGCCACCCGCACGACCGACTCGGGGTCGTCGCCGTTCACGTGGAAGATCGGCGCCTGGATGGTCTTGGCCACGTCGGTGGAGTACACCGAGGAGCGCGACTCCGACGGGGGAGTCGTGAAGCCCACCTGGTTGTTGATGTTGATGTGGATGGTGCCGCCGGTGCGGTAGCCGCGCAGCTGCGACATCTGCAGCGTCTCCACCACGACGCCCTGGCCCGCGAGGGCGGCGTCGCCGTGGATCAGGATCGGCAGGGTGGAGAAGGTGCCGATCGGCTTCCTGTCCTGCTTCGCGCGCACGATTCCCTCGAGCACGCCGTCGGCGGCCTCGAGGTGGGAGGGGTTCGCGGCCAGGTAGACCGGGATCTCCTTGCCGTCGCTGGCGGTGAAGGTGCCCTCGGTGCCGAGGTGGTACTTCACGTCGCCCGAGCCCTGCACGGTGCGCGGGTCTTGGGTGCCTTCGAACTCACGGAAGATCTGGCCGTAGGTCTTGCCGGCGATGTTGGTGAGCACGTTCAGGCGGCCGCGGTGGGCCATGCCGATCGCGACCTCGTCGAGGCCCTCCTCGGCGGCGCCTTGGATGATGCGGTCGAGCAGCGCGATCGTCGACTCCCCGCCCTCGAGCGAGAAGCGCTTCTGGCCGACGTACTTGGTCTGCAGGAAGGTCTCGAAGGCCTCGGCCTCGTTGAGCTTCTCGAGGATGCGCATCTGCTCGTCGTGGCCGGGCTTGGCGTAGGGCCTCTCGATCTTCTCCTGGATCCAGCGACGCTGCGCGGGATCCTGGATGTGCATGTACTCGATGCCGATCTTGCGGCAGTACGAGTCGCGCAGAACACCCAGGATGTCGCGCAGGTAGGACTGGCGGGTGAGACCGAACTCGCCCGTCACGAACTCGCGGTCGAGGTCCCAGAAGGTGAGTCCGTGCGTCGCGATGTCGAGATCGGGGTGGATGCGCTGGCGGTACTCGAGCGGGTCGATGTCGGCCATCAGGTGGCCGCGCACGCGGAACGCGTTGATCAGCTCCTGCACGCGGGCGGTCTTGTCGATGGCCGAGGCGAGGTCGACCTCGATGTCGGCGGCCCAGCGGATGGGCTCGTAGGGGATGCGCAGCTCGGCGAAGATGTTCTCGTAGAAGTCGCGCTGGCCGAGCAGCAGCTCGTGCACCTTCTTCAGGAACTCGCCCGATCCGGCGCCCTGGATGACCCGGTGGTCGTAGGTGCTGGTGAGCGTGATGACCTTGCCGATGCCGAGGTTGGAGAGCACCTTCTGCGAGGAGCCCTGGAACTCGGCCGGATACTCGAGGGCACCGGCACCGATGATGGCGCCCTGGCCCTTCATCAGGCGGGGCACGGAGTGGACGGTGCCGATCCCGCCCGGGTTGGTGAGCGAGATCGTGGTGCCCTGGAAGTCGGCCGCGGTGAGCTTGTTGGCGCGGGCGCGCTTCACCAGGTCTTCGTAGGCGGAGAGGAACTCGTTGAAGCCCATGGTGTCGGCGCGCTTGATGCCGGGCACCATGAGCGCGCGCGTTCCGTCGGGCTTGGGCAGGTCGATCGCGATGCCGAGGCCCACGTGGGCCGGGGCGACGACCGAGGGCTTGCCGTCGACCTCGTCGTAGTAGACGTTCTGGCTCGGGAACTCCTTGAGCGCCTGCACGAGCGCCCAGCCGATGAGGTGGGTGAACGAGACCTTCCCGCCGCGCGAGCGACGCAGGTGGTTGTTGATGACGATCCGGTTGTCGATCATCAGCTTGGCCGGGATGGAGCGCACGCTCGTGGCCGTCGGAACGGTGAGGCTGGCATCCATGTTGCTGGCCAGCGTCTTGGACATGCCGCGGAGCGGGGTGATCGTGTCCTGCTCGGCCGCTTTCGCGTCGGCTGCGGCGGCGGGCGCCGGAGCCTCAGCAGGGATCGGCTGGGGCTTCGCCTCCACGCTCGTGGTCTTGGCGATCGGCTGGGTGGCGGGGCGGGCATCCGCCCCCGAGGCCTGCGCGATCTGACCCGACTCGCTCTGCACGGGCGGGGTCACGGTCTGGGCCGACTCCACCGGAGCCGGGGAGGCGGCGTCGGGGCCGGCGGGTGCCGCGGGTTGCTCGGCGGCGGGCGCCTGGGCGGGGGCGTCGCTCTCGGCCGGCGTCGCGCTGCCGGCCGGGGCCTGGCCCTCGGACTGCGCCTTCGACGAGACATGGGAGCGGTAGCTCTCCAGAACCGGCCACCAAGACTGGTCGACCGAATTCTTGTCGGTCAGATACTGCTCGTAGAGTTCATCGACGAGCCACTCGTTGGCCCCGAATTCTCCCGATGCTCCGTCGTCTGTGCTCGTACCCGTCAACTGGCTGGTCAAAGCCGATCGCCCACTTTCCGTTGCCTCACGTCCGTGGCACGTGCCGGTGTCTGCTGCGCTGCGTCTTCACGCGTGACACGTGCGTATTCAAGCCTAAACCTTCCTGGCACCTGTTCGGGCCACAGCGGTGCGGGCTAGCGTGGTTCGTATGCAGTTTTCAGGCGATCCCGGGCGCAACGATCTGACCTATTCCGACGTGTTCCTCATTCCCTCGCGCTCGGCGGTGACGAGCCGCCTCGACGTCTCGCTCGCGCCGACGGATGGCACGGGGGCGACGATCCCGATCGTCTCGGCCAACATGAACTCCGTCACCGGTCCCCGCCTGGCGGCATCCCTCGCCCGGCGCGGCGGGCTCGGGGTTCTCCCGCAGGACATGCCGCTGCAAGAACTGGCCGCCGCCATCCGCTGGGTGAAAGACCAGCCCGTGGAGTTCGACACGCCCTTCGCCTTCCACCCGGCGCAGACGGTGGAGGAGGCGCTGCGCCTGGTGCCCGCGGTGCCCGGTCACGGTCTCGTGCTGCACGAGAGCGACGGCACCTTCGTGGGCTGCATCGCCGCGTCCCGCCTGGCGACGGCGCCTCCGGATGCTCGACTCGGCGACCTCCTGCACGGTGCACTGACCGCCATCTCGGCCGACGACATCGACGGGCCGCGCGAGGCCTTCGACGCCATGGTGGCCGCCGACATCGACTTCGCGCCGATCCTGCGCCACGGCGCCCTGGTGGGGACGCTGAGCCGCACGAGCGCTCTGCGCGCGACGATCTACCGTCCGGCGGTCGACGGGGACGGGCGCCTGCGCGTGGCCGCCGCCGTGGGCATCAACGGCGACGTGGTCGAGAAGGCGCGCGCCTTGGTGGCGGCCGGCGTCGACGTGCTCGTGGTCGACACCGCCCACGGTCATCAAGAGGGGATGCTGCGTGCGCTCCGGGCGCTGCGCGACGCCCACCTGGGCGTGCCGATCGCGGCCGGCAACGTGGTGACGGCGCAAGCCGTGGCCGACCTGGTCGACGCGGGAGCCGACATCCTGAAGGTCGGAGTGGGGCCGGGTGCGATGTGCACGACCCGCATGATGACCGCGGTCGGGCGTCCGCAGTTCTCGGCCGTGCTCGAGACGGCCGGGGCCGCGCGCGAGCTCGGCGCCCACGTCTGGGCCGACGGGGGCGTGCGGTACCCCCGCGACGTGGCGCTCGCCCTGGCCGCCGGTGCGGCATCCGTCATGATCGGCTCGTGGTTCGCCGGCACCATCGAGGCGCCCGGCACCCTGGCTGCGGATGCCGACGGCCGGCTGTACAAGGAGAGCTGGGGGATGGCCTCGACCAAGGCGGTGCAGGAGCGCTTCGGCCGCCTCGACGCCTACGAGCTGGCGCGCAAGACCCTGTTCGCCGAGGGGATCTCGTCGAGCCGCATCTACCTGGATCCGCTGCGACCGTCGATCGAAGACCTGCTCGACATGATCACCTCGGGGGTGCGCAGTTCGTTCACGTACGCGGGAGCGGCCACGATGGCGGAGTTCCACGATCGCGCCGTGGTGGGCACGCAGTCGGCCGCGGGCTATGAGGAGGGGAAGGCGTTGCCGGTCAGCTGGTGACTGTATAATCGGCGGGACAATGGACGACCCTCCTTCTGCCCATCATCCGTTCCTCCTCTCTCCGCCGGCGGTAGTCGCCTCCGGCCGCCTCCTCGCGGGAGGCTCCCGTGGCCTTTGAGCTGATCATGCTCGGCGTGGGGCTCCTGCTCACCGTCGGCACCGGTTTCTTCGTCGCCTCCGAGTTCTCGCTCGTCAACCTCGACCGCTCCGATCTCGAAGCGCGTGCCGAGCGCGGTGAGAAGGGGATGCAGCCGACCATCAGCGCGCTGAAGCACACCTCGACGCACCTCTCCAGCGCACAGCTGGGCATCACCCTCACCACGCTGCTCACCGGGTACACGATGGAGCCGGCCATCTCGAGCCTGCTCCGCGACCCGCTGCTGGGGCTCGGCATCCCCGAGACCGTGGTGCCCGTCCTCAGCGCGACCGTCGGCATCGTGTTCGCCACCCTGCTGTCGATGATCATCGGCGAGCTCGTGCCGAAGAACTTCGCATTGGCGCTGCCGCTGAAGACCGCGCGCATCGTGGTGCCGTTCCAGCTGGTGTTCACGGCCGTGTTCCGGCCCGCCGTGGCGCTGCTCAACAACAGCGCCAACGGCATCCTGCGCGCCTTCGGCATCGAGCCGAAGGAGGAGCTGTCGGGTGCGCGCACGGCCGAGGAGCTGTCCTCCCTGCTGCGCCGTTCGGCGATGCAGGGCAGCCTCGATCTCGACACCGCGACGCTGCTGAACCGCACGCTGCTGTTCTCGTCGCACGACGCCTCCGACGTGATGACGCCGCGCCCCCGCATCGCGAGCGTCAAGCGCGACGACACCGCGGCGACCGTGCTGGCACTCGCCCGCTCCAACGGGCACTCCCGGTTCCCGGTGATCGACGAGGGCATCGACGACATCGTGGGCCTCGTGCACGTCAAGCAGGCGGTGGCGATCCCGCGCGAGCGCCGCTCCGAGGTGCCGGTGACGGCCATCATGACCGAGACCGTCCGCGTGCCGGAGACCATGAAGCTCGACGTGCTGCTCGGCGAACTGCGCGGGCGCGGCTACCAGATGGCCGTGGTGATGGACGAGTACGGCGGAACCGCCGGCGTCGTCACCCTCGAAGACCTGGTGGAGGAGATCGTCGGCGAGCTCGTCGACGAGCACGACCGCAGCCGGGCTGGAGTCGTGCGATCCCGGGGAGCGACCACGTTCCCCGGTTCGCTCAGGCCCGACGAGCTGGCCGACCAGGCCGGCATCCAGGTGCCGGAGGACGGGCCGTACGAGACCGTCGCCGGGTTCGTGATGAGCGAGCTCGGCCGGCTTCCCGCGGTCGGCGACACGGTGGTGCTTCCCGATGGAGCGCTGCGGGTGGAGCGTCTCGACGGGCGGCGGATCGATCGCATCCGGTTCATGCCCGCCCCCGCCGAGGAGGTTCCGGATGCCGACGGCAGCAGGTCGGGCCTGGCCAAGAGCCGGGCCGACTTCGACCGGGCCGTGACGAAGGAAGCCGCCACGACCGAAGCTGCAAGACGAGAAGCAGTGACCAACGAGAAGGGAGCCGACCATGTCTGATTGGCTCGGGATCCTCTGGCTCGTTCTGCTGCTGATCGGCAACGCCTTCTTCGTGGGCGCGGAGTTCGCCGTCATCTCGGCCCGCCGCTCGCAGATCGAGCCGCTCGCCGAGCAGGGCAAGGCCAGTGCCAAGACCGCCCTCTGGGCGATGGAGCACGCCACCCTCATGCTCGCGACCAGCCAGCTGGGCATCACCGTGTGCTCGCTGCTCATCCTGAACGTGTCGGAGCCGGCCATCCACCACCTGCTCGAGGTGCCACTGCACCTCACCGGGCTGCCGGAAGAAGTGATCGGCACGGTCGCGTTCGTCATCACGCTCACGCTCGTGTCGTTCCTGCACGTCGTGTTCGGCGAGATGGTGCCGAAGAACCTGTCGTTCTCGGTGCCCGACCGTGCGGTGCTGCTGCTGGCGCCCCCGCTGGTGGGATTCGCGCGCATCTTCCGCTTCATCATCGTGGCGTTGAACTCCACGGCGAACGGCGTGCTGCGTGTGTTCAAGGTGGAGCCCAAGAGCGAGGCCGCGAGTGCGTTCACGCTCGACGAGGTGTCGACCATCGTGGCGCAGTCCACGAAGGAGGGCGTGCTCTCCGACAACACCGGCACGCTGTCGGCGGCGTTCGAGTTCACCACCAAGACCGTGGCCGAGGTGGCGGTGCCGCTCTCGTCGCTGGTCAGCCTGCCCGACTCGGCCACGCCGGCCGACGTCGAGCGTGCCGTCGCCAAGTACGGGTTCTCGCGCTACGTGCTCGTGGATGCGGAGGGGCTGCCCTCGGGATACGTGCACCTGAAAGACGTGATCGATCTCGACGACGACGAGTTCGACGACCCGATCCCCGCCAAGCGCATCCGGCAGCTGCCGTCGCTGTTCGAGAAGACCGACCTCGAGGATGCTCTGGCCTCGATGCGCAAGTCGGGAGCGCACCTGGCGCGGTCGTTCACCGAGTCGGGGTCGACTACCGGTGTGCTGTTCCTCGAGGACATCATCGAGGAGTTGGTGGGCGAGGTTCAGGACGCTACTCGGCGGTAGGTTCGCGGGGTGGCGCGGTGGTCGTAAGGGGCTGCCGCGCGCTTCGCGCTTGCCTTCGATGGGTGTGGTCGGGTTGTCGGGGGTCGGTGTCGGTGGTCGATGGTTGAATTTATCTCATGATAGAGATGACGGACGCGACGGATGCCGGGCCTCGGCGTCAGATCGGCGCGCGTGCCGCCTTCGATGCTGATCTTGATCACGTCGAGGACATCACCCGTCGGCAAGCCGCACTCGAGGCGGACAAGATGGTGGCGGTTGCCCGGTTG
>NZ_JBLZQV010000007.1:0-156318 GCF_052048175.1 Herbiconiux dendrobii | reverse complement strand
CCGGCGGCGGAGGCGATCGCGATCGATGACAAACTCGACCAGATCGCCCGGACCCAGCGTGGCCCCGACGAGTCCCGCAGCCACGCCCAACGCCGGTGTGATGCCGCGATCGCGCTCCTCCTCGACCCCGACGGCGACCTGGCTGCTGCGGGGCGGGGTATTCGCCCGCAGGTGATCCTCACCGTCCCGGCCCTCTCGCTCCTGGGCCACACTGAGCAGCCGGCTGAGTTGCATGGGTATGGTCCGATCGATCCGGTGACGGCTCGCCGACTGACGGCGCAAGCACCAAGCGTGACCCGTTGGTTGACCGACCCCGTCACCGGCCACACCCTCTCAGTCGGGCGGGAAAGCTACCGCATCCCCGCCGATCTGCGGTTGGCGTTGACGATTGAGGATGAGACGTGTCGGTTCCCGGGATGCCGGAGGCGGGCGCAACGTTGCGAACTCGACCACGTCCACGCCTGGGCCCACGGCGGGCGCACCGATCACGGCAACCTCGCGAGCCTGTGCCCGAAGCATCATCACTTCAAACACGAATCCGACTGGAACGTCGAAACCTTACCGGGCCGGGATTTGCGGTGGACGTCCCCGATCGGCCGGGTGCACATCACCGAGCCCGCGAACCCAGCACACCCACCCTGGCCCGTACACCAACCCTCGCCTGACGAATCGCTCCGGCCCGAACACTCACCCTGGCCCGAACACCAACCCCCGCCTGACGAATCGCTCTGGCCCGAACACCCACCCCGGCCAGAACAACAACCGGAGCCCGATAACCCGTCGCCACCGCGACGACCTAGCTTCCAGCCCGTGAGTGACACGCAGCCCTCCTTCGAAGAAGTGCTGTCGTGACCAACCGAACCATGCGTGTCCGCCGGGCACCCGGATACGCTCGGGGGATGGGCGAATCCGAGGTTTCCGAGATCGAACGGCTGCTGGTGGCGGCCGCGAACGACCCCGCGGCAGCGCCGGAGTTCGTCCGGGCGCTGCTCGAGAGCACCGTGATCGTGCCGGGCACGGCATCCGGGGACCGCACTGCGAACCTCGCCGACCTGCTCGGGCCGGGCGGCGCCTCGGTGCAGCCGTTCTACACGTCCGAGGAGCGTCTTCGCGAGACCCTCGAGGTGATCCCGGGCTTCGAGCGCAGCTTTCTCGCCCTGCCCTGCCGCGTGCTCTGGCAGATGACCCGCGGCGCGACACTCGTGCTGAACCCGCACTCCGCCCACGGCAAGGAGTTCCTCCCGGGAGAGATCGCGCAGCTACTAGACGGCGCCGCCACCCTCACCCCACGGGTCGTAGAGACCGAGACCCGCGTGCTCGTGGGGGAGCCGGCCCGCGTTCCGCCCGGCATGACCGACGCTCTTGCCACCCTGTTCGCCCGGCATCCGGAGGTCGACGAAGCCGTGCTCGGCTGGAAGGTCACACCCCAGGAGGACTCGATGGACGAGAGCTACCTGCTCGTCATCGTGGGCGACCCGACGATCCGCGACAGCCTCGCACCAGAACTCGGGCAGGCCCTCGTGACCTACTCGGTCAGCAGCCCCATCGACGTGATGTACGCCGAACCGGGCGCCGGCCATCTGCTCCGCGACGTTCGACCGTTCTACCGGCGCAAGCGTGGACTCTTCCGCCGACGATGAGCGGGCGCGGCCTAGGCCGCCGGCGACGGCGACGGCGACGGGACGAGCTTGCCGCTGCGCGAGAGCTCCGGATCGGTGCACGAGGAGAGATCGAAGCAGCACGGCCGACGAGATCCCCGATCCAGCTTCGAGATCCCGACCTCGACCCGGCGCGAGCGCGTGGCGGGGCTCCGGGTCGACGTGATCCACCGCACCCACTCCCACCGGGCCATCGGCGTGATGTCGGCCCAGGTCTCCGCCGAGGCCGGCGCGTCATCGAGGGCTGCCCGCAGATCATCCGGAACCTCGGGCTCCGGCCACGACTCCGACGGTGCGAGCTCGATCGTCACGACGCCGCCGGCATCCGCATCCGGCACGGTTTCCGCATCCGGCCCTGCCTCCGCATCCGGCCCGGCCTTCCCGGCCGGAACCCGGCCGAGCAGCCGGTCTACGTCGACCCAGTGGCCCCGCAGGCCGTCGGGCTCGACCACATCGGCGAACCGATGCCCGTCGATGAAGCCCTCGACCGCCACCTGACCGCGCGAGGGCAACGCCGTGCTCGCCTCCACCGGCAGCCGCACGATGGTGCGACCGCCCAGGGAGACCGGCTCGGCCTCGAAGCGGATGACGGACGAACGGCCCTCTGCTGCGGATGCCATGACCGGAACTCTACTCCGCCGTACCGGCCGCTCTCGTGGGCACCGCCGACTCCGCCGCCCAGGCCACCCCGAGCGCGAACAGCGTCGACACGCCGTAGTGCTCCATCGCGGCCGCGATCCGGCGCCGCCCCGTCCGCGGGTTGATGCCGACCGTGCGCGAGGCCGAGTCCAGCGTGATGCCCTGGCGCATGAGCACCAACAGGGAGGTCCACGGATAGCCCGCGTCCTCGACGGGCGTTGCCAGCTGCCAGAGCTTCTCGAAGTAGTCCAGGGCCATGCCCGCCAACGAGGCGTGGCGAACACCGAGCACGCTGGTCGGGCGCCCCTCACCCCACTCGAACGGCACGCAGAGCTGGTCCCCGTCGACCCAGAACCAGCTCGGCGGACTGTCGAGGAGGCGGTACTGCACGCCCGCCGCCCGGTAGTGCGCCATCCGCTGGATGGCGATCGTGTCGCCGACCGCCCAGGTGGGCATGATCACACGCACCTTCTCCTTGCCGGCGAGGGCGCGGCCGAAGCGCACGGCGCGATCCGGCTCGTCCGTGAGAAAGCGGTCGACCTCGGGGAGCACGGCGTGCAGCGTGCCGGAGTCGTGGCTCGCGCTGTCGTACCAGAGGTCTTCCGAGGCATGGAGCCCGTGTCGGGTGACCACGGGCACCAGCTCCGGCGAGGCCTCTCCGACCGACCAGTGCCGCAGCAGACCGGGCAGCTCGGAGACCATCCGCGCCAGGTCGGTGAGCGCGTCGTCGGCGTTCCGGCGCAGCGCGGCCGAGCGCTCGGCGACCGTGTCGGCGACCCAGGATGCGGGGTGCGCATAGCTGAGCGCCTCGCCCTCACCGCCGATCAGGCCACGCCGACGCAGTCGCTGCACCGCGGCATCCGCCTCGCCGGCACCGAGGTGCGTCAGGGCCGCCATCTCGCCGATCGTGGTGGGACGGCCGCGATAGATCGCCGCGAGCAGTGCTTCGTCATTCACGGCGGCTCCCGGATGCGCGCCCACGTCGGTCGGAGCGATCTGCTCATCGTGCCCTGAAGAGGACAAGCCCGCAAGCCGGGATCAGTGTCCCCGGGCGATCCACTCCTGCAGATGCGGGGCCTCGGCACCGATCGTGGTGGAGTCGCCGTGGCCGGTGCGCACCACCGTGTCGGCGGGAAGGGTGAGCAGCTTCGCGGTGATCGACTCGATGATCGTGGGGAAGTCGCTGAACGACCGGCCGGTCGCACCCGGGCCGCCGTTGAACAGGGTGTCACCGGTGAACACGGTTCCCAGGGCGGGGGCGCTGAAGGAGACCGCACCGGGGGAGTGCCCGGGCGTGTGCAGCACCTCGAGCTCGACGCCGGCGATCGGGATCACCTGGCCGTCGACCAGGGCGGCACTCGGCGCGATGCCCGGGTAGACGGCGTCCCAGAGCATCCGGTCGCCGTCGTGCAGGTGCACGGGAGCGCCCGTCGCCTCCTGTACCGCCGCGGCGGCGTCGATGTGGTCGTCGTGCGCGTGGGTGAGCAGGACGGCGCGCAGAGCGCGGCCACCGACCGCCGCGAGGATGGCGGAGGCGTCGTGGGCGGCGTCGATGACGACGCACTCGTGGTCGTCGCCGACGATCCAGACGTTGTTGTCGACGTCCCAGGTTCCGCCGTCGAGGCTGAACGTGCCGCTGGTGACGAGGTTCTCGATCCGGGCCGCCATCAGAGCACCACCACCGAGCGCAGCACGTCGCCGCTCGCCATGCTGTCGAAGGCCCGCTCGATGTCCCGGATGCCGATCCGTTCGCTCACGAACTCGTCGAGGGGGAGGCGGCCCTGCAGGAACAGGTCGGTGAGCATCGGGAAGTCGCGTTCGGGCAGGCAGTCGCCGTACCAGCTCGACTTGAGCGAGCCGCCGCGGCCGAAGACGTCGAGCAGCGGCATCGAGAGCGTCATGTCGGGCGTGGGCACGCCGACCAGCACCACGGTGCCGGCGAGGTCGCGGGCGTAGAAGGCCTGGCGCCAGGTCTCGGGGCGGCCGACCGCGTCGATCACGACGTCGGCGCCGAAGGTGTTCGTGAGCGCCTGCACGGCGGCGACGACACCGGCCTCGTCGAGCCCGCTGGAGTCGATCGTGTGGGTGGCGCCGAGCTTCTGGGCGGCGACCAGCTTCTTGGGGTCGCGGTCGATGGCGATGATGGTGCCGGCTCCGGCGAGCTTCGCTCCCACCACGGCGGCCGTACCGACACCGCCGCAGCCGATGACGGCGACCGAGTCGCCCCGACCGACGTTGCCCGTGTTCATCGCGGCGCCCAGACCGGCCATGATCCCGCAGCCGAGCAGGCCGACGGCGGCCGGGTCGGCATCCGGGTTCACCTTGGTGCACTGCTTGGCGTGCACGAGCGTCTTCTCGGCGAACGCGCCGATGCCGAGGGCCGGGCTGAGCTCGGTGCCGTCCTCCAGCGTCATCTTCTGCGTCGCGTTGAAGGTGTTGAAGCAGTACCAGGGCTCGGCGCGCACGCAGGCGCGGCACTCGCCGCAGACCGCGCGCCAGTTCAGCACCACGAAGTCGCCCACGGCGACGTTCGTGACGCCCTCGCCGATGGCGCTCACCCGGCCTGCCGCCTCGTGCCCGAGCAGGAACGGGAAGTCGTCGCTGATGCCGCCTTCGCGGTAGTGGTAGTCGGTGTGGCAGACCCCGCAGGTCTCGATGTCGACCACGGCCTCGCCCGGTCCGGGATCGGGGATGACGATCGAGGTGAGCTCCACGGGCGCACCCTTGGAGCGGGCGATGACGCCGGTCACGGTCGTGGACAAGGAGGACTCCTTCGGTGAGGCGGGCACAGCTGGACCGGTTTCACCCTACCCGCGGACGGTGTCGCCGGCCTCGCTCGTGCGCGCTTCGGTGAGCGCGGCGGCGTACCCGCGGACCGAGCGGTGATAGCGGGGGAGGGACGGCTCGATCGCTTCGATCGCCACCCGGAGCGCCTCGTCGGTGCGGCCCGCACTGTGCAGCGCCAGTGCCAGGAAGACCGCCGGCGCCCGGCCGACGGCCGGATGCGCGGTTGCCGTGCGCAGCATCCCGATCGCCTCCTCGATGCGGCCGAGATTGCGCAGGGTGGAGGCGTGCTGAATGGTGAGCTGGGCGGCCCGCGCCGGGTCGACCGAGGCGAGGCCCGCCGCCGTCGCGGCCGCGTACTGCACGTCGGCTTCCGCCTCGTGCCCCGAGGAATCGAGCGCCCCGCCCAGCTCGAACGCGGCCAGCGCCGGGTGCGGTGCCTGGTTCGCGAGGTCGCGCATCCGTTCGAGGCGGTCGTCGTCGCTCAGCTCGGGGTTCGCCCAGAGGGAGGCGACGAGGTTCTCCCATCCGTCCGCGTCCGGTCGCGGGGTGGTCGTGTCGGCGGTGCTCATGGTTTCAGCGTACGGGGGTCGGGACCACCCGCCCTGTCGGGTCAGCCGGCCTCGTCGCGTTCGTCGAGCTCGGCCAGGGCCGCGCGGGCCCGTTCGATCCGCTCGCCTTCGGGCGCATCCCACCACGCGACGCCCCGTTCACCGAGCCCGTGCTTCGCCAGCCCCACCCGGGCGCGTGCCTCCGCCATCTCGTCGGCGTCGCCCGTGCGTTTGGCCGCGCGCACGGCATTGCGACCTCTCCCGAGGTGTGACTTCAGCGCCTCCACCATCGCAGCAGGCAGCACCGGATCCGTGCGCCGCCACCGCCGCCCGTCGACCACGAGCCACCGCTCGCCGTCCACGTCGTTCTCGCCACTCGAGACCATTCCCCGCCTCACCTTCTCGCTCTTCGCCCGTCAGTGCCGACCGTACGCCGAGTCGGGAGTGGGAGGCGCATCGAGCGTCACGAGCGGGATCGCCATGAATGACGTATGCTCATACGTATCGTTTGCGATACGATCTGAGGGAGGTGACACATGACCACGGTGGATTCGCTGATGCGTGCACGGCGACGGAAGCGGCTCAGCATCGCGGAGGTCGCACGACGGAGTGGGCTCCAGGCGAGCAATCTGTCGGCGATCGAGAATGGCAGCCGCGAGCCGACCGTCCGGAATCTCGAGCGTGCCGCCCGGGGAACGGGTGTCCACCTGGTGGTGGCAGATCTCGGCGGCCGGCATCCGGTGACCGAGGCCGCCGATTCGGTGGCCGCCCTCGACACGGCAGGCGATGAGTGGGGGCAGGCGCGCGTTGTGGTTCAACTCTCCAACGACCTCGTAGCCGCTGATCCCTTCACCAAGCTCCTGCTCGTAGCCGAACCGCCACGCTGCCTCGGGTCCCAGTGGGATGCGGCGCTGGCCGGTCTCGTCGAGTGGCGCCTGCGCGAAGCCGGACTCCCCGTCCCGGATTGGGTCGGCTCGGTCGAGGGCGATCCCGATGGCATTTGGTCGATCTGGCCGGGCGCCGTACACGCCGATGCCGCCGACGTGCCCGAGCCGCTGCTGCGGCGCGGCGTCTGGGTCGGCGCGGATGAGCTGGCATCGGTATGACCGGCGAGGCGCCCCCGCCCGGTTCCGAGCCGTCGAACGCCGTCTCATCGACGGCGCTCACGCGCGACGACGTGGCGGCGGGGTTGAGAGAGCTGGTTGCGGCTCTGAACGAGTCGCCGGAACCCATCACGATGAGGCTGGTCGGAGGGGCCGCGATCAGTCTCGCGTACGATGCCGACCGGCAGACGACGGTCGACATCGACGCGTCGCTGTCGCCGCGCGGTGCCGTCCTCGATGTCGCACGGGCGATTGGTGCGCGACGAGGATGGGCGGACGGGTGGATCAATGACTCCGCCGCGCAGTTCCTGCCTGCCGGGTACGGGGGCCGCGAGCCAGAGTGGGTCACCGTCCATGATGACGGTCGCGTGAAGATCGAGGTCGGATCGGCGCCCATGCTGCTCGCCATGAAGCTCCTGGCAGCACAGCGGCGCGGGATGAGAGAGTTCCGCGACATCGCGGTTCTCACCGCCGCCGCCGGGGTCACCTCCGTCGCCGAAGCAGAGCGCGTCTTCGAAGGCTTCTACCCCGGCGACGCACTGACCGAGCGGGCCGTGAGGATCGCGGACGAAGCGCTGCAGTCGGGGCGAGTCGGTCGCGTCGTCGAGTTTCCCGCGCTCAGGTGACTCCTGCCGATCGGGGCGGGGCGGGGCAGGATGAGGAGATGACCTCCTCGGATCAGACCCCCCTTCGCTCGACCGACCCCCAGGTACTCGTCGTGGGGGCCGGGATTGCGGGGCTCGCGTGTGCGGCCGCACTCCGCGCGGAGGGCGTACCGGTGCGGGTCGTCGAGCGGGGGCGGCGAGCCGGCGGGCGGATGTCGGGACGCACGCTGCACGGGCGACCCGTCGATCTCGGCGCCTCCTACTTCACGGTGCCCGACGGCTCGGCGTTCGGAGCGGTGGTGGCGAGCTGGGAGGAGGACGGCCTCGCGCATCCGTGGACCGACACGTTCACGGTGCTGGACGGCTCGCCGGCGGATGCACGCTCTGCCGCGGATGGAAACTCCGCGGCGGATGAGCCCAGAACCACGACGGGACCCGTGCGATACGCCGCCGATCACGGCCTGCGGTCGCTCCTCGTCGACGCGGCCGAGGCCCTCGACGCCGATCCGGGCGCGGACGTGCTGTTCGAGCACGACGTGACGCAGGTGCACGCCGATGGCACGGTCGATGGCATCCGGTACGACACCGTGGTGCTCGCGATGCCCGAGCCGCAGGCGGTGCGGCTGCTCGATCCGATGTCGCCGCTGGCCGCCCGGCTGCGTCCGGATGCGTGGGAGCCGGTGCTCGCCATCGTTCTCGGCTACGGCGAGCGCGCCTGGCCGGTCGACCTGCACGGGGCGTTCGTCGACGGATCCGCCCTCGTCTCCTTCATCGCCGACGACGGCGACCGTCGCGGTGACGGCGCCCCGGTGCTCGTGGCGCACACGACCTCGGCCTTTGCGCGCGAGCACCTCGAGCATCCGGAGGGCGCTGTCGACGCCGTCACCGCCGAGGTGACCTCGTTGCTCGGCCTCGGCGATCAGCCGCGCCCCGACTGGAGTCACGCGCACCGCTGGACGTACGCCCGCACCACCGCCTCGCATCCGGAGCCTTACGCCCTGTACGACCGCCTCGCGATCTGCGGCGACGCCTGGGGCGGCCGCTCCTCGGTCTCCACCGCCTGGGCCTCGGGCGACGCGCTCGGCCGGGCCCTGGCCGCCCGCGGCTGATCCGCCCTTCCGCAACTCAGCGATCGGCCTTCGACTCAGCGGTCGATCGACGCCATGTTCGCGTCGTCGTGCCGCGCTCCGGCCGCCGGCTCGAGGCGGTCGAGGCGATCCAGCTGCTCCGGGGTGAGTACGACGAAGTCGGCGGCCGTGTTCTCCTCGACCCGCGCGACACGACGGGTGCCGGGGATCGGCGCGATGTCGTCCCCTCGCGTCAGCAGCCAGGCCAGTGCCGTCTGTGCCGCCGTGGCACCGGCCTCGGCGCCGATGGCACGCACCTCGTCGGCCAGCCGGAGGTTGCGGTCGAAGTTCTCGCCGGTGAAGCGCGGGTTGGTCTTGCGCCAGTCGTCGTCGGAGAAGTCCGCGACCGTGCGGATGCGACCGGCCAGTAGTCCGTGCCCCAGCGGCGAGTAGGGCACCAGGCCGATGCCCAGTTCGCGCAGCAGCGGCAGGATGTCGGCTTCGACGTCGCGGGTCCAGAGCGAGTACTCGGTCTGCAGCGCGGCGACGGGGTGCACGGCGTGCGCCCGGCGGATGGTCGCCGGTGCGGCCTCCGAGAGTCCGAAATGCCGCACTTTGCCCTCGGCGACCAGCTCGGCGACGGCGCCGGCGGTCTCTTCGATGGGCGTCACCGGATCCACGCGATGCTGGTAGTAGAGGTCGATGTAGTCGGTGCCGAGCCGACGGAGGGAGCCCTCGACCGCGGCGCGCACGTTCTCCGGGCTGCTGTCGACGGCCGGACCGCCCTCGCCGCGGTGCCCGATCAGCCCGAACTTCGTGGCGATCACGACCTGCTCGCGCCGGCCCCTGACGGCACGGCCCACCACCTCCTCGCTGTGGAAGGGCCCGTAGACCTCGGCGGTGTCGAGGTGGGTGACGCCGAGGTCGAGCGCTCGGTGGATGGCGCGGACCGACTCGTCGTCATCGAGAGCACCCCCGGTCGTGTAGGTGCCGGCCATCGTCATCGCACCCAGGCCCAGGCGCGAGACGTCGAGCGATCCGAGGTGGGCGTTCTTCATGGGGGAAGCCTTTCGAGAGAGGCCGCTGTGGGCGGCGGCCGGATGCTCCGAGTCAAGCGGGCGGGAACCGATCCCGCGTGGCTCGGCTTACGGGTGCACCGGCAGGGACCCCCTCCCGTGCCCGCACCGGCGTATTTTCGAGGGATGGACATCCACGACGAACTCAGCGCGTTCCTCACCTCGCGCCGGGCCAAGCTCAGCCTGGCGCAGGCCGGGCTGCCCGACTACGGAGGCCGCCGCCGGGTCCCGGGGCTCCGCCGTGAGGAGGTCGCCTTGCTCGCGGGGATGAGCGCCGAGTACTACAAGCGGCTCGAGCGCGGAACGGCCACGGGTGTCTCCGAGGCGGTCATCGACGGTGTCAGCCGTGCCCTGCAGCTGGACGAGGCGGAGCACGCCCACCTCTACGACCTCGTGCGGCACGCGAACGAGGGTGCGCATCCGCAGCGCCGCCGGGCGCGGAGCGGAACGCAGCTCACCGCGGGGATGCAGCAGACCATCGACGCCATGTCGACCGTGCCGGTGTTCGTGCAGAACGGCCGGCTCGACGCCATCGCCACCAACGCCCTGGGGCTCGCCCTCTTCGCGCCGATGTTCGACGGAGTGCAGGCCCCGGTGAATGCCGCGCGCTTCGTCTTCCTCGACGCGAGAGCACAGTCGTTCTACCGGGACTGGGAGGGTAACGCCCGCCAGATCGTCGCCCTCCTGCGCGCCGAGGCGGGCCGGTCGCCGCACGATCGGGCACTGGGTGATCTCGTCGGCGAGCTCTCGATGCAGAGCGGTCTCTTCCGAACCCTCTGGGGGTCGCACGACGTGCGTGAGCACCGCACGGGCCTGAAGAGCCTCCATCATCCCGTCGTCGGCGCCCTCGACCTCACTTACCAGAGCATGGATCTCGCGTCCGATCGCGGCCTGCAGATGCTGGTGTTCTCGGCCGAGCCGGCGTCGGTCTCGGCCGAACGCCTGCAGCTCCTGGCCAACTGGGACGGCGCGCCGGTGCCGGCGGACGCCCTGTAGCGGACGTGTCCGCCGACGGCGCTCGTCGTCCGGCCCCACGCGTCACCAGCGGTCGCGGTGGCGCTCCTGGTCGACGACGGCGGCCCGGTCGCTGAGGCCGCGAAGCCCCGCCAGCGGCTGCGCCATCCGGTGATTGCCCCGGATGCGCGGCTCGACCCGGTCGAGGAAGGCCCAGTACCCGGCCGTGAACGGGCACGCGTTCTCGCCCAGACGCACCTTCGGGTCGAAGACGCAGCCCGAGCAGTAGTCCGACATCCGTTTGATGTAGGCCCCGCCCGAGGCATACGGCTTGGTGGCCACCAGGCCGCCGTCGGCGTGCTGCGACATACCGATCACGTTCGCCGGCATCACCCAGGGCGTGCCGTCGACGAACATGTCGACGAACCAGTCGTTCAGCGCGACCGGGTCGTAGCCGTGCTGCAGCGCCCAGTTGCCGAGCACCATCAGGCGCTGGATGTGGTGCGCCCAGCCGTGCCGGCGCATCCCGTCGATCGTCTCGTGCAGGCAGTTCGACTCGATGGCCGCGGCATCCAGGGTGCGGAAGGCCGGCGGCAGCGGTTCGTGGGCGCCGAGTGCGTTGTGGTCGCTCGGGTAGGACTCGCCGAGGTGCCAGTACAGGTGCCACACGTAGTCGCGCCAGCCCATGATCTGGCGCACGAAGCCCTCGACCCCGGGCAGCGGGGCCCGGCCGGCGTGGTACTCGGCCACGACCGCGTCGATGACCTCCAGCGGATCGAGCAGACCGAGGTTCAGGGGAGCGCTCAACAACGAGTGCGCCATGGTCCAATCGCCGCCGAGCATGGCGTCCTCGAAGGGGCCGAAGTCGTTCAGCCGCGACTCGATGAAGTCGGCCAAGGCGCCGACGGCCTCCTTCCGGGTGGCGGCGAACCGGCGCGGTCCGTCGTCGCCGACCAGGTCGACCGCGCCCTCGCGCTGCCAGCGGTCGAGGTCGGCGCGCACCTCCTCGTCGATCTCGTCCTCCCCGGGCCACTCGGGATCGGGGAGTCCGAGCCGGGCCGCGTTCTTCGGAGGCGGCTGGCGGTTGTCGTGGTCGTAGTTCCAGCGGCCGCCCTCGGGCTGATCGCCCCGCATCAGGATGCCCGTGTGCTCGCGCACCGTGCGGTAGAAGTCCTCCATCAGCAGTCGGGCGCCTCCGCGACCCGCGGCCCAGGCGGCGAAGTCGGCCTCCGAGGTGACGAAGCCGCGACTGGGCAGCACCGCGACGCCGTGCCGGCGCACGAAACGGCGGGCCGACCAGGAGGTGGGATCGATCACCTCGAGGTCGTCACGCCCGCGGATGGCCTCGGAGTAATGCTCGACCTGGCGGAACTCGGCCCGGTCGCCGAGCTCGGCGGCCCGGTGCCGGAGCGCCGAGAGCAGGAGGTGTGCCTTGGCCCGGTGCATGGGGCGGCGGCCGAACACCGAGCGCGCCTCGACGAGGAGCATCGGGCCGCCGTCGTCGAACGACGGGCCGAGCTGGCCGGCGAAGATCCAGCGGGTGCGGATGCGCCCGGCCCCGGGCCCGGCGCCGGAGTCGGCGGCGTCGGCGTCGGCGTCGGCGTCGGCGTCGGCGGGACCATGGCCTACCGGCTCGGAGTGCGGCATCTGCTCAGCGTGGCACGCTCGGGCGCCCGCCGCCCGCCCGGGCGATGCCGAACAGCACGAGCGCCGCCGAGAGGGCGGTGAGCGCGAGGCCGGCCACCGTCACCGCCGTGTCGAACTGCGCGAGCTGCGAGGGGGTCCAGGATGCCCCGGTGAGCGATCCGGCGAACAGTGCGGCCAGGATGGTGCCCGTCGCCGCGATCCCGACCGCGGTGGCGAGCTCGCTCGAAGTGTCGACCAGGGCCGCGCCGATCGACGTGCGGGTCGGCGGCAGGCCGTTCAGCACGTTCGTGCCGGCGACGACGCCGACCACGCGCATCCCGGCCGCGACGAGCACCAGGGCGACCAGCACACCGGCGTACCCGAAGCGGCCGGTGAGCGCGAAGACGGCCAGCCCGAGCACGACCGCCGCTGCGCTCGCCCAGGCCGCCCGCCCGAGGCCGATCCGGCGCACGAGCGGTGCCACGAAGCGGCCGCTCGCGAGCAGCACCGCGACCTGAGGGAGCATCCCGATCGCCGCCAGCACCGGTGGCCACCCCCAGGCGACCTGTAGTTGGAGCGTCACCAGGAAGCCGAGCCCCGAGACCGCCAGTCCCGCCGCCGCTTTGAAGGCGAGCCCGCTCGACACCAGCGGCACGGCCAGCAGCCGCAGCTCGAGCAGCGGGAACCGCGCCGACCGCTCCCGCAGCACGAAGGCGGCCGCCGCAGCGACGGCTCCCACCAGGGCGCACCAGGGCCACCACGATCCGGGCCCTGCGTTCACGAACAGTGTCGGCGTCACCAGCGCCAGCACGATCGTCGCGGTGCCGAGCACCGCGCCCGCCGCATCGACCGGATCGTGATGCAGCCCGCTCTTCTCGTCGGCCGCGATCCCCAGACGGATGCCGGCGAAGGCCAGGACGGCGATCGGTGCGTTCGCGATCAGCAGCACCTGCCACGGTGCCACCGCGAGCACGAGACCGCCGAGGGTCGGGCCCATCGCGAGCCCCACCAGGCCGGCGGTCGAGATCACGGTGAGGGCGCGCACCCGCAGGTCCTCGGTGTCGAACAGGCGGAAGGCCAGGGCCATCGAGCCCGGTGTGGTCATCGCGGCAGCCACCCCCATCGCGGCACGCACGGCGATCAGCTCCTCCGTGGTCGACACAAGGACCGTGGCGAGGCTGGCGACGCCCAGCAGCACCAGGCCGACGAGCATGACCCGCCGGCGCCCGACCCGGTCGGCCACAGCGCCGAACAGCAGCATCAAGCCGCCGAAGGTCACCGAGTAGGCACCGGTCACCCACTGCAGCCCGGCGGTGGACGCGTTCAGATCGCGCCCGATCGTCGGCAGGGCGACGTTGAGGAGGGAGTTGTCGAGCATCTCGAACAGGAAGACCGCCGACAGTCCGGCCAGCGCGATCCAGGCCTGGCCGAGCGACCGGGGAGGGGACGCCGTCGCGGCGGGGGAGCCGAGGGCTCGCGAGCGATCGTGGTTCATCAGGGCACACTCCTTCGAGAGAAGAAGTGGCGGACCGTCCGGAACCGCGTGTACTCGTCCACCTCCGCCGATTCGGCCGGGTGGGCGTTTTTACCTCAGATGCTCCGAGGATACACCGGCCGTGAGCAGCAACGGGCCGCCGTCTTCGGCCGCGGCCGGCCCGGCGCTGACGAGCGGTCGAACGCCGCCCTCGTCGGCGGCCTGCTCAGCGTAGCGCTCCGCCGGTCAGTCCTGCACGAAGAGCAGCGGCTTGCCGTCGTAGTAGTCGTACGGGTTCACGTCGGAGTAGCCGCCGTCGTAGTACACGCCCGCAGGGGCCGCTCCACCGGCCGGGGCCGCGGCGATGTAGCACTGCGTGATCGGCTCACCGGCGTCGAACTCGGGGGTGAACGACTCGGTGGTGCACTCGTCCCAGCCGATGAGGGTGACGTCTTGCACCCGCTGGCCCTCGGCATCCGAGGGCTTGAACGAGGTGTAGTCGGATTGGAACTCGATCGTGTCGCCCGAGACCTTGCTCATCTCCACGTGGATGAACGAGATCTCGAAGCCCTTGAGCTCGTCCTTGTCGAACTGCTGGTTCAAGAAGGCGACCTGCTCCGCCGTGGCCGGCGTCACGTCGACGAGCTTGGCGGCGATGAGCGCCTTCTGGTCGTCGGTGCCGGTGAACTCGTAGACGAGCTCCTCGCCCACGCCGGCCTTGGTGCCGGGCTCGGCGACGTCTCCGGATGCGGCGGCGCCGCCGGAGGAGTCCGTGTCCGTGGGCGAGGCGCTGGCCGTGGGCTCGGCGGCTCCGCTCGGGGCTTCCGACGCGGGGGCCGGCGCGGGCGACGGGCTTCCGAAGCAGCCCGTCAGCGCGAACACGGCGGCGATCGGGACGATGGTCAGCGGAAGGGTGCGGCGGAGTTTCACGGTGTGCCTTTCGGAGTGGTTCGTGGGACGGCCCCATGCTCTCCGACATCTGTAGAGCGCGCGATGGGGAGAGCTCCCCATCGCGCGCGCCCTGAACTGCTGCATTCGCGACGCGTTCGGTCGCAGAAATACGTCTTCTCGACGGATCATGGACGCATTTCTGCGACCAATCGGGATCGACGGCGTAGAACTGAGGGATGAGCGATGCGATTTCCCCGAGGGCGTTCCGCGCCGCGGGCGGTACCGAGGACTGGCGGGTGGTGGGCGATGGGGCCCGCGCGTATTTCGTGACGGGGTCGTTCGCGGCCGGTGCCGCCTTCGTGACGGCGATCCAAAAGCTGGCGGATGCTGCGGGGCACCATCCCGAGGTCGACCTGCGGTACGCGGGGGTCGGCATCCGGCTGCTCAGCCACGACATCGGCGACCTCAGCGAGCGGGACGTCGCACTGGCGCGGGGCATCTCGCAGAAGGCGCGCGAGCTCGGCCTCCGTCCGGAACCCGCCGCGGTGCAGAGCCTCCAGATCGCGATCGACGCTGTGGACCGGCCGGCCGTGTTGCGGTTCTGGCAAGCCGTCCTGGCCTACGAGCCGTGGGGAGACGGCGAGGAAGACCTCAGCGACCCGCACCGGCTGGGGCCGAACATCTGGATCCAGCAGATCGACGCGCACCGGGCGGAGCGCAACACCATCCACGTCGATCTCTACGTTCCCCGCGATCAGGTCGAGAGCCGACTCGCCGCTGCCCTCGCCGCGGGCGGCCGCATCGCGAGCGACGCCGGCGCCCCCGACTGGTGGACGCTGGCCGACCCCGAGGGCAACGAGGTCGACCTCGCACCCTGGCGCGACGACAGCGACTGGCCGGCCTGAGGCGGCGCCGCGCCCGGGACGACGGCGGCCGCCGTGCAGCGCGGAATCGCCGTCGAGGTCTCGGGCGAGGCGGCGTTAGCCGAGGGCTCGTCCGCCCTGCTGCAGCAGCTCGCCACCAACCTGGTCCACGACGCGATCGTGCACAACGTGGACGGGTGAGAGGTGCAGCTGGTCACAGCGATAGACCGCGACGGCGCGGTGCTGCGAGTGGAGAACACGGGTGCGATCGTCCCGTCCGCCCTGGCGGCCACGCTCACCGAGCCGTTCCAGCGCGGTGCCGGGCGCATCCGGAGCCGCGAATCCGGTGCGGGGGTGGGCCTCGGGCTCGCGATCGCCGCCAGCATCGTGCGCGCTCACGACGGCACGCTCACCCTCACCCCGCGACCCGAGGGCGGTCTGGTGGTGGTCGTGACGCTGCCGCTCACGGGGGCGGGCGCATAGAAGCTCGGGACGGGGACATAGAAGGGCACCTGGACGGGGACATAATGGAGGCTGTCTTGAGGGGGTCGTAGGTGAACGCGGAGCCGGGTTGGTACGACGCGGGCACGCCGGGCAGGCTGCGCTGGTGGGACGGAGCGCAGTGGACCGCGCACGAGGCGCCGGTTCCCGCGCCGCCCGTGGTGACGGCGTCGCCTGCCGTGACCGCGCCGCCTGCCGCGACCGCGCCTGCATTGGGATCGCCCGCCATGACCGCCCCCGCGCTGTCCGATCCTGCGTCCGCGGCCCGCGCATTCGCCCCCGCCGCCTCGCCTTTTCCCGGCCCCGGGTGGTACCCCACGCCCGCCGGGCCGCTGCGCTGGTGGGAGGGCCGCAAGTGGACGGGCTTCCGCATCAAGCAGGGCCGGCCGGGCACCGACTGGGCCTCCGCAGAGCAGCCCGTTCTCGCCTGGGTGTTCGGCGGCCTCTTCGCCGCACTGGCTGCGCTGCAGTTCGCACTCGGGGCGCTCACCGGTTCGGTCTCCATCGCCGGGATCGCCATGCTGGTGCTCTCAGCGCTGTGGTTCGGTATCGCGGTGCAGTCCCAGGCCGTGCAGCGCATCCCGGTGCCGACGGGCGCGGCGGTCGCTCCCGAGGTGATCCGTCCCCTGCCCGGCGAGCAGGAGGGCGCCGACGCGGGGTGGTACCCCGTCGCGCGGAAGACGACGCGCTGGTGGACCGGCGCCCGCTGGTCGCAGTACGTGGGCACCGCCTACGGCATCCGCCCCACCTTCCACGGCGCCCGCGCGCTGCGCATCCTCCTCGCGATGGCGTGGACGGTGCTCGGAGTCGGCTTACTGAGCACTCTCGCCGGCGTCGTCTTCGTCGCCGCTGACAGCGCCACGGACGGCCACGGGACGGTTCTCCTCATCGGCATCCTGTTCATCGTCGGCGGTGTGCTCGTGGCCGTGCTCGGCCTCGTGCTGCTCCTGCTCTCGCGCCTCCAGCGCCGCATCCTGCTCCCCCCGGCCGACCCGCCGAGAACCTGAGTCGCGACACGCCGACGGGGGCGCGCGGCGGGCGTTTAGACTTGGATCCCACGACGACACAGCCGGAGAATCAGTGCCCTCGAACGACTCCTTCGTGCACCTGCACGTTCACAGCGAATACTCGATGCTGGACGGCGCCGCGAGAGTCAAACCGCTGATCGAAGCGGCCAAGGAGCAGGGGATGCCGGCGGTCGCGGTCACCGACCACGGCAACGTCTTCGGCGCCTACGACTTCTGGAAGACCGCCACCGAAGCCGGCATCAAGCCGATCATCGGCACCGAGGCCTACCTCACGCCGGGTACCCACCGCACCGACAAGACGCGCATCCGCTGGGGCAACGGCGGCGGCGACGACGTCTCCGGCGCGGGTGCGTACACGCACATGACGTTGCTCTCGGAAACCACCGAGGGCATGCACAACCTCTTCCGGCTGAGCAGCAAGGCGAGCATCGAGGGCTACTACTTCAAGCCCCGGATGGACCGCGAGCTGCTGAACGAATACGGCAAGGGCCTGATCGCGACGACCGGATGCCCGTCGGGCGAGATCCAGACCCGGCTGCGTCTGGGGCAGTACGACGAGGCCGTCAAGGCGGCCTCCGATTTCCGCGACATCTTCGGCAAAGAGAACTTCTTCTGCGAGATCATGGACCACGGTCTCGAGATCGAGCGCCGCATCATGGGCGACCTGATCAAGCTCTCCAAGCAGCTCGATCTCAAGCTCGTCGCCACGAACGACCTGCACTACACGCACGCCCACGACGCCACCAGCCACGCCGCCCTCCTGTGCGTGCAGTCGGGCTCAACGCTGAGCGACCCGAACCGCTTCAAGTTCGACGCCGACGAGTTCTACCTCAAGAGCGCGCAAGAGATGCGGCAGCTGTTCCGCGACTACCCCGACGCCTGCGACAACACGCTGCTGATCGCTGAGCGCTGCGAGGTGGCCTTCGACACGAACGCCAACTACATGCCGCGCTATCCGGTTCCGGAGGGCGAGACCGAGGCCACCTGGTTCGAGAAGGAGGTCGAGGCGGGGCTCAAGGAGCGCTACCCCGGCGGCATCTCGCAGGAGGTGCGCGAGCGCGCCGACTACGAGGTCGGCGTCATCAAGAGCATGGGGTTCCCGGGCTACTTCCTGGTCGTGGCCGACTTCATCAACTGGTCCAAGCGCAACGGCATCCGGGTGGGCCCCGGCCGTGGCTCGGGCGCCGGATCGATGGCCGCCTACGCCATGAAGATCACCGACCTCGACCCGCTCGTGCACGGCCTCATCTTCGAGCGGTTCCTCAACCCCGACCGCGTCTCGATGCCCGACTTCGACGTCGACTTCGACGACCGTCGCCGCGGCGAGGTCATCAAGTACGTCACCGAGAAGTACGGCGACGAGCGCGTGGCGCAGATCGTCACCTACGGCACCATCAAGGCCAAGCAGGCGCTGAAGGACTCCGGGCGCGTGCTCGGCTTCCCGTTCAGCATGGGCGACAAGCTCACAAAGGCGATGCCGCCGCCCATCATGGGCAAGGACATCCCGCTCAGCGGCATCTTCGACAAGGCGCACCCGCGCTACAAAGAGGCCGTCGACATCCGCACCGTCATCGAGATGGACCCCGAGGCGCGCACCGTCTTCGACACCGCCCTCGGCATCGAGAACCTCAAGCGCCAGTGGGGCGTGCACGCCGCCGGCGTGATCATGTCCAGCGACCCCCTGATCGACATCATCCCGATCATGAAGCGCGAGCAGGACGGCCAGATCGTCACGCAGTTCGACTACCCCGCGGCCGAGTCGCTGGGCCTGATCAAGATGGACTTCCTGGGGCTCCGCAACCTCACGATCATCGACGACGCGCTCGACAACATCAAGGCCAACCGCGGCGAAGACCTGGTGCTCGAAGACCTCGATCTCGACGACAAGGCCTCCTACGACCTGCTCGCCCGGGGCGACACCCTCGGGGTGTTCCAGCTCGACGGCGGCCCCATGCGCGGGCTGCTGCGGCTGATGAAGCCGGACAACTTCGAAGACATCTCGGCGGTGCTTGCGCTCTACCGGCCGGGCCCGATGGGAGCGGATTCGCACACCAACTACGCGCTTCGCAAGAACGGCATCCAGCCGATCACCCCGATCCACCCCGAGCTGGCCGAGCCGCTGCTCGAGGTGCTCGGCGGCACCTACGGCCTGATCGTGTACCAAGAGCAGGTCATGTCGATCGCGCAGAAGCTCGCCGGCTTCACGCTGGCCCAGGCCGACCTGCTCCGCCGCGCGATGGGCAAGAAGAAGAAGAGCGAGCTCGACAAGCAGTACGAGGGCTTCTCGAAGGGCATGCATGACAACGGCTACTCCGAGGCCGCGGTCAAGACGCTCTGGGACATCCTGCTGCCCTTCTCCGACTACGCCTTCAACAAGGCGCACTCGGCGGCCTACGGCGTCATCTCGTACTGGACCGCCTACCTCAAGGCGCACTACCCGGCCGAGTACATGGCGGCCCTGCTCACGAGCGTCGGCGACTCCAAGGACAAGATGGCGCTCTACCTCAGCGAGTGCCGCCGCATGGGTATCAAGGTGCTGCCGCCGGATGTCAACGAGTCGATCGGCTTCTTCACCGCCGTCGGCACCGACATCCGCTTCGGCATGGGTGCGGTGCGCAACGTCGGCATGAACGTGGTCGAGCTGATCAAGGGCGCCCGCGAGGAGAAGGGCCGGTTCACCTCCTTCGGCGACTTCCTGAAGAAGATCCCGCTCGGTGCCACGAACAAGCGCACCGTCGAGTCGCTGATCAAGGCCGGCGCATTCGACTCCCTCGGGAGCACCCGGCGCGCCCTCATCGAGGTGCACGAGGCGATGATCGACAACGCGGTGTCGCAGAAGCGCAACGAGGCCAACGGCCAGGTCGGCTTCGACTTCGACGCGCTGTGGGACGCACCCGAAGAGGTGCACGACATCCCGGTTCGGCCCGAGTGGGCCAAGCGCGACAAGCTCGCGTTCGAACGCGACATGCTCGGCCTCTACGTGTCGGATCACCCGCTGGCCGGTCTCGAGATCCCGCTGGCCAAGGTGGCGTCGACGAGCATCCTGGACCTGCTGGAGAGCGAGCACACGCAAGACGGCGACCAGGTCACCGTGGCGGGCCTGATCACGAGCGTGCAGCACCGCGTGGCCAAGAACTCGGGCAACCAGTACGGCATGATCACGGTCGAGGACTTCAACGGCGAGATCACCGCGATGTTCATGGGCAAGACCTACCAGGAGTTCGGGCCCGCCCTCACGAACGACGCGATCGTCGTGGTGCGCGGCCGGGTGTCGCTGCGCGACGACGGCATGAACCTGCACGCGTTCAGCCTGTTCCAGCCCGACCTGGGGCAGGCGGCCGGCGAATCCGGGCCCCTGCAGATCTCGCTCGCCGAGTTCAAGGCGACGACCGACACGGTGCAGGCGCTGAACGACGTGCTGATCCGGCACTCGGGCGACACCGAAGTGCGGCTGAAGCTGGTGAAGACCGACAACGTGCGCATCTTCGAGGTGCCGTTCGGGGTGAACGTGACGGCCGATCTGTTCGGCGAGCTCAAGTCGCTGCTCGGGCCGAACTGCCTGGCGTAACCGACGGGGCCATGGGGAGTTCTCCCCACAGACATTCCATTCGGAGCATGCGAGGCTTCGGATAGGCTCGATGGACGAACCATTCGAGGGGAAGGGTTTGCGCGCATGGCTGCTGGCTACTGGGGTGCGGATGTCGGAGAACTGCGGGCACTGGCGAAGGACTTCGACCAGAAGGCCGCCCAGCTCACGACGATCGCCGGAACGCTGAACGGCTCGATCAATGCGACCACGGCCTGGAAGGGCCCGGATGCGGTCGAGTTCCGTTCCGAGTGGAACGGCACCTACCGGCAGTCACTCACGAACGCGACGAACATCCTCCGCGCCGCATCGACCGCGCTGGTGAAGAACGCCGACGAGCAGGAGACCGCGAGCACCGACGGCGGTGCCTTCGGGGGCGGCGGGCCGGGCGGCCCCGGCGGGAACGGCCCGGGTGGGAACGGCGGCGACGGATCGGGTGGCGACGGATCCGGCGGTGACGGCGGCACGCCCACCGTGCCGGGCCTCACCGACGACGAGAACAACCTGCTGCAAGACCTCCTCGAGGGCGGATACGACCTTGCCACGAATCTCTACGACAGTGCCGCGGTGGTCGACCTGCTCAACCGCCTGCAGCAGTTGCGTCTGCTCGGCTCGTTCAGCTCGCTCGATGCCGCTCTGGACTTCC
Organism: Herbiconiux dendrobii; assembly: GCF_052048175.1. Lineage (NCBI taxonomy): Bacteria > Bacillati > Actinomycetota > Actinomycetes > Micrococcales > Microbacteriaceae > Herbiconiux > Herbiconiux dendrobii. The sequence goes on along the minus strand of NZ_JBLZQV010000007.1, from coordinate 135,266 downwards.
GCGCGTTCGCCAACGGCTTCAACTCGTTCAACGACTTCCTCGGCGGCCAGAACTGGGGCTCTCTCACCCAGGGCCTCAGCAATCTCCTGGGCGACGGCGCGATGGCCTCCCGGGTCGGATCGGCCGCCGAGTTCCTCGGCGCCGCCGGCAAGTGGGTCGGCCCGGTCGGCGCCGTGCTCGGTGTGGTGACCGTGGGCGTCGACGTCGCCGAGGGCAACTACGGGCGTGCCGGCTACGACGCCGTCTCCACCGGGCTCGGCATCGCGGCCATGGTAACGCCTCCGCCCGCCAACCTCGCGCTCGGCATCGCGGCGGGCGGCATGGCCCTCGGCGGTCTGCTCTACGACAACGTGCCCGCCTTCCACAACGCCGTCGACGCCACGGGCGAGGCCATCGGCGATGCCGCCGAGGCCACGGGCGAGTTCCTCGGCGACGCCGGAGAGGCGATCGCCGACGGCGCCTCCGACTTCGCCGAGGGCGTCGCCGACGTGGCCGAAGACCTGTGGCCGTTCTGATGGGCGCCCGCATCCTTACCACCGTCCGCGTCTGTACCACCGCCCGTATCCATGACCGTGCTCTGACCGACCGACCCACCAGGGAGCAGTAATGACCGACATCAGCGGCTGGAACACCGTCCCCGCGGCGCCGACGGCTCCGCCCGCCGGCTCCGCCCCCCTCGACGGCTCGGGGCGCGAGCGTTCGACGACACCCCCGCCCACCGACACGCCCACCTTCGGCGCGGGCGAGGTGGCCTACGCCCTCTCGCTCACCGACGGGGTGGCGCGGATGCAGGCCGAGAAGTTCCTGCAGGTGGCGCCCGATTTCGTCACCGATCAGATCTCGGCGCTCGGCGCCTCGAGCCTGGTCGCGCGGGGCGAACTGCTGATCGAGGGCGATGTGCTGCAGCCCCGCGGCGCCCTCCGTCTGTTCATCGGGGTGCTGCAGAACGCGGTGCGCTGGACCGAGATCGGGCTCGTGAACGACGACGGCGTCGAGGCGGCCCTCTACCTGCAGTCGCCCGAGCTGTCGATCTTCCTGCAGCCGGCGGCGATGAGCACCTGGGTGATGGTGGTCAAGGCTCCCGAGGTCGCCGACGCCGCGATGCTCGAGCAGATCGTCACGAGCAACGTCGCCCGTCATCCGGGCGGCACCGCCTACTTCGGCACGGAGGTCGCCGGGTCGGAGAAGACGCACTTCTTCGTGCGCCCCTCCGAGTCGGGTGACGGCAGCTGGGACCTCGCCGACGTCGAGGCTCCGGGCGACGGTCTGGCCGAGGGCGTCGACACGGCCGCGCTGCGTGCCCGCCTCCACACCCTCGTCGAACTGCCCGCTGCATGAGCGTCCCTCCGCAGCCGCAGCCCGCACCGCGCCGAGAACTCGTCGAGCCGTTCCCGTGGATGAGCACCAACCGCATGGAGGGCCGGTACAAGTTCACGCTCAGATCGCCCACCAGCGAAGCCGTGTTCGGCGCCTTCCTGCTGATCGCCGGGATCGTCTTCGCCATCGTGCTGTTCGGTCGTGGCGAGGGTGGAGCGGTCGTGCTCGGCGTCTTCCTGCTGATCCTCTTCGCCGGCCTCGGAGTGTTCCTGCTGGTCATGGCCGTGGCCCGGGGGCGCTGGGTGCGGGCGTACCAGGCGGTACACGGCCGCAAGCCCTACTGATCCGACCTCGCACCGCGCCCCCGATATGGCAGGATGTCAGCATCATCGTGCATCAAGGGGGATAGCCATGCCGCAAGGGGAATACACCGCAGATCCGTCGCCATCCGGTCTCAGCCGTCGGACGGTCCTCGCCGGAGCGGCGTGGAGCGTGCCGGTGGTCGCTCTCGCTGCGGCCGCACCCGGGGCGGCTGCGAGCGGGGGCGGCGGCCTCACGGTCGCGTTCGACGCCACACTGATCCAGCTCGACTACCAGCAGACGTTCCTGGCGCTCGTGGTGATCCAGAACACCTCCGGTGCCGACATCGTCGACGAGCAGGCCGAGTTCGTCTTCACGGGGCTCGACACCGAGAGCCCGTACGACTTCGTCACCAGCTATCCCACCGAGATCGACTCCTCACTGGAGGGCTGGAACGACGCCCTTCAGCCGCAGAACGACCTGTTCCGTTCGGCCGGCTCCGCCAACGGCTCGTTCACCGTCGTCTCCAACGGCGGCATCAGCATCCCCGCCGGCGGCACGCTCGTGTTCGGGCTGTACTTCTCCCGCCCGGTCGAGTCGTCCGAGTTCCGCTTCTGGACGGTGGCAGGGATCTTCCACATCGGCCCGTTCGACGGCGTGGTGGGGCAGACCCAGGTGGAGCTCACCCCGCCCGTCTAGCAGCCGTTCAATCCTGCGGCGAGACGCGGATGAGGTTGCCGTCGGGGTCGGCGATCACGAACGTGCGCCCGAACACGTCGTCGTGCGGCTCCTCCCGCACAGTCACGCCTTTGACGTTCCAGCGCTCGAACACCCCGTCGACCCCGCCCTCGTCATCCGACACCATCAGGCCAACCTCCGACGTGCGCGGCGTGCCGGGATGGGCGTGCTCGCTGCGCCCGGTCCAGATCGCGAACAACACGCCGGGGGCCACCGGGAACGCGATGTAGCGCGGGCTCGTGAAGACGGGCTCGATCTCGAACAGATCGCTGTAGAACGCCGTCGAGGCGGCGGCGTCGCTGACGTAGAGGAGGAACAGGTTGGGGGCGGACATCGTGTGGCCTTTCCGGTCGGGGAGCGACGGATGCCGCTGACTCATGCGTCCAGTCAATGCCGGTAACACGACAGAACCTGTCATGTTTCTGGAGCAGGATGGGACGATGAAATCCGCCCGCCTGCTGTCGCTGCTGCTCCTGCTGCAGACCCGTCAGCGCTGGACGACGCCCGAGCTCGCCGAGCGGCTCGAGGTGTCGCGCCGGACGGTGCTGCGTGATGTCGAGGCGCTGTCGCTGGCCGGAGTCCCGGTCTACGCCGAGCGCGGGCGTCACGGCGGCATCCTGCTGCTGCCCGGCGCGCGGCTGAACGCCTCTCAGCTGGACCCCTCCGAACTGGAGGCGCTGTCGCTGGCGGGCCTCGACGGCGCTCAGCAGGAGCAGCTCGGGCTCGCGGCCGCCCATGCGATGGCCGAGCGCAAGATCGCGGCCCGGCGAGCGGCGGTATCCGGGCCGGAGTCGCCGGCCAGGCCCTGGTCCGCCGCGCCCGGCCTCGCCGATCTCGTCCTGGTCGACAACACCGGCTGGCTGGCCGCCGAGTCGAGCACCCCCGACGTCGGCGCTCTGGCCCTGGAGCTTCGGGCCCGAACACGGCTGAGCATCCGGTACCGGGCGAGCGGTGCCGCGCGCGCGAGCCGTCGAAGCGTCGACCCGTACGGTCTCGTCTCGAAAGCGGGCCGCTGGTACCTCGTCGCCGATTCCCGCGGGGAGGCCCGGCTGTTCGCCCTCGATCGCCTCGTCGCTTTCGAGGCCCTGCCGGAGCCGGTGCAGACCCGTGCCGGCGAGACCCTCCGCTCGGTCTGGGTCGCGCTCCGCGACCGCACCGAGACGCCGGGGGAGTTCCTGGTGACCGCGTGGTTGCGCGAGGATCGCATCGACCTGGCCCGCCGCATCCTGGGAGCCCGGCTGGAGGTCGCGCACGCGGACGCGCAGGCACCGCACGGTTGGCGGAGCGTGACCATCCGGTATCCCGAGCTCGAAGCCGTGCGTCAACTGTTGCAGTTCGGCGACCACCTCGAGGTGCGATCACCACCTCAGGCCCGCAGGCGCGTCGCCGAACTGGCGGCCGACCTCCTGCATCGGCACAGCGCATCCTGAGCAGCGCCTGGATGTCGCAGATGGTTAGGCCGCTGTAAAGCTAGACAACCTATAGTTATCTCGGGAACACGACCGGGAGGCGATCGATGGGCATTCAGACTTCGTTGGACGGAGTGCGCGAGTCCGCGAGGATCGTCGAAGCCATGCGGGCGGCGGACGACGTGGCCTTCGAGGCAAGCCGCGAGCCGGGTCTGCGCACGCTGCGCATCCTCACCCGGGCCCTCGAGGGCGACGACGACGTCGTGGCCATCGCGGCCACCCATGCCTTCGGCCAGATCGTCGACGACGACGCCGACCGCGTGCTCACCGGCCTGCTCTCGGACGACCGTGGCTTTCTTCGCGAGCACGCCGCCTGGGTGCTGGGCGCCCGCATCCCGCACTTCGACGCGGTCGGCCGGCTCATCGGCATGGTCGTCGACGGAGGCTTCGGCGGCATGATCGCGCAGCGCTCGCTCGAGCAGTGGGCGCAGACGGCCCCCGAGCACGTCGCGGTCGGACTCGAAGGAGCGCTGCTGGGCATCCACGAGCCCGGGGCGCGCTACCGGCTGATCGAGACGCTGGGGCTCATCCGCGGCGACGAACCGGCGCGCCGCCTCGTGCAGTCGGCGCGCGATACCGGTGAAGACGCACTGGTGCGCGCGGCATCGGTGGCCGGCCTGGGGCAGCGACCGGGTGCGCCGCGCATCGCCGAGGTGCTCGACGACCTCGCGCGCGGCAGCGACGAGCCGCTCGCCCTGCAGGCCCGGCTGGCGCTCATCGACCTCGCCGGCGGATCCATCTGCACCCGGGCGGGCGACGGCCCGCTCACAGTGGCCCAGCTCTTTCTGCACGCCGATATCGACGCGGGCCTCAGCGCGGCCGGCAGCGGCGACAACGGGGGAGTGGCGACCCTGCTGGTGCGGCTCGGCGACGCGCTCGTGCGCGGCGCGGATGCGGATGCTCGGCACGACCTCGGTCTCGACTCCCTGGCGAGCGGCACCGGCGCCGTCACCGCTGCATCCCGCTCCGACGACGTCGCCCGGGTCATCACGATGTCGCGGGGCTCGGTTCCGGATGCCATCGCGAGCGTCGCCGACATCGCCTCGCACTCCGAGGGCCATCACTTCGGGCGCATCCCGGTGCTCACGCCGACGGTGAGCTCGGCGGCGGCCTGGCCGCAGCGGATCGCCGCCCGGCGCGGCATCCGGCGCATCCTGCGGGCCGCCGGCCGGGTCGACGTGCTGCACCTGCGGATGGCGGAGGTGGGCAGCCTGGCCGCCTCCGACGTCGCCCGCGACCTCGACATCCCGGTGGTGTTCACGGTCGCGCCCGATCCGCACGCCGTGATCCAGTCGATGGACTCGGCCGGATCGCTCACCCGCACCACCTTCGGCGCCGCCGACGAGCGCGAGCACTTCTGGTTCCGCGCTCGGCTCGTGCAACGGCTCGCCTCGAACGCCAACCACACGGTGCTCTTCCCTCGTCCCGAGCTGCGCCGCGACATGCGCACCCTCGTCGGCATCGACATCGACTCGCACCCCGAGCGGCACACCATCGTGCCCGAGGGCATCGACCTCGGGGTGGTCGACCGGGCCGTGGGCGAGGCCGAGGCGCATGTGGCCGGGGCCGATCCGACTCCCGGTCTCGCCTCGCTCCGGGCCCTGGTCGCGACGCTGCCGGAACACCGCCGAGCCCTGCCGTTGATCGTGAGCGTCGGCCGGTTCCACCGGGTGAAGGGCATGGCGCAGATCGTCGCGTCCTGGCAGAACAGCTCGGCGGCGCAGACGGCGAACCTGCTGCTGATCGGCGGCGACCTGGCGAACCCCTCGGCCGACGAACGCGAGCAGCTCGACGCGATCGACGCGGTCGTGCCGTCGGCGCAGCACGCCGAACGAGGACTGCTGCTGCCCGGGCACCGCCCCAACGACACCGTGGCCCGCTGGGTCGCCGCCGCACGCACCGGCCTGCCCGGGCTCAACGCCGGGGGCGGGGTCTACGTCTGCGGCAGCCTGAAGGAGGAGTTCGGCATCGCCCTGCTCGAGGCGATGGCCACGGGCCTGCTCGTGGTCGCGCCCGACGGCGGTGGACCGGCGACCTACGTCGACGACGGTGTCACCGGTTTCCTCACCCGCACCTGGGACAGGGAGGCGCTCTCCGCCTCGATCGAGCGGGCGCTGGATGCGGCCGCTGCCGAGACGACTCCGGATCGGCGGGCGCGCTCGCGTGCCGTGGTCGAGAACGACTTCACCATCCAGGCGATGGCGACCTCGCTCACCGGCGTCTACCGCCAGGTCGTGCGCGAGAGCGCGGATCTCCCCTGGGCGGAGGTGAGCGCGTGACGCTCTTGGTGATCAGCCCCGACTACGCCTCGCACCTGCTACCTCTCGCGACGATCGCCGGCGCCTGGCACGAACGGGGCGAGCGGGTCGTCGTGGCGACCGGAGAGGCGACCGACGGAATCGTGCGGCAGTTCGGCTACGAACGCGTGCCGCTGCAGCTCGGCCGCGGGTCCAACCCCGGTGTCATCCGGGCCGGCGAGCAACCGCGCGAGGAGGGTGACTCGCTCCGCGGCTTCTTCGAGGCCACCCGGCGCGGGATGCTGCCGACCCTGCGTTATCAGGCCGAGGAGCGCCTCACCGATCTCATGTGGCAGCCCGTGCAGAAGGCACGCGAGACGATCGCCGTGGTCGAGGCGGTTCAGCCCGACGCCATCCTGGTCGACCATCTGGCCTTCAGTGCGCGCCTGGGCCTGGCCGCCGCGGGTGTGACCTATGCCGACGTCGTCCTGGGGCACCCCTCGGCCCTGCCTGTCGGGGACGAGCTCTACGGTTTCCCGGCCGCCTGGCCGGCCGCGTTCGCCCCCGACCGCGCCGAGCTGGCCGAACTGCGGGCGATCTGTGCGCGCGTGAGCAATTCCTTCACCGCGGAGTGGAACACCGCCCTGGCCGAGCTGAACCCCTCGGCATCGCCGACCGGTTCGGCCTTCGCCGAGACCGGCGACCTGCTGCTGTTCAACTACCCGGCCGAGCTGGCCGACCCCGAGCGCGCCGGGCTGCTCCCGGAGCACACCTACCTCGGTTCGATGCCGCGCGACGACTCCGGCGACGCCGAGGTCGACGCCTGGCTGGCCGGGTCGCGCGATCCGTACGTCTACGTCAGCTTCGGCAGCTTCCTCTCGGTGCGCGACGACGTGCTCGCGGTCGTGGCGGCCGCCCTGCGCACCCTGGGCGTTCGGGCGGCGATCGCGACCGGATCGGGCGACCCCGCGCGCCTCGGCACCATCCCGCCGGACTGGCTCGTGCGCGAGTACCTGCCGCAGGTCTCGCTGCTGCGCGGAGCCGCCGCGTCGATCACGCACGGCGGGAACAACAGCGTCACCGAGGCCGCCGGTTTCGGCGTCCCGATGCTCGTGCTGCCGTTCTCGACCGACCAGTTCGCCGGGGCCGCCGCTCTCGAGCGGGCCGGGGCCGGGCTGGCGCTGGATCCGAACACGGTGACCCCGGGGGAGATCCGGGATGCCGTCGGTGCCCTCCTCGACGACGGCTTCCCGGGCCGCGCCGAGTTGAACCGGATCGCGGCCGGGCTCGCCCGCACGCCCGGTCCCGAGCGCGCTTTCGACGCGATCGGCGCCCGACTGCCCGCCCGGGCCTGAGGTGCGGCATCCGGTGCGCGTCCGCCTGCGCCGACGCGCCGGTAGGCTTGAACAGCCATGATCCAGACGATTGACCTCCGCGGCCAGACGCCCACCCGAGCCGAACTGATCGCGCTCGTGCCCCGTGCCGACACCGACGTGTCGGTGGCCACCGAGGCCGCCGCCGCGCTGATCGAGGCGGTGCGCGACGACGGTCTCGTCGCCCTGCGCGATCAAGCCGAGCGCTTCGACAAGGTGGTGCCCGAGCACGTGCGCGTGCCGCGGTCGCAGATCGACGAGGCCGTCGCGGGCCTGGATCCCGCGGTGCGCGAGGCCCTCGACGAGGCGATCGTCCGCGTGCGCCAGGCCACGGCCGCCCAGATCCCGGATGCCCGGCTCACCACCCTCGACGACGGCGCCGTGGTCGAACAGCGCTGGCACCCGGTCGAGCGCGTCGGGCTGTACGTTCCCGGCGGCAAGGCCGTCTATCCCTCGAGCGTGGTGATGAACGTCGTGCCCGCGCAGCTCGCGGGCGTCGGCTCCATCGCCATCACCTCGCCTCCGCAGAAGGAGTTCGGCGGCCGTGTGCACCCCACCATCCTGGGAGCGGCGGGCCTGCTCGGTGTCGACGAGGTCTACGCCATCGGGGGAGCGGGTGCGATCGGCGCCCTCGCCTACGGCGTCGAGGAGATCGGCCTCGAGGGCGTGCAGGTCATCACCGGCCCGGGCAACGTGTTCGTCGCCGCCGCCAAGCGCCTAGTGCGCGGGGTCGTCGGCATCGACTCCGAGGCCGGGCCCACCGAGATCCTGATCATCGCCGACGAGTCGGCCGATCCGGAGTTCGTCGCCGCCGACCTGGTGAGCCAGGCCGAGCACGACGAGCTCGCCGCGGCGGTGTTGGTCACCGACTCCGAGGCGCTGGCCTCGAACGTTCAGGCCGCCCTCGAGCGCGTCGCTGGCGAGACCAAGCACGCCGAGCGTGTGGCCGTGGCCCTCGACGGCCCCCAGTCGGCGATCGTGCTGGTCGACTCGATCGAGATCGCCGCCGCCCTGAGCAACGTCTACGGGCCGGAGCACCTCGAGCTGCAGACGGCCGATCCGGATGCCACGCTCGCGCTCATCCACAACGCCGGCGCGATCTTCGTCGGGGCGTATTCGCCGGTGAGCCTCGGCGACTACCTGGCCGGCTCGAACCACGTTCTGCCGACCGGGGGCCAGTCCCGCTTCTCCTCGGGCCTCGGCGCGTACACCTTCCTCCGCCCGCAGCAACTCGTGCGCTACGACCGCCCGGCACTCGAGGCGGTCTCGGCGCGGATCGTCGCCCTCTCCACCGCCGAGAACCTCCCCGCGCACGGCGAGGCCGTCACGGCGCGCTTCGCCGGCTGACCGTGGGCTCCGCATCCGTCGCCGCTTCCGCTCCCGGGGTGGTGACGGCCCTGGCCGTCTATCCCGTCAAGGGGCTGAGCGCCCAGCGGCTGGACTCGGTGCGGCTGAACCGGGGCGAAGGTGTTCCCGGCGACCGGGCCTGGGCGCTCGCCCGAGCCGACGGCGTCTACCGGCCGGGTACCCGTCAGCCGGTCCCGAAGGCCGAGTTCCACGTGCTCGTGCGCGACGAGCGGCTCGCCGGCCTGCAGACGCAGCTCGATGACGGATCGGTGCTCACCGTGTCGGTCGGCGGGCATCCGGTGCTGCGTGCCGATCTCGACACGGGCCGCGGACGCGTGCAGGCCGAGGAGTTCTTCGCCCGTGTGCTCGACCTGCCGCCCGGCGCCGAACCGGTCGTCGCGCGCGAGTCCGGCCGCCGCTTCACCGACGTCTCGGTGGTCTCCGACGCCATGATGAACGCGGTCTCGTTCGTGAACCTCGCCTCGGTGCGGGCCCTGGAAGAGCGGATCGGCGCTCCCGTCGATCCGTTCCGGTTCCGCGCCAACGTGTACGTCGACGGCCTGCCCGCCTGGAGCGAACGCGCGATCGTGGGCGGCCGCATCCGCGTCGGCGAGGTCGCTCTGCAGGCCACGCTGAGCACCGAGCGGTGTGCCGCCACCGAGGTGAACCCCGACGACGCGCGGCGCGATCTGCCGGTGCCGCGACTGCTGCAGCAGCACTTCGGGCATGTGGAGATGGGCGTCTACGGCGAGGTGCGCGAGCCCGGAATCGTGCGGATCGGCGACGCGGTCGCCTGGGGCACCGATGCCTGAGTCGGTGCGCGCGATGGTGCACCGACGGCGGATGCTCACGCCCCGGGTGTGCCGGCTGGAGTTCGTGCGGGCGGATGCGGCGCCGTTCGCGCCGGTTCCGCCCGGCGCGCATGTCACGGTGCAGACCCCGGGAGGGCACAGTCGGAGCTACTCGGTCACCGACGTCACCCCGGAGGGTGCGCTGGCGATCTCGGTGCTGCGCGAGCCCTCGGGCCGTGGCGGCTCGATCAGCCTCGTCGACGAGCTGGCCGAGGGGGATGACGTGTCGCTGGGCGTGCCGGTCGACGCCTTCCCGCTCGCTCCGGCCGACGACTACCTGCTGATCGCCGGGGGCATCGGCATCACGGCGATCCGCTCGCACTACCGGCACTTGGTGGCCACCGGCCACAGCTCGGTCCGGGTTCTGTATCTCGTGCGCACGCTCCAGGAGGCCGCATACGCCGAGGAGTTCCGCGCCGATCCGCGGGTCACCGTGCACGAGAGCGCCGTCTCCGGCCGCTTCGATCTCTGGCCGCTGTTCGAGACCCCCTCCGACCAGACACACGTGTACTGCTGCGCCGGCGAGGCTCTCACCGAACAGGTGCGCCGACTCACCATGCACTGGCGCCCGTCGAGCATCCACTTCGAGTCGTTCCTCGGCGTCGACGCGGTGGGGGCGCTGGCCGCCCCGTTCGAGGCGGTGTGGCAGCCGACCGGGCGGCGGGTGGCGGTGGATGCCGGCACGAGCCTGCTGCGTGCGCTCCGCGGGGCGGGCATCCCGGTCGCGAGTTCCTGCGAGTCCGGCACCTGCGGAACCTGCGTGCTCGCGCTGGTCGCCGGCGAGGCCGAGCACCGCGATCTCGTGCTCACGCCCGCGGAGCGCTCCTCGCGCATCATCTCCTGCACCTCGCGGGCGGCGGGCGCCGAGCTCGTGGTCGGACCACTCGAACCCTGAGCCTGCTCTCACCCCGAGGTCCGGGCGGGGCCGATACGATGGAGGCGCCATGTACTGCCCCTACTGCCGCTACCCCGACTCCCGCGTCGTCGACTCGCGCACCACCGACGACGGCCTCGCCATCCGCCGCCGCCGCCAATGCCCCGACTGCGGTCGCCGCTTCAGCACCACCGAGACCGCCAGCCTCAGCGTCATCAAGCGCTCGGGCGTGGTGGAGCCCTTCTCGCGCGAGAAGATCGTCAGCGGCGTGCGCAAGGCCTGCCAGGGCCGGCCGGTCACCGACAGCGACCTCGCGGTGCTCGCCCAGCGGGTGGAGGAGACCGTGCGGCTCTCCGGCGCCGCCCAGATCGAGGCGAACGACATCGGGCTCGCCATCCTGCTGCCTCTGCGGGAGCTCGACGAGGTGGCCTACCTGCGCTTCGCCAGCGTCTACCAGGGCTTCGACTCGCTCGACGACTTCGAGGCGGCCATCACGCTGCTGCGGGTCGAGCACGAGCAGGCGGCCGAGGGCGCCGACGCCGCGTCCTCCCCGTCCGGCTCCGCCGAGTAACCGCATGTACGACCTGCTGTTCCGGCACGTGCTGTCGAAGATGGATCCCGAGCGCGCGCACCACCTGGCCTTCCGGGTCATCCAGGCCATCCCGCAGCTGAAGCTCGACGGTCTCGCCGCCCGCTTCACCGCGGCGCCCCGCGACACCGACCTCTCGGTGCACGCGCTCGGCCGTCGGTTTCCGACGCCGTTCGGGCTCGCCGCCGGTTTCGACAAAGACGGCAAGGCCATCCGCGGTTTCGGTGCCCTCGGCTTCGGCCACGTCGAGGTGGGCACCATCACGGCCCGCCCCCAGCCCGGCAATCCCACGCCGCGCCTGTTCCGCCTCATCCCGGATCGCGCCGTCGTCAACCGGATGGGCTTCAACAACGGGGGAGCGGCGGCGGCCTCTCTGCGCCTCGCCCGGGTGCGCTCGCTCAAGCACTCCCGGCCGGTGATCGGCGTCAACATCGGCAAGAGCCGTGCGGTCGAGGTCGACGACGCCGTCGAGGACTACCTGCAGAGCGCCCGCGCGCTCGCCCCGATGGCCGACTACCTCGTCGTGAACGTCAGCTCGCCGAACACGCCCGGTCTCCGCGGCCTGCAAGAGCTCGACAAGCTCGCCCCCCTGCTCAGCGCGGTCAAGGCCGAGGCCGGAGCCACCCCGCTGCTGGTGAAGATCGCCCCCGATCTCACCGACGACGAGGTGCGCAAGATCTCCGAACTCGCGGTCTCCCTGGGCCTGGACGGCATCATCGCCACCAACACCACCATCTCCCGGGAGGGCCTCAAGACGGATGCGACCGTGGTCGAGGCGGCCGGCGCCGGCGGGCTGTCCGGCGCTCCGCTGGCCGAGCGTTCGCTCGCGGTGCTGAAGCTCATCCGCGCGGTCGTGCCCGCCGAACTCTGCGTCATCTCGGTCGGCGGCATCGACACCGCGGCCGACGTGCAACAGCGCCTCGACGCCGGAGCCACCCTCGTGCAGGGCTACACCGCGTTCCTCTACCGAGGCCCCCTCTGGGCCCGCCAGATCAACCGAGGCCTAGCCCGCCTCCGCGCCTGACTCCCTCGCGACGAGTTACTTGGGGAACTCGCCGCGCTTGACCTGCGGCTTCGGCAGGCGCAGGCGGCGGAACTGCAGCGCGCGCATGGTGGCGTACCACCGCACCCGCTCGACCTTGTCGGCGCCGAACTTCTCGCGCATCTTCTTGGTGAGGCGGAAGCCCATGAACAGGCAGTCGGCGATCACGATCAGCACGAAGGCGTAGAGCGCGAGCATCACGTACTGCTGCACCAGGGCGTTGGGCACGAGGGTGACGATGATCACCACGAACATCGCCGGGATCAAGAACTCACCCACGGTGAAGCGGGCGTCGACGTAGTCGCGCACGTAGCGCTTCTGCACGCCGCGGTCGCGGGCCGGGAGGTACTTCTCGTCGCCGTTGGCCATGCCGATCCGCGCCTTGTCGCGCAGCTCCTGCTGGCGGCGGCGGGCGTCCTTCGACGCCTCCTTGCGGTCGCTCGGCACCAGAGGGCGCAGGTTCGCGGCCTCACGCTCCTTGCGCGTCGGGGTCGCGTGACCCTTGCCGGCGGTCGTCTCCACCACGGGGGTTTCGACGGGAGCTTCGGGAGTGCTGGATTTCTTCGCCACGGTGTCCTCGTTCGTTCGTCTCTTAAGATTACCTGCATGACCGACCACGCACGTCCTCCGTTCTCCCAGCATCCGGATGCCGAAGCCCGCGAGAAGGCACTCGCCGAGGCGGTCGAGCTCGCGCTGCCGTCGTCGATCGCCGATCTCACCGACCTCGTGCGCATCCCCTCGGTGTCGTGGGCGGCCTTCGATCCGGCCCACGTCGCTCAGAGCGCAGAGGCCGTCGCCGAGCTGTTCCGCGGCACCGGCGTCTTCGACGAGGTGCAGATCAAGCGCGCATCCCTCGGCTCCGCGTCTTCGACGGAGCCGGGCGAGCTCGGCCAGCCCGCGGTGCTGGCCCGCCGCGCCGCGAAGAACGGCCGCCCCACCGTGCTGCTCTACGCGCACCACGACGTGCAGCCGCCCGGTGCCGAGGCCGACTGGGAGTCGCCCGCCTTCGAGCCCACCGTCCGCGGCGACCGCCTCTACGCCCGCGGTGCCGCCGACGACAAGGCGGGGGTCGTCTCGCACCTCGCCGCGATCCGCGCGCTGCAGGAGATCGCCGGGGCCGACTTCGACCTCGGCGTCGTCGTCTTCATCGAGGGGGAGGAGGAGTTCGGGTCCCGCTCCTTCGCCCATTTCCTCGACGACAACCGCGACGCCTTGGCCGCCGACGTCATCGTGGTCGCCGACTCCGACAACTGGGACACGGTGACGCCGTCGCTCACCATCAGCCTGCGCGGCAACGTCACCTTCCGCCTCACCGTGTCCACGCTGGCGCACGCCTCGCACTCGGGCATGTTCGGCGGAGCGGTTCCGGATGCGATGCTCGCCGCCATCCGCCTGCTGTCCACGCTGCACGACGAGAACGGATCGGTCGCCGTCGAGGGCCTCACCTCGCGCCCCGTCGACACGCCGGAGTACACCGATCAGACCCTCCGCGACGAGGCCGGCCTGCTCGAGGGCGTGCAGCCCATCGGCACCGGCTCGATCCTGTCCCGCCTCTGGGCCGGCCCGTCGATCACCGTCACCGGCATCGACGCGCCCAGCGTGGCGAACGCCTCGAACACCCTCATCCCCAGTGTCTCGGTGCGGGTGAGCGCCCGGATCGCTCCGGGGCAGGATGCCTCGGAGGCCTACGAGGCGCTGGTCGCCCACATCCGCTCGCACACCCCCTTCGGCGCTCAGGTCGAGATCGACGACGTCGACACCGGGAGCCCGTTCCTGGTCGACACCTCGGGCTGGGCCGTCACGGCGGCGAAAGACGCCATGCGCGACGCCTGGGGCGCCGAGCCGGTCGAGGCAGGCATCGGCGGCTCCATCCCCTTCATCGCCGATCTGGTGCGGGTGTTCCCCGAGGCGCAGATCCTGGTCACCGGCGTCGAAGACCCGCACACCCGGGCGCACAGCCCGAACGAGTCGCTGCACCTGGGCGTCTTCAAGCGGGCGATCGCCACCGAGGCGCTGCTCTTGCTGAGAATGAACGACCGCGGCGGGAATGAATAAGCAGAACACCCGGTTGGCGGAGTTAGACTTCCGTCATCCTTCCGACTGAAAAGGAGTGCTCATGAGCGACATCACACTCGAGAAGACCGCTGAGGTTCAGGCCCCCGAGGTCGAGTCTCCCGCCCACAAGGTCGGCATCACCCCCGCCGCGGGCGACAAGGTGCGCAGCCTCCTCGAGCAGGAGGGCCGCGACGACCTGCGTCTGCGCGTCGCCGTCCAGCCCGGCGGATGCTCGGGCCTGATCTACCAGCTCTACTTCGACGAGCGGATGCTCGACGGCGACGGCGTGGTCGACTTCGACGGCGTCGAGGTCATCGTCGACAAGATGAGCACCCCCTACCTCGAGGGCGCCACCATCGACTTCGAAGACACCATCCAGAAGCAGGGCTTCACCATCGACAACCCGAACGCGTCCGGCAGCTGCGCCTGCGGAGATTCGTTCCACTGATCGCGATCCGCGAGATCTCGGGCCGCTCCTTCGGGAGCGGCCCTTTTTTCGTCCCTAACACACCCTCATCCGGTGCGCCTGTGGCAGCGACGAGGAATTCCACACAGTAGGCTAGGAGGAGGTCAAATACACTCAGGTGTAGCTTCCCGAAAGGTCTCTGGTGCGCTCTAACCGACGTCTCCGCTGGGCTGCGATCCCTATCGCGCTCGTCATGTCTGTGGTCCTAGCCGGGTGCACCCAGGCCCAGCTCCAGGGCTGGCTGCCGACGGAGCCCGGAACCACCAATAACGTCGACCGGGTCATCGGCCTGTGGGTCACGTCCTGGATCGTGCTGCTGATCGTGGGTGTCATCACCTGGGGTCTCACCATCTGGGCGATCGTGGTGTACCGCCGCCGCAAGGGCCAGACCGGCCTGCCGGCTCAGCTGCGCTACAACATGCCGATCGAGATCTTCTACACGATCGTGCCGCTCATCCTCGTGCTCGGCTTCTTCGCCTTCACCGCGAAAGACCAGAGCGCCATCGAGGCGGCCTACGACGACCCGGATGTCACCATCCAGGTCTTCGGCAAGCAGTGGGCGTGGGACTTCAACTACGTCGACGACGACGTCTACTACGCCGGCGTGCAGGGTCAAGACGACCCCGACGACGCCAACGGCAACCTGGTCGAGTCCGAGCTGCCGGTGCTCTACCTGCCCGTCGGCAAGACCGTGCACATCCAGCTCGAGTCGCGCGACGTCATCCACTCCTTCTGGGTCATCGACTTCCTCTACAAGAAGGACATGCTGCCCGGCAAGACGAACGACATGTACGTCACGCCCGAGCGTGAAGGCACGTTCAGCGGCAAGTGCGCCGAGCTCTGCGGCGAGTACCACTCGATGATGCTGTTCAACGTGAAGGTCGTCTCGCAGCAGGAGTACGACGACTACATCCAGTCCCTGAAAGACGCCGGTCAGACGGGCCAGCTGGGCCACGAGTACGACCGCAACCAGAACCTCCCCGGCATCGGTGAGCCGGCACACGAGGAAGAGTAGGAACTCGACATGACTGCAACCCTCGACGTGGCGCCCGCCGGCGCACCGGCCCCCCTTCCGACACCGTCGAAGACCGTCGGCCGCAAGGGCAACATCCTGGTCAAGTGGATCACCTCCACCGACCACAAGACCATCGGGTACATGTACCTGATCGCCTCGTTCATCTTCTTCTGCCTCGGCGGTGTGATGGCCCTGGTCATCCGTGCCCAGCTGTTCGAGCCCGGTCTCGAGCTGCTGCAGACGAAAGACCAGTACAATCAGCTCTTCACGATGCACGGCACGATCATGTTGCTGATGTTCGCGACGCCGCTGTTCGCGGGCTTCGCCAACGTCATCATGCCGCTGCAGATCGGTGCTCCGGATGTCGCGTTCCCGCGACTGAACGCGTTCGCCTTCTGGCTCTTCCTGTTCGGCTCGCTGATCGCCGTCTCCGGCTTCCTCACCCCGCAGGGTGCCGCCTCGTTCGGCTGGTTCGCCTACGCCCCGTTGTCGTCGACGACGTTCACACCCGGTGACGGCGGAAACCTCTGGGTGTTCGGCCTCGGCCTATCGGGCTTCGGCACCATCCTCGGTGCGGTGAACTTCATCACGACGATCATCACGCTGCGCGCCCCCGGCATGACGATGTTCCGGATGCCGATCTTCACCTGGAACATCCTGGTCACCTCGATCCTCGTGCTGATGGCCTTCCCGGTGCTGGCCGCCGCGCTGTTCGCCCTCGGTGGCGACCGGGTGTTCGGCATGCACATCTACGACGCGGCCAACGGCGGCGTGCTGCTCTGGCAGCACCTGTTCTGGTTCTTCGGGCATCCGGAGGTCTACATCATCGCGCTGCCGTTCTTCGGCATCGTCTCCGAGGTCTTCCCGGTGTTCAGCCGCAAGCCGATCTTCGGCTACAAGACCCTCATCTACGCGACGATCTCGATCGCGGCGCTCTCGGTCACGGTGTGGGCTCACCACATGTACGTCACCGGATCGGTGCTGCTGCCGTTCTTCGCGCTGATGACGATGTTGATCGCCGTCCCCACGGGTGTGAAGATCTTCAACTGGATCGGCACGATGTGGCGGGGATCCGTCACTTTCGAGACGCCCATGATCTGGGCCATCGGCTTCTTGATCACCTTCACCTTCGGTGGTCTCACCGGTGTCATCCTGGCCTCGCCGCCGCTCGACTTCCACGTCTCCGACACTTACTTCGTGGTGGCGCACTTCCATTACGTGGTGTTCGGTACCGTGGTGTTCGCCATGTTCTCGGGCTTCTACTTCTGGTGGCCCAAGTGGACGGGCAAGATGCTCAACGAGCGCCTCGGCCACTGGCACTTCTGGCTGCTGTTCATCGGCTTTCACACCACGTTCCTCATCCAGCACTGGCTGGGCGTGCTGGGTATGCCGCGTCGGTACGCGACCTACCAGCCCGAAGACGGCTTCGCCTGGATGAACCAGCTCTCCACCATCGGTGCCTTCATCCTCGCCGCGTCGCTCATCCCGTTCTTCCTGAACGTGTACATCACGGCCCGCAAGGCGCCGAAGGTCACTGTGAACGACCCGTGGGGCTACGGCCGCTCGCTCGAGTGGGCCACCTCGTGCCCGCCGCCGCGCCACAACTTCACCTCGATCCCGCGCATCCGTTCGGAGTCTCCGGCCTTCGACCTGAACCACCCCGAGGCCGGCATCCCGGTCGGCGTCGGTCCGGCGAAGGATGCTCCGGATGCTCCCACGTACGACGTCTCGCAAGGCAAGGTCAAGTAACCCATGAGAGTCAACACCAACCTCTTCTGGATCCTCTGCGGCTTCATGCTGCTCGCCGACGCGGCGTACATCATCTGGTCACTGATCTGGTACGAAGGCCAGATCGAGTGGGTGGGTGCACTGGGCATCGGCCTGGCCGCCATCCTCTCGGCGTTCCTCGCCTTCTACCTCGGCCGTGTGCACAAGGCACAGGGTGCGGAGCTGCCCGAAGACCGCCTCGACTCGAACATCGACGACGGTGACCCTGAGATGGGCTTCTACAGCCCCTGGAGCTGGTGGCCCATCATCCTCGCCGGTGGTGGCGCCCTGATGGTCCTCGGCCTCGCCGTCGGCTTCTGGATCTCGTTCATCGCCGTGGCCCTCCTCCTGGTGGCCATCGTCGGCTGGGTCTTCGAGTACTACCGCGGCTACTTCGCCCGCTAGCCGCCCGTCGTCCGGCCGGAAGGGCCCTCATCCACACGGATGGGGGCCCTTCCGCCTGTCAGCCCGCTCGCTCCCTCCGACCATGCAAAGTGTGCACCTCGGCCGCTGTAACGACCGAGTTTGCGCGTCGTCGCAGCCAACGACGGACTAACGGCCCGTATCAAGCCCTAGGCTCCGTCGTTACCGGGCTCCGCCGTCGCAGAGAGGCCCGCCACTCCGAAGAGTGACGGGCCTCTTTGCATGACCTCAGGGCAGCGTCAGCAGACGGGGAGGTTCTCGAGGTTGGCGTCGAGGCTGTTCGGGCCGCCGAGCAGCACGATGTGCTTGGGCTTGAGTGCCCGCACCTGGTCAGCGACCTCCTGAGCAACACAGCTCTTCTGCGTCAGCAGGATCGGTGCACCCTTCACTCCAGCCAGCACGCCGCCGGCCAGCGCGTCGGGGTAGGTGGCGCCCGTGGCGAAGTAGATCGTGTCGGCCGGCGACGTGTAGTTCGCCGCGGTGACGTTAGCCGACACGATGAACCGGTCGTCGCCCTCGATCCGGTTGACTGCACCGGTGACCGTCTTGATGGAAGAAGCCACGCCGGCGGAGAGGGTGTCTTCGCCACCGAACACTGTCGCGGACTTGACCCCGCGCCCGGTGAGCAGCGTCTTCTCCGCCGCGCTCAACTCTGTGGCGCCACCGTTGACGAGCAGTACCGGCGTCTTCGCTTTGGCAGCGGCCGGGCTGGCACTCAACGCATCCGGGAACTTCAGGCCCGTGGCGACGTAGAGTTTCGTGGACGGCATCGCCCCGAACCTCGTGTCGCTGATGAGATTTCGAGACACCTCGAAACGGTCCGCCCCAGCAATGCGGGTGATGCTGGCGCCGGACCGCAGCGCTGTGAGCTCCGCTACAACCGAGGCGTTGATGCTGTTCTCGCCGCCGACAACCACGATCTGCGTCGACTCCAGGATGGTGATCATCCGCGACGTCTGCGCGGGGAGGTGGCCGGCTGACGTGAGCAGGAGGGGAGCGTCATGTTGAGCTGCCACCGCCGATGCACTCAGCGCGTCCGAGAAGTTCTCGCCACTCGCCAAGTAGACGATGCCACCCTTCTCGGTGGGGCCGTACGCAAGCATCTGCAGGGCGAGGTTGGCGGCGACGTCATACCGATCATCACCGTCCATGCGTTGCAGAATGGAGTCCGCTGCGACCACGTCCACCCGGCAGGTCTTCGACTGCACGTCGCCATGATTCGTGTCCACGGTCTGGTAGGTGAACTGGTAGCTTCCCTTCTGCGTCGGAGTGCCCTGGTAGCGTCCGGCCCAACCGGGGTTGTAGATCGAGATGCCGGGCGGGAGTGCTCCCCCGATTATGGACACATCGAACGTGCCCTCGTGGCTGTCGAAGAAGTCCTCGGAATAGGCAGTCCCAATCTTCTGCACTGTCGGTGGGCACAGTTGAAGGCCCGGGCTGAGGGCGGATGCCGCCGTGGGCGCGGCGAGAGCAGTGGCGAGGCCGACTGCTGCGGCTGCGATGACGGCCGCGCGGGAGCGCAGCCTGCTGGTTCTGGAGATGGTGATCATGAGGGTCGCTTTCGATGGTGGGTGGGGATCACGATCGATGCTGCCGCATGCAAACGACTAGCCGTTATGAGCAGTTCCTACTCAATGCCGCCGGGAACGCCGAAGGGCCCGGCACTCCGATGAGTGCCGGGCCCTGAGTGGGGGAGCGGGGTGGGCTAGTGGCCCTTACCGCCCTCGATCTCGCCGGGGGGTGGCGTCGTGGCCGTGGCCGAGCTCGCTCTGCTGAGCGGGCGCGATGCGGTCTTCGAAGAACCAATTCGAAATCCGGGCCCGCAGGCGTGCGCCGCCGGTGACCCCTAGGCGCAGATCGGCAAGTTCTCGAGGTTGGCGTCGAGGCTGTTCGGGCCGCCGAGCAGCACGATGTGCTTGGGCTTGAGTGCCCGTACCTGGTCGGCGACTTCCTGCGCAACACAGCTCTTCTGGGTGAGCAGGATGGGTGCGCCGTTGACCCCGGCGAGGACGCCGCCGGCCAGAGCGTCGGGGAAGTTGGCGCCGGTGGCGAAGTAGATCGTGTCCGTGACTGTCGTGAAGAACGCGGCGGACGTGTTCGCCGATACGGCGTAACGATCGGCGCCGTCCACACGGGTGAGAGTTCCAGTAACGGCCTTGATAGACGTCTCCATGCTGGCCGACACGGAGTCGAGACCGCCGAAGAGGGTCGCACCCGTGACTCCCCGGGCTGTGATCAAAGATGTCTCAACCGAGCTGAGAGCCGGGGCGTTGCCGTTCACCAGTAGAAGCGGCGCAGTCGTCTTCGCTGCAGCAGGGCTGGCGCTCAGTGCATCGGGAAACGTGAGGCCGCTGGCGATGAACAGCTTGCTCGATGGGAGGGCACCGAAGGTTGGATTGCTGATCAGGTTTCGGGAGACTTCGAACCGATCTGCTCCTCCGATCCTCGTGACGGTGGGATGACTGCTCAATTCCTTCAGCTCATCGATCACCGACTGGTGCAAAGTCGACTCCCCACCGACTACGACGACGTTGGAGGGTTCGTAGCTCGCCAGGACGTTGTGGACGTAGGCGGAGAATGAGTGCAGGCCATCTCGGGACGAGAGGATGAGAGGCGCTTTGTGCTCGGCTGCGATGGCTGACGCACTGAGGGCGTCGGCGTAGTTTCCACCACTGGCGACGTACACCAGGGGAGCTTTGCCGCTCGGGAAGGTTCGGTTCGCGACGTTCGCCGACACATCGTACCGGTTGGCACCGTCGACCCGATCGACGATGGAGGTGGTCGGCACGATGTCCATCACACAGCTTTGTGATCCGAAAAGGGCTCCGCCTTCGGAGAAGTTCAGGGTGAACGTGAACGTGCCAGTCTTGGTCGGAGTGCCCTCCACGGTCGTGCCGAGTCCAGCGTGAGGTATCAGTGCGAGTCCGTCGGGCAGCTCTCCGTCGATGACAGAGACGTTGAGTGCGGCGGTGCGACCGGGGTCGGCGATGTCGTAGGCGACGGCCGTGCCGACCTTCGTGATTTGGGTGGGACAGAAGGTGAGGCGGCCTGCGACGCTGGTGGCGGCTGACGCTGACAGCGGAGCCGCGAGCGCGGTACTGAGCGCTACTGCACCGAGCGCGACCGACGCGACAAGTGCTGCGCGCCGGCGTCGTTTCGCCGTGGTCATGGGGAGGGTCATGGGTCTGACTTTCTGTAGGTGGATGGGTCCATACTCATGCTGGGTCCGGATCCACCTCGCGCGTTATGAGCAGTTCTTACTCAATGCCGCCGGGAACGACGAAGGGCCCGGCACTCGCATGAGTGTCGGGCCCTGAGTGGGGGAGCGGGGTGGGCTAGTGGCCCTTGCCGCCCTCGATCTCGCCGGGGGTGGCGTCGTGGCCGTGACCGTGGCCGAGCTCGCTCTGCTGAGCGGGCGCGATGCGGTCTTCGAAGAACCAGTTCGACATGCGGGCCCGCAGGCGCGCACTGGCGGTGATCCTGCCCTGGGCGTTCGGGCGCACCATGATCGGCTCGTAGACCTCGTAGTCCACCAGGCGCCAGCGCTCGTAGTCGTCGACCTGTTCGTGCACCTCGATGTACTCGCCGCCGGGCAGACGCACGATCCGGCCGGACTCGTAGCCGTGCAGCACGATCTCGCGGTCCTTCTTCATCAGGGCGATGCAGACACGCTTCGTGACGAAGTAGGCCAGGAACGGGCCGAGCACGACCCACGCCTGCACGACGTGGATGACACCCTCGATCGACAACTGGAAGTGCGTCGCCACGAGGTCGGACGAAGCCGCCGCCCAGAGGCCCGCGTAGAACGTGACACCGGCGGCACCGATGGCGGTGCGGGTGGGCGTGTTGCGCGGACGGTCGAGGATGTGGTGCTCCCGCTTGTCGCCGGTGACCCAGCCCTCGACGAAGGGATAAATCGCGACCAGCAATAGCAACAGCACCAGAGCCACCACGGGGATGATGATGTTGAACGACCAGGTGTGGTTCAGCCAGACGAACTCCAACCCCGGCGGGATCAGACGCAGAGCGCCGTCGGCGAAGCCGATGTACCAGTCGGGCTGGGTACCCGCCGATACCGGGGAGGGGTCGTACGGACCGTAGTTCCAGATCGGGTTGATCGTGAAGAACGAGGCCATCAGCACGATGACACCGAACACCAGGAAGAAGAAGCCACCGGCCTTCGCGGCGTACACCGGGAGGATCGGGTAGCCGATCACGTTCTTCTCGGTGCGGCCGGCCCCTGCGAACTGGGTGTGCTTATGCACGACCACGAACACGAGGTGCAGCGCCAGCGCCGCCACCAGGATCGCCGGCAGCAACAGGATGTGCAGCGTGTAGAACCGCCCCACGATCTGTGTACCGGGGAACTCGCCGCCGAACAGCAGGAACGACGTCCAGGTGCCGATGACGGGGAGGCCCTTGATCAGACCGTCGATGATCCGCAGACCGTTACCAGAGAGCAGGTCGTCGGGGAGCGAGTAGCCGGTGAAGCCCTCGGCCATCGCCAGCACGAACAGCGTGAAGCCGATCAGCCAGTTGAGCTCGCGGGGCTTGCGGAACGCACCCGTGAAGAACACGCGCAGCATGTGCAGACCGATGGCCGCGATGAACAGCAGCGCCGCCCAGTGGTGGATCTGGCGAACGAGCAGACCGCCGCGCACGTCGAAGGAGATGTGCAGGGCCGACTCCATGGCGGCCGACATCTCGACGCCCTTGAGCGGAACCCAAGACCCGTCGTAGTGCGTCTCGACCATCGAGGCCTGGAAGAAGAAGGTCAGGAACGTACCCGAGAGGATGATGACGACGAAGCTGTACAGCGCCACCTCACCGAGCATGAACGACCAGTGGTCGGGGAAGATCTTGCGACCGAACTCCTTGACGACACCCGAGATGCTGGTGCGCTCGTCGAGGTAATTCGCCGCGGCACCGGTGAAGCCGCCGCCCTTGCGAACCGGGGGAGCCGAGGCACCCGTGGTCTCGCTGTGCTCGATGGTGGTGCTCATGTGCGCTCCCAGAAACTAGGGCCGACGGGCTCGTGGAAGTCGCTCTGCGCGACCAGGTATCCCTCGGAATCGACTTCGATGGGCAGCTGCGGCAGCGGCCGCTTGGCCGGGCCGAAGATGACCTCGCACTCGTTCACCACGTCGAAGGTCGACTGGTGGCAGGGGCAGAGCAGGTGGTGCGTCTGCTGCTCGTAGAGTGCCACCGGGCATCCGACGTGCGTGCAGATCTTCGAGTAAGCGACGATGCCGTCGTACGACCAGCCCTCGCGCCCCTCGCTGATGTTGAGGTCTTTGGGGTTCAGGCGCATCAGCAGCACGGCCGCCTTGGCCTTCTGCTCGAGCTTGTCCTCCCGCTCGTTCAGACCCTCGGGGATGATGTGGAAGACCGAGCCGATCGTGACGTCGGAGGCCTTGACCGGGATGCCGGAGGGGTCGAGCGTCAGACGGTCGCCCTTCTTCCACATGGTGTGGCTGAGCAGCTCCACCGGGTCTTGATCCTGCGGCGCGAGACCACGGAAGAGCACCAGGCCGGGCAGCGGGAACGCGATTATCGCGCCGATCAGGCTGTTCCGGATGAGCGTGCGACGCCCGAAGCCCGACTCGCGGTCGGCCTCGTCGAAGATCTCGACGGCACGGGCCCGCGTCTCCGGCGTTCCCTGGACGGGGTGACGCTCGTCGATGCCTTCCTTGTCGTACATGAGGGCCTTGCCCCAGTGCACGGCGCCGAGACCGATACCGAACAGACCGAGGGCCGACCCGACACCGATGAACAGCGTGTTCAGACGGATGGCGTCGATCGAGCCGTCTTCGATCGGGAAGGCCATGTAGGCGGCCAGAGCGAAGATGCTGCCGGCGATCGACAGGTAGAAGAGGGTGTAGACCGAGCGGGCGGCCTTCTTCTCCTCTTTCGGGTCGGTGTCGGTGACGCGGTGACGGTGGGGCGGCTCGCCCGGGTTCGCGACATCGGAAGCAATGACCGCGGTGCCGGTCGAAGTGCCTCGACTCGTCTCGACGGCCGACGAATCTGAAGCGGCTGTATCGTGGCCGCTCACCTCGTCATGTGCCATTGTGTTCCCTTTCGAGCTTGCAGGTGTGCTGTGTCGGAGACAACGCGGATTAGTTCGACTTGGCCGTCAGCCAGACCATCAGACCGATGATCGCGCCGAGTCCGAAGATCCACACGAAGAGGCCCTCGGCCACCGGACCGAGCGAACCGAGCTCGTTTCCACCCGGCGAGGGGTTGTTCTCGATGTACTTCAGGTAAGTGATGATGTCGCGCTTGTCTTCGGGGGTGAGGTTGTCGTCGTTGAAGACCGGCATGTTCTGCGGGCCGGTCAGCATGGCCTCGTAGATGTGCGTGGCCAGCACGCCGGTGAGCTCGGGGGCGAACTTGCCCTCGGTGAGCGCTCCACCGGCACCGGCGACGTTGTGGCACATGGCGCAGTTGATGCGGAACAGCTCGCCACCGTTCGCGGCATCCCCGTCGGCCTGCAGCAGGCTCTCGTCGGGGATCGCGGGACCGGGGGAGATGGAGGCCACGTAGGCGGCCATCGCAGCGGTCTGCTCGTCGGTGAACTGCGGGGGCTTCTGCAGCGCCTGCGGGCCCTGCATGGCCATGGGCATCCGGCCGGTGCCCACCTGGAAGTTCACGGCCGCCGCGCCCACGCCGATCAGGCTCGGGCCGTCGGGCGTGCCCGCGAGGTCCATCCCGTGACAGGTGGCGCAGTTCGAGGCGAAGAGCTTCTCGCCCTCCTCGATCACGCTCTGGCTGGCGGCGCTGCTGGTGTCGGCGGATGCGGTGGTCGTGCTGCTGAAGGCGGCGTATCCGCCTCCGGTGACGACCAGGCCGATAGCAATCAGCACGACGGTCGCCAGGGGGTGGCGTCTGCCTGCTTTCCTGCTCTTGCGGGCCATTCTCTCTACTCTCTGTTCGAACTGGGCGGAACGACGTCGGCGGATGCCGGGTGGCTGCGTGCTACTTGAGCACGTAGATCACCAGGAACAGGCCGATCCAGACCACGTCGACGAAGTGCCAGTAGTACGACACGACGATGATGGACGTCGCCTCTTTGTGACCGAAGTTCTTGACGGCGAAGACGCGGCCGAGCATCAGCAGCATCGCGATGAGGCCG
Organism: Herbiconiux dendrobii; assembly: GCF_052048175.1. Lineage (NCBI taxonomy): Bacteria > Bacillati > Actinomycetota > Actinomycetes > Micrococcales > Microbacteriaceae > Herbiconiux > Herbiconiux dendrobii. The sequence continues at coordinate 110,268 of NZ_JBLZQV010000007.1, read as the reverse complement.
CCGGTGACGTGCAGGGCGTGGAAGCCGGTGGTGAGGTAGAAGGCCGATCCGTAGGCATTGCCGTCGATGGTGATGCCCTCGGAGACGAGGGTGGCGTACTCGAGCACCTGGCCGGAGACGAAGATCGCGCCGAAGGCGTAGGTGAGGAACATCCACTCGGTCACACCCCACTTGACGGGGCTCCAGCCGGTGCGCTTGGCCTGGCCGCGTTCGGCGGCGAACACCGCGAACTGGCACCAGAACGACGAGATCACCAGGATGATCGTGTTGACCAGCGCGAACGGCACGTTGAGGATGGTGGCCTGCTCGGCCCAGGCACCCGGGTTCGTGGAACGCAGGGTGAAGTAGATGGCGAAGAGGCCCGCGAAGAACATGACCTCGCTGCCGAGCCACACGATGGTTCCCACCGCCACGATGTTGGGGCGCTGAACCATGGTGGCACTCTGAGAATGGGTCATTGAGCTGCTCGTCACTGTTCCATTATGTCTGAATTCACAGGCGATTTTTTGCACATACGCGGCTTCGCCCGGGACTACCGGCGTGTCTCGGGTGGTGGTACGGCCCAGGAGGGGATCGAACCGGCCATAGGATCGCTGCTATGGCTGAAACGCACTCCTGGCCCGACACGATCGCCCGTCTGCTGACCGGGGAGGATCTCTCCATCTCCGAGGCCGCCTGGTCGATGGATCAGGTGATGGAGGGCGCCGTCACCGAGGCTCAGCTGGCCGGGTTCCTGGTCGCACTGCGGGCCAAGGGCGAGACCGTCGACGAGATCGTCGGGTTCCGGGACGCGATCCTGGACCACGCCCTGCCGCTGCACGTCGACCCGATGGCGCTGGACATCGTGGGGACCGGGGGCGACCGCTTCGGCACCGTGAACGTGTCGACGATGGCCTCGATCGTGGCCGCGGCGGCCGGCGTACCGGTGATCAAGCACGGGAACAAGGCGGCCTCGTCGAAGTCGGGGGCGTCGGACGTGATGCGCTCGCTCGGCATCGACGTGGATCTGTCGCCCGAGCGGGTGGCCCAGGTGCTCGCCGAGACGGGGATCACCTTCGCCTTCGCGGCGAAGTTCCACCCCGGCTTCAAGAACGCCGCCGGGGTGCGCGGCGAGCTCGGTGTGCCGACCGTTTTCAACTTCCTCGGCCCGCTGTGCAACCCGGCGCGCACCGAGGCCTCCGCGGTGGGCGTGGCGCATCTCGACCGCGTGCCGCTGATCGTGGGCGTCTTCCAGACCCGCGGCGCGACCGCCTTGGTCTTCCGCGGGGACGACGGGCTCGACGAGCTCACCACCACGGGTCACAGCCACATCTGGGAGGTGTCCCGCGGATCGGTGAAGGAGCACGACCTCAACCCGCGCGACCTGGGCATCCCGCGCGCCTCGATCGACCAGCTGCTGGGCGGCGACGGCGACCACAACGCCGAGGTGGTGCACCGAGTGCTCGCCGGAGACCCCGGCCCCGTGCGCGACATCGTCCTCCTGAACGCCGCCGCCGGCCTGGTCTCCTACGACCTCGCCAACGACCCCTCCCAGGTAGACCGCCCCCTCCTGGAGCGCCTCTCCGAGAAGCAGTCCCTCGCAGCCACAGCAATCGACTCCGGTGCCGCATCAGCCAAGCTCTCCGCCTGGGTAGCCGCCACCCAGTCCTGAGAACAGCGCCAACCGCCACAAGATACCAACATCGCAGTCCCCGATCCCAAGTCTCAGGCCGTACTCGACGACCCAAGGTGAGCGTGTGGCCGAGGGATGCGACCGAAGGCCGCGTCCCTCGACCGCGCGCTCACATCTCGCGCTTTGCCGGGCAGGGACCGGCAAAGCCCCGGTGACGCCGAGCGAAGCCCGGCGCCGCCGGCAGCTAAATCAAGCCCGGCAGCTAGCTACTGCACGTCGTCGTCGACCCAGTCCAGCGTCTTCGTGACGGCCTTCTTCCAGTTGCGGTAGAGGCGGTCGCGCTCAGCGGAGTCGAGCTCGGGCGTCCAGCGCGAGTCCTCCTGCCAGTTGGCGCGCAGCTCGTCGAGGTTGGCCCAGAAGCCCACCGCGAGGCCGGCCGCGTAGGCCGCACCGAGGGCGGTCGTCTCCGCCACGACCGGACGGATGACCGGCACGTCGAGGATGTCGGCCTGGAACTGCATCAGCAGGTTGTTGGCGATCATGCCGCCGTCGACCTTCAGTTCGGTCAGGGGAACGCCGGAGTCGGCGTTGACCGCGTCGAGCACCTCTTTCGTCTGGAACGCCGTGGCCTCCAGGGCCGCCCGGGCGATGTGGCCCTTGTTCACATAGCGGGTGAGGCCTACGAGCGCGCCACGGGCATCCGACCGCCAGTAGGGCGCGAAGAGTCCCGAGAACGCCGGTACGAAGTACGCCCCGCCGTTGTCGTCGACCGTCTTGGCCAGCTCCTCCACCTCGGGGGCCGAGGAGATCAGCCCCAGATTGTCGCGCAACCACTGGATGAGCGAGCCGGTGACGGCGATCGAGCCTTCCAGCGCATAGTGCGGCACGTCGTCGCCGAGCTTGTAGCCGAGGGTCGTCAGCAGCCCGTTCTTCGACTTCACGATCTCGGTGCCGGTGTTGAAGATCAGGAAGTTGCCGGTGCCGTAGGTGTTCTTGGCCTCGCCGGCATCGAACGCGGCCTGGCCGAACGTGGCGGCCTGCTGGTCACCGAGGATGCCCGCGACCGGCACCTCGCGCAGCAGCGAGGAGTCGTGCACGGTGCCGTAGACCTCGGAGGACGACTTGATCTCGGGCAGCATCGATTTCGGAACACCGAAGGCCTCGAGGATGTCGTCACGCCACTCGAGCGTCTCGAGATCCATGAAGAGGGTGCGCGAGGCGTTCGTGACATCCGTGATGTGCACGCCGCCGTCGACGCCTCCGGTGAGGTTCCAGGTGACCCAGCTGTCGGTGGTGCCGAACAGCAGGTCGCCGGCTTCGGCCTTCTCGCGGGCGCCCTCGACGTTCTCCAGGATCCAGACGATCTTCGTGCCGGAGAAGTACGTGGCCAGCGGGAGGCCCACGATGTCTTTGAAGCGCTCGGTGCCCAGGTCGCTGTCGGCCGCCAGGCGGTCGACGATCGACTGCGTGCGGGTGTCCTGCCACACGATGGCGTTGTAGACGGGCTCGCCGGTGGTCTTGTCCCACACGACGGCGGTCTCGCGCTGGTTCGTGATGCCCACGGCCTTCACGTTGTGGCGGGTGATGTTGGCCTTCGAGAGGGCCTGCCCGATGACCTCGCGGGTGTTGTCCCAGATCTCCTTGGGATTGTGCTCCACCCAGCCGGCCTTGGGGAAGATCTGCTCGTGCTCCTTCTGGCCCTGCGAGACGATCGTTCCAGCATGGTCGAACACGATGGCCCGGGTCGAGGTGGTTCCTTGGTCGATGGCGATGATGTAATCCGTCATGGCAACTCCTTTGTGGGTAGACGAACAGAGAGCGGATGAGCGCGGCTGAACCGCGCCGAAAGAGAAGCGGGCCGGTCCACTTCACTGTGGACCGGCCCGCTGGGTGTCAGGTGAGGATGGGCAGGAGCGGGATGGCGAGCAGACCTGCCAGTACGCCGCCGATGACCGGGCCCACGACCGGGACCCAGGAGTACGACCAGTCCGAGGTGCCCTTGCCCTTGATCGGCAGGATGAAGTGCGCAATACGCGGGCCGAGGTCACGAGCCGGGTTGATCGCGTACCCGGTCGGGCCACCGAGCGAGGCACCGATACCGATCACCAGCAGCGCCACGGGGAGCGCTCCGAGCGCGGCGAGACCGCCGTCGCCCTGACGGCCGCCGCCGAAGCCGATCACCACGAACACCAGCACGAAGGTGCCGATGATCTCGGTCACCAGGTTCCAGCCGTAGGAACGGATCGCCGGGCCGGTCGAGAACACGCCCAGCTTGTTCGCCGGCTCCGGCTCCTCGTCGAAGTGCTGCTTGTACGCCAGCCACACGAACACCGCACCGATGATCGCACCGATCAGCTGCGCGCCGATGTAGGCGATCACGGAGAGGAAGTTGACATCGACCGGAGTCGCCGCCGAGCCGAACTCCGTCGCACCGTTGGCCAGGAGGCCGAGCGTGACGGCCGGGTTCAGGTGCGCGCCCGAGGCGTAGGAGACGATCACACCGGCGAAGACCGCGAGGCCCCAGCCGATGTTCACCATCAGGAACCCGCCGTTGAATCCCTTCGTCCGCACCAGCGCCACGTTCGCCACGACACCGCAGCCGAGCAGGACCAGCAACGCCGTCCCCACCAGCTCCGACAAGAAATCGATACCGAGATTGTCCACGATGACCTTCCTTCGCACTGTTCGGCCACCCGCTGTGACCTCCGTGGTGAACGGTTGCCCCCACCATAAACCCAGGATGTTGCCAGGTACACGGCTATTTGCGGCGATCCCGTGCGATCTTCGGCACCGTTCCACCGGCGCTACCGCCGCGATTGCGAATCGGCGTAGATTTGCCGTGGATGGCCAGGCGCTGGCTCCCGTCGCGGGCGACGAACGTCCGATCGAAGGGGAATTTCAATGAAGAAGCTCATCAACGATCCGAAGAACGTGGTCGACGAGGCCGTCGTGGGGTTCGAGGCCGCGCACGGCGACATCGTCACCGTGTCGCACGACCCGATCTACATCGTGCGGAAAGACGCCCCGGTCTCCGGCAAGGTCGGCATCGTCAGCGGCGGCGGCAGCGGGCACGAGCCCCTGCACGGCGGATTCGTCGGGTTCGGGATGCTCGACGCCGCCGTTCCCGGTCCGGTCTTCACCTCGCCCACGCCCGATCCGATCCTGGCGGCCACCAAGGCCGTCGACGGGGGAGCGGGTGTGCTGCACATCGTGAAGAACTACACCGGCGACGTGCTCAACTTCGAGACGGCCGCCGATCTGGCCTCCGCCGAGGACATCGAGGTGCGCTCGGTGATCATCGACGACGACGTCGCCGTGAAGGACTCGCTCTATACGGCCGGCCGTCGTGGCGTGGCCGGAACGGTGCTGGTGGAGAAGATCGCGGGGGCGGCCGCCGAGCGCGGCGACGACCTGGATGCCGTGGTGGCGGTGGCCGAGAAGGCCAACGCCCGGGTGCGCACCATGGGCGTGGCGCTGACGCCCTGCGTGGTGCCGCACGCCGGCGAGCCGAGCTTCGTGCTGGCCGACGACGAGATCGAGATCGGCATCGGCATCCACGGCGAACCGGGCCGCGAGCGGATCACGCTCGAACCGGCCGACGCCATCGTCGACCGCCTGCTCGCGCCCATCCTGGAAGATCTGCCCTTCGCCTCGGGCGACGAGGTGCTGCTGCTGGTCAACGGCATGGGCGGCACCCCGCAGGTGGAGCTGTACATCGTGTTCCGCCGGGCGGCCGAGGTGCTCGCCGAGAGGGGGATCACGGTGACGCGCACTCTGGTGGGCAACTTCGTGACCTCGCTGGAGATGCAGGGCGTGTCGATCAGCGTGCTGAAACTGGACGAGGACCTGACAGAGTTGTGGGATGCGCCCGTGCAGACCGCGGCGCTGCGCTGGGGAAGGTAGACGAATGAGCTTGGGCATCGACTGGACCACGGACTGGATCCGCAGGACGGCACAGGTCGTCTCGGAGCACCGGGTCGAACTGGTCACCCTCGACCGTGAGATCGGCGACGGCGACCACGGCGAGAACCTCGACCGCGGGTACACCGCCGTACGGGCGAAGCTCGACGATCTGCCGGCCGACGCGGTTCCGGGTGATGCCCTGAAGCTCGTCGCCACGACGCTCATCTCGACGGTGGGCGGAGCATCCGGCCCTCTGGTGGGCACGGCGTACCTCAAGGCCGCCGCCGCCGTGGGCAAGGAGCCGGAGCTCGACGGCGCCGCGCTGGTCGCCCTGCTGACCGCCGCCCGCGACGGCATCGTGCTGCGCGGCAAGGCGGAGCCCGGCGACAAGACGATGATCGACGCCTGGACTCCGGCGGTCGACGCCGCTGCGGCCGCCCAGGCGGCCGGCAAGACCGAGGCCGAGATCCTGGATGCCGCGGCCACCGCTGCCGAGAAGGGCGCGAAGGCGACCGAGCCCTTGGTGGCCCGGAAGGGTCGCGCGAGCTATCTGGGGGAGCGGGCCATCGGGCACCGCGATCCGGGAGCGCAGTCGTCGTCGCTGATCCTGCGGGCGGCGGCGGATGCTGCGGCCGACGCCGCCGGGAAAGACGCCTGACATGGCGGGTACCGAGGGCACGGTCGGGATCGTCTTCGTCTCGCACAGTTCCAAGATCGCCGAGGGGCTCGTCGAGCTCGCCGCGCAGATGGCGGGCACCGCGACCCTGGTGGCCGCCGGCGGCACCGACGAGGGCGGCATCGGCACCAGCTTCGACAAGGTGACGGCCGCGGTCGAGGCCGCCGACTCCGGTGCGGGCGTGGCCGTGTTCTGCGACCTCGGATCGGCCATCCTCACCGCCGAGACCGCACTGGACTTCCTCGACGACGAGGTGCGTTCGCGCGTACGGATCGTGTCGGCGCCCCTGGTCGAAGGCGGCGTGGCCGCGTCGGTCGCCGCGGAGTCCGGGGCCGATCTGGCCGCGGTGGTCTCCGCGGGCGAGTCGGCCAACGCCATCGGCGAGACGAAGGCGGCGGATGCGGGAGACGGGCACATCGCGGCCGTTCCGGTGTTCGAGGCCGGGCCCGCCGCATCCGGAACCCCGTCGCGCACCGTGACGGTGGTCAACAAGGACGGCCTGCACGCACGGCCCGCCGCGGAGTTCGTGAAGCTCGCGACGACCTTCTCCGCCAAGGTCACCGTGAACGGCAAAGACGCGAAGAGCCTGCTCGGCATCATGTCGCTCGGGCTCACCAAGGGCTCGAGCGTCGAGCTCGCCAGTTCGGACCCCGACGGCGCCGACGCGGTGAATGCGCTGGCCGACCTGATCGAGACCGGTTTCGGCGAGGCCTGAGCCGCAGCGTCAGGCCCCGCCGGCCGCTACTGCTCGGGGTCGAAACGCGTGAGCACGAAGACGGGGATCGACCGATCCGTCTTCTGCTGGTACTCGGCGTAGGGCGGGTAGGCGGCGACGGCGCGCTCCCACCAGAGCGCCTTCTCGTCGTCGAAGACCTCGCGGGCACGGTAGTCGTGCTTCTCGGTGCGATCCTGCAGCTCGACGTGGTCGTCCGCCAGCACGTTGAAGTACCAGACCGGATGCTTCGGGGCGCCGCCGAGCGAGGCCACGATGGCGTACTCGCCGTCGTGCTCGACGCGCATCAGGGGCGTCTTACGCAGTTTGCCGCTCTTGGCGCCGATGGTGCTGAGGATGATGACGCTCATCCCGTTGAGCTCGGTGCCCTCGGTTCCTCCTGAGGTCTCGTAGAGCTCGAGCTGCTTGCGCGCCCAATCGCTGGTTCCGGGTTCGTATTCCGCTGTCAATGGCATGAATTCCACAACGGCGAGGAAGCGGCAGGTATTCCGTGCGAAAATTGATCTTTCGGGCGGCATCTCCGCCCGGAGCATCGGAAGGGTCGTCATCACCACCATGGCAAGCAGTACAGGAACGAAGTGCCCCGTGTGCGGGAAGTCCGTCGCGGTCGGTCTCGTCTCCGGGTCCATGATCCAGCACGACGACAAGAACGCCCAGCGCTGCCGCGGCACGGGTCAGATGCCCGTCGTGCGCGCGCCCCGCGCCGCATCGACCGGCGGCAGCAGCTCGGCGGGAACCCGTCCGGCCGCGAAGAAGGATGCCAGCCCGGCCACGAAGGGCTCGCTCTCGGTGCGCCGCGTCGAGGTCGACCCCGACGTGCTGCGCGAGCGCCAGGAACGCACCGAGCGCCTGCGCCGGGAGCGCGCCGAGGCGGCTCGCGAGCGCAACGAGGTGCACGTGTCGTACTTCGACGAGCCCGGTCGCTGACCGCGGCATCGATGGGGGAGTGCGTCGGCGAGCGGATGCCGTGAGCCGCACCGCGCGACGGCTCGCTCCGCCGTATCTCGACTCGGTGCGCCGGCGCCGGCAGGCCGAGCGGGTGCTCGAGTACGTACCGGCGGCCGCCGGAGGGTACGTCGAACCGCTCCTGGACGGCGGAGCCGTGGCCGTTGCACTGCTGGCGCGGCATCCGGAGTGGTCGTTCGTGCTCGGCAGCCCGAACCGCGACCTGGTGACCGTGTGGGCGACGGTGCGCGCCGAGGCGCGTGCGGTCGTGGAGCGCGTCGCGTTCCACGCCGCGCGGCACAGCCCGGCGTACTTTCTCGCCGAGCGCGAACTCGCTGTGCCCGCCGTGCCCGCCGTGCCCGCCGTGCCCGCCGTGCCCGCCGGCGATCGTGCGGGCGCGACCCACGCGCCGGAGGGCTTGGACCGATCGGGCGTCCCGGACCGGCCGGTCGGCTCTGACGTCGAGCGGGCGGCGCGCTTCATCTACCTGCGCGGAACGGCGGCGCCCGGCCCGGGAGGTCTGCCCCTCCAGCACTTCGGCGACGCGCTCCCCGGGCGTGACGAACCGGCCTTCGACGCCGCAGGGCTGCTCGAACTCGCCTCCGTGTTGCGCGACCGCGATGTCGAGTTCGTGGTGGGGTCGCCGTTCTCGTTCCTGCCTGCGGTTCGGGAGGACGACGTGGTGTTCCTGGATCCGCCCACCGGGGCATCCGCTGGTTCCCCTCCCTCGGCCGGCGAGGCCAGGGAACTGCGGAGCTTCGCCGGTGCCGTCACGGCGAAGGGCGGTGCGCTCCTGGTGACGGGCGGTTCCGCCGGGTCGCCGGACGCGTTCGCGGCCTGGCGCGAGCTCCGCCCGCTCGATGAGGCGGCCACGCGTTCCGGATCGTCGGAGGTCGGAGTCTGGGCCAACCGGCCCCTCCGCCGGCTGCTGCGGGTCGAGGACGACCGCCCGCGTCGTCGCGACTGAGCGCGGGGAGTTCCGCCGCACGGTCGGCTGTTGTAGTCTCCGCCTACAGGTGGAGGGGGCCTAACAGGTGGAGGGGGCCTACAGGTGGAGGGGACGACGATGATCACTCTTCAGGGCGGAGCCGGTTCCGCCCGGGTCGCGGCATGACCGAGACGGAGCGACACGGCATGCCGGAGCGCTCTGCCGAGAGAGCACGTGCGCGCGACGCCTTGCTCAGCGGCACGGGTGTCGTCATCGTGGGCGAGCGCGGTTCGGGTCGCGCCGACTTCCTGCACACGGTCCAGCAGGAACTCGATACGGCCACACGCGGACGCCTGTGGATCGGGCAGGACCTCGAGGTGCTGGACGACGAGCGGCTCGCGCGCTTCGTACAGGCGGTGGGCTCCGGCACGATCCTCCCGCTCGCCACGATGTCGGTGCGCGAGGCACCGCGGCCCGCGATCGACGCACTCCTGCGCCGCGGTGAGGTGATCCGGATCATGCTCGGCCCGCTGTCGTCGAGGGAACTCGTCGGTGTCGCGGAGCGGCTCCTCGACGGGCCGCTCGAGACGGGTTTCCTCCCGAGCTTCATCCCGGCGCGCGGTGGGGCGGACATCGAGGCGCTCGAGGAGTTCCTGCGGCACGCGGCGGGATCGGGCCAGCTCACGCGCACCGAGGGCGGCTGGCGGATCGGCGCAACCGTTCCACCCAGCGAGCCGCTCCGGCGCCTGATCCACTCACGAGCCGCGCGAGGATCGGACATCGGCGAGCTCACGGCGACGCTGCTGGACGTGGTGGCACTCACCCCCGGTGTGTCGCTGACCTCTGCGGAGCGGATCGTCGAGCGCCTGCAGATCGCCGGTGAGGTCGACGAAGCCCTGGAGCGGCTGGAGGAGGCGGGGATGCTGGAGATCGTCGAGACGGCGGTCGAACCGCGGCTTCGCATCCGGGACGGAGTGGTGGAGGTCTTGCTGCCCCAGAGCATCGGGGTGCTCCGGCGTCGGCGGCTCGCGGCGGCGATCGTCGAGGTGCTGGGCGAGCTCCCGGCGACGGAGTTGAGTGCCGGCGAGCTCGTCGCGTTCGCTCGACTGTCGCTGGCTTCAGGGCGCACCGTTCCGACCCGCACCCTCGTCCAGGCCGCCACGACGTCACTGCGTGCGCCGGACTCGGCCGTCTCGCTCCAGCTGGCCACCGCGGCGGTGGAGTCCGGGGGCGGGTTCGAGGCCGAGATGGCCCTTTCCGCGGCGGATGCGCAGGCCGGGAACTCGGCGGCGGCCCGGGCGCGATTGCACCGGCTGGTGGCGGCGGCCGACGGCGACGCCCAGGTGAGCGGCGTGATCACCGCGCTGACGAATCACATCCTCGTGAGCACGGCCGATCACGACGCGCTCGGCGAGCTCTGGTCGAGCGCCGGACCCATCCTGCACGTGTCGAGCCCGCGCGCGAACGCCTCGAAGGGCTTCGTGCTCTTCGCTCTCGGCGACGTGATCGGTGCGGCCGAACTGGTGCGGCCGGCGCTGACGCAGCTCGCCGGCGAGGAGTACGGCGAGGCCTGCTTCGTGCTGGCCAACTCGGCGCTCCTCCAGGGGCGGCTGACGGAGGCGGAGTCGATGCTGGCCGCGTCGGAGGCCGCCCTCTCCCAGGCGGGCGCGGACAGCTCGAAGGTTCAAGTGGTGCGCGCGAACGTGCAGTTCTTCCAGGGCCGTGGCACGGAATCGCTGGTCGTGATCTCGGCTTTCCGCGACGGGGCCGCCGCGGCGGGGATGGCCGCAGCGCAGGCCCTGTGCGGCTGGGCCGTCGGCATCGTGATGATCTCGCAGGGCCGGATCGCGGAGGCGCACGCCGAGCTGCGCACCTCGCTGGCCATCATGGAGCGCCTGGGCCTCACCGGCACGGCACGCGGCGTGCGCAGCGAGCTGGCCACCGTGCTGGGCATCATGGGTGAGAGGGCCACCGCGATGGAGGTGCTGGCTTCCAACGCCGAGGCACCTCCCGGCAACGGATCCGCCGGCAAGATCCTGCAGGCCCGAGGCTGGATCGACGCCGGATCCGGACGGCCGGACGAGGCGGTGACGAATTTCGTCCGGGCGGCTGATGCCTATGCCGCCCAGGGCCTGTATCTCGCTCAGGTCAGTGCCCTGACCGATGCGGCTCGCGCGGGAGGCGCATCCACGGTCCTGGCCAAGACCCACTCACTGGCCGACCTCGTGGAAGGCCCCTACGCGGCCATCGGCGTGCGTCTGGTCAGGGCCCTCGCCGATCGGCAGTCACCGGAGACCGCTGCCGCCGTGCGGGCGGACGACCTCGCGGCGGAGTTCGACCGCATCGGTGAGGAGGCCGCCGCGATCGACACGCACATGATCGCGGCCGAGGCCTTCTCGCACGCGGCCGAACTGCACCATCTCGCCGGAGCGTCGCGCGATGCGGCGGCCTCCGCCCGCCGGCGCGACGAGCAGGCGAGACTGTGCGGATCGGAACGGCTCCCGTTCGTGCGGCTGCAGCGGCCGGCCGTGCTCTCCGAACGGGAGGAGGAGCTGGCCCGCCTCGCCTCGAGCGGGCTGAGCAACCGGGAGATCGCCGAGCAGCTGACCCTGTCGGTGCGGACGGTGGAGACGCACCTGCAGCGGGTCTATCAGAAGCTGGGCATCCGCGGCCGCGCCGAACTGGCCTCGGCCGTCCAGCGCGACACCGCCGGCTGAGGACCGACCCGAACTCTGGCCTCCGTCGAGTCCATGCGATAGCATGAGCATTACTCAGCATGAGAGGGGCCAGGATGAACGGGCTGCGGATGCGGCGGGGCGGCACGTCGACACTGCTGAACGTGGCCGTCGACCAGGGGGAGGGGCCCGTGGTCGTGCTGGTGCACGGGATCAACTCCTCGTCGAAGAGCTGGGCGCATCTGGTGCCGCTGCTCTCGCCGCTGTACCGCGTGATCGCCATCGACCTGCTGGGCTTCGGCGGGTCGGTCGCTCCCGCCACCGCCACCTTCACCCTCGACGAGCACGTCTCGGCACTGCACGCCACCATCCGGTCGCTGCGCCTGCGCGGCCGGTTCACGCTCGTGGGGCACAGCCTCGGCTCGCTGATCGCATCGCGGTACGCGGCGGTGCACACTCGCGAGGTGAGTCAGGTGGTGCTGGTCTCCCCGCCGGTGTACGCCGAGGAGGCGTACCTCACCGACCGGGCCGACCGGCTGGCCGTGAAGACCTACCTGCGGTTCTACCGCTTCCTCCGCACCGACCGGGATCGCACCACGCGCCGGCTCGCCTTTCTCGACCGCATCCTGCCGGGGCCGGGGATCGTGATCGAGGAGCGGTACTGGAGGGCGTTCGCGCAGTCGATGGAACACTGCATCGAAGGGCAGACGACGCTGACGGATGTCGCGCAGATCCGGGTGGGTGTGGATGTGCTCTACGGGGTGCGCGACCGGATCGTGCTGCCCGACAGCATCGAGCGCCTGGCGCGGCTCCAGAATGTGACCGTGCACCCGGTGGCCAAGGGCGAGCACAGCGTTCTGCGGCCGATGGCGCTGCAGATCGCGCGGGTCATCGACTGATCGAGCCGGACACCGTCGGCCTCGGCCGGTCTGTTTCGGAAGCGCTCCGGGTGGCTTCTGCGCCCGCATCCGGCCGGGTCCGAGGCCCGGTGAAGCGAAAGTAGGCCCAGGTCGCCATGCTGATCGCGGAGAAGGCGGCGAAGCCGATCGCCCACGGCGACAGGAGCGACGGCACCTCGACCCAGCTCGAGGGCAGCGGGATGATGACCGCGGCGAAGGCTGCCAGCGCGACCGCGTAGAGCGCCGCCCAGGCGACACGGGACACGGAGAACACCGAACCGCCGTCGAGGAAGGTGAGAGGCAGCAGCGCGATCGCCAGCCCGGCGAGCGTCTCGACCGTGATCCCGGTGAGCACCTCTCCCGCCAGCTGGTTCGCGACATCCGGATGCGCCTGCCAGGCCGGCGCGAGCATCCCGAAGGCGAACCAGCTCGCCAGTCCCAGGCCGAGCAGGGTGACACTCGTCACGACGGTGATGCGCGCCAGGTGGCGGCGGCGCAGTCGCGTGCCGAACTCGACGCCGAGCACGAGTCCGAACAGCAGGCCGGGCTGGATCTCGGCGACGCGTGAGAGCAGCACCGTGGCCACCACCAGCAGGAGGGTGAAGGGGCGGGGCGCGACCACGGTCGCGGCCCGGTGCACGCGCGCGGCGAGCAGACCGCCGGCCAGGATGCCGAGACCGTTCACCACCAGCATCACCAGGGCGAGGGCGAGCACGAGACGCAGAGAGCGGGCGTCGATTCCGGCCGACGGATCGGCGAACGCCGAGACCGCGGCGGTCACCAGCACGATCACCAGCGGGCCGAGCACACGACGCGACCGGCTGCGCACGGCGGCGGCCTGGGCCGCGCGGGCAGGCAGCAGCCGCCGCAGGCGGTTCAGGACCGGTGCGATCCGGTCGTGGTTCTCTCGGACGGTCGACTGGAGCAGTTCGGCCGGCAGCGCCAGGAGCAGCAGGAAGCCGGCGGCGACGAGGAAGACGGAGAGCGCGTAGGCGGGGGAGCTGAAGGGGATGGCCATCGGCGGCCTGAGCGAGGTTCCGAAACCCGTGGGATCGTTCCAGCCGGTGGCCGCGTGATCGGTCGGAGCCGAGGCGGCTGTCGGGCCGGCATCGTGAGCGCTCGGGGTGCCCTGTCCCGAGGGTCGCGGCGAGCCGTCGGCGGCCGCGTCGGCGCCGAGCGTGCGCGAGTCGGGGCGGCCGGCCGTGCTGTCTTCCGGTGCGTCGCCGGCAGAGCTCTGGGCCGTGCTGGGGCGCCCGTTCTCGGACATCCGCACCGGAGGATCGGAGGATGAGTCGGATGAGTCGGATGACGAGGAGCTCGAAGGGTCCGTTCCGGTATCGCCGGGCCATGGTGAGCCTGCCTCGGATGCGGCCGGCGAAGCGGCGTCTCCGGTCGCGGTGCTGGGGGTGCCGGGAACGGGCGTGACCGGATCCGCCGGAACGCCCGGAACGCCCGGACCGCCCGAACCGGCTGGACCGCCTGGACCTCCAGGATCGCCCGGACCGGCGGGATCGATCGGATCCGTCGGGACGACCGGGATCACGACGACGGGCAGCCGGTAGACGAGCGCAGCCGGCGGCGACGGCGCGGAGGCGGTCGTCGCGTATGGCGGAGTCTGGGTCGCGGTGAGGGACGAGCTGCCGACATCCGCGTCGGTCAGGGCCAGTGCGCAGCTCCAGGCGCCGCCCGCATCGGCGACGGTGTCACACGCCGGCGCGCCGTCGAGGAAGACCTCGACCGAGGCGCCCGGAGCCGCCGTGCCCGAGGTCACGAACCCCGCCGCATCGGTCGAGATCCCTCCGGATTGACTCGCATCCAGTCGCGGTGGGTTCACCGCGCCGATCAGGCGGCCGATCACGGTCACCGAATCGCTGACCGTCACCTCGCCGAAGAAGTCGGCCATCGTGATCCCCGTGCACGCCCAGGTGCCGTCGTCGTGCACGAGGCCCTCGCAGATCGGGTCGGCCGCGGGATCGCTGACCGTCACGAGGTCGCCGAACGCGCCGAGCCCGGTGAAGACGGCGGAGAACACTCCGGCCGAATCCGAGACGAAGACCTCGCCGGCGTTCGGCTGCTCCAGGGTCAGGGGCGTGGTGCTCTCGGCGAAGGCGCTCGGTGGCGAGCTGAGACCCGGGCCGCCGAGGGTGGCGAACGCAGCCGACGCCAGGAGCGCGACGGTCGCGCCGAGCCGTCCGAGCATCCGTCGTTCCATGCAGAAGAATATACTGATGAAAGCTCAGCAATGTAAGAGCGGCGGCCGATCCGGCTGCGGCGTCGACGTCAGAGAAGTCGGGGGAGCAGCTCCGCTCCGCCGCCGGCGACGGCGAGACAGAACGCGAGCGCGCACCCGGCGATGAGCAGAGTCGTGACCGCGGTGAGCGCGATCAGCCGGCCGTCGGGCCGCCGATCCGGCTCACTGTGCTCGATCAGTGCCCGGTGCAGGCGTCGATAGCGCCGGTGGGCGAGGACGAGGAGGGTGATCGCCAGAACGAGTCCGGCGCCCGTCGGCAGGTAGGCCCAGGGGCCGACGACCGCGGGCACGATCCGCACGGCGACCAGAGCGCCGCCCGCGAGCGCGAGCGCACTGCGGCGCCAGGCGAGGGCGGTGCGCTCCGGCTGGAGCCCGGCATCGTAGAGCGGGAGCCTTGAGGCCGGGCCCTTCACGCGAGCAGGATGCCGAGCAGCACGAGCACCCCGGCTGCGACGACGGCCACCCCGAGCGGCAGCGACAGGGCGGGCGAGGGCAGCGGCCGGCCGTGCCGCAGGGCACGCTCGGCGAGCATCCAGCCGAGCCAGGCCTGCACCGGGGTGGCGACGCCGGCGGCGATCAGCACGAGCGACGCGGCGAGCCGGAATCCGCTCTGCAGGCCGAGGCCGAGAGCCTCGAGCGCGACGCCGGCGGCGATCAGGGCGAGGGCGGTGCGGATCCAGGCCAGGAAGGTGCGCTCGTTGGCCAGGGTGAACCGCGGATCGGGCTCCTCACCGCTCGCGAAGACCCGGGCCGGGAAGCGGTGGCCGGGTGCAGCGCGGGAGTCGTCGTCGCTCATCGATCCCCATTATGGCAACCGGGGCGACCATTGTGGCCACAGGCGCCGCGACGACCTGACGGATCCGGCCCCCGGTGCTCCGCACGAACGCGAGCGGATGTCGATCCGGTGGCTAGGGTCGAGGTGTGAACCGCACCGATCGCCTCTACGCCCTGGTCGAGGAGCTGCGGGCGGTCGCACCGCGGCCGCGCAGTGCAGCCTGGCTCGCGGGGCGGTTCGAGGTGAGTGCGCGCACCATCGAGCGCGACCTCTCGGCGCTGCAGCAGGCGGGCGTGCCGATCTGGGCACAGAACGGCCGGCGGGGCGGGTACGCCATCGACGCCACCCACACCCTCGCGCCGCTCGGCCTGACGGTCGACGAGGCCCTGGCGGTCACCGTCGGACTCGGCATGCTCTCCGCCAGCCCGTTCCGCCTCGCGGCCGCATCCGCTCTCCGCAAGATGGTGGCCGTGATGGACGAACGCAGCGTGCAGCAGACCGCGGCTCTCACCGAGCGGGTGTACCTGCTCGACGACGCCTCGGCTCCGGATGCGCCGGGTCACCTCGACGGGGTGCTCGTCGCCGGGCGGGTGCTGAGCATGACCTATCGCGACCGGGCGGGGGAGCAGACCGTGCGGGAGGTCGAGCCGCTGGGGTTCGTGGGCAAGGGTCGCGACTGGTACCTCATCGGCTGGTGCCGGCTCCGCCACGGCGTGCGGGCCTTTCGCGGCGACCGCATCGAGCGGGCCGAGCCGACGGGGGAGCGCGCGCCGGCACGCACGCTGAGCCCGGATGACCTCGAGATCGCGGACGGCCGGCTCCGAGCGGTGGGTGCCGAAGGGGCCGAGAGCGGGCATCCGTCCTGAAACACCGACAGGACGGTGTCGCGAACGGGCCGCAGGCTGGTCGGGACGGGCCGGACGGCTCGCGCTCGATCGATCGGCCGGCCGGTGCCGGCCGGATCCCGAAAGGACCCTCATGGACTTCGCCTCCATCCGCATCATCACCGACGACGTCGACCGGCTCGCCGCGTTCTACGAACTCGTCACCGGGCTGACCGCTGTGCGGCCGGCACCGGTGTTCGCCGAGATCCGCACGGCCACGGGGGTGCTCGCCATCGGCAGCACGACGACGGTGGCGATGCTCGGTGGCCGCGCCCCGCGACCGGGACGCAACGACTCGGTCATCCTCGAGTTCCTCGTCTCCGACGTCGACGCCGAGTTCGACCGACTGCGCAGCGCGGTCACCGAGGTCGTGCTCGAACCCGCCACGATGCCCTGGGGCAATCGCTCCGCCCTCATCCGGGACCCCGACGGGAACCTGGTGAACCTCTTCTCCCGTCCGGCACCGGCGGACGCGATGTGACGCGAGCCGACCTCCGACGCCCGAGCGCGGCGGAGTCAGCCGCAGTCGTCGTCGTCATCGTCCCTGTCGAGGAGCATGCCGACCGATGTGGCGCAGGCGTCGCCCTTCCACGCTTCGATGCCCTCGCGGATCGCGAAGACGACGATCACGAGCGAGGCAATCGGGTCGGCCCACCACCATCCGAAGAGCGTGTTGAGGAGCAGCCCGACGACCACGGCGGCCGACAGGTAGGTGCAGATCAGCGTCTGCTTCGAGTCGGCGACCGCGGTCGCGGAGCCGAGCTCGCGGCCCGTGCGCCGTTCGGTGAGCGAGAGGAACGGCATGACGACGACGCTGAGAGCGGTGAGCACGATCCCGACGGTGCTGTGCTCGACCTCGACCGCGCGTCCGAGGGTCACGACCGCGGTGGTGCCGACATAGAGGGCGAGGGCGAAGAAGGCCAGAGCGATGACGCGCAGGGTGCCCCTCTCCCAGCGCTCGGGCTCTCGACGGGTGAATTGCCAGGCGACCGCCGCGGCGGAGAGTACCTCGATGGTCGAGTCGAGGCCGAAGCCGATCAGCGCCCCCGAGGAGGCGACGGTGCCGGCCGTGATCGCGACGATCGCCTCGATCACGTTGTAGCCGATTGTGATCGCGACGATCAGGCGGATGCGCCTCTGTAGCCGGGCCATCCGTTCCCGGGTCGGGCGTTCGGTCGCGATGGTCACGAGGTGGCCTCGCAGCAGCCAGGGACGGGGCACGCCTCGTCGTTGCATTCCGCGGACGAATCGACGGCGAGTACGACCCCCACCAAGTCGTCGAGCGCCTTCGCGAGATGGGCGTCGGCGATCTCGTAGCGGTGCTGCCGGCCTTCGGGCTCGGCGACGACGATGCCGCAGTCGCGCAGGCAGGTGAGGTGGTTGGAGACGTTCTGGCGCGTGAGTTCGAGCTTCTCGGCGATCTCGGTGGGGTAGGCCGGCCGGTCGAGTAGCAGCATCAGGATGCGTGACCGGCTCGGGTCGGCCATGGCCCGGCCGAGTCTGTTCATGACGTCGAGCCGCGTGCTGAGGGTGATCATGACCCAATTAATACAGCGTCCACTGTACTAATGCGAGCATCCAACCCATGCGATCGGATCACCTTCCGGCCCGGCCGTAGGATGTCGGGAAAGCCGACGTCGACATCAAGCCCCGGGGAGCGACCTGTGGAACGTACCGTGATCTTCACCCCGGATGCGCCGTGGTCCCCTGGGGGTTCCAGCCAGGCGATCGCGCACGACGGTGTCCTGTACGTCTCGGGCCAGCTTCCGATCGACCCGACCAGCGGGCAGATGCCGCCTCGACCGTTCAACCCGTTGTTCGGGGGCGGTGAGCAGGCGGTCGACGCGCAGACGAGGCAGTGCTTGACGAACGTGAACGCCATCTGTCGGGCCGCGGGGGCCGACCTGTCCGATGCGATCAAACTCACCGTCTACACGCCCGTGTTGATCGAATTCGCCTCCGTGATCGATCGGGTGTTCCGTGAGTTCTTCCCCGTGGCCGCTCCCGCGCGCTCGATGATCGGTGTGAACGTGCTGCAGGGCAATGCGCTCGTGCAGGTGGATGCCATCGTGCCGCTCGGCTGACCCTCGGCTGGATCTCCGCTGTATCCACGCTGCGCGGTCGCCCGGTGACGCGACGTCACACGATCGCGAGGTCGCCGATCCGGCGGATGCGCGCCAGCGGCGACAGGGCCACCCAGGCGACCGTGACGAGGCAGAGAGCCGCGCCGAGCCCGAGGGCGTCCCGGGTACCCAGCCATTCCCCGGCGAGCCCGCCGGCCAAGGCGCCGATGGCGATCGTGCCGTAGGTGACCGTGCGCATCGAGGCGTTCACCCGGCCGAGCAGCCACGAGGGGGTGCGGAGCTGACGGACGGTCACGAGCAGCACACTCGAGACCCCGGTGCCCGCGCCGTTCAGCGCCCAGACGGCGGCGAGCACGGCGACGATCGCCGGGGTGCCCCAGCGCTCGTCGACGAGGGGGATGACGGAGAGCGCGGAGCATTCCACCACCGCGCAGCCGATGAGCAGGTGACCCGCCGCGAAACGCCGCGTCAGCCTCGGGGTGAGAGCGGTCGCCGCCAGCGCACCGGCCGCTCCGAGCGAGAACACCAGCCCGATCTGCCCCGCGTCGAGCCCGAGAACACGGATGCCGTGCAGGGTGAAGGGCACGACGATCCACTGGGCGAAGGGGTTGTACAGCGCGGAGAATCCGACGTTCGCGAGCAGGTACCGGTCGTTCCGCACGTAGCGGATGCCCTCGCGCAGGTCGTCGAGAAAGCGCAGGCGACCGCCATCCTCGATGTCCGGCCTGTCCGGTGGGGGCTCGGGGGTGCGGATGCTCGCGGCCGCCATCCCCGAGACGGCGTAGCCGAGGGTGGTCCCGAACAGGGCGACGGGCGCGCCCAGCCACTGGGTCAGGAGTCCGGCGAGGCCCGGCCCGCCCACTTCCGCTCCGGATGCCGTCGCCTGAAGACGCGAGTTCGCCCCTTCCAGCGCCGAAGGTGGCACGAGGGAGGGGACGACCGACTGATAGCAGACCTCATAGAGCACCGCGAAGGTTCCGAGGGCGGCCACGGCGGTCAGGAGGAGGGGGAGGGACAACCCGCCGAGCAGGGCGGCGATGGCCACAGCGAGCATGAGCGCCGCTCTCGACCACTGACTGAGCACGATGAGGCGGCGACGGCGGCGACGGTCGGCGAGCACGCCGAGCGGCAGCGCGAGCACGAGGAACGGGAGCCACTGGGCGAGTCCGATCAGCCCGAGGTCGGCGGCCGTGGCGTCGAGCACGGTGATGGCCACGAGAGGCACCGCGAGTTCCCGCACCTGCTCGCCCGTGAGCGAGGTCGCCTCGGCGAGCCAGAAACGACGGAAGTCTCCGCGCCAGGGCACTGTAATGCGTGATGAGCGTTCCATGAGTTAGAGCCTGTCACGATTCGATAATGCGTGAAAGCGCGGGCACGCATTATGATGACGATATGGATGATTCGTCCCTGCCGACGGTACGGTCGTTCTCGGCGATCGCGGGCCACCTCGCACTCGATCTCGTGAATACCGTGCACTGGCGATTGAGCGGTCCGCGGTGGATCGACACGCTGGAGTCGTACGACGCGGTGGTGGCGTGGGCACGGCAGTTCGACCTCGTCGACGACGAGGCGGCGGGGGAGCTGCGGCGGCTGGCCGGCGAGGATCCCGACCGCGCCGCGCAGGAGCTCGACCGCGTACGAGCACTGCGCGAGGGGCTCTACTCGGCG
The DNA here is from genome assembly GCF_052048175.1 of Herbiconiux dendrobii. Taxonomy (NCBI): domain Bacteria; kingdom Bacillati; phylum Actinomycetota; class Actinomycetes; order Micrococcales; family Microbacteriaceae; genus Herbiconiux; species Herbiconiux dendrobii. The sequence goes on along the minus strand of NZ_JBLZQV010000007.1, from coordinate 90,235 downwards.
GTGTATTCCGCGCCTGCCGCCGATCCGTCTCCGCCACGCCGCGCCATGGACGACCGTGATCTCATCGCCGCCGAGTACGCCGACGCGATCACGTCGGGGCGGCTGTCGAGCCCGGGGGAGAAGGCTGCACCCTGGGCCTGGGACGTGCCGGCCGACCTGTCGCTGCCGCGCCACCGCATCGCCTTCGCCGCCGTCGACCTGCTGACCTCGGCCGCGCCCGGCGCTTACGGGCAGTGCGCCGACGACGAGTGCGGCTGGGTCTTCCTCGACTCGTCACCGCGCCACAACCGCCGGTGGTGCGTCTCGGCCGACTGCGGCAACCGCAACCGCGTGCGCCGCTACAACGAGCGCGCCCGCGCGTCGGACCGCTCGGCGCCCTGACCATCCCGCATCCGCTGTCCGCGCGCCAGCCATGATCCACAGATCCATGAACAGCTCCGGGCTGAGGTGGTTCAAACGTCTATACGTTTACATGTTCGAAATCTGGGGCACACAGGTCTGACACATCCTCTTCGTACTGTCGTGAGCAGCTCCTCCGCACCGTCTCATGTCCGTTCGACCAGGAAGCCAGCCCATGCCCTCATTCCTCTCCCGCCGCCGCACCGCGGTAGCCGCCGCCGCGGTGTCCCTGACAGCGTTCGCCCTCGCGGGCTGCTCGTCGCCGAGCGCCGGAAGCTCCTCGGCCGACCAGCTCACCTTCCAGGCCTCCTGGATCAACGACGCCGAGTTCTCCGGCTACTTCACGGCCGTCGACAAGGGCTACTACACCGACGAAGGGCTCGATCTCGAGTACCTCGCCGGCGGCCCGAGCGTCATCCCCGAGAGTTCGCTCATCTCGGGCAAGGCCGACATCGCCCTCACCAGCCCCGACACCACGGTGAGCGCGATCGCCGACCAGGGCGCCGACCTCGTCATCATCGGCACCCAGTACCAGCAGAACCCGCTGGGCATCGTCAGTCTCGAGGAGAACGGCATCGCGAGCCCCGCCGACCTCGTCGGCAAGACCGTGGCCGTGCCCGACGTGAACCGCATCGCCTTCGACGCGATGCTCACGCTGAACGACATCGATCCCGCCTCCGTCACCGTGGTGCCCTACGCCTACGACCCGACCCCGCTGCTCACGGGCGAGGTCGACGCCACGCTCGACTTCGTCACCAATGTTCCGTTCACCATCGAACAGGCCGGCGGGAAACCGACGTCGTTCACGCTCTACGACTACGGCTACAAGATCCCCAACGACACCGTCGTGGTGACCCGCGACACCCTCGAGAACAAGGCCGACCAGATCACCGCCTTTCTCAAGGCGAGCCGGGGAGGCTGGACGGAGAACCTGGCCGACCCCGCCGTGTACCCGCCGACCTTCGAGAAGACCTGGTTCGAGGGCACCGGCCGCACGGTGGAGAACGAGATCTTCTTCAACACCGCGCAGAAGCCGCTGATCGAGTCCGACACCGGCATCCTGTCGATGTCGGAGCAGTCGATCCAGGACACCATCGACACGCTGGCCCTGGTCGGGATCACCGCGACGCCCGACATGTTCGACATGTCGCTGGTGAATGCGATCGGTTGATGGACCGCCGAGCTCCCGCCTACGCCCAAGTGGCCGAGTCGCTGCGCGAGATGGCCCTCGCCACCCGACTGGACATCGACGACCCCTTGCCCCCGGAGCCCCGGCTCACCGAGCTCTTCAACGTGAGCCGGGGAACGCTCCGGCGGGCCACCGAGGAACTCGTGCGCGAGGGTCTGCTGGTCAGTACGCCGGGCCGCGGAACCTTCGTGCGCAAGCACACCCAGATCAGGCTGCTGGTGGCCGACGCCCTGCGCCGGGTGGCCGTGCCCGACAGCCGCTGGAACCTCGACGTGACCTCGTTCGTCCCGGATTTCGCCGGCGCGGCGGAGTGCCACGGGCGGGTGGCGGCGATGAACCACTACGCCACGGCGCAGACCCTCTTCATCACCCCCGACAACAGCCTGCAGGGGCTCATCGTCCGCGCCCTGGCCGACGGCAAGCGCGTGCTCGTGCCCACCTACGCGATGCGGCGGGGGATCGTCCTGCTCGACCCCACCGCCGTCCCCGCGGAGCACCGCGAGTTCGCGGCCACGCTCGACGGGCTGGAGCGCTTCGGCACCACGCTCGACCTCGCGGCCCTGCGCCGGGGCCCGAAGGTCGACCTCCTCGTGACCGGCGCGATGGCCCTCACCCTCAGCGGTGTGCACGTCGGCAGCGGTGACGCCTATCTCGACCTCGAGTGGGGCATCCTGTCGCAGCTCGGGCTGGTCGACGACTCCACTCCCATCGTCGGCGTCGTGCATCCGTGCCAGGTGGTGGAGCAGGAGCTCCCGCCCAAACCCCTCGACATCACCGTCGACGTGATCATCACCACCCTCGCCACGATCACCCCCGAACGCCGGTACGCCCGGCCGCACGGCATCAGCTGGGGTGCGCTGGACACCGAGCGGATGGACTCGATCGCCTACCTGCGGGAGCTGCACCCCGTCTACTCGGAATGGAACGACAACGCATGACCGACACCCGACCGTCCTCCGCCGGAACAGCAGCGGGAACCGGAACCCAGGAACACCGCGACCGCATCTGGGAGGTGCTCTCCCGCGTGGGCAAACCGGACTCCCGCTTCCACTGGGACTTCAGCTCCTTCATCGCCGACTTCGAGGGCAACGACGCCGCAACGGCCCGCGTTCTCGACCTGCCGGTGTGGGCCCGCGCCGATCGTGTCTTCATCACGCCCGACAACTCCACCGAGCGACTGCGTCGCGAGGCCATCCGGGCCGGAAAGGCGCTCCTGGTGACGACCTACGGCATCCGCCGTGGATTCCTGCTCCTGGAGCCCGGGACGGTGCCGGAGGCCGAGATCAGCTACGCCGCCACCCTCGACGGCCTCGACCATTACGCCCGGCCGGTCACCCTCACCGAGTTGCGGGGAGGCGATCCGCTGCCCCTGCTCGTCACCGGCGGCTCGGCCATCAGCACCAACGGCATCCGCTTCGGCAAAGGCCACGGCTACTTCGACCTGGAGTGGGCGATGCTCTCCGAGATCGGGCTGACGGATGCGGCATCGGAGGTCGTGGACATCGTGCACGACGAGCAGGTGGTCGACGAGGTCCTCACCGGCGAACCGCACGACGTGGCCGTGGACTGGATCGCCACTCCCGAACGCCTGCTGCACGTGGCCGAACCGGGCCGAGCACCCGGCCGGGTGTTCTGGGAACTGCTTCCCGGAACCGAGCACGAGACACTTCCGCCCATCCTCGAGCTCGGCCGGGACCGGCGGCCGTGAACGCGGGCGGCACCGACCCGGCGGGCACGGCCTCGGCGGGTACGGCCTCGGCGGGCACGGCCTCGGCGGGCATCGTCCTCGAGGGCGTGACCAAGAGATACGAGACCCGATCCGGTGGCACGCTCGCCGTCGACACCACCGACCTGGTGCTCGAGCCCGGCTCGTTCACCGCGCTGATCGGGGCTTCCGGATGCGGCAAGTCGACCCTGCTGAAGATGCTCGCCGACCTGGAGGAGCCCAGCACGGGGACCATCCGCATCCACGGGGAATCGCCGTCGGCGCTGCGGCGCCAGGGCAAGATCGGGGTCGCGTTCCAAGACCCGTCGCTGCTGCCGTGGCGGAGCGTGCGCAAGAACATCGCGCTCACCGTGCAGGCCTCCGGCCGCCCGGTGGACTGGTCGCGGGTGGACGAACTCATCGAGCTCGTGGGGCTGACGGGCTTCGAGAGCGCCAAGCCGGGCCAGCTCTCGGGCGGGATGCGGCAGCGCGTCTCGATCGCCCGCGCCCTGATGCTCCAGCCCGAGGTGCTGCTGCTCGACGAGCCGTTCGGAGCCCTGGACGAGCTTCTGCGCACCTCGATGAACGTCGAGCTGCAGCGCATCTGGCTGGAACGTCGCAACACCACGGTGATGGTGACGCACTCGATCTCCGAGGCGGTGTTCCTGGCCGACACGATCGTGATCATGGGCGCCCGGCCCGGACGGGTCGCCGACGTGGTCTCGGTCGACGCCGCCCGGCCGCGGGACGCCGCATCGATGCGGTCGCCCGAGTTCCACGCGCTCTGCGATGACATCTCCGAGCGCCTCGCGCAGGCGATCCGCGTGGCGGGGGACAGCCCGGTGCGGGGTGTCGCACCGTGATGACGAGGGTGCGCGGGGTGCTCGCGGTGGTGGTCGTGCTGGCGCTCTGGCAGCTGGTCGGAGCAGCCGGGCTCGTGGCGGGGGGAGCGCTGCCGGCGCCCACCGCGATCGTCACATCGTTCGTGCAGAACGCCGGGGTCTATCCCCAGCACATCTGGGCCACACTGCAGGCCGCCGCCGCGGGATTCGTGATCGGGAACGTGGTGGCCGTTCTGCTCGCCGTGCTCTTCCTGCTCGTTCCGGCGGCGGAGCGGATCAGCCGCATCCTGCTGGTGACGCTGTTCTGTCTGCCGATCGTGGTGATCGCGCCCATCCTCGGCGTCGCGTTCCCGGACGAGTGGCCGAAGATCCTTCTCGCGGCTCTCGCGGTGTTCTTCCCGACGATGATCGCGACCCTCGTCGGGCTGCAGCAGATCCCCTCCGAGGCGGTGGACGTGGTCTGGGTGTCGGGCGGCGGGGCGATCCGAGCGCTGCTCCTGGTGCGGTTGCGCGGCGCGCTGCCGGATCTTCTGGCGGGCCTGCAGGTCGCCGCGCCATCGGCCATCCTCGGCGCGATCCTCGGTGAGTTCCTCGGCGGCACTCGTGGCCTCGGCGTCTACCTGCTCGGCACGATGGGATCGGCGAACGCCGCCGGCCTCTGGGCCATCGGTCTCACCGCGGCCGCGCTCTCCGCGCTCGGCTACCTCGTGTTCGGCGTTCTGCGACGCCTGCTCGGCACGGCGGTCGCCCCCACGGTCACCGACGTCAACGTCGGAGCGGACAGCGCCGTGGCCTCCCGCCGCTTTCGGGGAGCCGCCCGATTCGCACGCGCGCATCCGGTGCTCGCCTCGATCGGCTGGACCGTCGGGGGAGTGGCCTTCGCCTACTTGGCGTGGCGGGCCTTCATCGCCGCCACCGGGCTGCCCACCATCATCATGAACACGCCCGAAGACGTCTGGAACAGCCTCTTCGTGGCGTCGCGGAGCGCCGAGCTGCGCGATCAGCTGCTCGGCGCCCTGGCTCAGAGCCTTCCGCCGATGGCGGTGGGAGCCCTGGCGGGCATCGCGGTGGCCTTCGTGCTGGCACTGGGGTTCAGCCTCTACCCGAGCGTCGCGCGATCGGTGATGCCCTTCGCCTTCCTCAGCCAGACGATGCCGATCGTGGCGCTGACACCGCTGATCGCCCTGATCTTCGGCCGCGGAGACCTCACCATCGTGATCGTGACCGTCTCGGTCACCTTCTTCCCGAGCTTCGTGGCGATCGTGCAGGGCATCTCGCGGGCACCGCAGGGGCCGGTCGATGTGCTCCGTTCCGTCGACGCCGGCCGGTGGCGCATCATGTTCACCGTCATCCTGCCGAACGCCCTGCCCTACCTCTTCGCCTCGGTGCGGTTGGCCGTGCCCCGGGCTCTGACGGGCGTCGTGCTGGCCGAGCAGTTCGTGACGGGAACCGGCCTCGGGGGCCTGCTCGGCGAGGCCCGCGGACACCTGGACTACCGGGCCATGTGGGTGGTGGCGGTCGTGGTGGCGGTCATCTCGGTGGTGCTCTACGCTCTCGCACACCGCGCGGAACGGCTGGCCGAAGCCGTGCTGCGCTGAGCCGAACCCGCGCGATCCGGGCCGGCCCGATCGATCCGGGCCCCTCGGCCCCTCTGAAAGGACACCATGCACGACACCGCCGGCCTCCCGTTGGCCGAACTGCACATCCACATCGAGGGGGCGCTCGAACCCGAGCTCGTATTCGCCCTCGCCGAGCGCAACGGCATCGAGCTGCCCTGGGGGAGTGTGGACCGGTTGCGATCGCTGCACGAGTTCGACGACGTCCCCTCCTTCCTCGACCTCTACTACCGCTGCATGGACGTGCTGCGCACGGCGGACGACTTCCGCGACCTCGCGCTGGCGTATTTCCGGCGCGCGCATCCGGACGGGGTCCGCCACGCCGAGCTCTTCTTCGACCCGCAGGCCCACACCTCGCGCGGTGTCACCATCGACGATGTGCTGGATGGGCTGACCGCCGGGCTCGAGCAGGCGCGCGACGAACTCGGCATCAGCGGTGGACTCATCCTGTGCATCCTGAGGGACCTGCCGGTCGGCGACGCCCTCGAGACGCTCGCCTCGGTCGAGCACCGGATCGGCGACCTCCTCGGTCTGGGGCTCGACTCCGCAGAACTCGGCCACCCACCCGCGCAGTTCGCGCCGGTCTACCAGCGGGCGCGCGAACTGGGGCTCCGGCTCGTCGCGCACGCGGGGGAGGAAGGACCGGCGTCGTATGTGAGCGAGGCGCTCGATGTGCTGGGGGTCGAGCGCATCGATCACGGGGTGCGCTGCCTCGACGACGAGGTGCTGGTGTCGCGGCTGCGGGACGAGGCGATCCCGTTGACGGTGTGCCCGTTCTCGAACGTGCGGCTGAAGGTGGTGGATTCGCTCGCGGAACACCCTCTGAAGCGGATGCTCGATGCCGGGCTCCTGGTGACGGTCAACTCGGACGATCCCGCCTACTTCGGCGGTTACCTGGGGGCGAACCTCGAGGGGGTGGCCGACGCTCTGCAGCTCAGCCGTGAGGAGGTGCGCCGACTCGCGGCGAACTCGGTGGACGCTTCCTTCGCGTCCCCGCAGAGGAAGGCAGAACTGTCGGCGCAGATCGCGATCTGGTGAATCGACGCGGCGTCGTGCAGCCGGAGGCGCTTGATCATCCGAAAGTCGCGGCGACCGGTTCGAGGGTTCCGCTCAGGCGGGCGCCCGCTCGATCTGCAGGACCTTGATCGTGATGGCGACAGGGCCGGGGTGGGCAGCGGCGATGCGGTCGCGGAGCACCGCCGCGACCGTTCGGAGGGTGCCCGGTGAGGGGCACAGGGTGGTCGTGGACAGGTGCACGGTCACCGCTGTGCCGTCGGCGGACGTCTCGACCTGCAGGGTCATCTGCGGTTCGGGGAGGTTGAGGGTCGACGCGACGGTCTGAGTGGCGGCATCCAGCAGAGGCGAGGTGCGGAAGATCGTCCCGACACCGTCGATGGAGCGGATGGCTGCGGTGAGCTCGCGGGCGAGGGCGTCGTCGTCGGGCTGAGGCATTGGTTCAGACATCCGTTGAGGCGTCCCTCCGTCAGGCATCCGTCCGTCAGGCATCGGTGCGGCCCTGGTAGACGTCGTCGAAGGTGACGTCGATGCGGTCGATGACGAGCTCGGTGTGCTCGGTGAGGGCGGTCAGGGTGGCATCGCGCAGCTGGGCGGAGAGCACCTCGATGGGATGCCCGAACTCGGCTGCCGCGGTGATCGCGACCGACACGGGTGCGCCGGGCGAGCTGAGGTCGCCGTCGAACTCGGTGCGGCTGACGAGCACGTGGGGGAGTGCGTCGGCGGTGATGCGGATGAGGCCCCGCACGGCGGCTTCGGTGAGGGTCAGGGTCGTGTTCGGGTCGGGATCGTGCACGGGGATGTCGCGGCCGGGTCTGATCTCGTCCTTGATGGTGTCCAGGAGTTGCGTGATCCAGGCGTCATCGCGGTGCGGGTCCGCCCTGGCTTCGTGCTCGAGGGCGTCCCAGGAGAGGTGCTGGAGGTGTTCCATCGCGTCCAGGGCGAGCCGGCATCCGGCAGAACCCTCGATGCCGGGATTGCGGGGGCTGCGGCCGTGGGCGAGGTAGTCGGCGAGTTCTTCGAGGGTGTGGCCGTCGAGGTCGTCGGGTTCGAGCCGGGCGTCGTCGTCGGAGGGGGTCGTCATCGCCAGGCCTCCATCTCGTGTAGCAGGAACGCCCGGGACCTGGCCAGGAGGCCTCGGACGGTGGAGATGGGAAGCTCGAGAGCGTCGGCGATCTCCTGGTAGCTGTAGCCGGCGGTCTCTCGTAACAGCCAACACCTGCGCTGGTCTGCAGGCAAACGGCCGAGCGCCTCGCTGAGCGCGTCCAGCTGCAGGCGGCGCTCGACCACGACGTCGGGGGAGCGGTGGGCGGGCGCTGCCGGCTCCCAGTCGTCGATGTCGTCGTGCGGGCGGCGCGACCGGATCCGGTCCAGGGCCCGGTTGCTCACGATCCGCATCAGCCAGTGCCGCAGCCGGGCCGGGTCGTCCAGCTCGGGCAGGTGCCGCCAGGCGCTGATGAACGCGTCCTGGACCACATCGTCGGACTCGGCGTCGGAGGACAGCAGCTTCGCCGCGACGACCCGCATCAGCGGTCCGTGGCGGTGCGCGATCACCTCGAACGCGACGATGTCACCCTGCGAGGCCCGCCCGACCAGCACCGCATCCGGAGCGTCACGGAGCGGACCTTCCCTGTCGATGACCACGTCCTCTCCACCCCGACGGTGTGCGGGGGCCTGAGCAATTCCTAGCACCACTCGACCGGTGCCGCACCAACCCGGAGACGCCCGCGACAGCACGTCTTCGGCGATCCACACCCGCCCACGGCCCCGGATGGCCTGCCGGCCCATCGGCTCGCTGTCAGGGGACGCAGGCTTCCAGCTCGGCCTCCGGGGCGGAGCCTGGCCTTCCTCGGGAAGAAGAAGGCCAGCGCGATGAAGGCGATCAGCAGCCCGCCCTGGACGAGCAGGGCGACGCGATAGGCGCTCGACGGCGATCCGGGGGAGATTCTCTGGAAGAACAAGGATCCGAACACGGCGACGCCCACCGCTCCGCCGATCGCGAGGGGGAGGTTGCCGAGACCGGCGTCTCCCGCATGGCACCGGCGAATCCTTGCACCAGACGGAGGGCGATGAGCAGTCCGAGAGAGGGGGCGCAGAAGGGAGGCGAGGGTGCGCAAAGGCTCTCTCGTAAGTCGTGGAGAGCCCAGCTGAGGCGCGGACAGACCTGGGCTAATCTGGCGGACAAGGTGAGGGGGACGCGGGGTGGATCTTGTCGTTGCTTCTGGGGGGATCGCAGCCGGGGTGGCGATCGTCGGCATCGTCGTCCTGGCCCTCTGGCTTCCATCGGGACTGTCCCTACGGGAGGCCCGGAAGAAGTCGCAAGAGCAATTCGTCCTCGCGGTGGGCGACCAATCCGTCGCGGCGGCAGCATCCACATGGTGTTCAACCGATCTGGTGAAGATTCCGAGGCCCTCGACGTTTGTCGCGCTCGAGCTCGCGACTGAGTTCATCGGAATCTGGGCCGGCGGCATGGCGGCGGTGAGGATCGCGACGATTCCCTCTTCGGCGGTTGTGTCAGTGACTTGCGAGTACGGCCCGTTTCACACGACGACGCCGATTCCGTATCTGTCGGTTCAGCTCAGTGGTGAGACCGCGGAGATCCGGTTCGCTGTTTCATCGTTCGGGCCAATCAAGACGATGTCCCGTGATCAGACAGCGGCATTCGGCAAGGCTCTGTCGGACCGCTTCGCTGTTCCTCTCCGTGTATCGGAAGCTCGGCAGACCTACTGACCGATCGGGCGGGCTGCCTGTCATCGGTCGATCTGGGCCGGATGGAGCCTATGACAGGGTGCGGTTGAAGGTCACGGTCGGATTCGCGGGGGATCCCGAGACGGTGCAGAGAGCGACGATGTTGGTCACTGGCGTCGAACCGGTGGGCCAATCCACTGAGACAGTCGCGACCGATGGCCATTCGGATTCGGGGATGCTGTCCTGCGTGTACGGGTCGACCCCGGCTTTCACGCTGTCGTCAGTGAACTCCGCCGCAGTTGGCATGGGATCGAATCCCGCAAATGCTTCCAGGGGCGTGGCGTCGATGCAGGCTTGATAGACCTGCCGAGCATCGAAGCCGTTGACGGTCGGCCCCTCGGGTTCGATCGGGGGCGTGCTCGTCGGAGTGGCCGAAAGTGTAGGAGTAGGGGTTGGAGCCGGTTCCGCCGAGGGGGTAGGGCTGGTGGTTGCGCTTTGCGTTGAAGGGCTCGCGACGGGCGGGGTCGTACTGAGGTTCGGGAGGCCGGCGACGATGATGACGACGGCAGCTGCGGCGATGCCGGTGACCAGTGCGATGCTTCCGGCGGCTGTGATGATCTGACGTGGGGAGTGCCTTCTGTCAGTGCTTTTTCGTGCGTGCGCCAGTATCGTCCGGCGCATGGATGCGGACAGTCGTGGATCCAGGTCGGGGCCGGTCATCGAGCACCTCCGGTGTGTGCTGTTTCGTTGTCGAGTGTTGCTAGCACGTCGGCGGCGAGGCGTTTTTTTGCGCGTGACAGTCTCGATTTGACTGTTCCGGTCGGGATGGAGAGCACCGCTGCAGCCTCCGCAGTGGAGAGTTGCTGGACGATGCAGAGCGTGATGATGTCTTGATCTCGTTTGGGAAGCCGTGAGAGTGCCTCGCGCACTCGGCCGTCCATCGATTGGGCATCGAGCCGGCTGGCCACTTCGTCCGCCGGGTCGATGTCGTGCTCGGGCTCTCGCATCTGTTCGAGAAGGATGCGATAGCGGCGCCGTGAGCGATCGAGGTTTCGTGCGAGGTAGTTGGCGGTCACGAGGAGCCAGCCGATGATGGATCCGTCGACAACGCGGACGGAGTCGCGGCGTCTCCATGCCTCGAGGAAGGTCGCCGCGGTGACGTCTTCGGCGTCATGGATCGTGGGTGCCATGCGTTGTGCCTGATGGAAGACGCGGTTTCGGTGAAGGTCAAAGATCGCGCCGAAGGCGGTGGGATCGCCAGCCCGGGCTGACTCCCAGCTGGCGGCTTCGTCGTCAGGTGTAGTGGTGGTCACGTTAAGAGACTGTCCCGACTTCTCGATTGGTTCCATGAGGAGGGAGTGTCTGTGGGCTGTAGCTGATGAGGTCGGCGAGGGATCGGGCGTCGAATTGGTCGAGCAGCCCTGCAATTCAGCTCAGGCGTGGGGAGTACCCGGACGATTAGTTGTCTCAGTAAGTGAAGATCGGCGGCCCTGTGCTGCCTTGCTCTCGTATTCAGCAGTCGAGTATTCGGGCTGAATGCTGAGATCATGACGCTGTGAACAACGTGATTCAGCGTGAGCCTCCGCAGTGGTCGAGGGTGTCGATCGTGATTATCTCCGAGACGCTTCCTGCTTCCGACTTCTCTCGAATCCTGAGCGTTCCAAGCGTCTCGACGAAGCTTGATCGGTGGGTTGGCGATTTCGAAGGAGATGGGGGTTTGACGGTCATGGCGAAGATTGAGAGCGCGATGGCGTTCTTGACCGACCGCGCTGATGTTCTCCGACCAGTTCTGTCGAAGGGCGATCTGCAACTATTTATAAGTTGGTCTCCCGCCCCATCGCAGGACGGGATCGGGTTCTCGGTAACCGAGGTAGCGGTCCTCGCCGACCTGGGTGGTCGCATCCTGTTGGACACGCATATGGATGAGGTGGACGACGACCTTCCTAGCCTCTCCAACTGAGTGATTTATGCGGGCCGGGTCATTTCGGGTGTGGGCAGTTGAGAGGGTGGTTCATCGGTCATCCAGTAATACTCGAGGCTGCTGATTCTGCCGCCGGTCAACCAGAGCATGACTCCGCCGATGCAATCGTCGTCGTCACAGACCATCCTCTCTGTCGCTGCGAGGATGCCATCCGGCAATTGGACTAGCGGGAGATCTGAATCCACGGCGATATCGAAACTCTGGGACCCGTCGAACCACCAGCCTGAGTGCGACGCTGAGACTACTTGCGCTCGAGCTTGCTCGGCTTGTGGCCAGTCGCCCCGGACGAGGAATGAGAGGAGTTCCCGCTCCGCTGGCGTGAAGGCTCGGGGTGGGGTAGTCATTTGTCGATCTTGGCACCTGCGGGCGGTTCGATGCCGAGATTTCGTTTGTCGATGTAGTCGATGAAGGTGGCGCCGGCGTCGCGGCGGTGTCGGTCGGCGGTGGGGTAGGAGTAGCCGAGGGCGTCGGCGACGACCGGTGCGGGCATGTCGATGACGAGGGCGCGGATGGTGGCGTTCTTCGCTCCTTGGAGAGAATTGCCAGGTCAGAGAACAATCCATGCTCATGACCACCCAGAGTCGCTCTTAGCTCTTAGGCCCAAACAGTGGGTCGGCAGGGCTCTCAACAGGCCATTCTGCGGGCGTCGTGGGGGACTCGATCATTCGCAACAGATGCGAATACCCGATACTTGTATTGACATAATGTGCATTATCAGCGCGATGGACTCAGCTCAGGAAGGGGCCTCGACGGGAGCTACGACGGCCGGAGGACGTTGGCGGCGCGTCACGAGGTAGGAACCCGCGAGCACCAGTGCGAAGCCGACGATCGTCCAGACTGTGACGACCTCGCCGAGCACGAGCACGCCGGCCAGGATGGCGACGGCCGGATTGACGTACGTGATGGCCGTCGCCTTGATCGGGCCGATCTCGCCGACCAGCGCGACCATGAGTAAGAACGCGATCGCACTGCAGACGACGGCGAGGACGATGATCGCAACGAACACCTGCGTCGACGGCACGGCGGTCGGCCACGATCCCTTCACCAAGACGAACGGCACGTACAGCACCGCTGTCGCCGCCAGGGACACGGCGACGACGCCCACACCCGGCAGGTCGGGCATCCAGCGCGACAGGATCGCGGGACCGAGCGCATAGCCGACCACGACGACGGCCATCTCGGCGACCGCGCCCAGGTCGGAGCCGGCGATGTCCAGGCCCACCAGGGCGGCGACGCCGAGCATCCCGAGGGCAATGCCGATCCAGTTGACGCCGGTGAGTCGGGTCGGCCGGCCCATCACGAAGGCCACGGCCACACCGGCCAGCGGCACGGCCGCGAGCAACAGGCCCGCCGTGGAACTCGGCAGACGCTGCTCCGCCGAACTCAGGAAGTACCACGGCAGCACGATCTCCACGATCGTGTACGCCAGCATCGGCCGCCAGCGCCGTAGCACGGGGCCGAGCTCGCGCCGCCACAGCGCCAACGGCAGCAGCAGTACCGCCGCGAGCCCCGCCCGCGCCAGCACCACCATCTCGGGCGAAAGCTCCGTGACGGCGATCTTGATGAAGACGTACGGAATCCCCCAGGCCAGGCCGAGCGCGGCGAACAGCAGGATGCCACGGCGCGTCATCCGGCCCTCCTTCGGCGAGCCCGTTCGAGCGGCCCGCTCATCCGTTCACGTAGGCGGCCAGATGTTCGCCCGTCACCGTCGACCGCGCCGCCACCAGCTCTGCGGGGGTTCCCTCGAAGACGATCCGCCCGCCGTCGTGGCCCGCGCCGGGACCGAGGTCGATGATCCAGTCGGCATGCGCCATCACGGCCTGGTGGTGCTCGATCACGATCACCGACTTGCCGGAGTCCACCAGACGGTCGAGCAGGCCGAGCAGCTGCTCCACGTCGGCCAGGTGCAAGCCTGTGGTGGGCTCGTCGAGCACGTAGATCTCGCCCTTCTCCCCCATGTGCGTCGCCAGCTTGAGACGCTGGCGCTCGCCCCCGGACAGGGTGGTCAGCGGCTGGCCGAGGCTCAGGTAGCCGAGACCCACGTCGTGCAGACGCTCCAGGATGGCGTGCGCCGCCGGGATGCGCGTCTCCCCCGCGGCGAAGAACGTGACGGCCTCGCTGACCGGCATCCCGAGCACCTCGCTGATGTTCTGGCCACCAAGCCGGTACTCCAGCACCGCCGCCTGGAAGCGCTTGCCCTCGCAGTCCTCGCAGGTGGTGGACACGCCGGCCATCATCCCGAGGTCGGTGTAGATCACGCCCGCGCCGTTGCAGGTGGGACAGGCGCCCTCGGAATTGGCGCTGAACAGCGCGGGCTTCACGCCGTTCGCCTTGGCGAAGGCCTTGCGGATCGGCTCCAGCATCCCCGTGTAGGTCGCCGGGTTGCTGCGCCGTGAGCCCCGGATCGCGCCCTGGTCGATCGCCACCACCTCGTCGCGCGGCGATACCGAGCCGTGGATCAGCGAGCTCTTGCCCGAACCCGCCACGCCCGTGACGACCACCAGCGCGCCGAGCGGGATGTCGACGTCGACGTCTCGCAGGTTGTGCGAGGACGCTCCCCTGACCTCGAGCGACCCTCGCGTCGGGCGCACGTCCGGCTTCAGGCCGGACCGGTCGTCGAGGTGCCGCCCGGTGAGGGTGCCGCTTTTCCGCAGGGCCTCCACGGTGCCCTCGAACACCACCTCTCCCCCGGCGGTGCCAGCGCGCGGCCCGAGATCGACCACGTGATCGGCGATCGCGATCGCCTCCGGCTTGTGCTCCACCACGAGCACCGTGTTGCCCTTGTCGCGCAGCTGCAGCAGCAGGCGGTTCATCCGCTGGATATCGTGCGGATGCAGTCCCACCGTCGGCTCGTCGAACACGTAGGTGACATCTGTGAGAGACGACCCGAGGTGCCGGATCATCTTCGTGCGCTGCGCCTCTCCCCCGGACAGTGTGCCGCTCGGCCGGTCGAGCGAGAGGTAGCCCAGCCCGATCTCGACGAAGGAGTCGAGGGTCTCGCCCAACGACGTCAGCAGCGGGGCGACCGAGGGCTCGTCGAGCCCGCGCACCCAGGCGGCGAGGTCGCTGATCTGGAGGGCGCAGGCCTCGGCGATGTTCATCCCTCCGACCCGCGACGAGCGTGCCCCCTCGTTGAGCCTCGTTCCGCCGCATTCGGGACAGACCGTGAACGTGACCGCCCGGTCGACGAACGCCCGGATGTGCGGCTGCATCGCGTCCCGGTCTTTGGAGAGCATCGACTTCTGGATCTTCGGCACCAGACCCTCGTAGGTGAGGTTCATGTTCTCGACCTTCACCTTGACCTGCTCCTTATAGAGGAAGTCGTTCCACTCGGTCTCGGTGTAGTCGCGGATGGGCTTGTCGGCGTCGAGGAAGCCCGACACGGCGTAGATGCGCACCATCCAGCCGTCGGCGGTGTAGCCCGGAACGGTGATGGCGCCCTCGGCGAGCGACTTCGACTCGTCGAAGAGCTGGCTCAGGTCGATGTCGGTGACCTGCCCCCTGCCCTCGCAGCGCGGGCACATGCCGCCGGTGATGGTGAAGTCGCGCACGACACTCGTCGTGCCGTCACCCTTCTCGACCGTCATCGCGCCGCTCGCCTTGGCCGAGGCCACATTGAAGGAGAACGCGTTCGGCGAGCCGATGTGCGGCCGGCCGAGGCGACTGAACACGATGCGCAGCATCGCGTTCGCATCCGTCGCCGTGCCCACCGTGGAGCGCGGATTGGCGCCCATCCGCTCCTGGTCGACTATGATGGCGGCGGTGAGCCCGTCGAGCACATCGACATCGGGCCGCGCCAGGGTCGGCATGAAGCCCTGCACGAAGGCGCTGTAGGTCTCGTTGATCATGCGCTGCGACTCGGCCGCGATGGTGCCGAACACGAGCGAGCTCTTTCCCGACCCCGAGACCCCCGTGAACACGGTCAGCCGGCGCTTGGGCAGCTCGACGCTCACGTTCTTGAGGTTGTTCTCGCGCGCACCGGTGACGCGGATCAGGTCGTGACTGTCGGCGCGGTGCTGCGTCGGTGCTGCGGCGTCGGTGTCGTCCATGGCCGCCATGCTACTGCCCGCCCCCGACGCCCCGGAGGGCGTCGGGGGTCACCGAACAACTGCAGTCGCCGATGCAGCTGTCAATCGTCACTTCCGTCGAGAAGTCACGCCCGACACCGCTCCCCCGGACGTAACATGCTCACGGCGAACTCTCATCCGCGGGCCCACAGGCACTAGATTGGCGCTATCACGAACACCGGCGCCACAGACGGCGCACCAGGGGAACAGGGGATCCACATGAGCACCACGAACACACCCGGCACGACGAGCTTCTGGCTCTTCGACTCCGACATCTCCGCCGCGGCCGGCCGTCTGCTGAAGGCCGGTCTGTGGATCCGCGCGATCCTCTCGCTCGTGCTCGGCGTCGTCATCCTGATCCTGGCGTTCAACAACCCCGACGCCATCGTGTTCACCATCGCGCTGCTGTTCGCGATCTACTTCTGGATCACCGGCCTCGTGCGCGTGGTCACCGGGATCGTGAACAACTCGGTTTCCGGCGGCATCCGGGCCCTCAGCATCATCCTCGGCGTGCTGCTGATCGTCGCGGGCGTCATCGCCATCCGCAACCCGGTCGTGTCGCTGATCGCGCTCGCCCTGGTGATCGGTTTCTCCTGGATCATCGAGGGCGTGCTCGCCGTGATCGAGACGGCGAAGGACTCGTCGCAGTGGTTCGGCACGATCCTCGGCGTCATCTCGGTGGTCGCCGGCATCGTCGTGATCTTCCTGCCGCTGGACTCGATCGGCATCCTGGTGGTCTTCACCGGCATCCTGCTGATCGTCACCGGCATCATGGCCGCGATCACCGCCATCACCCTCGGCAAGGCACCGAAGGCCGTCTCCTGATCTAAGCGGCGCCCAGCGCGTCCCGCAGCAGGTCACTCAGCACGGCCGGCTCCACGGAGTCGGCCGTCTGCTGGATGTCGGCGAGGCTCCACCAGCGCCACTGCTCGATGTCGGTGTGCTCCTCGGGCGTCCAGCCGGAGGACACCGGATCGAAGGCTGGCACCCGCAAGAGGTACCACTCCTCGTGGTAGTCCCGAAGCACTCCCTCGGCGGGCTCGGCCACGAAGTCCCGGCTCCAGAACGGCTCGCCGAACGCCGCGGGTGCGACGACGAGTCCGGTCTCCTCGAACAGCTCGCGCACGGCGGCGTCGAGGTGCGACTCTCCCGCTTCGAGGTGGCCGCCGGGCGTCAGCCACCTGGTCGGGTGGGTGGCCACGTCGGCGCGGGTGTAGAAGAGCAGGGTGCGGCCGGCCTGATCCAGCAGCAGTACCCGGGATTTCAGGATGACGCCGCCTTCCGGCGCCGCCGCATCCGCCGCCCCGCTCATGAGACGGCTACTCGCCCTCGATGGCGCCGAAGTCGGAGATGTCGCCCACGTACCGCGTGTGGTTCTCCGGCACCGGATCGACGGCGGCGGCAGCCACCTCGGCGGCGAACTCGCTCACGTTGTACAGGCGGCCCGCGGCCTCCTTGCGGGCGCCGATCGCGCCGGGGTTGGCCCGCTCGAGCAGCGTCGCGGTGATGGTGCCCTCGATCATGTCGCCCGACACCACGACGAAGCCGATGCCGGCCTCCTCCAGCTGCGGGATCATCGCGCGCAGGGCGTCTTCGCCCGCGCGCTTGCTGAGGGCCACGGCCTCGTACTCGGGCATGGTCTCGGTGGTGCGGATGAAGTGCGCCTGGTGGCTGGTCACGAACACGACCCGGGAACCGGGGGCCAGCAGGGGCAGCGCGGCGGTCAGCAGCTGCACCTGCGCATCGCGGTTGAGGGCCATCGCGTAGTCCTCGGCCATGCCGCTCTCCATGCCGCCCGAGGCGTTCATCACGAGGATGTCGAGCCCGTCGAGGTCGGCCTGCACCTGGTCGAACATCGCGGCGACGGATGCGGGGTCGGTGAGGTCGGCACCCACCACGATCGCGGAGCCGCCGGCCTCGCGGATGCCGTTCGCCAGCTTCGCGGCGCGCGCCTCCTTGTTGCGGTAGTTGATGACGACGGAGGCGCCGGCCTCGGCGAAGTAGCCGACCGTGTCGGCGCCGATGCCGCGCGAGGAGCCGGTGACGAGGGCGCGCTTTCCGGCGAGCGAACCGGGGGCGAGTGGATTGGGCACGGAGAACTCCTCGTAGATCGAAACGACCTCCCGAGACTACCAAGTACCCATTACTCCGGTCGGTCGACACGGATCCCTGCTAGCGTCGAAAAGGTCAGATCACCCTGACGATCAGTGCCGAGAGGAGACCGCCGATGCTCGAATTCCTCGACTCCTACGCCTGGATCTTCTGGCTGGGGCTCATCCTGCTCTTCGTCGTCGTGGAGATGCTCACGCTCGAGTTCACCTTCCTGATGATCGCCATCGGCAGCCTCGGCGGGCTCATCGCCGGCGCGTTCGGCGCCCCGTGGTACATCCAGATCGTGGTCGCCGCGGTGGTGTCCCTCCTGCTCCTGCTGACGCTGCGGCCTCCGCTGCTCCGGCTGCTCAAGCGCGGGGGCGATCCAGCCCGGAGCAACGTCGACGCCCTGCTCGGTCTCGAGGGCCTCGTGCTCGACGGGGTCACCGCGTCGGCCGGCCACGTGAAGCTCTCCAACGGCGACACCTGGACCGCTCGTGTCAGCACGCTCACCGAGCCCCGGGAACTGCAGCGTGGTGAGCGCGTGCTCGTCACGGCCATCGACGGGGCGACGGCGATCGTGGTTCCCGCCGAGCGGGCCCCGCTCACCGGTGAACCGCAGATCCCGGTCGAACGAAAGGACTCCCCCGCATGAACGACAACGTCGTGGGCCAGGTGATCTTGGTCGTCGTCATCGTCATCATCGTCGTCTTCGTGCTGGTGGTGGTGGCCCGCGCGGTGCGGATCATCCCGCAGGCCCGCGCCGGTGTGGTCGAGCGGCTCGGCCGTTACCACAAGACGCTGATGCCGGGCCTCAACATCCTGGTGCCGTTCATCGACCGCCTCCGGCCGCTGATCGACCTCCGCGAGCAGGTCGTCTCCTTCCCGCCGCAGCCGGTGATCACCGAAGACAACCTGGTGGTCTCCATCGACACGGTGGTGTTCTTCCAGGTGACGGATGCTCGCGCCGCGACCTACGAGATCGCCAACTACCTCGGGGCGGTCGAGCAGCTCGCCACCACCACCCTCCGCAACGTGGTGGGTGGGCTGAACCTCGAAGAGGCGCTCACCAGCCGCGACGAGATCAACGGCCAGCTGCGGATCGTGCTCGACGAGGCCACCGGCAAGTGGGGCATCCGCGTGTCGCGCGTGGAACTGAAGGCGATCGATCCGCCCGTGTCCATCCAGGACTCGATGGAGAAGCAGATGCGCGCCGAACGGGAGCGCCGCGCGGTCATCCTCACCGCGGAGGGCACCAAGCAGTCCGCCATCCTCGAGGCCGAAGGCCACCGGCAGGGCGAGATCCTGCGGGCCGAGGGTGACGCGAAGGCCGCCGTGCTGCGTGCTCAGGGTGAGGCCGAGGCCATCACCACCGTGTTCAGCGCCATCCACAAGGGCGAGCCCGATAACCTGCTGCTCGCCTACCAGTACCTGCAGACGCTGCCGAAGTTGGCTGAAGGCAGCGCGAACAAACTCTGGGTCATCCCCAGCGAGCTCACCGAAGCGCTTAAGGGCATCGGCCAGGCGTTCGGCGATCGAGGAGCCGCAGCGGTGCCGAAGCCTGGAACGGGCGACGGTGGAACGCGCCAGGGCGAATAGCGCTTCCGTCAAGCCGTACTTCGCCTCCCCCACTCCCCGCGTGCTCGCGCACCGGGGCCTGGCGGTCGATGTGCCGGAGAACACCCTCGCCTCCTTCGAACGGGCCGTGGCGGCCGGCGCGGCCTACGTCGAGACCGACGTCAACGCCTCGGCCGACGGTGTGGCCGTCGTCGTGCACGATCCCACCCTCGAGCGCATCGCGTCGCGTCCGGACCGCGTCGCCGATCTCACCCTCGAGCAGCTGCGCGCCCTCGACCTCGGAGGCGGCGTGCGTTTCGTCACCCTGCAGGAGGCCCTCGAGGCTCTGCCGGAGACCCGCTTCAACATCGACATCAAGTCGGAAGACGTCGCAGCCCCCGCAGCGGCCGCCATCGTGGCCGCCGGGGCGCGCGACCGGGTGCTCATCACCTCGTTCTCCCGACGGCGGCGACGCGCGGCGGTCGACGCCCTGGGTGACCGCGTGGCGGCCTCTGCCTCGGCCTCCGAGTTCGTGCCCGCCCTGCTGCTCGCCAAGCTCGGTGCGACCCCTCTGGTGCGGTTCCTGCTGCGTCGGGTGGATGCGGTGCAGATCCCGATGAGCATCTTCGGCATCGCCACGACCACCCCGCGCACCATCGCGCGTCTGCACGCCGCCGGGGTCGAGGTGCACGTCTGGACCATCAACGACGTGGAGGTGGCGAGGGGACTGCTCGAGCGCGGTGTCGACGGCATCGTCAGCGATCGGGCCGATCTGATGCTGGCGCTCACGACCCCCGAAGGGGGAATTGCCGAGCGGGGCTGATGGCGTCCCGTTTTCGCTGAGAGAGTACTGGCAAAAGGCGGCTTTGGAAAGGATTGGCCGTGCTCTGAGGTTTATAAAGTTCGAAGCAACGCGAGAGGAGACCACACAATGGCAGATCGCAGTTTGCGCGGAATGCGTCTGGGCGCACAAAGCCTGCAGAGCGAAGAGGGCGTCGTATTTTCGCCCCGATCCAGCTACACGTATCGCTGTGCCACCTGCGGCCGCGACACCGACATGGTGTTCTCGGCCGAAGCCGAAGCCCCCGAGACCTGGGAGTGCAAGTACTGCTCCCACGAGGCGGTTCTGATGGTGGGCTCCGAGCCCATGACCATCGATCACGCCGACGCGAAGACTCCGCGGAGTCACTGGGACATGCTGCTCGAGCGCCGCACGCGCGCCGAGCTCGAAGAGCTGCTCGAAGAGCGCCTGCAGTTCCTGCGCGCCCGTCGAGGCACTCAGAAGATCGGCGCCTAGCCGCCGATCGGCATCACACGAAGGCCGTGCCGCCCGTCAGGGTCGGCGCGGCCTTTTCTTCGTGCGGGCGCTGGCGCCGGCGCCTGCGGTCAGCGCGACCAGCAGGCCGATGATCCCGAACCCGGCGAACAGCCACTCGAGCTGGAACCCGGCCACGGATGCGGGGGTCGCCGCGGTCGCCAGCGGCACGTCCGCCACCATCGACCCCGCCTCGTAGGCCGGGATGCTCGCGATGGTGCTGCCGTCGGGGGCGATGATCTCGCTGTGCCCCACGGTCGAGATGTTCACCACGCTCTTGCCGAACTCCACGGCACGCAGGCGGGCGATCGCGAGCTGCTGCAGGTTCTCGTCGGTCTGACCGAAGTCGGCGTTGTTCGTCTGGGCCAGCACCACCTGGGCACCCTCGGAGGCCATGGCGCGCATCACCGCGTCATCCGTGATGTCGAAGCAGATCGAGATGCCGGCGATCAGCCCGTTGATGTCGAACGTGAGGTCGGTGTCGCCGAACTCGTAGTCGCGGGTGACCAGGTCGACGAGGTCGGGCGCCAGAGAGCGGAAGAACTCACGATTGGGCATCCATTCGGCGAACGGTACCGGATGCCGCTTGTCGTAGAAATCGGCGACGGCGCCGTTCTGCCACAGCAGCGAGGTGTTGTAGACCTTGTCTCCCCGCGCCTGGATCGTGCCGACCACCAGCGGAACGTCGCCCAGCTCGGCGCTCACGGCGTCGAGGGTTCGCGCCGCCACGGTGAACTGCGTCGGATCGATGTCGGAGGCGTTCTCGGGCCAGACCACCACGTCCATGTCCTGTCCGATCAGTCCCGCGGAGGCCGAGACGTGGTCGCTCAGGATGTCGCCGCGCTCGTGCACGGCGAACAGGCCGGCGTTCGAGTTGCCCTGCACGGCACCGATCCGGGTGGTTCCGGATGTGGCGGCCGGCCAGGCGGGAACGGCCAGCGTGGCGGCGATCGCCACTCCGGCTGCGAGCATCCGCGTCGACGACCGCAGGCCGTGCTCGCGCACCAGCTGGAGCAGGAAGGCCACCAGCCACACCAGCACGAAGCTCAGCCCGGCCATCCCGACCCAGGCGATCAGACCGGTGTAGGGGCTCTCGGACTGCGACATCGCCACGCGGCCCCAGGAGAAGCCGCCGTACGGCGCGACGGAGTTGACTCCCTCGCGCAGCACCCAGAGCCCCGACACGATCAGCGGCAGGACCGTCAGACGCAGCGCGCGCGAGGGCCACGCCGCCTCCGCCCGCCGGTACACCAGCGCGATCAGCACCGAGCCGAGCGCGAAATAGCCCCCCTCGAAGATCGCGAGGCCGAGCCACGGCACCGGCCCGAGGTAGAGCGTGAGCCAGAAGATGTGTACGCCCCAGAAGCTGACCCCGGCGACGAAGCCGATCAGCAGGGCACTCCCCCAGCGCCGGCCGATCAGCGCGGCGAGAACGATGGCCACCCCCACCAGGGTGAGCGGCCACCAGCCCTTGTCGGGGAATCCGGCGTCGAGGGCGATGCCGGCGCCGACCGCGCCGAGGAGGGCGAGCCAGAGCGGCATGACCGGCCTGGTGAAGCCGGGCGCTTCGAGAGCAGGCGGATCGCGCCGGAGGGCGGCATCGGCCGGGCGGACCGGCGCCGACGTCACCGGGGTGCGGGAGACAGCAGTGCTCACGGCGTCACGCCACCGAGGAGTAGGCGACGATGCCGCGGCGCACCGCGTCGATCGCCGAACGGGCGCTCGTGGCGAGCCGCGCATCCGGGGTTCCCTGCAGCTGATCGAGCAGGTCGATGGTCTGCTTCGCCCAGCGCACGAAGTCGCCGGCGGCCATGTCGGCCTCGCCCAGCACCTCGTCGAGCGTGGCGCCGCGCGCCCACTTGTGCATGGCCGTGCAGAGGCCGATGGCCACCGGGTCGCTGCCCGGCAGCTTGTGGTCGCGCTCGATGTCGTCGATCGTCGCCCACAGCGTCTGCGTCTTGTCCAGCGCCTCGCGGAACGCACCGCGCGGCAGGTAGCGCTCGGCGTTCTCGCTCTCGTCGCGCCGCGGCTGGTACACCAGGGCGCAGGCGATCGCGGCGAGGGCCGCCGGGTCGAGGTCTTTCCACACGCCCCGCCGGATGCACTCGGCCACGAGGAGGTCGCGTTCGCCATAGATGCGCTTCAGGGTGTGCCCCTGAGCGGTGATCACGGTCTGCCCGTGCTCGTCGGTGGTGAGGTAGTCGAGACCGAGCAGAACATCCGTCACCCGGTCGAAGACCTTGGCGATGACGTTCGTACGCGTCTGGATCTGCTGGGTCAGCCGATCCGTCTCCTTCTTCAGGGTGAAGTAGCGCTCGGCCCAGCGGGCATGCGCCTCACGGTCTTTGCAGCCGTGCACCGGATGCGCGCGCAGCTGTTTGCGCAGCGACGCGATGTGCCGCTGCCGCTTCTCCCGATCGGCGTGTGGGCGGTGCGAGTCGCCTTTGCCGGCGCTGGAGCGCTCGAGGTCGGTGAGCTCGCGGCGGATCTTCGCGTACTCGCGGAAGTCGCCGAGGTGGCAGGTCATCGCCTTGTCGAAGCCGGCCAGCGACTCCTCCTGCTGCCGCACCTTGCGGGCGAGGTCGACCACGGCGCGGTCGGCCTGGAACTGCGCGAACGACGACTCCAGGATCTCGCGGGTGCGCGGCCGGCCGAACTGGTCGATCAGGTTCACGGCCATGTTGTAGGTGGGCCGGAAGCTCGAGTTGAGCGGGTAGGTGCGCCGCGAGGCGAGCGAGGCGACCTCTTGCGGGTCGAGCCCATCGCGCCACTGGATGACCGAGTGGCCCTCCACATCGATGCCGCGACGACCCGCGCGGCCGGTGAGCTGGGTGTACTCCCCCGCCGTGATGGGCACGCGGGCCTCGCCGTTGAACTTCTCGAGCTTCTCGAGCACCACGGTGCGGGCCGGCATGTTGATGCCGAGCGCGAGCGTCTCGGTGGCGAAGACGACCTTGACGAGCTTCTTCTGGTAGAGCTCCTCCACCACCTCCTTGAAGGCGGGCAGCATGCCGGCGTGGTGGGCGGCGACGCCGCGCTGCAGACCCTCGGTCCACTCCCAGTAGCCGAGCACGGCGAGGTCTTCGTCGCGGAGCGTGCGGCAGCGCTCGTCGACGATCTTGCGGATCTCGTCGCGCTCCTCCGTGGTCGTGAGCCGCACGCCGGCGCGCAGCACCTGCTTCACGGCCTGGTCGCAGCCGATCCGGCTGAACACGAAGAAGATGGCCGGCAGCAGCCGGTGCTCGTCGAGCAGTCGCACCACTTCGGGGCGGTCCATCCGCTCGAACCCGCCCCGGTTGTGCGGGTTGCCGTTCTGGTTGCCGTAGCCGCCTCGGCCGCCTCCGCGCCCGTTGCGGTTGTGCCCGCCGCGCCCCCGGCCCCCGCGGTCGGCGGCCAGTGAGGCACCGCCGCGCACGAGCTGCGCGAGCTCGGGATTCACCCGGTTCGTGGCCGCCCGGCCGGTGGAGTCGAACAGGTCGAGCAGCTTGGTCTTCACGAGCGCGTGCTGGTCGAGCGGAACGGGCCGTTCCTCCGACACGATCACCTCGGTGTCGCCGCGCACGGCCTGCAGCCAGTCGCCGAACTCCTCGGCGTTCGACACGGTGGCCGAGAGCGACACCAGCTTCACCGACTGCGGGAGGTGGATGATCACCTCTTCCCAGACCGCGCCGCGGAAGCGGTCGGCCAGGTAGTGCACCTCGTCCATCACCACGAACCGCAGGTTCTTCAGCAGGTTCGAGTCGGCGTAGAGCATGTTGCGCAAGACCTCGGTGGTCATCACCACGATCCGCGCATCCGCGTTGATGTTGGTGTCACCGGTGAGCAGGCCCACCTCGTCGGGCCCGTACTCGGCCACGAACTCGTTGAACTTCTGGTTCGACAGCGCCTTCATCGGCGCCGTGTAGAACACCTTGTCGCGCACCGACTGCATGGCCAGGTGCACCGCGAACTCGGCCACGACCGTCTTGCCGGCACCGGTGGGGGCGGCGACGAGCACGCTGCGCCCGTCTTCGAGGGCTCCGGCCGCCTCGATCTGGAAGGGATCGAGGTCGAAGCCGATGCCGGCCCGGAAGATCTCGACCTGCGGATGCCCGGCCCGCTTGCGGCTGGCGGCGAACCGCTCGGAAGGACTCAGCAGCTCGGCCGGATCCGCGGCCTTCGCCATCAGACGGCCAGCTCGATGTCGAGGTTCGACAGCTGCTTCTTCTTGCGACGATCATGAAGGAACGCGATGCCGGCGGCACCGAAGTACAGCAGCAGCATCGGGATCGCGAGCAGGAACATCGACATCACATCCGCCGCCGGCGTGGCGATGGCGGTGAACAGCGTGATGGCCAGGATGGCGATCCGCCACGACTTCAGGATCGTGACCGCGCTCAGCACGCCGGCGAAGTTCAGGATGACCAGGAACACCGGCAGCACGAAGGCGATGCCGATCGCCAGCACGAGCTTCAGCACGAAGTCGTAGTAGGCACGCGCGGTGAGCAGAGCCGTGGTGCCCTCAGGAGCGAAGCCGGTGAGCAGCACGACCATGTGCGGCAGCACGAACCAGCCGGCGACGGTGCCCGCGAAGAAGAGAGGCACAGCGGCCAGCACGAAACCGATCGCGAAACGCTTCTCCTTGCGCTTGAGTCCCGGCATCACGAAGGCGAAGATCTGGTAGAGCCAGACCGGCGCGGAGAGCACCACACCGACGGTGAAGGCGATCTGGATGCGCAGATCGAAGGCCGAGGAGACATCGGTGAAGTTGAGGCTCGCCACGCGACCCTGCTGCGCCGCGATGTCGGCGATCGGCTGGGTCAGCGCCACCAGCACCCAGTCGGACAGGATGAACCCGACGACCATGCCCACGACGATCGCGAGGGCGGCGATGAACAACCGCTTGCGGAGCTCGACCAGGTGCGAGCCCAGCGACATCCGGCCGTCGCGGTTGCGCTGCCGCGAAGACTTGACGGCCACGGAGCCTACGGCTTCGGGTACTCGGAGGTGCTGCTCTCCGGAGCGGGCGCCGGAGCCGGTGCCGTGGCAGCCGGGGGAACGGGTGCAGCGGCCGGCGGAGCAGGAGCGGCGGCAGCCGGCGGCACCGGAGCGGCGGCGGGCGGAGCGGTCTCGGTGGCGACCGGGGCCGCGGGGGTGACCGGCGTCTCGCCGTTCTCCTCTTTCATGGCCTTCGTCTCACTACGGAAGATGCGCATCGACTGACCGAGGCTCTTCGACAGAGCCGGCAGCCGGGTCGCCCCGAACAGCAGGAGGATGACGACGAGGATGATGACCAGGTGCCACCCGTTGAGGTTTCCGAGCATTGGTCTACTTCCTTAGGGTCGGAACGATTGAAGGATTGACGAGCAGTTTACCCCGAGCCAGCCGGGCCTCCCTGCGCGCCTGCCGCAAGTCATCCCGCAGCCGGTTGTGATCTTCCCGGCGCCGGGCGACCTCGGCATACCCCAGCGTAATGGCCCGCTCGGTGGGTTCGGGGGCGAGTTCCTCCACGACGTCGCTCAGACGTGCCACCTGGTCCGTCAGTTCACCCAGGGCGTCGAGCGCCCCGCGGAACTTGCGGTAGAGGCGGTAGCCGAGGCCTGCGAGGGTCGCGAGCAGACCCAGGACGAGAACCGTCCAGATGATCAGCCATGCCCACCACGCCATGCCGTCAGCCTATTCGAGTTCGCGCCCGGCGGCGGCGCCGTCGGCAACGGGGCCGACATCCGGGCCGTCGTCGAGCCCGTCGTCGAACGGCTCGCGGTACCGGGCCAGGGCCTCCTCGGCCCACTCCACGACCGCCGCGCGCGCCTCGGCGGGCTCGATCACCGTGACCGTCCAGGAGAGGGAGGTGACCAGGCGCTTGAGGCCGTGCAGATGAGCGACCCGGATGCGCACGCGCACGCGTCCGGACGAGCCGGCGGGAGCATCCGGACCGGCATCGAGCCGCCGCGGATCGACGCTGGCCACGAACTCGCCGAGCAGCGACAGGGCGGTCGCGTCCAGCTCCAGCGTCACGACGAGGTCGTCGTCGCCGCCCTGGAAGAGGCTGTCGCCGATCGGCAGCTCGCCGTGCGCGTCGACGGCCTCCTCGGTGACACGCAGCCCCGTCATCCGGTCGAGCCGGAAGGTGCGCACGGCCCCTCGCACGCGGTCCCAGGCGCGTAGGTACCAGTTCTCGTCGTCGGAGTCGATGCGCAGCGGATCGACCAGCCGGCGCTCCTGCGAGCCGCGGGAGGAGAGGTAGTCGAACTCGAGCTGCCGGCCGCGGGCCACCGCGTCGCGCACCTCGGCGAGCGATCCGGTCGTCTCCGAGCGGGCGACGGCCACCTGACTGGGTCGCTCCGAGGCGCCCCGGGCCAGCTTGTCCATGAGGGAGGAGTACACGCCGCCGTCGACGTTCTCGGGCAGCGACTGCAGGTACTGCAGCCCGGCGATCAGCGCGGCGGCCTCGCGCGCCGAGAACCGCGGTGAGTCGTCGAGGGCCACCTTGTGCGTGATCACGATCTCGTCGCGCTCGTCGAAGTCATCCCAGGAGATGTCGAAGAGGTCGCCGTGCTGGTACTGGGTGGTCTCCCCCGGCACGCCCGACACGGCGATCAGACTCACGGCATCGCGGATCTGCTTCTCGGTCACCTGGAAGTGCGCCGCCGCGTCCGTCACCGACACCCGCCCGACGTCGAGCAGGTACGGCACGAGGGCGAGCAAGAAGGTCAGCTTGTCTTGCGCGTAGGTGAACGGCGTCGCCTCGGCGGCCATCAGCGGGCCTCCCCGATCGGGGCGCCGACGGCTCGGGCATGGCGACCGATGGCGGCCTGCAGGCGCTCTACGACGGCGTCGACGAGGGTGTCGGGACCGATCACCCGCACCTCGGGGCCGAAGCCGGCGAGCTCGTCGGCCAGCAGGTTGGCGTCGGTGAAGTGCAGCCGGATGCGGTCGCCGGGCTCCACG
The DNA here is from genome assembly GCF_052048175.1 of Herbiconiux dendrobii. Classification (NCBI taxonomy): domain Bacteria; kingdom Bacillati; phylum Actinomycetota; class Actinomycetes; order Micrococcales; family Microbacteriaceae; genus Herbiconiux; species Herbiconiux dendrobii. The sequence goes on along the minus strand of NZ_JBLZQV010000007.1, from coordinate 62,841 downwards.
CTCGCTCCGCGCCGGCGGGAGAGCCGCACCGCGGCATCCGTTCCCGGGCGCACACGGATCTCGGCGACATTGCCCTCCCAGATGCGGTCGAGCTCTTCGAGGGCGGATGCCGCGTAGCTGCCGGTGTCGGTGGGCAAAGGCTGGCGGCCGAGCTTCACCGGGCCCGTGATGCGCGAGAGCAGGAAGGTGCGCTGCTCCTTCACCGCCTGGTCGACCGCCTTGAGGTGCCAGCGGCCCTGGTGCTGCACGAGCGCGAGCGGCTCGACGGTGCGGTAGCGCGCCGCCGGATCGCCCGGCTTCAGGTACGAGAAGGATGCCGTGACGCGCTTGGAGAGGGCGTCCGACAGCGGGCCGAACGCGGCATCCCGGGTGCGGATGCGGGGGGCGTAGCCGAGCACCGGATCGCTCGTCTCGACACCGATCGAGCGCAGCTTGAGCAGGGCACGCCGCGACTCGCGGGAGAGCGAGCCCTCCTGCCAGGCCATCGCGGCGAGGTTCAGCAGGGCCGTCTCGGCGGGCGAGAAGGCGATGTCGGCGGGCAGCTCGTACGCGGTGCGCGGGATGCGGTACCGCGACGACTGGTTGTTGCCGGGCTCCCCGGGCGTGTCGATCGTCTCCAGCGGCACGCCGAGCTCACGGATGTCGTCTTTGTCGCGCTCGAACTGCCGCTCGAGGGTGGTGTTCTCGCCCGAGGGATCGTAGCGCTGACGGTAGCCCTGGACGGTCGAGAGGATCTCGGCCTTCGTCAGCCCCGCCTCGGTGGCGAGCAGCGCCAGCACGAGGCTGAACAGCCGCTCCTCCACCGGAACCGGCGCGGATGATCGATTCTCGGTGGACACCCCAGAATTCTACTGGGCCGGGCCCGGCTACTGAGCCGGGACGACCCCGAGGATGTCGACCACGTAGGCGGTGGCCGCGGTGCCCGCATCCGTGTCGCCGGGAATCAGCACGATGACCTCGGAACCCACCGTCTGGCCCACCAGTTCGCTCACGATACCGGCCGGCTGCGTGGAGCCGGAGGTGGCGGTGGCGTCGTCGGACATCAGCCAGATGACGGGCTTGCCCTCGGCCCAGGTGTTGCTGGTGACCTTCTTGGTGTCGAACGAGACCGCGGTGGACTGGAGGATGAGCGAGTCGCCCTCGGCGACGGTGGCGCCGTCGCCCTTGATCAGCACGGCGCTCTTCACCTCGTCGGGGGCGGGGGTGGTGCCGATCGAGACGCCGGGGCGGCCGTCGTCGCCGTGCACCACGCCCGGGAAACCGGAGGGGGCGATCTGCGCGGCGCCCTTGGCGGCGGCCGGATAGGCGTCGAGCACGTCGATCACCATCACGAGCGAGCCGGGAGCGCCGGGCACGATCTGGGTCGCGGCGTCGTTCGGGAGCACGATCGACACGCGTCCGCCGGCCGGGGTGCAGGCCAGCACGTCGCCGAGCCCGCCGGGAAGGCTGTCGGAGGCGATGATGAGGCCGGCGCTCGGAGCGCCGCCGGAGGCTCCGGTCGAGCCGTCGTAGAGGGTGTAGCTCGCGTTCACGATGCCGCCGACCCCCGCGGGGGCGCCGTCGCCGGCGATCTCGACCGAGGCCTCGGTGCTGTCGGCCACCAGGGGGTACGGGAAGGTCGAGGTGGTGGTGCCACCGAGGTCGCCCGTGGTGCTCACGAGCGAGCTGGCGTCACCCGAGGAGATGCCCGAGGAGCAGTCGGCCGCCGAGCTCGAGGCGCTGCACGCCGAAAGGGCGAGCAGCAGTCCGGCCGACAGAGTGAGCGCGAGAGACTTGCGCACGGATCCTCTTTTCTTGCATCACAGATTGTGTGGCATCACGAGCAGCATTCGGCGAGCCAGCGGCCCGGTGAGCGAAACTATCCTATTTCATCGCTCAGGAGCTGGGATGCACCTGCTCGGCGGGGGTATCGGAGGCGACATCCGGGGCATCGGGCAGGGCGGCACCCGCCCCCTCCCGGGCCTCGCGCGCCAGGGCCGCGTCGGCGGTCGCGGTGGCGGCACGAACGCGCTTGCGCAGGCTCTTCGCGCTGATGCCGCGTTCGCCGAGGGCTCCGGGGGTCCAGGCCTCCATGTCCTCGTCGCTGAAGTCGCTCTTCGAGGCACGGCGCTTCAGCTCGGGCAGCACGGCTCCGGGGGCGAGGCGGCGGGCGGTCACCAGAAAGCCGGTGTGACCGATCATCCGGTGGTCGGGGCGCACCGCGAGACCCTCCACGTGCCAGCCGCGCACCATCGTCTCGCTCGGTACCGGGTTGGTGAAGCATCCGGAGTCGCGGAAGGCTTCGACCACGCGGGAGAGCTGGGTGACGGTGGCCACGTAGCAGAGCACCACGCCGCCGGGCTTGAGGGCGTCGGCGACGACGTCGACGCACTCCCACGGGGCGAGCATGTCGAGCACCACGCGGTCGACGGTGTGCTCCGGATGCGCGGCCGGCAGCGCCTCGACCAGGTCGCCGACCGTGACGGTCCACGACGCGGGCGTGTGCCCGAAGTAGGCGGCCACGTTCGCGCGGGCGACGTCGGAGAACTCCTCGCGGCGCTCGAAACTGCTGAGACGGCCCTCGGGGCCGATGGCCCGCAGCAGCCAGAGCGAGAGGGCGCCGGATCCGACTCCCGCCTCCACGACGGTGGCGCCGGGGAAGACGTCGGCCTGCGCCAGTATCTGCGCGGCATCCTTCGGGTAGATGATGGCGGCGCCGCGGGGCATCGACATCACGAAGTCGGTGAGCAGCGGGCGGAGTGCGAGGTGCTCGACGCCGACCGAGTTCTGGATGACGGAGCCGTCGGGCAGGCCGATCAGCGAGTCGTGCTCGATCGCCCCGCGGTGGGTGTGGAAGACCTTGCCGGCCTCGAGCGTGATGCTGTTGAGCTTGCCCTTGGGGCCGGTGAGCTGCACGCGGTCGCCCTCGCGGAACGGCCCGCTGAACGCGGCGGTCACGAGCGGGCTCCGGTGGTGGTCTCGGCGGTGCGGGAGGCACGCCCGGCCTGCACCTCGGCGAAAACTGCACTCAGGTCGGCGATCGACCGGCCACCGAGGGTGGGCCAGACTCGGTCGGCCCCGGTGTCGTCGAGGTTCAGCAGGTGCTCGACGCCGATCACCACGGCTCCGGATGCCACGGCGGAGGCGACACCGGTGGGCGAGTCCTCGATGGCGAGGGCCTGCGTGATGTCGACGCCGAGGATGCCGGCCGCCGTGAGGTACGCCTCGGGGTGGGGCTTGCTCTGCGTGACCGTGTCGGCCGACACGATGGTGCCGAACACGCCTTCGGGGCCGAAGCCGGCCACGTGGCGCGCCATCCGGTCGATCGACATCGTCACCAGTGCCTGGGGGACGCCGGCCTGCTGCAGCGCGGTGAGCATCTCCACGGCCCCCGGCCGCCAGGGCACCTTGCGGGTGATCTCGTCCATCACCTGGCTGGTGAGGTGCTCGATGATCTCGCGGATCGGCATCTCGACGCCGAACTCCTGCAGGATGCGGGCGCTGCGGTCCAGGCCCGAGCCGATCAGGGTCATCGCGTCGTCGTGCGTCCAGGTGCCTCCGAACGAGGTCACGAGGTCTTCCTCGGCCTGCATCCAGTAGGGCTCGGTGTCGACGATCGTGCCGTCCATGTCCCAGAGGACGGCGGCGGGAGAGGTTTCGGTCACGGGCGACAAGTCTACGGCCCCCGGCCCGGCCGGTCGGCCGAGCGCCTATCCTTGATGCACGGCAGCCGCAGCTCGCGGAGGTCTTGAAAGGCAGTTGAGGCACTCACGGTGACAGACAACGGATTCCTGAGCGGACGGCTTCTCCTGGTTGCCTTCGAGGGCTGGAACGATGCGGGCGAAGCCGCGACCGGCGCGCTGCAGGTGCTCCGGGGCCAGCTCGACGTCGTGCCGATCAGCGAGGTCGACACCGAGGAGTACTTCGACTTCCAGTTCAACCGGCCGACGGTCGAGGTCGACGAGGAGGGCCGGCGCGTGCTGGTGTGGCCGGGTGCCACCGTCTACGGCCCCGACAGCGATGCCCCCGCCGACGCGATCTCGACGATCGAGGGCCCGGGAACCTCCCTCTACCTGCTGATCGGATCCGAGCCGTCGCGCAACTGGCGCAAGTTCACCGCCGACATCATCGCCACCGCCCTGGCCGAAGACATCAGCGGCATCGTCTTGCTCGGCGCCATGCTGGCGGACGTGCCGCACACCCGGCCGATCTCCATCTTCGCCACGAGCGAGAACCCGCTCGTGCGCAGCGAGTACGAGCTCGAACGCAGCTCCTACGAGGGGCCCGTGGGCATCCTGAGCGTGCTCTCCGACGCGGCGGAGGCCGCCGGCATCCCGAGCGTGGCGATCTGGGCATCCGTGCCCCACTACGTGCACAACGCGCCCTCGCCCAAGGCGACGCTGGCGCTGATCGAGAAGCTCGAGGAGCTGATCGACATCACGGTCGAGCGCGGTGCGCTGGCCGACGAGTCGGCCGCCTGGGAGACCGGAATCGACGCCCTGGCCGGCGACGACGACGACATGGCCGCCTACATCCAGCAGCTGGAGCAGGCCCGCGACACGGTCGACTCCCCCGAGGCCACGGGCGACGCGATCGCCCAGGAGTTCGAGCGCTACCTGCGCAAGCGCGGCCCCGGCGGTTCTGCGGGCCCGGGCGGCCCCGCCGGCCCGGCCGGTTCGGGCGGCCCCGACGAGCCCTGGCGCCGCGACTAACCCGCTTCCCCGCGCCTCCCCCACCCCCCTCGCCGACCCGTCACGTTGTCCCGCTTTCGGGCACGGTAAGCGGTACCCACTGACGGGTCGGGGAAGGAGAGTCTCTGCACCTCCCGTCGACCCGGCACTTCGTCCCGCTTTGGCGGGCGCATAGCGGGACTGAGTGACGGGTCGGCGGGGCGCCGATGGCTAGAGGCGGATGCCGAGGAGGGCGTCGAGGGTTCGGGCGGCGAGGGCCGTGGCCGCGGGAGTGTGCGGGGCGTCGAACCAGGCGTCGAAGAGGTCGAGGGCGCCAGGGGTGTCGAGGTCGTCGTGCAGACGGGTTCGCACCTGCTCGAGCAGGTCGAGTGCCTCGGCCTCTCCCTCCCCGTCGGGCAGGTCGAGCGCGGAGCCGGATGCGTCATCCGTCGACAGCGCGCCGGGCGCCGAGACATCGGCGATCGCGGCACGCCAGGCGGCCAGGCGTTCGGCGGCGCGCTGCTCGTCGCCGCGGTGCCACTCCCAGTCGTCGCGGTAGGGATGCGACAGGATGGCCAGCCGGATGGCCGCGGGCTCGACGCCCGCCGCGCGCAACTGCGACACCAGCACCAGGTTGCCGAGCGACTTGCTCATCTTCTCGCCGTCGAAGGCCACCAGGCCGCCGTGCGCGTTCACCCGGGCGAAGCGCTCTCCCGTGAGGGCGGTCGCGTGCGCGGCACTGAATTCGTGGTGCGGGAAGACCAGGTCTCCCCCGCCGCCCTGCACACAGATCGTGTCGCCCAGGGTGTCGCGGGCGATCACCGCGCACTCGATGTGCCAGCCGGGGCGCCCCCGCCCCATCACCGACTCCCAGGAAGGCTCGCCCGCGCGCTCGGCGCGCCAGAGCAGAGGATCCAGCGGGTCGCGCTTGCCGGCACGCCCCGGGTCGCCGCCGCGCTCGGCGAACAGCGTGCTCATCGTGGCGCGGTCCAGGCCGCTCTCCGAGCCGAGCACCCACGGGGTGGCGGCCTCGGCGGCCGCGATGTCGAAGTACCAGTCCTCGCCGCCGGGCACGGCCGCATCCGGAGTGGGCACCGGATAGGCGATGCCCTTCGTTCGCAGGGCGGCGACGGCGGCGGCGATCTCGTCGATCGTCTCGGTCACACCGAGGTACGAGCTGGGCGGTACGACCCCGAGCGCCGCCATGTCGGTGCGGAACAGCTCGATCTGGCTCGCGGCCAGCTCCCGCCAGTCGACGCCCGTGGCCGTGGCGCGCTCGAGCAGCGGGTCGTCGACGTCGGTGACGTTCTGCGTGTAGGTGACCGCGAGGCCGGCGTCGAGCCAGCTGCGCACCAGCGTGTCGAACGCGAGGTAGGTGGCGGCGTGGCCGATGTGCGTGGCGTCGTACGGCGTGATGCCGCACACGTACAGCGTGGCCTCGGCACCCGCCTCGGCCGACTCGAGGAAGTGCCCGCTGGAGTCGTCGTGCAGCCGTGGAGCACGGCCGCTTCCGGGAAGGGAGGGGATGTCGGGTCGGGGCCAGGATCGCACCGCACAAGCCTAGTTCGCTTCACCGCCGCCGATGCACGCGGCGGGCCCGGCGAGGCGGAGTCAGGCGGCGATGGTGTTCGTGGCCAGCAGCACGATCAGCACACCGCCGAGCGCGATGCGGTAGATCACGAAGGGCAGGAAGCTGCGCTTGGAGATGTAGCTCATGAAGAACGCGATCACCACGAGGCCCACGATGAACGCGATCACGGTCGCCACGATGGTCTCGCCCGCCCCGTAGGCGCCGCCGGTCTCGCCGATGCTCTTGTAGACCTGGTAGAGCCCCGATCCGAACACCGCCGGGATGGCCAGCAGGAAGGAGTAGCGGGCCGCGGCGCGCCGCTCGTAGCCCATGAACAGCCCTGCGGTGATGGTGCCACCCGAGCGCGAGACGCCTGGGATCAGTGCCAGTGCCTGGGCGAATCCGAAGATGATGCCGTGCGGCACGGTGAGGTCTTTCAGCCGCCGGCGCTTGGCGCCAACGTAGTCGGCGACGCCGAGCAGGATGCCGAAGCCGATCAGCGTCGCGGCCACGATCCAGAGCGAGCGGAACGTGGTCTCGATCGCGTCCTGGAACAGCAGGCCCAGGATGATGATCGGGATCGAGCCGATGATGATCAGCCAGCCCATCCGCGCATCCGGATCGTTGCGCGGCACCTTGCCCACGAGCGACTTCGCCCAGCGGCTGACGATCTTCACGATGTCGCGCCAGAAGAACACCACCACGGCGGTCTCGGTGCCGAGCTGGGTGATGGCGGTGAACGCCGCTCCGGGGTCTTTGGCACCGGGCAGCAGCTCGCCGATGATGCGCAGGTGCGCGCTCGAGGAGATCGGCAGGAATTCGGTCAGCCCCTGCACGAAACCGAGGATGACGGCGTTCAGAAAGTCCATGTCTCCCTTTGGAGTGGGTGAGGTGAGAGTGCGCGGCGTCGGCGCGAGGCGATCAGTACCGCAGCAGCAGCTCGGTCAGAACATCTGAGCCAAACCCTAGCGCGGAAAGCGGCACGCGCTCGTCGACGCCGTGGAACATCGCCGGGAAGTCGAGCTCGGCCGGCAGCTTGAGCGGCGCGAAGCCGAAACCGCGGATGCCCAGCAGGCTCAGCGCCTTGTTGTCGGTGCCGCCCGAGAGAAGGTAGGGCAGCACCTCGGCACCCGGGTCGAAGCGCTGCAGGCTGCTCACCATGGCATCGACCAGAGATCCGTCGAAAGTCGTCTCGAGCCCGATGTCCTGATGCGAGATGACGATCTCGATGTCGTCGCCGACGATCTCCCGGATCTCGGCCAGCACGGCCTCCTCGTGACCCGGCAGCACCCGCACGTCGAGCATCGCCTCGGCCCGATCCGGGATCACGTTGTGCTTGTACCCGGCGGTCAGCCCGGTGGGGTTCGTGGTGGTGCGCAGCGTGGCCGAGATGAAGCGCGAGGCGGTGCCGGTGGAGATCGCGATCTCGTCGGGGCTCAGCTGCGTCGCATCCTGGCCCAGGATGGCGGCGACCCGGTCGAGCAGCTGCCGGGTGGTCACGGTGAGGTGAACCGGCCACTCGCGGCTGCCGATCGCGGCCACGGCGCGCGCCAGGCGGGTGACGGCGTTGTCGCGGTTGATCTGCGAGCCGTGGCCCGCGGTACCGCGCGCCACCAGCTTCATCCAGATCAGGGCCTTCTCGCCGGTCTGCACGAGGTAGGCCCGTTTGCCGGCCAGGTCGATCGAGTAGCCGCCCACCTCGCTGATGGCCTCGGTGGCACCGGCGAAGAGCTCCGGATGCTCGTGCACGAGGTAGTGCGAACCCAGAACTCCCCCGGCCTCCTCGTCGGCGAAGAAGGCCACCACGAGGTCGCGCTCGGGCTGCTGACCCGAACTCAGGATGCGGTCGAGAGCGGTGATCATCATGGCGTCCATGTTCTTCATGTCCACCGCACCGCGGCCCCAGAGCATGCCGTCTTTGATGACGCCGCCGAAGGGATCGACCGACCAGTCCTCGGCGATCGCGGGCACCACGTCCGTGTGGCCGTGCACCACGAGGGCCGGCTTGCTCGAGTCGCGGCCGGGGACCCGGGTGACGATGCTCGTGCGCCGCGGCTCCGAATCGAACGACTGCACGGTGAGGCCGAGGCGTTCCAGGTGCGCCGCGAGGTACTCCGCCGCCTCGGTCTCGCCGTTCGAGCGGCCCTCCCCGTAGTTCGAGGTGTCGAACCGGATGAGGTCACGCGCGATGCTCGTGGTGAGGTCGATTTCGGCGTTCTCCGCTGCTGACGTCATGCTGCAACGCTACCGGCAGCCGGACCGGGACGACGTGGAATTACGCACTCCGCATCCGTGCTATTGTCTTTCCTTGGCGCCAGACGGATCGGCGCCGACATCCAGTCCGGGTGGCGGAAATGGCAGACGCGCTAGCTTGAGGTGCTAGTGCCCGTATAGGGCGTGGGGGTTCAAGTCCCCCCTCGGACACGAATCCACTTCGGTGGAGTCGATTACTGGTTGAGACAGTAGAGAAGGCCCGGCTCACGCCGGGTCTTCTGTCGTTAACGCCGATCCCCTACGCTCGCAGGAGGGACCGGTTCGCGTCCCGTCCGTCGTGAAAGGAACGTGCCGACATGGCCGATTTGATCGTCATCGCTTTCGACAGTGAGACCGACGCCGAGGGCGCCTACGAGAAGGTGCAGGAGCTCCAGGGCGACCTGATCGTGCAGCTCGCCGGCCTCGCCCTCGTGAAGGTCGACGCCGAGGGCAAGACCCACGTCGATCACCCGGGCGGAGCGGGCAACATCGGCCTCGGTGCCGCCGGCGGCGCGCTGTTCGGCACGCTCATCGGCATCCTGTTCTTCGTGCCGTTCTTCGGCCTCGTGTTCGGCGGGCTCATCGGCGCGCTGTTCGCCGGCATCGACAAGACCGGCCTGAACAGCGAGTTCCGCGCGCAGGTGAAGGATGCGGTCTCGGCCGGCAAGTCGGCCGTCGTCATCTACACGACCAAGATCACCGAGGACAAGTTCGCGGCGGCTCTCGCGCCGTTCAACGGGCAGATCATCAAGACCTCGCTCAGCGCCGAGGACGAGAAGGCGCTCATCCACGACCTGTCGGACGCCCCCAAGGCCTGATCCGGTCTGACGGGCGGGAGGAGAACAGCATGGGAATCGTGACACCGGGGTTCGTCGGCAAGCGCCGCGACGACGATCCGCGCCTCCCGCCCGGCCAGTACGAGACGAAGGACTTCCCGGTTCTCTCGGTGGGCCCCACCCCCAACATCCATCCGGGCGAGTGGAAGTTCTCCATCACCACCGAGCTCGGACAGACGCGCACGTGGACGTGGGACGAGTTCCGGGCGCTCCCCGTCGAGGACGTGCACACCGACATCCACTGCGTCACCCGCTGGTCGAAGTTCGGCACGCTGTGGCGGGGCGTGTCGCTGGACACGCTCTTCGAGGGGCTCGAGACCTCGGCCGGCTTCGTGATGGAGCACGCCTACGGCGGCTACACCACGAACGTGCCGCTCGCCGAGCTGCGCGGCGGCAAGGCCTGGCTCGTGTTCGAGTACGACGGCCAGCCGCTGGATCCGGAGCACGGCGGCCCGGTGCGGCTGCTGGTTCCCCACCTGTACTTCTGGAAGAGCGCCAAGTGGGTGACCGGCCTGACCCTGCACCCCACCGAGGAACTCGGGTTCTGGGAGGTCAACGGCTACCACGCGCACGGTGACCCCTGGAAGGAACAGCGCTATTACTACGACTCCTAGGCCGCTCTTCTCGACACGCGCGGCGCGGCCGTGGCCGGCGTGAAGTGGGTCGTCGCCGAGGTCGTGGGCATCCGCGACGAGACGGCGACGGCACGCACGCTGCTGCTGCGCATCCCGCGCTGGACGGGTCACCTGGCCGGTCAGCACATCGACGTGCGGCTCACGGCCGCCGACGGGTACCAGGCCGCCCGCTCGTACTCGCTCTCCTCAGCCGGCGACGACGAGTTCGCCGCCATCAGCGTCGAACGGATGCCCGACGGTGAGGTCTCGCCGTACCTGGTCGACGACGTCGTGGTCGGCGCCCAGCTCGAAGTCCTCGGTCCGCTCGGCGGCTGGTTCGTCTGGCGACCCACGCAGGCCGAGCCCATCCGGATGATCGGCGGCGGTTCGGGCATCGCCCCGCTGGTGTCGATCCTGCGAACGCACCTGCGCTCGGGCAGCGAGGCGCCGGTGCAGCTGCTGTACTCGGTGCGCTCCCCGGAGTTCGTGTACTTCAAGGACGAGCTGGCCGAGCTCACGGCGGCGGCCCGAGCCGAGGTGAGCATCCGGTACACCCGGGCTGCTCCCGAGGGCTGGAGCGGGCCGATCGGGCGGCTGAGCGCCGCCGACGTGCAGGCCTGGGCCGCGCGCACTCCCCCGTCGGAGCTGCCCGCCTCGAGCTACATCTGCGGCCCGACGCGCTTCGTCGAGCTGATGGCCGACGCGCTGGTCGCCGGCGGAGCAGATCCGCTCACCGTGCGCACGGAGCGCTTCGGCGGCGCCTGATCCCACCGCCGGCGGCGGACGGATGGCCCCAGGCGCCCGCCCTCACCTCTCGCCGTGCCACCAGAGCGCGGCCTTGGCGGCCGCGAACGCCGTGAACGCGATGACGGAGACGAGAGCCACCGCGGAGGTGGCCGCGACCAGAGCGCTCGCCTCCGGCGCCCCCGCCGACACCAGGCGGGCCACCGCGAGCGCGAGCGGCCACACCGCACAGCAGGCGATCGCGCGGATCGCGCAGCGCCGCACCCGATGCCAGCCCGGAACCGGAGAATGCCTCGGCGCTTCGAATCGCTGCACCTCGGGGCCGTGCTGCGGCGGTGGTACGAAAGACTGGGTCACGCGGCTGAGCATAGCTCAGTTGAGCGCTCCGGACCACGCTCCGTTCGTCACCCTCGTGGTCGCACGCTCAGCGCACCCCGCTCATCAGCTTGCGCACCCACGGGGTGATCGAGATGAGGGCGCCGCCCACGAGGATGGCCACGAGCCCCGAGATGCCGAAGTAGGGCACCTCGTCGTTCTCGTTGTAGAAGCCGGCGAGGATGCCCGAGAGGGCGGTCCCGAGGGCGATCGAGAGGAAGAACAGCGCCACCATCTGGGTCTGGAAGGCCTGCGGCGCGAGCTTGGTCGACAACGAGAGTCCGACGGGCGAGAGCAGCAGCTCGGCGATCGTGAACACGAACAGGATGCCCACCAGCGCGAGCAACGGCGTGCCGTGCGCCCCCGTGCCGGAGAACGGGATGAAGAGCAGGAAGGCGATGCCCATCACGATCGCGGCCGCCGCGAACTTGTAGGGGGTCGCGGGCTGCCTGGCGCCCCACTTCGTCCAGATGGCGGCGAACACGCCGGACAGGATGATGATGAAGATTGGGTTGATCGACTGCACCCAGGCCACCGGCATGTCCCAGCCGAAGAGGTTCAGGTTCAGCCGGTCGTTGGCATAGAGCGTCACCACGGTGAACTGCTGCTGGTAAAGCGCCCAGAACGCCACGCTCGTGACGAACATCGGGATGAACGAGAGCACCCGCCTGCGCTCGACCCCGTGCAGCTTCTTGCTCGTCAGGATGAGCAGGAACAGCGCGACCGAGGCCGCGAGCGTCACGAGCGCCACCGCCCCCGCGAGGTTGTCGGAGTTCAGCGCGCCCACGAGCACGAGCACCACCACGAGCACGATCGCGGCCATCCCGATCAGGGCCATCCGGATGCGGTGCGAGCGCGGCAGCGGGTTCGGCACCTCCTTGGCCTTCTCGGGCAGGCTGCGACGACCGAAGGAGTACTGCGTCAGGCCGATCGCCATGCCGACGGCGGCGAGCCCGAAGCCCCAGTGGAAGCCGACGGTGCTCTGCAGCAGACCGGTCAGCAGCGGCCCGAAGAACGCGCCGAGGTTGATGCCCAGGTAGAAGATCGAGAAGCCGGCGTCGCGGCGGATGTCCTTCTCGTCGTAGAGGGTGCCCACGACGCTGGTGGCGTTCGCCTTCACACCGCCCGATCCGAGGGCGATCAGGATCAGGCCCGCGCCAAGCCCGAACAGGCCGGGCAGCAGGGAGAGGGCGACGTGCCCGGCCATCACGACGATGGCGCTGAAGAACAGGGTGCGCTCCGCCCCGAGCAGCCGGTCGGCGAGCCACGCCCCCAGGATCGTGGCGAGATACACCGATCCGCCGTACGCCCCGATGATACCCACCGCGACCGGCTTCGGGATGCCGAGGCCGCCCTCGGCCGCCGAGTAGAACATGTACAGCAGCAGGATGCCCTGCATGCCGTAGAACGAGAACCGCTCCCACATCTCGACCCCGAAGACGTGCACCAGCGAGAACGGCTGCCCGAAGAAGGTGCGCTCCTTCTTCTGCGGTGTGCCGGCGGCCGTGGCGGTCTCAGTGCTCATCCCCACATGCTGGCACGGGGCGTGGACGCAGTCCCGCTGCACCACACCCCCCTTTCGGTGGGGGCCGGTGTCGCGACGGCGTCAGTCCGAGCCGGCCCCGGTGCCCGCCTCGTCCGCCGAACGCACGCGCACGACGACCGAGAGGATCGCGGCGCACAGCAACAGGGGCCAGGCGGCGAGGACCAGGGCGGTGCCGAGCGGCTCCAGCTCGGGCCCGGGAACGAGGAAGGTGACGAGAGCGCCCAGGAACGCCGCGATCCCGGCGAGATAGAGCGCGGTGCGGATCGTGCGCAGCCGGCTCATCCGAAGATCGCCTTCAGCGTGATGGCCACGAAACCCGCCAGCGCCGCGAGCACGGCGCCCCCGACGCAGACGTACCAGCGGGCGTGCTGCTCGGCGAAGGCGACGAGGCCGAGCAGCCCCAGACCGGCGATGCCGACCGCCAGCGCCAGCCAGTAGGCCAGGTCGCCGTCGAGGATGTCGCACGCACCGAGCGTCAAGACGATCAGCGCCGGCGTGGGCCCGATGAGGATGCCGGCGGAGTGCGCCACGGCGTCGCCGAGCGACGCCCGGAACGACACCACTCCCTCCCGCTGGCGTCCTTGGCGCGCGATCGTGAGGGCGACCACGTGGGCGAACCACACCACGATCGCCGCGCCGATGCCCTCGACCAGCAGCTGCAGGTCGGTCTTGCTGCCGTCGTCGGCCGCCAGCACGGCCAGGAACAGGATGAGCCCGTAGATCGTCTCCGCCGAGACGTAGCGGTGGTGGCGTCCGCTGGTGAGCACGGCCTGCACCGACGCGGCCGGGGAACGATTCGAGCCGCTCAATGCTGTGCGGCCCCCATCCACTTGCGCACGGTGACGATGCGCGCCTGCAGCTGGGTGACGCTGGCCTGCGCCACCGCGGGACCGCCGCAGATGCGGCGCAGCTCGGCATGGATGAGGCCGTGCGGCTCGTTCGAGGTCTTCGACCAGATGCCGACGAGGCTGTTCAGCAGGGTGCGCTGCTCCTTGAGGGTGCGGTAGAGGGGCGCGGGCACCTCGCCGGGGCCCGTGGCGTCGAGCGGCCCCGGCTTCTTCACCGTGGAGGCGTGCTTCTGCTGGCGGGCCTGCCGATGCTGCAGGAGGTCGCGCACCTGCTCGGGCTCGAGCAGGCCCGGCAGACCGAGGAAGTCGAGCTCCTCCTCGCTGCCGACCAAGGCTTCGAAGCCGAACTCGCCGCCGTCGTAGACGACCCGGTCGAAGGTGGCCTCCGAGCCGATCGCCACGAAGGAGAACTCCTCGAGCAGGCCCTCCGAGGCGCGGTCCTCCTTGTTGGCCGCCGCCACCATGGCGTCTTCGGGGTTGTAGAAGTCTCCCTCGGGGTTCGAGCCGTCGTCGCGCTTGTCGAGCGCGTGGTCGCGTTCGAGTTCGAGCTTCTCGGCCAGCGCCATCAGCGAGGGCACGTTCGGAAGGAAGACGGATGCCGTCTCGCCTCGCCGCCTCGCGCGCACGAACCGGCCGATCGCCTGGGCGAAGAACAGCGGCGTCGAGGCGCTCGTGGCGTACACGCCCACGGCGAGCCGCGGCACGTCGACGCCCTCCGACACCATCCGCACGGCCACCATCCACCGCTTGGACGAGTTCGAGAACTGGTCGATCCGGTCGGAGGCCTCCTTCTCGTCGGAGAGCACCACCGTGACCGACTCGCCGGAGATCTGCTCGAGGATGGCCGCGTAGGCGCGGGCGACCGTCTGGTCGGTGGCGATCACCAGGCCCCCGGCATCCGGAATCGCCTGCCGCACCTCGGAGAGCCGCTTGTCGGCAGCTCCCAGAACCTGCGGGATCCATTCGCCCGCCGGGTCGAGCGCCGTGCGCCAGGCCTGCGAGGTGATGTCTTTGGTGTTGCCCTCGCCGAGCCGGGCCTCCATCTCGTCGCCGGTCTTGGTGCGCCAGCGCATGTGGCCGGCGTAGACCATGAAGATGACGGGGCGCACGACGCCGTCTTTCAGGGCACGGCCGTAGCCGTAGCTGTAGTCGCTGCGGGAGACCCGGATGCCGTGCTCATCCGGCGCGTACTCCACGAACGGGATGGGCGAGGTGTCGGAGCGGAACGGCGTGCCCGTGAGCGAGAGCCGGCGGGTGGCCGGCTCGAAGGCCTCGCGCACGGCGTCGCCCCAGCTGAGCGCGTCGCCGCCGTGGTGCACCTCGTCGAGGATGACCAGCGTCTGCGCGCCCTGTGTGAGCTCGCGGTGCAGTTCGGGGCGGGCGGCGACCTGGGCGTAGGTGAGGGCGACACCGTGGAAGTGCCGGCCGAAGCGCGACTCGCTGTTGCGGAAGCCCGGGTTGAGCTTGATGCCCGCGCGGTCGGCGGCATCCGCCCACTGACGCTTGAGGTGCTCGGTGGGCGCCACCACGATCACGCGGTCGACGGTGCGCCGGTGCAGCAGCTCGGAGGCGAGGCGCAGGGCGAAGGTAGTCTTGCCGGCGCCGGGGGTGGCGGCCGCGAGGAAGTCACGCGGCTCCTTCTCGAAGTAGGCGGTGAGGGCCTCCTCCTGCCAGGCCCGCAGCCGGCCGGCGGTGCCCCACGGGGCCCGGGCCGGGAAGCTCGGCGAGAGGTGACCGGCCGCGCTCGTTCCGGGGGCCGGTTCGAAGGCGGGGAGTTGGGTCACGATGATCGAGGATACCCCGCCGCACCGACACCGGCGGCCGGATGCGGGGCATCCGGAGGGCGTCGCCAGGGCATCCCGGGCGCGTCGGAGTTACGCTTGTCGGGCAGTGCGAAAGGAGCATCCTCAGATGACCCAACCTCACCCCTGGCGGCGGTACGTGGCCCTCGGCGACTCGTTCACCGAGGGCATCGGAGACCCGGAACCGGACAGCCCCGGCGGCTACCGCGGCTGGGCCGACCGGGTGGCCGAAGTGCTGGCGTCCGAGGCCGACGGCGAGTTCTCGTATGCCAATCTCGCCATCCGGGGCCGCCTGCTGCAGCAGATCCTCGACGAGCAGGTGGAGCCCGCGCTCGCCCTCCGGCCCGACCTCGTCACCATCTCGGCGGGCGGCAACGACGTCATCCGCCCGGGCACCGACCCCGACGACATCGCGGCGCGGTTCGAGGTGGGCATCCGGCGGCTGCGCCAGGATGACGCCACCGTGGTGATCTTCACGGGTGTCGACACCTCGTTCACCCCCGTGTTCCGGGGCATCCGCGGCAAGGTCGCGATCTACAACGAGAACCTGCGCGTGATCGCCGACCGCTACGACTGCATCGTGGCCGACCAGTGGGGGCTGAAGGAGATCCAGGACAGCCGGATGTGGGCCGACGATCGGCTGCACCTCAACCCCCTCGGGCATCACGAGGTGGCCCGGGAGGTGCTGCGGGCGCTGAACGTCGACAACGACCTGCAGGCGGGCTCCCCCGAGCCGCTGCCCGGCCGTACCTGGCGAAGGGCACGTGCCGAAGACCTCGTCTGGGCGCGCGTGCACCTGGTGCCGTGGGTCATCCGCCGCATCACGCACCGCTCCAGCGGTGACGGCGTCGCCCCGAAGCGCCCCGTCCCCGAGCCCGTCTACACCACCAGAGACCCCGACTGAGGCTGCCGCCGCTCAGCCGAAGAGGCGGCCGGGGTTCGCCAGCTTCCAGGCGGTGTCGGGGCCCTCGAGCTCGGTGGCGAGGGTGAGCGGAACCGTGAGCTCTGCGCCGTCGAGCGCGAGCCCCGAGACCGTGAAGCGGGCGGTGCCCACCTCGGTGCCCGCCGCGGCCGAGGTGAGGGTCTGCACCTCGCTCGACTCCTCGATGCTGGCGCCCGAGAACACCGTGGTGCTGAGCGACTCCCCCGCCACTATGTCGGCGCTCGACCCCCAGGGTGTCGTGTAGCGGCCCAGCACCTGGCCGGCGGTCACCACGTCGACGGTGCGGAAACCCGCCTGCGCGCTCTGCAGCAGCGCGAGCACGGCGGCGTGCAGCTCGTCCTCGGATGCGGCGCCCAGCACCACACCCACCAGCGGGATGCTCTGCCCGGCCACCTCGAAGTCGGCCGAGAAAAGCAGGCAGCGGCCCGCCTCATCCGTGGTGCCCGTCTTGATGCCGTCGATGCCCGACGAGCCGATCAGCGTGTTGGTGTTCTCGACCTCGCCCAGCTGCGGCAGCTGATCCGTCGCGGTGCCGACGATGGCCGCGAGCGTCGGATCGGCGAGAACCAGTCCGCCGATCGTCAGCAGGTCGGCCGTGGTGCTCCTGCTGCCCGGGTCGAGCCCGCTCGTGTCGACCACCGTGGTGCCGCTCAGGCCGTGGTCGGCGAGCCAGGTGCCGGCGGCCGCCAGGTACGCGGGCACCGATCCGAAGGCCCAGTTCGCGAGCGTGAGGCTGTAGTTGTTGGCCGATTCGAGCATCATGATCTCGATCACCTGGCGCTCGCTCAGCACCTGCCCGGGGAAGACGCTCGCCCAGGATCCGCCGACCGCGATGGTGTCGGCGAGGTACTGCGCGTCCGTGTCGGTGATGGTGATGTCGGGGCCCTGGCCGCCGTCGGGAATCGGCATCGCGTCGAGCACGACGAGCGCGGTGATCGACTTGGTGATGCTCGCGATGGGCACCGGATCGGCGCTGCCGCTGGTACCGAGGGTCGTTCCGGCCAGCACGGTACCGGTGCTGCCGATGCCGATGGCGCTGGACCCGGCGGAGGGAGTCGCCAGGGCGACGGCCTCGACGGACTGCCCGGGTGCATCCGGG
Organism: Herbiconiux dendrobii; assembly: GCF_052048175.1. Lineage (NCBI taxonomy): Bacteria > Bacillati > Actinomycetota > Actinomycetes > Micrococcales > Microbacteriaceae > Herbiconiux > Herbiconiux dendrobii. The sequence continues at coordinate 45,562 of NZ_JBLZQV010000007.1, read as the reverse complement.
ATCGTGGCCGAGGCGGCCGGCACCGGGGCCAGCAACGCGACCGGCAGGTAGCTGCCGAGGAGGGCGACGACGACGAGCACTCCCAGCACCACGATCCTGCGGCGCCGGTACACGGCACGGCTGGCAGGACTCACCCGGTAATCCTAAGGGGAGGGCGCTGGGAGCTTCGATCGCACAGGGTCGCGCCCGCTACATCAGTCCCCCGTCGACCGAGCGCGGGATGAGCTGCTCGTCTTCGGGCGCCAGCACCTCGGTGTCGCGGTTCAGGCTCTCGCCGCGGAAGAACGGCTTCGACTGGGCGAAGAAGAACCACACCAGCATGAGCACCACGCCGACCAGGAGCGACCCGACGCCGATCACGAACACTCCGCCGATGCCGAAGATGACCGTGTACCCGTACTCGGGGTCGTACATGTCGATGGCCGACTGGATGAACGCGGCGGTGAGCATGAGCCCGCCGATCAGCGGGAACAGTCCTTTGAACAGGAAGTTGCGCACGGAGGTGAAGATCTCCTTGCGGAAGAACCACACGCAGGCGTAGCTCGTGATCGCGTAGTAGAACGCGATCGCCAGGCCGATCGAGAGGATGGTGTCCGAGAGCACGTTCTCGCTCACCAGCGTCATGCCCACGTAGAAGGTGATGGCCACCACGCTCATGAAGATCGTGGCGAAGCGCGGGGTCTTGAAGGCCGGGTTGATGCGCCCGAAGCGCTCGGGCAGAGCACGGTAGGTGGCCATCGCCAAGGTGCCGCGGGCGGTCGGGAGGATGGTGGTCTGCGTCGAGGAGATGGCCGAGACGCAGACGGCGATCACGAGCAGCCAGGCCCAGGGGCCGAAGATCGCGTCCTTCAGGGCCAGGAAGACGTCGCCCGAGTTCTCCTCGTTGCCGAGGCCGAGACCGGAGTCGCCGAGGCCGGCGAACGACATCGCCGCCACGGTGACCGAGACGTAGGTGACCAGCAGGATGACCGTCGACAGCACGGCGGCGCGGCCGGGGGTGCGCTCCGGATCCTTCGTCTCCTCGTTCAGTGCCAGGCAGGTGTCCCAGCCCCAGTAGATGAACAGGCACAGCAGGATGGCCTCGGTGAAGCCCGAGAGCGAGGTGAAGGCGAAGGGGTTGAACCAGTCGGCCTGCGGCACGGTCGACCCCTCGGGGGCGGTGCCGGTGAAGACGGCCCAGAGGGCCAGGATCACGAACAGGATGAGCGCGACGTACTGCACGCCGAGCAGCACGTTCTGCAGCCGTTCGCCGATCTGCAGGCCCCGGATGCTGATGAAGGTCATCAGGGCGATGAACACCACACCCGTGGCGGTGACCAGGAACACGTTGTCGTACAGGTCGGGGTTGTTCGTCAGCAGCCAGAGGTACTTGCTGCCGATCTGGGCGAGGTTCGCCAGCACGATGATGCCGGCCACGGCCACGCCCCAGCCGGCCATCCAGCCCACCCAGGGCCCGAAGGCCTTGGTGCCCCAGGTGAAGGCGGTGCCGCAGTCGGGCACGGCCCGGTTCAGCTCGCGATAGGCGTAGGCCGTGAGGAACATCGGGATGAACGCCAGGATCATCGCGATCGGCGCCTGAGCACCCACGGCGAGCACCACGAAGCCGACGGTCGCGGCCAGCGAGTAGACCGGGGCGGTCGAGGCCAGACCGATCACAGTGGAGCCGAACAGACCGAGTGTGCCGGCGGCCAGCCCCTTGCTGCCGGTGGGTGTGGGGTCGACTGCGGGAGCAGAGCGCTTCTCGGACACCAAATGCCTCCTCGGATCAGGTAGAGGAAGCATATAGCGGCTCGCGACCCCCGGATGCGCCACTCTGGCGCGGTGCGGGCATCCGGCTGCCTCCTCGTCCGGCGGGACGAGGAGGTCGGATGCTAACGGGGGTGATGGCCGAGAAGCGCCCCGGAGCCTAGGCGGCGGTGACGGGGCCGTACTCCCCCGACACCTCGGCGAGTTCCATCTCCGCCGTGGTCTGGATGAGCTTCAGCAGATCGGCGTCCAGCCCCGGCGAGAACTCCTCGAGGCGTTCGGGGGCGATGAACGAGGGCACGCCCTTCGGCGCCTGCTCGGTGGCATCCAGCTGGGTGCCGTCGTTCGAGGGCGACGCGCCCTGGAAGATGCGGCCCGCCTCCGACTCGCCCTTCAGGTCGAAGGAGAACTGCTTGCTCTGCAGCCCCAGGTCGACGAGCTTCTTCACCTCGGGGAACTTCTCGGCGTTGGTCTTCGGGATCGGCAGGCTCTTCTTCCAGTCGATGCCGAGCGTCTCGAGCGCCTTGGCGTAGGCGTTCTCGTGGGCCTGGTCGCGCACGATCAGGTAGGCGATGGTCGAGCGGGCCGTCTTGTTGGCGGTCATCTCGTAGATGCGGCACTTCTGCAGGCGACCGGTCGACTCGAGCATGAGGTTGTAGAGCAGGTCGAGCACGAGGTTGCCCGAGTTGTAGACGTAGCTGCCGAGCCACGGGTTGCCCGCGGCGTCGACCGGGAGGGCGCCCTGCGCGCCGACGAGGTAGTGGTGGATGTTCCCTGTGTCCAGCGCGATGCTCAACGGCGTCGCGCCGCCGGCACCGGGGGTGTCGAGGGGGTCGGTCTTCTTGCCCGAGTACCCGGGAGCCCCGTCGAGCAGGCGCGAGATGGTGGTGCCGATCAGCTCGACGTGGCTGATCTCCTCGGTGCCGACGCCCTGGATCAGGTCGCGGTACGGCTTGGCGGCGGGGCCGCGGAAGTTCATGGCCTGGAAGAGGTACTGCATCATCGTGCGCATCTCGCCGAACTGCCCGCCGAGACCCTCTTGCAGCGCGTTCGCGGCGGCCGGATCCGGCTCGTCCGTGGCGATGTCGTTGATCCAGTCTTGTGCGTGGAAATACATGCGGTGCCTCCGATGGCCCTCGACGGCGCGGTGCCGTCCTTCCCCCACCCTGCGCCGCATCCGGATATCCCGGGCCCCCTTGCGTTCCCTCCCCCGACGTGACGAGCGGTCAGACCTCGAGGGAGAACAGCTCGGCGGGGGTGCAGCCGAGCGCGTCGCAGACGAGCGTCAGTGTGGTGAAGCGGATCGCCTTCGCACGGTTGTTCTTCAGGATCGAGAGGTTGGCCATGGTGATGCCCGTGCGGGCGGAGAGCTCGGTCAGGGTCATACCTCGCTCCGCCAGCACCGCATCCAGATGGCACCGGATGCGGTGCACACCCCCATCCGCCGGCTCGTCTTCGCGGGAATCAGACAACGCCCTCCGCCTCCCGCTCGAGTCGGGCTCCGGCCCGGAAGGCCGTCGTGAGCGCCAGCGCCACCAGGCCGCCGATGACGAGGTACACCGGCCACTGCGGCGCGTCCGTGCCGATCGCCCGGTAGTCGCCGCCCAGGAAGGCGTCCGTCTCGTCGGGGGTGACGAGGCCCGCTCCGAAGAGCAGCCCGATCCGGGTGTTCAGGTAGAGAACCGCCGCGGTGTCGGCCAGACCCTGCGCGATCCCTCCCGCCAGCAGGGCGATGCTCAGGATGCGCCAGTCCACCAGAACCCGGCGGTCGAACGGGCGGCCGGCGGCGATCCCCTCCAGCGCCTTCACCAAGAACACCACGGCGACCGCGATCGTCACGGCGTGCAGCACGCTCGGCAGGGCTCCCAGCACCCGCAGCAGCAGGTCGGCGTCGGCGAGCGTGCCGCTCGCCCCCTCGCGCAGCTCGGCCTGCAAGAGTTGGGGCAGGCTGTCCAACGGCATCCGCGGGTCGGCGCCGCCGAGGGCGAGCAGGAATCGGCCGGTGACGACGGTGAACGCCTGCATGAGGTCACCGAGAACGACGAACCCGGCGACGACGAGCAGCACGACTCGCACGACCCGGAACAGCGGCGCCCTCGTGGCCCGCGTGGGCTGGACCGTCTGCGTATCCCGTGCTGGTGAACTGGTCATCGCGCCCCCTTGTATCGATATTCGATGTTATCGAAGAACGATACACGGCCGCTACTTAGCGGAGCGGTGAGACGCGAAGCGGAGGGCGTAGAGGGCCACGGCGCTCGCCGAGGCCACGTTCAGGGAGTCGACACCGTGCAGCATCGGGATCTCGACCCGCACGTCGGCCGCCGCCAGGGCTCGGCGGCTGAGGCCGTCGCCCTCCGTGCCGAGCACGATCGCCACGCGCTCGGGGAGCGAGGCCGTGAACTCCGGCAGCGGGATCGAGTCGTCGCCGAGCGCGAGCGCGGCGATCGTGAAGCCCGCCTCGTGGAGCGCCGGCGCGGCCTCCTTCCACTCCCCGATGCGCGTCCACGGCACCTGCAGCACCGTGCCCATGCTCACCCGCACGCTGCGCCGGTAGAGCGGATCGGCGCAGCGCGGGCTGATCAGCACCGCATCCGCCCCGAGCCCCGCCGCCGAGCGGAAGGCCGCGCCCACGTTGGTGTGGTCGACGATGTCCTCGAGCACCACCACGGTACGGGCATCCGTCAGTAGCGACGACAGCGAAGGCAGCTCGGGCCGGTGCATCGACGCCAGTGCACCGCGGTGCATCTGGAACCCGGTCAGCTGCTCGAGCTGCGGGTCCGAGGCGACGTAGATCGGCACATCCGGGAACCGTTCCCCCACCCACGCCAGCTCGGGCAGCCACTTCTCCTGCAGCAGCACCGAACGCGGCCGGTGGCCGGCCTCGACGGCCCTCGCGATCACCTTGCTCGACTCGGCCAGGTACAGGCCGCCGGCCGGCTCCAGGATGCGGCGGAGGGCCACATCCGTGAGGTCGGCGTAGTCGGCGAGGCCCGGATGCTCCAGGCGCGCGTCCGCGAGCGCGGCGATGGGGATGACGGGCACGAGGGCCTCTCTGGTCGAAGAATTCACCCCCAACTCTGCCAGGCCGGAAACATTCCGGAAAACTTCGCTGTTTAGACTCGTGGTGCCGGGCCCCATCGCCGGCGTGGAGGTGTCATGGTTCCGCTCGTGTCGTCCGCTCCGGATGCGCCGGCCTCACCGGCTGTCGCAATAGCGCTCTCCCCAGCCCTCGACGACGCCGTCCGGGAGGCGGCGCAGATCCTCGAGGGCAAGCGCGTCGTGGTGCTCACCGGCGCCGGCGTCAGCACCGACTCGGGCATTCCCGACTACCGCGGCGAGGGCGCACCGCCTCGCAACCCGATGACCTTCGACCAGTTCCTCGCGAGCGCCTCCTACCGCAAGCGCTACTGGGCGGGCAGCCACCTGGGCTGGCGGATGTTCGACGCCGCCGCCCCCAACGACACCCACCGCATCCTGGCCGAGCTCGAAGACGCCGGCGTGGTGAACGGTGTCGTCACGCAGAACGTCGACGGTCTGCACGCCCGCGCCGGCACCCGCCACCTCGTCGACCTGCACGGCTCGATGGACCGCGTGAACTGCCTCAGCTGCGGCCAGACCTTCGCCCGCGCCTCGATCGCCGAGCGGATCAGCACGGCCAACCCGTGGCTCACCGAACCCGAGCTGGTGCGGATGGCGCCCGACGGAGACGCCGACGTGGCCGAGTACGAGGCCTTCGAGGTGCCCGCCTGCACCGTCTGCGGCGGCGTGCTGAAGCCCGACGTGGTGTTCTTCGGCGAGTTCGTGCCGACCGAGAAGTTCGCCGAGGCCGCCTCGATGGTGGCGTCGTCCGAGGCCATGCTGATCGCCGGCTCCTCGCTCGTGGTCAACTCCGGTATCCGGCTGCTCGAGCAGGCCCGCCGACGCAAGCTGCCGATCGTGATCGTCAACCGCGGCCTCACCAAGGGCGACAACCGCGCCACCCTCAAGATCGACGCCGGCGCCGCCGAGACCCTCACCGCACTCGCCGCCCGCCTCCTCCCCTGACGCAGCCTCGTCCCCGTCCGGCCACGCCCCGTAGACTGACGGGGATGACTACCTTCACCTTCGTGCGGCACGGCCAGACCGACTGGAACTTCCAGAAGCGCATCCAGGGCAGCACGGATGTGCCCCTGAACGAGACCGGCCGCGAGCAGGCTCGCGAGACCGGCCGGGTGCTGGCCGAGCGGCAGTGGGACGGCGTCGTGGCGAGCCCCCTCGGCCGGGCCCGCGAGACCGCCGAGATCATCGCGGCCGAACTCGGACTCGACGGGGTCGAACTCGTGCCCGAGCTGGTGGAGCGCAGCTACGGCGAGGTCGAGGGCTTGAACGCCGAGCAGATCGCCGAGCGCTTCCCCGGGCATCCGATGAACGTCGTGCCCGGCCGCGAACGCCGCTCCGAGGTCGTCGCCCGCGTGCTGCCCGCCCTCGAGGCGCTGGCCGAGGAGCACCCCGGCGAGTCGCTGATCGTGGTCTCGCACGGCGGCGTGATCGGTTCCCTCATCCGGTACGTCACCGACCGGGCGCTGCCTCAGCAGGGGCAGATGATCCCGAACGGATCGGCGCACGACTTCGTGGTCGACGACGGGCACCTCTCCATCTCCGAGTTCAACGGCGAGGCGATCCCCGAAGAGGTCCGGTCGCGAGCTCCGCTAGCGCTCGAGCTGACGCTTCCCAGCTGAACGTCTCCGCCTGCGTGCGCGAGGCGATCGAGCGGGCACGCCACGCGCCGGGGTCTTCGAGCGAGCGGATGGCGCGGGCGAATGCGTGCGGGTCGCGCGCCGGCGCGTAGAGGGCTGCGGATGCCCCGATCTCCCGGAACACGGGGATGTCACTGACCACGACCGGCGTGCCGAACCCCATCGACTCCACCAGCGGGATGCCGAAGCCTTCGTCGAGCGAGGCCGTCACGAGCGCCGTCGCCTGCTGCAGCAGTGCGTGGTACTCCTCGTCGCTGACGCCGTCGTGGAACTCCAGACGCGCCTCCGGGTCGATCGCCCGCAGCCGGGCCTTGTCGGCATCCGTCGCCCGGCTCAGCAGGTGCAGCGTGTAGCCGGGCAGCTCCGCCACGGCGCGCACGAGCGTCTCGACGTTCTTGTAGGGCATGAACGAGCCCATGTAGAGCACCGAGCGGGCTCCGGATCGGGCCGCCGCGTCGTCGGCCGCCTCCGCCGCGCGCTCGGCGGGAGGCAGATCGGCGGCGTTCCGCGCCACGACGACGGGCCGCTTGGTGAGCTGGTGGGAGGCGATAAGCCCGCGGGTGGTCTCGGAGACCGTCACCACCGCATCCGCCCGGTTCAGCAGCAGCCGCTGCGGCCACCAGGCCTTGTGGTAGAGCCGCCAGAGCACGCGGACGAACGCCGGGAGGTCGTGCGGGGGCTCGGGGTTGGAGTAGTAGATGAGGTCGTGCACCGTGAGCGCGAGCGTGTAGCGACGGCCCGTGGTGCCCATGGTCTGCATCGGGCTGAACACCACGTCGGGCTTCAGCGCGTTGACCTGCAGGGCGACCAGCGGCTCGCGCACGCTCGTGGGGCCGGAGACCTTCTGCCACGGCAGGTCGGGCAGCATGGCGAGCTGGCGCTCGTCGCTGATCACCATGGCGAGTTCGACACCGGCCACGGCCGGATCGTTCGCGTCCACCAGCGCCTTGAGCGCTGTGACGACGCCCGCGGTGTAGCGGCTGATGCCGTCATGGCGGCCGATCCGCGTGTACCGGCAGTCGACGACGAGCTTCACGACGCGGGCTCGAGGAACGCGTCTATCGCCGCCGCCGCCTCGATCGGGCGCTCGTAGTGGATGAGGTGCCCGACGTCGTCGAGCACCACCAGCCGCGCGTCGGGCATGGCCTCCTGCAGGCGGTGCTGGGCGGCGAGCGGCGTGATGTCGTCCTTGTCGGCGGCGATCAGCAGGGTCGGGGCGGTGATCCGCTCCGCGTACTCGCTGACGTCGTTGCTGACCGAGGCGCGGAAGGCGTCGAGCACCACGGTGCGGTTCGCGAACGCGCTGAAGTAGCGGTGGTGCTGGTCGTGGATCCAGCGGCGCAGGGACCGGTTCGTCGTCTTGGCCATCGTGACGCTGATCACCTGCACCATCACGGGGCTGGACAGCAGCACGTGGCCGAGCCTCTCGGGCACCGCCGCGCCGAGCTGGTAGTAACCGATGGCGATCCGCGTCATGACGCCCCGGGGGCCCTTGAGCGCGGGGGCGGCGATCGGGTTGATGAGCACGGCGGCGTCGACGGGGATGCCGAAGGTTCCGGCGATCGAGGCCGCCACCACGATCGATCCGAACGAGTGGCCGACGATGACCACCCGCGCATCCGGCGACTCGGGGCGCACCACCTCGACGAAGGCGTGCAGCCAGTCGACGTACCCGTCGAGATCGTGCACGGCGTCCATCGGGGTCGACACGCCGAATCCCGGCAGGTCGGGTGCGACGATCCGGTAGCCGGGCCGGTTCAGCTGGGCGATCACCGGCTCGAGCCCGTGGTGGTCGCCGCGGTAGCCGTGCACCACGATCACGAGTGTGGCGGCCTCGCGGCGGGCGTCGGCATCCTGCCCGCCCGATCCGTACTCCCAGACGTGCGTCTCGCTCCCCCGCACGGGCAGCACCCGCGTGGTGACGGGCATCCGGGCGAGTTCGGGGGCGTAGGGCGAGGCGACGGTCATCCGCTCCAGCATAGACGGGGCGGATGCGACGGGGCCGGGCCGACGCGCCCGCCGGGCCGCACCCCTGGCGGTGTCGGTGACCTGGGCTATCGTGAAGCCAGGTATGCACGAGCCGGCCGATCGTCATCCGAAAGGATCCCTGTGAACTACACCGCACCCATCCAGACTCCGGGCCTCACCCTCGACCCGCAGTGGTATCGGCGATCGGTGTTCTACGAGGTGATGATCCGCTCCTTCGTCGACTCGAACGGCGACGGCTTCGGCGACATCGCCGGGCTCATCTCCAAGCTCGACTACCTGCAGTGGCTCGGCATCGACGCCCTCTGGCTCCCCCCGTTCTTCCAGTCGCCGCTGCGCGACGGCGGGTACGACGTCTCCGACTTCACCTCGGTGCTCTCCGAGTACGGCACGGTCGAGGAGTTCCGCGACCTGGTCACGAAGGCCCACGAGCGCAACATGCGCATCATCATGGACTTCCCGCTCAACCACACCTCGGATGCGCATGAGTGGTTCCAGCAGTCCCGGGCCGACCCCGAGGGCCCCTACGGCGACTTCTACGTGTGGAGCGACACCGACGAGAAGTATGAGAACATCCGCATCATCTTCGTCGACACCGAGGAGTCGAACTGGACGTTCGACCCGGTGCGCCGGCAGTTCTTCTGGCACCGCTTCTTCTCGCACCAGCCCGACCTCAACTTCGAGAACCCGGCCGTGCAGGAGGCCATCTTCGACGTCTGCCGGTTCTGGCTCGACATGGGGGTCGACGGGCTGCGGCTGGATGCCATCCCCTACCTGTTCGAGTCCGACGAGGGCAACGGCGAGGGCGAGCCCAAGACGCACGACTACATCGTGCGGTTGCGCGAGATGATCGACACCGAGTACCCGGGGCGGATGCTGGTGGCCGAGGCCAACCAGTGGCCCCGCGAGGTGGCGGCCTTCTTCGGCACCGACGAGGAGCCGGAGTGCCACATGGCGTTCGACTTCCCGGTGATGCCCCGCATCTACTACTCGCTCCGGTCGCAGAAGGCCGACGAGCTCATCCGGGTGCTCTCGGAGACCACCGACATCCCTGAGGGCGCCGCCTGGGGCGTGTTCCTGCGCAACCACGACGAGCTGACCCTCGAGATGGTGTCGGAGGAGTACCGGCAGGCGATGTACGGCTGGTACGCCTACGACCCGCGGATGCGCTCGAACATCGGCATCCGGCGCCGTCTCGCGCCCCTGCTCGACAATTCGCGCGCCGAGCTCGAGCTGGCGCACGCCCTGCTGTTCGCGCTGCCGGGCTCGCCGTTCCTCTACTACGGCGACGAGATCGGGATGGGCGACAACATCTGGCTGCCCGACCGCGACTCCTCGCGCACGCCCATGCAGTGGACGCCCGACCGCAACGCCGGGTTCTCCACCGCCGACCCCGGCAAACTGTTCCTGCCGGTGGTGCAGTCGCTGGTGTACAACTACAACCTCGTGAACGTGGAGTCGCAGCTGGCGCAGTCGCGATCGCTGCTGCACTGGGTGCGCAACGTCATCCACGTGCGGAAGGCCCATCCCACCTTCGGCCTCGGCAGCATGGAGGTGCTGAAGAGCGACCACGAGTCGGTGCTGGCCTTCGTGCGCTCGTACGAGGGCTCCGGCGCCTACTTCGGCGACGGGCCGGAAGACGTGCTCTGCGTCTTCAGCTTCGCGCACAACCCGGTGTCGGCCACCATCACCGCACCCCAGTTCGCCGGCCGCCGACTGTTCGACCTCTTCGGGCACGCGGAGTTCCCGTCGTTCGACGAGAACGGCAGCGTCACGCTCACCTTCGGCACCCAGGCCTTCTACTGGCTGCACGTCGGCCAGCCCACCGAACAGGAACAAGGACGGTAGGGCGTGACCGACAGAGACATCCCGGTTCCGCTGTTCGATCTGCCCGAAGAGAGCCTCGGCGGAGAGGCCATCGGCCTGCACCGCCACCGGGGCAAGCACGCCGCTCCCCCGGCACCCGAGGTGGTGGAGCGGTCGGTCACGGTCGAGCGGTCGGTCACGATGTCGCTGACGGTCACCGAGAAGGTCACCCGCACGCACGCGACGGTGCCGCCGGAGGCCCCGCCGTACGACCCCGCCTTCGACGACGAGCCGATGGCCTTCGACGGCGAGTCCGGGCATCCGGAAGCCCCCGTCTACGTTCCCGCCTGGGCCTCGCGGCTCGCGGTGTTCGACCTCGAGACCACGGGCATCGACGTCGAGACCAGCCGCGTCGTCACCGCCAACATCTCGCTGCTGGATGCCGCGGGCCGCACGGTGCGACGCCGCGACTGGCTGGCCGATCCGGGCGTCGAGATCCCCGAGCAGGCCACAGCGGTGCACGGTGTCACCACCGAGCGCGCGCGGGCCGAGGGGCGGCCCGCGGCCGAGGTGGTGGGCGAGATCGTCGACGAGCTGCGCCGGGCCTTCGCCGACGGCTACGCACTCGTGGTGTACAACGCGCCCTACGACCTCACGCTGCTCAACCGCGAGTCGGTGCGGCACGGCGTCGCGCCGCTGGAGTCGCCGTCTCCGGTGATCGATCCCCTGGTGATCGACAAGCAGGTCGACCGTTACCGCAAGGGCAAGCGCACGCTCGAGGCGGCGGCGGGCAACTACGGCGTCTCACTCACCGACGCGCACGACGCCGGAGCCGACGCGATCGCCGCGGGCCGGGTGGCGCAGGCGCTGGCCACGAAGTTCCCGATCGAGCTCGACCTCACCCCGCGCGCGCTGCACGAGGCGCAGATCGGCTGGCACGAGGCCCAATGCGACTCCTTCGAGGACTACATGCGTCGCACCAAAGACCCGGCCTTCACCTCCCGCCGAGGCTGGCCCGAGGCCGTTCCCCGCTCCGCCTGACGCTCGGCGCCGCCTGAGCGCTCGGTCCCGCCTCATCGCTCATCCCACCTGGCCGCTCGGCCCCACCTGACCACTCGGCACCCAGGCAGACGAAGAACCCCGCCGGCCGAAGCCGACGGGGTTCTCGTGCGTGTGATTGCGGAAAGACTACTTGCTGCCGCCGCCGAAGCCCTTGTAGCGGGTGTTGAACTTCTCCACGCGGCCGGCGGAGTCGAGGATGCGCTGCTTGCCGGTGTAGAACGGGTGCGACTCCGACGAGATCTCGACATCGATTACCGGGTAGGTGTTGCCGTCTTCCCACTCGATCGTCTTGGCGGAGCCGACGGTCGAACGGGTGAGGAAGGTGGCGCCCGACGCGAGGTCGCGGAAGACGACTGCTTCGTACTTGGGGTGGATGTCAGTCTTCATAGTGGTGTCCTAGTTTCACAGCATGGGGGTCGGAAATCTTTGGTCTGACGAGGCGGACCAAGGGAAGAGCCTACCAGATACCCGGGCAGGCTTCCAGAGCGGATGCCCGGCGTGTCAGGCCGCGCGGGCGGTGTAGCGGCCGTCCTCCGAGGAGAGCGCGATCGGCAGGCCGAACGTCGTCTCGAGGTTCTCGGAGGTGAGGATCTCGCCGAGCGGCCCACTGGCCACGATCCCGTCCTTGTTCAGCAGCAGCGCGTGCGTGAAGCCCACGGGGATCTCCTCGACGTGATGGGTCACCATCACGATCGCGGGCGCCTCGGGGGCGCTGGCGTAGCCGCCGAGCAGCTGCAGCAGCTCCTCGCGGGCGCCCAGGTCGAGCGAAGCGGCCGGCTCGTCGAGCAGCAGCAGCTCGGGGTCGGTCATCACCGAGCGGGCGATCTGCACGCGCTTCTGCTCGCCGTCGCTGAGCGAGCCGAAGAGGCGCTCGGCGAGGTGGTCGAGGTTCCACTCGTTCAGCACGCGCTGGGCGCGGCGCAGGTCGATCTCCTCGTACTGCTCGTTCCAGCGGCCGGTGACCGAGTAGGCCGCCGTCAGCACGACGTTCAGCACGGTCTCGTTCGGCGGGAAGCGCCGGGCCATCGCGCTGGAGGCGAAGCCCACCCGCGGCCGCAGTTCGAACAGGTCGACCTCGCCGAGCTTGCCGTCGAGCACGTGCACCGTGCCGCCGGAGGGGTGGTTCATCGCGGCCGCGATCTGCAGCAGCGTGGTCTTGCCCGCGCCGTTGGGGCCGAGCACCACCCAGCGCTGATCGCCGTCGACCTTCCAGTTCACACCGCTCAGGATGGGGTTGCCATCCCGCACAACAGAAACGTCTTCAAGGTCGAGCACATTGGGCATGAGGCAAGCCTAACGAACCCGTCGACGACTATCGCACCAGCGCGCGGTAGATGTCGGCGGTTTGGGAGGCGATCGCGCCCCAGCTGAACTCGGCCTCGGCCCGAGCTCGGCCTGCGACACCCATCCGCGCGGCGCGCTCCGGGTCGGAGACCACCTCGGTGAGCGCCCGGGCCAGGTCGCTCACGAAGCGATCGGGGTCGGTCGGCGTGCCGGTGCCGTCCTGCAGCTGGTCGATCGGCACGAGCAGGCCGGTGACGCCGTCGTCGACGACCTCCGGGATGCCGCCGGTCGCGGTGCCGACGACGGGCAGGCCGCAGGCCATCGCCTCGAGGTTCACGATGCCGAGGGGCTCGTACACCGAGGGGCAGACGAACACGGTCGCCGCGGTCAGTACGGCCGCGAGCTGCGGCTGGGGCAGCATCTCCTCGACCCAGACGATGCCGCCGCGGGTCTCCTGGAGCGTGCGCACCGCGCCGGCGACCTCATCGAGGATGGCGGGCGTGTCGGGTGCGCCCGCACACAACACCACCTGCACGTCGGCCGGCAGCTGGGCGATGGCGCGCAAGAAGTAGGGCAGACCCTTCTGACGCGTGATCCGGCCCACGAAGACGACGGTGGGCCGATCCTTCTCGATGCCGAGGCGCTCCAGCACGGCGTCGTCGTGCGTGGGCTTCCAGGTGGCGAGGTCGATGCCGTTGTAGACGGTCACGAGCTTCGACTCGTCCAGCGCCGGGTACGAGCGCAGGATGTCACGGGCCATGCCGTTGCTCACGGCGATCACCTGATCGGCGTTCTCGAACGCATCCTTCTCGATCTGCGACGAGATGCGGTAGCCGCCGCCGAGCTGCTCGGCCTTCCACGGGCGCAGCGGCTCGAGGGAGTGCGCGGTCACGACGTGAGGTACGTCGTGCAGCAGCGAGGCGAGACGGCCGGCCGCGTTGGCGTACCAGGTGTGCGAGTGCACCAGGGATGTGCCGGCCACCGCCTCGGCGATCTGAAGGTCGACGCCCAACGTCGTCAGGCTCGGGTTGGCCCCGGCCAGCTCGGCGGGCACGCCGTAGGCGAAGACGCCCTCCTCGGAGCGGGGAGCGCCGAAGCACCGCACCGCCACCTCCAGATGCTCGCGCAGGCCCTTCACCAGCTCGGCGACGTGCACGCCGGCTCCTCCGTAGACCTCGGGCGGATATTCACGGGTAATGACGTCGACTCGCATAGTTGAACGGTAGTACCACCCGGGCGAAACCTCATTAGGGTGGGGGCTATGGCTGCATCAAAGAAGATCTTCGGCATCGTTCTGGCCGGAGGTGAGGGCAAGCGACTCATGCCCCTCACGGCCGACCGGGCCAAACCGGGCGTACCCTTCGGAGGCGGCTATCGCCTCATCGACTTCGCGCTCTCCAACCTCGTGAACTCGGGGCTGCGGCAGATCGTGGTGCTCACGCAGTACAAGTCGCACAGCCTCGACCGCCATGTCTCGCAGACCTGGCACCTCGACGGCCTGCTCAACTCGTACGTGGCATCCGTGCCCGCGCAGCAGCGCCTCGGCAAGCGCTGGTTCAGCGGATCGGCCGACGCCATCCTGCAGAGCCTCAACCTCATCCGCGACGAGAACCCCGACATCGTCGTCGTGGTCGGCGCCGACCACGTGTACCGGATGGACTTCGACCAGATGATTCAGGCGCACATCGAGTCGGGGCGCGGCGCCACGGTCGCCGCCATCCGTCAGCCGATCAGCCTGGCCGACCAGTTTGGCGTCATCCAGACGGATGCCGACGACCCCACGCTGATCTCGGAGTTCCTCGAGAAGCCCAAGAACCCGCAGGGTCTCGTCGACTCCCCCGACGAGGTGCTCGCCTCGATGGGCAACTACATCTTCGACGCCGACCAGCTGATCGACGCGGTCATCCGCGATGGCGAGAAGCCCGAGTCCAGCCACGACATGGGCGGCGACATCATCCCCGACTTCGTGGCGCGCGGCAACGCGGCGGTCTACGACCTCAACCGCAACGACGTACCCGGGTCCACCGACCGCGACCGCTACTACTGGCGCGACGTGGGAACCATCGACTCGTTCTACGACGCCCACCAAGACCTGATCTCCGCCCTGCCCGTGTTCAACCTCTACAACGAGACCTGGCCCATCTACACCCAGCAGCTGAACTCGCCGCCCGCGAAGTTCGTGCGCGACAGCAAGGGCAACCCCGGGGTGACGGTCGAGTCGATCGTGTCCCTCGGATGCCTCATCTCGGGTGCCCGCGTCGAGGGCAGTGTCGTCGGGCCGTGGACGACCGTCGACTCCGGCGCCCTGGTGCGGCAGTCGGTGCTCTTCGACCGTGTGCACATCGAGCCCGACGCCGTGGTGCACCGGGCCATCCTGGACAAGAACGTCGTCGTGTCGGCCGGGGCCCAGGTGGGCATCGACGCCGATCGTGACCGGGAACGCGGCTTCACGGTGACCGACTCGGGGATCACCGTGGTCGGTAAGGGAGTCCGCGTCGTTCCCTGACGCCTGGGTCGTCCTGCGGGTCGGGCGTTCCTTGGGAGTGTCGTTCGTTCAGTAACCTGGCTGCATGCCTGATCCCCGCTTCCTCGTGGTGCTCGACGTCGATTCGACGCTGATCGAGAACGAGGTGATCGAGATGCTCGGCGACCTCGCCGGGCGTCACGCCGAGGTGGCGGCGATCACCGAGCGTGCGATGAGCGGCGAGATCGACTTCGCCGAGAGCCTGCGGGAACGGGTGGCCACCCTGGCGGGGCTTCCGGTCTCGTGCTTCGAAAAGGTGCGCAGCGCCATCGAGGTCACCCGGGGAGTGCCCGAGATGATCGCTACCCTGCACGAGCACGGGAGCGTCGTGGGTGTGGTCTCCGGCGGTTTCCACGAGATCCTCGATCCGCTGGCCTCGACGCTCGGCCTCGACTACTGGCGGGCGAACCGGCTCGGAATCGCCGGCGGTCACCTCACCGGCACCGTCAGTGGCCCGATCATCGATCCTCAGAGCAAAGCGGATGCTCTGCTCGAGTGGGCGGGCGAGCACGGCATCCCGGCGTCACACACCGTCGCGGTGGGTGACGGCGCCAATGACCTACGCATGATGGAGGTCGCGGGTCTCTCGGTGGCGTTCGACGCGCGCCCCGTGGTGCGTGCCCAGGCCGACCTCGTGATGAACCGCCGCGACCTCAGCCAGCTACTCCCCCTGCTCGGTCTCCGAGGCTGACGCCGGCCCGGCCCGGGGGCTATGACTCGTCCGGATCGTTCGCTCCAGGGACCGGGACGCACGGATATCGACAACGGCGTCCTGCTGTGTCACTTCCATCACTCGCACCTGCACAAGTCAGCCTGGAAACTGACCATGCTTGCGGGTGTGCCGCACCTCATCCCACCGAGGTCGATCGACATCGCTCAGACACCGATCCCGACCACCCGGCGACGCACCCTCCGCCTCCCAGCCGCCTGATCAGGCCTGCCCGTCTCTGAGAATCGGGCACGGTCATCGAGGGCAAGCGCGGAGCGCGCGGCAGCCCATCCGTCAGGCCAACCATCCGGCCATGGAAGCGCACCGGGCTGCCGCGCGCTCCGCGCTTGCCGACGATGGTCATGGCTGGGTCGACGGGTGCCTGCTCGAACTCGGGGCAGTTGGAGATCCCTGGCGGTCCAGCCCAGCCAGGGAGATGACCCGATCGGGCCCGTGAAGACAGGGCGTGCACATCATGGGCTGTCCGGTGTCATCGCTCTGTCCAGTGTCCTCTCTCCATGCGGACATCGTCGGGGTGATGCCGCAGCCCTACGACGAGACCGGCGACAGAAGACGGCACGGAAGGACTGGCAGTCGGCCGCTCGCGGTCGATGAGGTCGACTTCACGGCACGCAACGTCGTCCAACGGCACTTCGCCGTCTTCGAGCACCAGCGGGCCATCGTGCCGCGCTGCGACGAATAGGCCCTCACCTACCGACGAGGTGCCGTTCTCCGAGCCATCATCGTCCGGCCCCGAGCATGAGGAGACGAGCCCTAGTGACCCATGCCGAGGCCGCCGTCGACCGGGATGACCGCGCCGGTGATGTAGGCGGCGTCGTCGGAGGCGAGCCAGGCCACGACCTTGGCCACCTCGGAGGCCTGGCCGTAGCGGCCGGCCGGGATGCTCTTCTTGTACTCGGCCTGCTGAGCCTCAGGCAGCTCGGCGGTCATGTCGGTCTCGATGAAACCCGGAGCCACCACGTTCGCGGTGATGCCACGGGCGCCGAGCTCACGCGACACTGAGCGGGCGAGACCGACGAGAGCGCTCTTCGAGGCGCTGTAGTTGACTTGGCCGGCCGATCCGTAGAGCCCCACCACACTCGAGATCAGCACGATCCGGCCGAAGCGCGCCTTCAGCATCCCCTTCGATGCGCGCTTCACCACGCGGAACGCGCCGGTGAGGTTCGTGTCGATCACGCTGGTGAAGTCGTCCTCCGCCATGCGCATCAGCAGCATGTCGCGGGTGATGCCGGCGTTGGCCACCACGACCTCCACCGGGCCGAGCTTCTGCTCCACCTCGGTGAACGCGGCGTCGATGGATGCTCCATCGGTGACATCCGCGATGACGGTGAGCGTGCCCTCGGGGCCCGATCCGGAGCGCGCCGTCACGGCCACACGGTGCCCCTGGGCCACGAACTCCTCGGCGAGGGCGTAGCCGATGCCGCGGTTTCCGCCGGTGATGAGCACGGTGCGAGGGGTGGTCGAGGTGGTCACAGTGCGGAAGTCCTAACGTCGTGGGGCAGGTCGAGCCCTACCAGCTTAGGAGTTGCCCAGCGTCGCGGCCGGCCGACTCGGCAGAGGCTTCCGAAGCGTAGGCTTAGAGCGAATCATGAAGAGCGCCCAGCAGTCCCTCACGAGCCTTCCGCCCTCGCCCGACGACGAGCGGCGCAAGCGCATGATCAAATACCTGATCACCATGGGCATCCGCATCGTCTGCCTCGTGCTGATGCTGTTCGTGAAGGGGTGGTGGCTGGCCGTGGTCGCCGCCGGCGCCATCCTGCTCCCCTACTTCGCAGTGGTGCTCGGCAACGTGGGCACCTCGAACATGCGGCGTCACGAGAAGCCGAGCGAGATCGAGCTGTACCGCCCGGTCGTGCCGCCGGCTGAGCCTGCTGCGGCGGGCCCGGATGCGGGACCGCGGGCATGATCGGACTCGGTCTCGAGCCCTCTGCCGAAGAGTGCTCGCGTGCGAGCTGCCGCGCCGACGCGGTCTGGCGGATCGAATGGCGCAACCCCAAGATCCACACCGAAGATCGCCGCAAGATCTGGCTGGCCTGCGACGACCACGTCGATTACCTGCGCGAGTTCCTCGCCGCGCGCGACTTCCCGCTCGAGGTACTGCCGATGAACGGGGCGGTGAGCGCATGACCGGCGGCTGGCGCTTCCTGCTGAGCCGGCGGTGGGCGGGGTATCTCGCACTCACGGTGGTGTTCGCGATCGTCTGCGTGATGCTCGCCATGTGGCAGCTCGCCCGGCGCGACGAGGCGGTCGCCGAGATCAACCGGGTGGCCGAGAACTTCGACGCCGACCCCACTCCGCTCGCCGATGTGCTCCCCGAGCTGGACTCGTACGACGTCTCGCAGGAATGGCTCACCGTCTCCATGACCGGCCACTACCTCGTCGACGACCAGACCCTCGTGCGCAACCGACCGCTCGGCGGCGACGTCGGTTTCGACGTGCTGGTGCCGTTCCAGCTCGCGAATGGCGACGTATTCATCGTCGACCGCGGTTGGGTGCCCACCGGCCAGAAGCAAGATGTTCCGGATGCCATTCCCGCGGCTCCCACGGGCGAGATCACCGTCGTCGCTCGTCTCAAGGCCGGCGAGCCGCACCTGGACAATCGGGGAGCCGTGGCGGGTCAGATCGCCACCATCGAGCTGCCCGTGCTCGCGGACCAGGTGGGTCAGCCCACCTACACGGGTGCCTACGGCCTCCTTGCCTCCGAGGATCCGGCCCCGGCCGAACGGCCCATGGCCATGCCCAAGCCGACGCCGGATGAAGGCGCACACCTCTCGTACACGTTCCAGTGGTTCTGCTTCGGCCTGCTCGGTTTCGTCGGGCTCGGCTACATCATCCGGCAGGAGTTCCGTCGGGTGAACGAAGACGATCCGGAAGAGCAGGAGCGCGCAGCCGAGCGCGAGCGCAAGCGCCTGGCCAAGAAGAGCGACGCTCAGGTCGAGGACGAGATCCTCGACAGCCGGAGTTGAATAACGCCGAGCTTTACTCATTACACTGTCTGGATGACCGCATCAAATGAGCTGAGCAGCATCTGGTGGCACGACATTCCGATCTCCGCCCTTCGGCTGAGCGGCCCATCAGTGGAGATCGACGTCCTCGCCTATGACGAGGACCTGCAGACGGCCAGACCGCTGTCACTCACCGTCACAGAAGCCGAGGCGATCGAATTCTTTCTCCCGCACCCGGTCACCGGCGCTGCATTGGAGCATCTGGAGGTGACGTCGTTCGACTACGTCATTCGCCGATCGGGCACCGACGGGGTCATCGGCATCATCCCCGGAAACAGCGGAGCTCTGTGGCGGATCGAGTTCCGGCGGGCGGTGGTGCGTTTGACGCCTCGGGTTGATCAGGCCAGCGAGATCAGGTCGGCGTAGTCCTTGTTCCAGTGGTCTTCCACGCCGTCGGGCAGGATGAGCACGCGCTCGGGGTTGAGTGCCTCCACCGCACCCTCGTCGTGGCTGACCAGCACGACCGCGCCCTCGTAGTGGGCCAGAGCATCCAGGATCTCGTCGCGGCTCGCCGGGTCGAGGTTGTTCGTGGGCTCGTCGAGCAGCAGCACGTTGGCACCCGACACCACGATCATGGCCAGGGCGAGTCGGGTCTTCTCGCCGCCCGAGAGCACACCGGCGGGCTTGTGCCCGTCGTCGCCGGTGAACAGGAACGAGCCGAGAACACGCCGGGCCTCGGTCTCGGTGAGGTTCGGTGAGGCGGAGACCATGTTCTCCAGCACCGAGCGGTTCACGTCGATGGTCTCGTGCTCCTGGGCGTAGTAGCCGATCCGCAGGCCGTGGCCGGGCTCGATCTGCCCGGTGTCGGGCGTGTCGGCCCCGCCCAGGATGCGCAGGAGCGTGGTCTTGCCCGCGCCGTTCAGCCCCAGGATGACCACCTTCGAGCCGCGGTCGATGGCCAGGTCGACGGCGGTGAAGATCTCGAGAGAGCCGTAGCTCTTCGATAGGTTCGACGCCATCAGGGGCGTGCGGCCGCAGGCGACCGGGGTCGGGAAGCGCAGCTTGGCCACGCGGTCGACCTCGCGCACCTCTTCGAGCCCGGAGAGCATCTTCTCGGCGCGCGCCACCATCTGGTGGGCGGCGGCGGCCTTGGAGGCCTTGGCGCCGAAGCGGGCGGCCTGCATCTGCAGCTGGCCGGCCTTCTTCTCGACGTTGACGCGCTCCTTCTTGCGGCGCTCCTCGTCGGCGGCCCGCTGACGCAGGTAGTTGCGCCAGCTCATGTTGTAGACGTCGATCACCTGGCGGTTGGCGTCGAGGTAGAACACGCGGTTCACGGTTTCGCCCACGAGCTCGATGTCGTGCGAGATCACGATGAAACCGCCGTTGTAGCTCTTCAGGAACTCGCGTAGCCACACCACGGAGTCGGCGTCGAGGTGGTTGGTCGGCTCATCGAGGATCAGCGTCTCGGCATCCGAGAACAGGATGCGCGCGAGCTCGATGCGGCGCCGCTGGCCACCCGAGAGCGTCTTCAGCGGCTGGTCGAGGATGCGGTCGGGCAGGCTGAGGTTGCTGGCGATCGAGGCCGCCTCGGCCTCGGCGGCGTATCCGCCCAGCGCGTCGAAGCGCTCGGTGAGGTTGCCGTACTTCTTCATGGCGGCGGCACTGACCTTGGGGTCGTCGGAGGCCATGGCCAGGGACGACTCGGTCATCCCCTCCAGCAGCGACCCGAGACCGCGGGCGTTCAGGATGCGCGTTCGCGCCAGCTCCTCGGGGTCGCCCGAGCGGGGATCCTGAGGCAGGTAGCCGAGCTCGCCACTGCGGTGCACGTCGCCCGCAGCGGGCTGCAGGTCGCCGGCGAGCACCTTCGTGAGGGTGGTCTTGCCGGCGCCGTTGCGGCCCACGAGGCCGACTTTCTCACCGGGGCCGACCCGGAAGGACACGTCCTCCATGAGGGTTCGTGCGCCGACCCGGATCGCCAGGTCTGAAACGCTGAGCACAGAGTTGTCCTAATCTTCTCGTGAGGGGGGAACCAACCAAGTTTACGCCCTCCCAGCCCCACCCCCCGACCGCCGCCCGCTGATCCGCCGGTGGGAGCACGAAGAGCTGCTCGAGACCGGCCACGGAACAGGAGACGCCGATCAGGCGCTCGACGGCGTGCGCGAGGGTGCCGTCGGTGGCGGCGGAGTCGCCGAACGCCTCGGGCGGGATCGCCAGCGCCTGCAGGGGGCGCAGCGCGCTCGAGCGGGCCCAGAACATCGAGCCGGCCGCGAACGAGAGGTAGCGGTCGTCGGGCAGCGGCGGCCAGCCGGCGTTCCAGGTGAGCACTTCGGCGATCGCGCGGTTCGGCCCCCACAGGACGGTGGGGCTGAGTCCCGAGAACCACGCCGGGCCGACCAGCCCCACCGTCGGCGAGTCGGCGAACAGGCCGAGGATGGCGTCGATCCCCTCCGAGCTCGGGAGAAGGCAGTCCAGCAGGTGGTCGAACCAGCCCGCCAGGTCGCCCCGGTGCGGCGAGCGTTTGGTGTGCAGGTGCAGCACCACGTCGTGCTCCGCATGTTCCGGCGCGAAGCCGAACACCTTCGGGGCGATGTCGCGCCCCTGATTCGGCACCACCCGCACCAGGGCCGAGGGCAGCATCCGCCGGATCTCGGCCGCCTTCCGCTCGTCGTCGGTGGACACGTACAAGGAGATCGGATGCTCGATCAGCGCCAGGCGGTCGGCGATGGCCCCCGCGAGGTCGACGTAGTACACGTGCACGAACACCCCGATGCGGCGCGGCAGTCGCACGGGTCCGTGCGGTGCGGGCGCCACGGGAGGCTGAGGCGGCTCGCCCCCACCGCGGAGGCGCCGCGGGCGCGGAGGAGGCGCCCCGGTGACCGCCCACCGAGGAGCAGCGCCCAGGTCGTGCTGGGTCACCCGGCCGATCCGGCGTCCGGCCAGCTCGAGCTCCTTCACCAGCTGCCACGGCTCCGCTCCCGGGCGCCGGAGGATGTGCAGATCCACCTCTTCGCTCACCGCGGACAGCAGCACCGGCGTGCTCACCCACGCGCGTGCACCGGGCCGGAGTGCGGCGACCGCCGCCGGCTCGGTGAGCACCGAAGCGGGCAAGATCTCGCGACCCTCCGCCGAGAGGGCGTCTTGCGCCACGGCGATCGACACCGGCCGCCGCGGCCGGGGCGCGAGCGCACCGGCGGAAGGCGCGAGCCTCTTCGCCCGCCTCACGGCGCGGTCCACCGAGTCGGCGACCGTGCGCGCGACGGCCGCCGGCACCGGGCTCGACCGCACATCGAGCACCATCAGGCGCGCCCGGGCCCGCCCCCGAGTGAGCCGTCCGACACTCACGGATGCGGGGGTCGCCTCGCCCAGCGCGCGCTCGAGGTCATCGACATAGCCGTCGAACGACCGGTACTCGCGCACGAAGGCGGCTCTGGCCTTGCGCGTCGCCGCCGTCTCCGTACCCAGTCGCCGCATCGCACGCTCGGCCACCTCGTCGGTGGTGTCCACGAACTCCCCCGTCGCCGCCGTGATCTCGGCGAGCTCGCGCAGCCCGATGTCGGCCGCCAGACCCACGAAGGGAACCCCGAGCCGGGCGGCATCCATCACCGTGGTGGGGCCGGGATCCTGGCGCGAGGTCAGCAGGTACACGTCGGTGGATGCGTACCAATCCCCCGCATCCGTGCGGAACCCGGGCAGCAGCAGACGCAGCCCCGAAGCCTGGGCCTCGGAGGCGAGCGAGCGGGCCCACGCCCCCAGGTCCCCCAGCCAGATGAAGCCGGCCAGCGGCTCCCGGGCGGCGATCGCCCGCGCCGCCGCCAGGAACAGGTCGAAGCCCTTGCGCTGATCGGCGTATCCGGCCCCCAGGAAGACCGGGTTGCCGTCGCCGAATCGCGAGGCGATCTCCCGGCGGATGCGCGCCGTCCCGCCGGCGGAGACCGCGGGCGCCTGCAGCCCGGGGAGAACGGTCTCGATGGCGGGCGCCGTCGCCGACTCCAGCAGACGGTTCAGCTCCGCCTCGATCCGCGGCATGGACGTGATCACGGTGTGGGCCTGGGAGATCGGCCCGAGCAGATCCTGGGCGAGGATGTAGTCCGGCATCTCGTGCACCAGCACCACCGATCGCCCGGCGACGCCCAGCCGCTGTGCGAGCAGTGCGCCCCACGAGGTGTTGGCCAGAACGGGCATCGACGGCGGCAGCTCGGCACCGAGCGCGCGCAGGTCCCAGCCCTCGTCCGCGATCAGCGTCGGGCCGAGCGCGGCGAACCGGGAGAAGAGCGGGCCACCCTGCTTGAGCACGAAGATCGGCGACCGGCCGCGGGCGCGCAACCGCGTAGCGATCTCCAGCAGCAGCAGCGGCCCTCCGGCCGAGCGGGCGTCGTTGCCGAGAAGCAGCACGGGGTTGAGCCGCCCGCGCAGGGCCGCCCGGATCCCGCTCCGGGTCTGTTCGTCGCTCGCGTCGATCACCCGCGGCGCATGTCCCCGCCGACGCCCTTCGGCCACGTAGTGCGTGAACGGGAAATCGCCCTCCAGCGGCAGGTGCGTGCGCCGGTAGAACTCGGCGTCGAAGTCGGGCCCGGGAGACCGGCCCTCGGCCTCGCCGTGCAGCACGAAGTGCGCCCACGCGGCCCCCGGACCGATCTCGGCCGCCACGTCGGGGTAGCTCGCGAGGTACCAGGCGGCATCGAACAGGGCCTCAGGATGCCCCGGGTCCAGCCGCGGGATGCCCACCGCATCCGGATTCCCTGACGCCACACTCGTCTCCGCCCCCGCGATGTTCCAAGCCCCGCGATACCGCCGTGCCGGATGTTCCCCGCCCGGGCACTGTCTCCGGTACCGCCCCTCACCCTATTCTGAAGAAGTGTATCGACCAGGGGGCGCCTCGATTCCGTCACGGATGCTGTGCTTCGGCACGAGCGGCACGTGTCTCCAGGTCGCCTTGGATCTCGTCTACCAGGCGCAGGGCTCCAGCGAGCTCGCCGGCTACATTTCCGACACCGACCCGCGCGCGACGCACGACGACGGCCTGCCGATCCTGAGCCTGGACGAGGCCTCGACCTGGGACGACGTGGGCGTCTTCGTGCCGATCCACGACCCCGTCGGCCGGCGCTCGGTGTTCGACCGGCTCACCGCCGCCGGGCTGCCGATCCTGGGGGCAAGGGGCATGCCGCACCTCTCGCATCCGAGTGCCCGGCTCGGCGAGGGCAGCATCGCGAACTGCACCACCCGCATCGGCTCCTCCACCACCATCGGACGCGGCGTCGTGGTGCTGGCCGACCTGGTGGCGCACGACGTCACCGTGGGCGACTTCTGCACGCTGGCCGTGCACAGCATCATCCTGGGGCACGTCGAGATCGGGCACGACGTCTTCATCGGCGCCGGCGCCGTCATCAAGAACGGCACGGCGGCCCGGCCGACCCGCATCGGCGACGGCGCGGTGGTGGGCATCGGCGCCGTGGTCGACCGGCACGTCGCACCCGGCGAGACCGTGGTGAGCCCGCGGGCGGTCAGCATCGCCGAATGGCAGGCGATGCGCTCGATGGCGAAGCGACAGCAGAGCGGATCGTCGTGACGGTCACGCTCGGCCAGCCGCTTCCGCCCGACCCCGCGGTCTTCGCCGATCTCGCCGAGGGGGTCTGGGCGCGCGGCCGCTGGTCGAACGGGGGCCCGCTCGTCGGCGCGCTGGAGCGTCGGCTCGAAGAGAGCGAGGGCTGGGCGCACGTGGTGGCCGCCGCATCCGGAACCACGGCCCTGACCGCCGCCCTGCTCGCACTCGGCCTCCCCCGGGGCGGCGAGGTCATCACCTCGCCGATGACCTTCCGGGCCACGCCGCTTGCGATCGAAGCGGCCGGGCTCACCCCGGTTTTCGCCGCGGTCGACCCGGAGACCCTCACCCTGGATCCGGATGCCGTCGCCGGCGCCATCGGCGACCGCACCGTGGCCATCCTCCCGGTGCACCTCTTCGGTGTCGCCGCCGACCCCGCGCTGGACGCCGTCGCCGCTTCTCACGGCCTCCCGGTGGTGTACGACGCCGCCCACTGCTCCGGATGGCCGGACATCGCCGGGCGCGGCGCGCTGACGGCGTATTCGCTGCACGCGACGAAGCTCCTGCACACCGGCGAAGGGGGCTTCGTGGCGACCGGCAGTGATCGACTGGCCGACGCTGTGCGACGGGTCGTGAACTTCGGCATCGACGGTGGAACCGATCCGGGGACGGGACTGAATGGCAAGCTCTCCGAGATCGCCGCCGCGGTCGGCCTCGCCACGCTGCCGAACGTCGCCGCGGAGGTGGCGGCACGAACGGCGCTGCGGGAGTCGTACATGGCGGCGGCGGAGTCCGGCAGCCGCGCGAGGCCGCATGCGCCGGGCCGTCGGCGGTCTCTGGTGATGGAGGTCGTGCGCTGCGATCCCTCGGATCAGGCCGCTCTCCTGCAGGAGCTCGCCGAACGCGACGTCGTGGCCCGCACGTTCCCGGCCCTCTGCGCCGCCGGCCAGCGCTACGCCGACTCCCCGCTGACGGGCGCGGGCGTCGGCGCGATGACGGCCCTCGCGAATTCGGTGATCGCCCTGCCCTTCCACGGGCGCGTGGACCGCTCACACTGCGAGGCCGTATCGGAGGTGCTCTCGAGATGACCGCTGAGATCCCGGACGCGGATCCCGTCTTCGAGCACGTGATCCTCACGCGCTTCAACGTGCGCTTCGCGGGCATCGAAGCCATGGGCGACGACTGGCTGGCCTACCGCTGGGCCTTCTTCCGCGACGCACTCGCCTCGGCGCTGGCCCGGCAGGCGGTGCGCGAGTTCCGCTGGCTCGTGTTCTTCGACATCGACACCCCGCAGTGGCTGCGCGAGGAGGTGGACGGACTCCGAGAGGGCCTGTTCGAGCCCACCTACGTCACCGGATGGTCGCCCGAGGTGGCGCGGCAGGCCGTGGCGGCCGTGAGCTCGGCACCCTTCCTGATCACGACCAGGATCGACAGCGACGACGCCGTCGCCGTCGCATTCGTCGCCGACGTGCAATCCCACTTCGACCGTCAGGAGGCGCTGTACGTCAACCTGCTCTGCGGGGTGCAGGTCGAGCGCACCGGCGAGCTGTACCGCTACGACGAGCCGTCGAACCCCTTCATCTCCTACATCGAGAAGCGGGTGGAGGGCGAATTACCGCGCACGGTCTTCTTCAGCCTGCGGCACGGCTGGAGCCGCCACTACGCGGATCTGCTGAACGTCGTGGGGCCGCCGCGGTGGATGCAGATCATCCACGGCACCAACCTCGCCAACGGCGTGCGGGGCCTTCGCGTGAGGCCCGAGCCGTTCGAGGCCGCCTTCGACCTCGAGCTCCCGTTCGATCGCACCGTCACGACCGCCCGGTACCGGCGCGAACGCCTGCGCAGCCGGGCCGATCTCGCACGGCTCTGGCTGCTGTACCCGCGCTTCGCACGCGAGACCGCTGTCACCCGCCGCCTGCGACGTGCAGGCACGCAGATACTTCCGAAGATCGACACCCCACCGCGCCTGAGGAGCTACCCCGCATGGCTGCGGCGGGCAGGCGCGCCCGTGCGCCGGGTCTTGCGCGACTCCGACGCGGCCCTGAGGAGGCGGCGGAACCGCAGGCGGAACTGAAGGCTAGATCGAGAAGCCGAGCGCCCGCATCATGTCGCGGCCGTCGTCGGTGATCTTGTCGGGGCCCCACGGCGGCATCCACACCCAGTTGATGCGGAACTGCTCGACGACGCCGTCGAGTGCCTCGGCGGTCTGCTCCTCGAGCACATCCGTCAATGGGCAGCCGGCCGAGGTGAGCGTCATGTTGATGACCAGGGCGTCTTGTTCGTCGTCCCAGCCCAGGTCGTAGATGAGACCGAGGTCGACGATGTTGACGCCGAGCTCGGGATCCATCACGTCTTTGAGCGCTTCTTCGATCTGATCGAAGCGCTGCGGTTCGAGTGTCGTGACCATTTCGTTATTCTACGGTCGCGCCGGTGAGAAAGCGATCGTAGCCCTCGTTCTCGAGGCGTACCGCGAGCTCCGGGCCGCCCTGCTCGGCGACCTTGCCGGCCACGAAGACGTGCACGAAGTCGGGCTTCACGTAACGCAGGATGCGGTTGTAGTGCGTGATCAGCAGGATGCCGAGGCCGGTGTTCTCCTTGGCCCGGTTCACGCCCTCCGACACGATCTTCAGCGCGTCGACGTCGAGTCCGGAGTCGGTCTCGTCGAGCACGGCGAACTTCGGCTTCAGCAGTTCGAGCTGCAGGATCTCGTTGCGCTTCTTCTCGCCGCCCGAGAAGCCCTCGTTGACGTTGCGCTCGCGGAACGACTTGTCCATCCGCAGCGCCTTCATCGAGGAGTCGAGGTCTTTGATCCAGCCACGGATGGCCGGCGCCTCGCCGTCGATCGCGGTCTTGGCGGTTCGCAGGAAGTTCGACACCGAGACGCCCGGGATCTCCACCGGGTACTGCATCGCGAGGAACAGGCCCGCACGAGCGCGCTCGTCGACCGTCTTGTCGAGCATCTCCTCGCCGTCGAGCTTCACCGAGCCGCCCTCGACGTGGTACTTGGGGTGGCCGGCGATCGCATAGGCGAGCGTGGACTTGCCCGATCCGTTGGGCCCCATGATGGCGTGGGTCTCGCCCTCGCCGATCGAGAGGTCGACACCGCGCAGGATCTGCTTGGTCCCCTGCTCGGTCTCGACGCTCACCTGGAGGTCTTCGATGGTCAGAACAGACATGCTAGTCAATCACTTTCGTCACGGTCGGGTCGATGTAGATGTCCCCGTCGATCACCTGGATCTCGAACACGGGGACGGGCTCGTAGGCCGGCAGCGTCAGGGGCTTGCCGGTCTCGAGCGAGAACTTGGAGCCGTGCGCCCAGCATTCGAGCGTGTCGTCCTCCACGAAGCCTTCGGCGAGCGAGATGTCGCCGTGGGTGCAGGTGTCGCCGATGGCGTGGCACTCCCCCGCACTGTCTTTCACGAGCGCGATGGCCACCCCGTCGACCACGACGCGCAGCGCCTGGTTCACGGGCACGTCATCGAACGCGCACACCTTCTCCGCCACGGCTCAGCGCACCGCCTGGGAACGCACCAGCTCGGCCTCGACGGCCTCGGAGAGCCGCTCCTCGAGAGCCGGCGATCCGATCTGCTGGATGATCTCGGCAAGGAAGCCGCGCACGACGAGTCGACGCGCCTCTTCTTCGCTGATGCCCCGCGACTGCAGGTAGAACAGCTGCTCATCGTCGAAGCGCCCCGTCGAGGAGGCGTGACCGGCACCCTGGATGTTCCCGGTCTCGATCTCGAGGTTCGGGATGCTGTCGGCGCGCGTGCCCTCGGAGAGAACCAGGTTGCGGTTCTGCTCGTAGCTGTCGGTGCCGTCGGCGTGCGGGCCGATCAGCACGTCGCCCACCCAGACGGTGTGCGCCTTCTCGCCCTGCAGGGCGCCCTTGTAGTTGACCCGGCTGCGCGTGTTGGCGGCGACGTGGTCGATGTAGGGCCGCTGCTCGAAGTACTGGCCGGCGTCGGCGAAGTAGAGGCCGAAGGAGTCGATCGACGCACCCTGCTCCACCAGGTGGATGGAGGGATTGACCCGCACGACCGAGCCGCCGAGCGACACGATGACGTGCCGCAGGTTGGCGTCACGGCCCACACGGGCGAAGTGCGAGGAGAGGTGCAGAGCGCTGTCGTCCCATTCCTGCACGGTCACCACCGTGAGCTGGGCGTTGTCGCCCACCACGATCTCGACGTTCTCGGAGAGATTGGCCGACCCGGAGTTCTCCAGGATGACGATGCCCTTGCTGTTCGGCACCGCCTCGATCACCACGTGCGCGGCGCGCGCCGATCCGTCGAACCGGTCGCGGCGGACCAGGGTCTCCTCGCCTTCCTCGCCGGTGACCTTGATGTGCAGCGCCTTCTCGAAGCGCGTCCAGGCGTTGGCCGAGGCGCGCTCCTCGGGAGCACCCGCCGAGCCGATCAGGGCATCGCTGCGGTCGATCCAGTCGACCGTGGCGCCGCCGGACTCGACGTAGCTGAATGCCGTCGGCGATCCGTCGAGCTCCTCGGTGGTGAGGTGCTTGATCGTCGCGAACGGAGCGAACTTCCATTCGAACTCGAGCCCGGTGATCTGGGCGA
Organism: Herbiconiux dendrobii; assembly: GCF_052048175.1. Lineage (NCBI taxonomy): Bacteria > Bacillati > Actinomycetota > Actinomycetes > Micrococcales > Microbacteriaceae > Herbiconiux > Herbiconiux dendrobii. The sequence continues at coordinate 16,633 of NZ_JBLZQV010000007.1, read as the reverse complement.
AGTCGTCCACCGAGGTCGAGGTGAAGCGCTCCGACCGGGTCTGGACGGGCACGAAGGCCGATCCGCCGTCCGAGTGGGCGACCAGGCCGTGCTGGCCGGGCTCGCTCTGGGCAGGTGCTGTGACAGTTGTTTCGGCGGCCATCTAGCCTACGGAGCCTTCCATGCCCATCTCGATGAGCTTGTTGAGTTCGAGTGCGTATTCCATCGGGAGTTCGCGGGCGATCGGCTCGATGAAGCCGCGCACGATCATCGCCATCGCCTCGTCTTCGGGAAGACCGCGCGACATCAGGTAGAACAGCTGCTCCTCGGACACCTTGGAGACGGTGGCCTCGTGACCGAGCTGGACGTCGTCGACCCGGATGTCGATGGCCGGGTAGGTGTCCGAGCGCGAGATGGTGTCGACCAGCAGCGCATCGCAGCGAACCGTGTTCGCCGAGTGGTGCGCGTTCTCCGACATCCGGATCTCGCCGCGGTACCCCGCTCGCCCACCGCCGCGCGCGATCGACTTGGAGACGATCGAGCTCTGCGTGTACGGCGCCATGTGGATCATCTTGGCACCGGCGTCCTGGTGCTGGCCGGGGCCGGCGAAGGCCACCGACAGGGTCTCGCCCTTGGCGTGCTCGCCCACCAGGTAGATCGACGGGTACTTCATGGTGACCTTGGAACCGATGTTGCCGTCGATCCACTCCATCGTCGCGCCCTCGTGGGCGATGGCCCGCTTGGTGACGAGGTTGTAGACGTTGTTCGACCAGTTCTGGATCGTCGTGTAGCGAACGCGGGCGTTCTTCTTCACGATGATCTCCACCACGGCCGAGTGCAGCGAGTCGCTCTTGTAGATCGGGGCGGTGCAGCCCTCGATGTAGTGAACGTACGAGCCCTCGTCGGCGATGATCAGCGTGCGCTCGAACTGGCCCATGTTCTCGGTGTTGATGCGGAAGTAGGCCTGCAGCGGGATCTCGACGTGCACACCCTTCGGCACGTAGACGAACGAGCCGCCCGACCAGACGGCCGTGTTCAGCGCGGCGAACTTGTTGTCGCCCGAGGGGATGACGGTGCCGAAGTACTCGGTGAAGAACTCGGGGTGCTCGCGGAGCGCGGTGTCGGTGTCCATGAAGATGACGCCCTGGGCCTCGAGGTCTTCGCGGATCTGGTGGTAGACCACCTCGGACTCGTACTGCGCGGCCACGCCGGAGACGAGGCGCTGGCGCTCCGCCTCGGGGATGCCGAGCTTCTCGTAGGTGTTCTTGATGTCGTCGGGCAGGTCGTCCCAGGTCTGGGCCTGCTTCTCGGTCGACCGCACGAAGTACTTGATGTTGTCGAAGTCGATGCCCGAGAGGTCGGCGCCCCAGGTGGGCATGGGCTTGCGACCGAAGATCTGGAGGGCCTTGAGGCGCGTCTTCAGCATCCACTCCGGCTCGCTCTTGAGATCGGAGATGTTCGTGACCACGGCCTCATTGATGCCGCGTTTCGCGGTGGCGCCCGCCGTGTCCGAGTCGGACCAGCCGAATTCGTAAACCCCGAGGTTCTCGAGTTCCGGTCGGTCGATGAGTACGTCTGACATGACTGACTCCCTTCCTTACTGCTGCTGACTGCCGTTGGTCCCGCTGCTGCTCATGCACCTGTCGGGTCGTGCACCTGTCGGGGTGAACCGCACAGCCGTCTCCGTCATTCCAGTCTCACAGCGAACTATCTGCCGCGGGGGGATTCTGGGCGGATTGTGTGTCGGGAGGAAACTTCACGCGTGAAGAGCGGGTTCCTGGGTCTCCATTGTATACGTGCTGGGTGCTTTGGGGGCCCAGAGCTGCGGATGCAGATCGTGGAGCACCCGCAGCACCCCGACCCATACCAGGGCCGACCCGAGAAGATGCAGCACGACCATCGATTCCGGCAGGCCGAGAAGGGCCTGGGCGACGCCGAGCGACGCCTGCAGCACGACGACCAGCACGAAGGTGACGGTGCGGCGCAGCGCCAGCCGGGCGCCCGGGATGCGCGCCACGAGAACGAGCAGCAGCACGCCGAGCACGAGGGTGAGGGTGCCCAGGATGCCGTGCACCACCGTCACCTGCTCCCACACGAACGCCATCCGCGGCACCTCGGCGGAGTCGCCGGCGTGCGGGCCCGTGCCGGTCACCAGGGTGCCGACCAGGATGAGCACGGCCGTCACGGCCACGAGCAGCCAGGCGAGGCCGCCCACCCGGCGCGGGATCAGCACCGCGGCCGACTGGCCCCGGTGCGCCCGGTGCCAGGCCAGCGTGGTGGTGGTGAGCAGCCCGACCGCGAGCACGAAGTGCATCGCCACGACCCAGGGGTTGAGCTCGGTGAGAACGGTGACACCGCCGGCCAGGGCGTTCAGCACGACGAGCCAGAACTGCGCCCAGGTGAGGCGGGTCATGCTGCGTTCGCGCGGCTTCTGCAGCCGGGCGGCGACGATGGCCCAGGCCACGGCGGCGATCAGCACCCCGGTGAGCGCCCGGTTGGTGAACTCGATGAACCCGTGGATGCCGAGCTCGGGGGTCGTGGCGAGCGAACCGGTGTCGCAGGCCGGCCAGGTGGGGCAGCCGAGCCCGGATCCGGTCACCCGCACCACACCGCCGGTGACGATGATCAGGATGCTGACGATCAGCGCCGCCGTGGTACCCCAGCGCAGGGCGCGGGGGGTGAGGGTCCAGCGCGAGGCGGCCCAGCCGAGAGGTGTCTTCATCGGGCGATCCTCACAGCGGGAAGATCGTCAGCAGCGGGTCGATCGCCACCGCGAGGAAGATCAGCGTGAGGTAGGTGATCGAGCCGTGAAACACCCGCATCGGCTTGATCGACAGGTCGCGGATCGACCGGCTGTACAGGCGGTGCGACTCGTAGAGGAACCAGCCGCCCGCGATCACGGCCGTGGCCGAGTAGATGAGCCCCATGTGCCCCACCGGGATCAGCAGCAGCGAGCAGGCCACCATGGCCCAGGCGTAGAGCACGATCTGCAGGCCAACGACCACGCGGCCGCGCACCACGGCGAGCATCGGCACACCGGCGGTCTTGTAGTCGGCGCGGTACTTCATCGACAGCGGCCAGTAGTGCGGCGGGGTCCAGAGGAAGATGATGCCGAACAGGATCAGCGCCTCCCAGGAGAGGGAGTTCGTGACGGCCGCCCAGCCGATCAGCACCGGCATGCAGCCGGCGGTGCCGCCCCAGACGATGTTCTGCGGGGTGCGGCGCTTCAGCACGAGCGTGTAGAGCAGCACGTAGATGAGGATGGCGACCAGCGAGAGTGCGGCGGCCAGCAGGTTGGTGAAGACGGCGAGCCAGACGATGGAGAGCACGCCGATCGCCCACGCGAACACCAGCGCCTCACGGTCGCTGAGAACGCCGGTGACCAGCGGACGCTTGGACGTGCGGTCCATCATGCGGTCGATGTCGCGGTCGAAGTAGCAGTTGAACGCGCCCGCGCTGCCGGCCGAGAGGGCGCCGCCGATGAGCGTGGCGAAGACCAGCCACAGATTCGGGATGCCCTGCTGGGCCAGGATCATGACCGGAACGGTCGTCACCAGGAGCAGCTCGATCACCCGGGGTTTGGTCAGCGCGATGTAGGCCTTGACCTTCTCCATCGGGCTGATCCGCCGATGTTCTACCCGGCCGTCAACGGCTACGTCCATTACTCCTCATTACCTGCCCATGGTGAATACAAGGTCGAGTCTATTCGATCGCGACGGGCGGCCCGGCCAGCCTCGATATGATTGACGCGGATCGGTTCCGTCTCTGTGGAACCGCGATCGAGAAGGGTCCAACACCTCGTGGCGACACTCCAATGGGAACCCATTGACGACCAGGCCGTAACCACCGCGAAGCTCCTTGCCGCCGACGCGGTCGAGAAGGTCGGGAACGGCCACCCGGGAACGGCGATCAGCCTCGCTCCCGCCGCCTACCTCCTGTTCCAGAAGGTCATGCGCAAAGACCCCAGCGACCAGCACTGGCTGGGCCGTGACCGCTTCATCCTCTCGGTCGGCCACTCCTCGCTGACCCAGTACATCCAGCTCTACCTGGGCGGCTACGGCCTCGAGCTCGACGACCTCAAGGCGCTGCGCACCTGGGGCTCGCTCACCCCCGGCCACCCGGAGTACGGCCACACCGACGGCGTGGAGATCACCACCGGCCCGCTCGGCCAGGGCCTCGCCTCCTCCGTGGGCTTCGCCTACGCCCAGCGCTTCGAGCGCGGGCTGTTCGACCCCGAGGCCGAGGCGGGCACGAGCCCGTTCGACCACCACACCTACGTGATCGCCGGCGACGGCGACATGCAGGAGGGTGTCACCAGCGAGGCCGCCTCGCTCGCCGGCCACCAGCAGCTCGGCAACCTGATCGCCATCTACGACTCCAACCAGATCTCCATCGAGGACGACACCAACATCGCCTTCACCGAAGACGTGCACGCGCGCTTCGAGGCCTACCACTGGCACGTGCAGGTGGTCGACTGGAAGAAGACGGGCGAGTACGTCGAAGACGTGCAGGCGCTCTACGAGGCGATCGAGGCGGCCAGGGCCGAGACCTCCAAGCCCTCGCTGATCATCCTCAAGACGATCATCGGCTGGCCCTCGCCCAAGAAGCAGAACTCCGGCAAGATCCACGGATCGGCGCTCGGGGCCGACGAGCTCAAGGGCCTCAAGGAGGTTCTCGGGGCCGACCCCGAGCAGAGCTTCGTCGTGGCCGACGAGGTCATCTCGCACACCCGCAAGGCCGTGCAGAAGGGCTCGGAGGAGCGAGCCGAGTGGCAGAAGGGCTTCGACGCCTGGGCCGCCGCCAACCCCGAGAAGAAGCAGCTGCTCGACCGCCTCGAAGCGGGCGAGCTCCCCGAGGGCCTCGAGTCGTCGCTGCCCGCCTTCGAAGGCGGCAAAGAGGTCTCGACCCGCGCGGCATCCGGCAAGGTCATCAACGCCCTCGCCGCCGAGCTGCCCGAGTTCTGGGGCGGATCGGCCGACCTGGCCGAGTCGAACAACACCACCATCGAGTCGGCCGCGTCGTTCGTGCCCTCCGAGCACTCCACCCACGAGTGGACGGGCAACCCCTACGGCCGCGTGCTGCACTTCGGCATCCGCGAGCACGCGATGGGATCGATCCTCAACGGCATCGTGCTGCACGGCAAGACCCGCCCGTTCGGCGGCACCTTCCTCATCTTCAGCGACTACATGCGCCCCGCGGTGCGTCTGGCCGCGCTCATGAAGGTGCCCTCGGTGTTCGTCTGGACCCACGACTCCGTGGCGCTCGGCGAAGACGGCCCCACGCACCAGCCGGTCGAGCAGCTGTGGTCGCTCCGTGCGATCCCCGGGCTCGACGTGGTGCGCCCGGCCGACGCCAACGAGGTGGCCTACGCCTGGCTGACGATCCTCGGCCGCCACCACAACCCGGCCGGCATCGCGCTCACCCGCCAGAACATCCCCACCTACGAGCGGGGCGAGGGCGAGGCATCCGGAGACGTGTTCGCCTCCGCCGCCAACACCGCCAAGGGCGCGTACGTGCTCGCCGAGGCGCCGAACGGCACCCCCGACGTGATCTTCATCGCGACCGGTTCCGAGGTGCAGCTCGCCGTCGAGGCCCGCGAGATCCTGAAGGGCGAGGGCATCAACGCCCGCGTCGTCTCGGCTCCCTCGCTGGAGTGGTTCGAAGAGCAGCCCACCGCCTACAAGGAGTCGGTGCTGCCGGCCTCCGTGAAGGCGCGCGTGTCGATCGAGGCCGGCATCGGTCTCGGCTGGCGCCAGTACGTCGGCGACGCCGGCCGCAGCGTCTCGATCGAGCACTTCGGCGCCTCGGCCGACTACAAGACGCTGTTCCGCGAGTTCGGCATCACCACGGAGGCCGCGGTCGAGGCCGCGAAGACCTCGATCGCCGCCGCCCAGCAGGCCTAGTTCTCACCTATCAAGGAGATAGACGAAAAATGACCGAAGCAACTCCTACCCAGAAACTCTCCGACGTCGGCGTCAGCATCTGGCTCGACGACCTGTCGCGCTCGCGCATCTCGTCGGGCGGCCTGCAGAAGCTGATCGCCGAGAAGAACGTCGTCGGCGTCACCACGAACCCGTCGATCTTCGCCGCGGCCCTCGCCAACGGCGAGTCCTACGCCGAGCAGGTCGCGGTACTGGCCAAGTCGGGCGCGGATGTCACGACCGCCGTGTTCGAGATCACCACCGACGACGTCGCCGCTGCCAGCGACATCTTCAAGCCGATCTACGACGCCACCGGCGGCTTCGACGGCCGGGTCTCGATCGAGGTCGAGCCGGGCCTCGCGCACGACGCCGAGGGCACCATCGCCGAGGCGCAGGCGCTGTACAAGAAGGTCGACCGTGAGAACGTTCTGATCAAGATCCCCGCGACCGTGGAGGGCCTGGAGGCCATCACCGCCACGATCGCAGCCGGCATCTCGGTCAACGTCACGCTGATCTTCTCGCTCGAGCGCTACCGCGATGTGATCAACGCCTACCTGGCCGGTCTGGAGAAGGCCAAGGAGGCGGGCCACGACCTGTCGAAGATCCACTCCGTGGCCTCCTTCTTCGTGTCGCGCGTCGACACCGAGATCGACAAGCGTCTCGAGGCCATCGGCACCGACGAGGCCCTCGCCCTCAAGAGCAAGGCGGGCGTCGCGAACGCCCAGCTCGCCTACGAGGTCTACGAGCAGGCCTTCGCCACCGAGCGTGCGCAGTACCTGCTCGGAGCCGGCGCGAACAAGCAGCGCCCGCTCTGGGCCTCCACCGGCGTGAAAGACCCGAGCGTGCCCGACACCACCTACGTGGTGCAGCTGGCCGCCCCCGAGGTCGTCAACACCATGCCCGAGAAGACGCTCGACGCCACCTTCGACCACGGCGTGGTCACCGGTGACACGATCGCCGGCTCGTACGCCGCCGCGAACAAGGTGCTCGACGCCATCGGCGCCCAGGGCATCTCCTACGCCGAGGTCACCGAGCTGCTCGAGAAGGAGGGCGTCGAGAAGTTCATCGTGTCCTGGAACGAGCTGCTGGAGACGGTGACCACCGCTCTGGAGTCGGCCAAGTGACCGTAGGCATCCACCTCTCCGGTGATGCCAAGAAGGCCGTGCACACGCACGTGCCTCAGCTCGTCGCCGACCTCGTGGCTTCCGGTATCACGGCACAGAACCCCTCGCTGTGGGGCCCTGCCGCCGAGCCGGAGGCCGCGAAGCGGCTGGGCTGGACCGAAGCCGTCTCGATCTCGCGCCCCCTCGTGGCCGAGATCGAGGCGCTCCGCGCCGAGTTCCTGGCGATCGGGATCGACCACTTCGTGCTGGCCGGCATGGGCGGCTCGTCCCTCGCGCCCGAGGTGATCACCCGCACGGCCGGTGTCGAGCTCACCATCCTCGACTCCACCGCGCCGGGGCAGATCGCCTCCGCTCTGGCCGACCGTCTGGAGTCGACGGTGCTCATCGCCTCGTCGAAGTCCGGCGGCACGCTGGAGACCGACAGCCAGCGCCGTGCCTACGAGGCGGCGTTCCGCGCCGCCGACATCGACCCGGCCGGCCGCATCGTCATCGTGACCGACCCGGGTTCGCCGCTTCAGACGCTGGCGACGGATGCGGGCTACCGCACCTTCCTGGCCGACCCCGACGTGGGCGGGCGCTACTCCGCCCTCACGGCGTTCGGCCTGGTTCCCGCGGGCCTCGCGGGTGCCGACATCGGTGAACTGCTCGACGAAGCCGACGCGATCTCGCTCAACCTCGCGGAGGACGGCGACGAGAACTTCGGCCTCATCCTGGGCGCCGCCCTAGCCGGCACCGTCCCGCTGCGGGACAAGACCGGAATCGTGGCCGACGGAACCCACATCGTGGGCTTCGCCGACTGGGCCGAGCAGCTGATCGCCGAATCCACCGGTAAAGACGGCAAGGGACTGCTGCCGATCGTGCTCGACGTCGACTCCCCCGAGATCACCGAGGGCCTGCCCGACGTGCAGATCGTGCGACTGGTCGCGAACGCGAACGAGTTCCACCTGCACGAGAAGCACCCGGGCGAGGTGCTGATCAGCGGCTCCCTCGGCGCCCTGATCCTCACCTGGGAGTACGCGGTCGCGGTGGCCGGGCGTCTGCTCGGCATCGATCCGTTCGACCAGCCCGACGTCGAGTCGGCCAAGGAGGCCGCCCGCGGTCTGCTGGAGAACCGGCCCGAGCCGGTGGCACCCGCCTTCGTGGAGGGCGGCATCGAGGTGCGCGCCTCGACCGAGGCGCTCACCGCATCCGGAACCCTCGCCGGAGCGGTCGACGCCCTGCTCGCGGAACTGCCCGCCGACGGCTACCTGGCGGTCATGGCCTACGTCGACCGTCTCGAGCTGCCGCAGCTGGCCGAGCTCCGCGACCTGCTCGCGGCGCGCTCGCACCGGCCGGTCACCTTCGGCTGGGGCCCGCGCTTCCTGCACTCCACCGGGCAGTACCACAAGGGCGGCCCGGCTACCGGAGTGTTCCTGCAGATCACCGCTGACACCGAGAACGACCTGGCGATCCCGGATCGTCCGTTCACCTTCGGTCAGCTCATCCAGGCCCAGGCCAGTGGCGACGCCACGGTTCTCGCGGAGCACGGTCGACCCGTGCTGCGCCTGAACCTCGGTGACGCCCAGGCCGACGTGTCGACGCTGTTCAGCGCGCTGCGCTGAGCTGCCGCCGAGAACCGACACAAGGAGTTACACGTATCCATGCCTCCCGTTGAGATAACGCCGGAGTACAACCCGCTTCGTCTGCCGACGGATCGCCGCCTCAACCGCATCGCGGGGCCCTCGGGCCTGGTGATCTTCGGTGTGACCGGCGACCTGTCGCGCAAGAAGCTGATGCCCGCGGTCTACGACCTCGCCAGCCGGGGGCTCCTCCCCCCGGGCTTCTCGCTGATCGGCTTCGCCCGCCGTGACTGGGAGGACCAGGACTTCGAGCGGGTCGTGCACGACTCCGTCAAGGAGCACTCGCGCACGCCGTTCGACGAGGACGTGTGGCGCCAGCTCTCCGAAGGCATCCGCTTCGTGTCGGGCGAGTTCGACGACGACAGCGCCTTCGAGCAGCTGAAGACCACGATCGACGAGCTCGACCGCGACCGCGGCACGATGGGCAACTACGCGTTCTACCTGTCGATCCCGCCGAAGGCGTTCCCGCTGGTGACCGAGCAGCTGCGTCGTTCGGGCCTCGCCGACCAGAGCGAGGACCACTGGCGCCGTGTGGTGATCGAGAAGCCCTTCGGCAGCGACCTGAAGACGGCGATCGAGCTGAACGACGTGGTGGAGTCGGTCTTCCCGCCCGACTCGGTGTTCCGCATCGACCACTACCTGGGCAAGGAGACGGTGCAGAACATCCTCGCTCTGCGCTTCGCCAACCAGCTCTACGAACCCATCTGGAACGCCAACTACGTCGACCACGTGCAGATCACGATGGCGGAAGACATCGGCGTGGGCGGCCGGGCCGGTTACTACGACGGCATCGGCGCGGCTCGCGACGTCATCCAGAACCACCTGCTGCAGCTGATGGCGCTGACCGCCATGGAGGAGCCCATCTCGTTCGACGCCGCCGATCTGCGGGCCGAGAAGGAGAAGGTGCTCGCCGCGGTCAAGCTGCCGGAAGACCTGGGCACGGTCACCGCTCGAGGTCAGTACTCGGGTGGCTGGCAGGGTGGCGAGAAGGTGCTCGGCTTCCTCGAGGAAGACGGCATGAACCCGCAGTCCACCACCGAGACCTATGCGGCCGTGAAGCTCGACGTGGGCACCCGCCGCTGGGCGGGCGTGCCGTTCTACCTGCGGGCCGGCAAGCGCCTCGGCCGCCGGGTCACCGAGATCGCGGTCGTGTTCAAGCGCGCTCCGCAGTACCTCTTCGCCGAGAGCCAGACCTCGGAGCTCGGGCAGAACGCCCTGGTCATCCGGGTGCAGCCCGACGAGGGCGTGACGATCCGCTTCGGCTCGAAGGTGCCGGGTGCCGGCGTGCAGGTGCGCGACGTCACCATGGACTTCGGCTACGGCCACGCCTTCACCGAGGCCAGCCCCGAGGCCTACGAGCGCCTCATCCTCGACGTGCTGCTCGGCGATCCGCCGCTGTTCCCGCGCCAGAAGGAGGTCGAACTCTCCTGGAAGATCCTCGACCCGATCGAGGAGTTCTGGACCACCCAGGGCCAGCCCGAGCAGTACCGCCCGGGAACCTGGGGGCCCGACTCCGCCGATGAACTGCTCGCCCGCGACGGAAGAACCTGGAGACGTCCGTGATCGTCGATCTGCCTGACACCACTACGAGCAAGATCTCGAAGTCGCTCGTCAAGATCCGTGAAGAGGGCGGAGCGGTGGCCCTCGGCCGCGTGCTCACCCTCGTCATCGTCACCTCTCTCGGCGAGGAGGAGGATGCCATCGAGGCGGCCAACGACGCCTCGCGCGAGCATCCGATGCGCGTCATCGTGGTCTCCACCGACCAGGAGAACGACGGATCCACCACCGGGCGCGGTGCCCGGCTCGACGCCCAGATCCGGGTCGGCGGCGACGCCGGCGCGAGCGAGGTCATCGTGCTGCGCGCCTACGGAGCGGCCGCGAGCGACCAGGAGGGCCTGGTCACGGGCCTCCTGCTCTCGGATGCGCCGGTCGTCGTCTGGTGGCCGGGAATGGCACCGGAGAACGTCTCGACCTCGAGCCTCGGCCGGATCGCGACCCGTCGCATCACCGACTCGTCGAACCAGTCGAACCCCTACGAAGCGCTGCTCGCCCGGGCCAAGACCTACAAGCCGGGCGACACCGACTTCGCCTGGACCAGGCTCACACTGTGGCGCGCGCAGCTGGCCGCAGTGCTCGATCAGCCGCCCTATGAGCCGGTGACGGCGATCGAGGTCTCCGGCGCATCCGACTCCCCCTCCACCCTGCTGCTCGCGGCCTGGCTGCGTCATCAGCTCAAGGTGCCGGTGGAATACGGGCTCCTCTCGCGGGCGAACGGGTCCAGCGGTATCCACGGCGTGACGCTCACCCGCAGCAGCGGTCCGATCGAACTCGTGCGCGAGGTGCCGAACGTGGCCCGGCTGAGCCAGCCGAACCAGCCCACCCACGACCTCTCGCTGCCCCGCCGCAACCTGCGGGACTGCCTGGCGGAGGAGCTGCGCCGGCTCGACCCGGACGACCTGTATGGTGAGGTCATCTCCCAGGGTCTCGCCGAACTGCTCGAGACGGACGAGGCCCGCGTCCGCGACGCGGAATGACGAGTAACAAGACACATGTGAGGGTAGACACCATATGACGACCGACCGACGCGTGCTCGTGCACCCCGACAAGGAGTCGCTCGCCGGTTCCGTGGCGGCCCGCTTCATCACGAAGGTGATCGACATCCTCGACGAGTACGACGAGGCGCACATCGTGCTGACCGGCGGGACGATGGGCGGCGCCGTGCTCGCGGCGATCCGTTCGTCGGCGGCCTCCGACACCATCGACTGGTCGCGCCTGCACTTCTGGTGGGGCGACGAGCGGTTCGTACCGAAGAAGGACGCCGACCGCAACGACCTGCAGGCCTTCGAAGCGCTGCTGGACCACGTGTCGGTCGATCCGGCCAAGGTGCACGCATTCCCCGCGTCCGACGAGATCGCCGACCTCGACGAGGCCGCGCGCGTCTACGCGGCCCAGCTGGCCGAAGCGGCTCCCGAGGGCGAGGACTACCCCCGTTTCGACATCATGTTCCTCGGGGTCGGGCCCGACGGGCACATCGCCTCGCTCTTCCCCGGGCACGACGAGATCCGCATCACGGATGCCACGGTGGTGCCGGTGCGCAACTCGCCGAAGCCGCCGCCCGAGCGCCTCAGCCTGACGCTGCCGGTCATCCAGTCGGCCGACCGCATCTGGATGGTGCTCGCCGGAGCCGACAAGGCCTCCGCCATCGGTCTGGCCCTCGCCGGAGCCAGCATCGACGAGGTGCCGGTGGCCGGCGCCCAGGGCCGCAAGCGCACGGTGTTCTTCGTCGACCGCGAGGCGGCCGCCGAGGTACCCGAGTCGCTCATCGCGCCCTCGTACTGATCCGGATCTCTTCAGCGAGAGTTCTCAGAAGTCGGCGATAGTCGGCTCGATCGAAGAATATCGCGGGCACGTCGCTGAACTCTGAACCTCCGTCATCCGACTCGGAATCCGACTGCCAGCAGAATTCGCTCCATCTGACAACGCTCCCTTCGAGCCGCACCCGGACAGCGAAGACCCCACAACCCGGATCGGCGCACTGAGAACAGACGTACAGGGCGCTCCTGCCCGAGCGTAGGTTATGCGCGGACGGCTGGCCTTTGAGCGATTCCAGGCCGGACAAACTTGAGACGGCTAACCATCCGTTGCTACGGGGACTCGGAACGTCTGTCGTCCAGCGGGACAGCCACACACTCAGCGGCTGCCCGTCGATGCACCAGTCGAAACAGCCTGCGGGATCGTCGAGCCAGACGAACGAGAGCGCATTCATGATATGCCGAGGATACATCATTTAATTCGACATCAGATGTAACGCCGAAAGGGCAGTCTCACTTCGTTGTGAGACTGCCCTTTCGGGTTTCGGTGAAGAACTGGCCTAGGAGGCGGCGGTTCCGCGACGCGAGCGCAGCTGCTGCAGAGCATCTTCGAGAAGCTGCTCCGCCTCCTGCTCCGTACGGCGCTCCTTCACGTAGGCGAGGTGCGTCTTGTAGGGCTCGAGTTTGGTGACCGAGGGCGGGTTGGCCTTGTCGCGACCGGCCGGCAGCCCCGAGGTGGGGCAGTCGATGGTCTCGGGGATCTCCTCGTCGGGCAGGTTGGCGGCGAAGTAGCGCACCGTCTCGTTGCCCAGCGCGTCCCAGTACGAGACCTGGATCCGTTCCGCGTGGAAACCGCGGTCCTGCTCCCCCATCGGCCCTGCGCCGACACGCGATCCGCGGATCGCGCTTCCTCCTGATGCCATACTGCTTTCCCCTGTCTTGCTCTCTGTGTCTATTCGAACTTCGTGATGAGCCCGAGGACGACGATACTGGCGACCCAGACGAGCCCCAGGATCACGGTGATGCGGTTGAGGTTGCGCTCGGCAACACCGGAAGCCCCCAGGTTCGAGGTGACGCCCCCGCCGAACATGTCGGAGAGACCGCCACCTCGCCCCTTGTGGAGCAGGATGAGAAGGGTCAGCAGCAGGCTCGTGATTCCGAGCACCACCTGAAGGATGACCTGAAGGATTTGCACTGCTTGCCTTTCACATGCGGGAAGATCGGGTCGATCCCCCGAAGACCAGAGGTCAGTCTACACTCCGACGTGCTTCTGGTAGCGCACGATCGCCGCGAACTCGGCGATGTCCAGGCTCGCGCCGCCCACCAGGGCGCCGTCGACGTTGGGCTCGCGCATGAAGCCGGCGATGTTGCCCGACTTCACCGAACCGCCGTACAGGATGCGCGTGGCGGCGGCCGCGTCGGCGCTCAGGTCGTCGGCGATGACGGCGCGGAGGGCGGCGCCCACCGTCTCGGCCTGGTCGGGCGTCGCCGCCTGGCCGGAACCGATCGCCCACACGGGCTCGTAGGCCACCACGATGTCAGCGTCGGCCTTGAGTCCGGCGATCGCCGTCTTCAGCTGGGCCACCGGCACGGCGCTCTGGCCGTGCTTCTCGAGGTCTTCGGCGGTCTCGCCGACGCAGATCACGGGGACGATACCGTTCGCGACCGCGGCCTTGACCTTGGCGGCGACGACCTCGTCCGTCTCCCCGTGCAGGGTGCGACGCTCGGAGTGACCGATGATGACGTACTTGGTGTCGAGCTGCGCCAGGAACTGGCCCGAGATCTCACCGGTGTAGGCACCGGACTCGTGCTCGGAGATGTCCTGACCGCCGTAGGCGAGCTTGAGCTTGTCGGCCGAGACGAGGGTCTGCACCGAACGCAGGTCGGTGAACGGCGGGAAGATCGCCACCTCGACGTCGTCGAAGTCGTGCTTCGCGTCGTCGAGCGACCAGGCGAGCTTCTGGACGAAGGCGATCGCCTGCAGGTGGTCGAGGTTCATCTTCCAGTTGCCGGCGATGAGGGGTGTGCGATTCAGGACCATCCGAGGACCTCCAGGCCGGGGAGACGCTTGCCCTCGAGGAATTCGAGACTGGCACCGCCTCCGGTTGAGATGTGGCCGAACTGCTCGTCGGCGAAACCGAGGGCGCGCACGGCCGCAGCCGAGTCTCCGCCGCCGACGACACCGAGGCCGTCGACCTTCGTGAGTGCTTCCGCCACGGCCTTGGTGCCGGCGGCGAAGGGGGTGAGTTCGAAGACGCCCATCGGACCGTTCCAGAACACGGTCTTGGACGCCTCGATGACCGAGGCGAAGTTCTTCGCGGTCTCCGGGCCGATGTCGAGTCCGAGTCCGGATGCCCCGAACGCGGTCTTCTCGATGGAGTCGGCCGCGGTGACCTCGACCTCCGCGTCGGCACCGAACTTCGAGGCGACGACGACGTCGGTGGGCAGCACGATCGTGACGCCGAGCTCGTCGGCCTTCTCGAGGTAGCCGCGCACGGTGTCGAGCTGGTCTTCTTCGAGAAGGCTCGAGCCCACCTCGTGGCCCTGGGCCTTGAGGAAGGTGAAGAGCATCCCGCCGCCGATCAGCAGCGTGTTGACGCGGGGCAGCAGGTGCCCGATGACGCCGAGCTTGTCGGAGACCTTGGAGCCGCCGAGCACCACGGTGTAGGGGCGCTCGGGGTTCTCGGTGAGCTTGTCGAGCACGTCGAGCTCGGTCTCGATCAGCAGGCCCGCGGCGCTCGGCAGCAGCTCGGCGAGGTCGTAGACACTCGCCTGCTTGCGGTGCACCACGCCGAAGCCGTCGGAGACGAAGGAGTCGCCGAAGGCGGCCAGCTGCTCGGCGAACGCGCGGCGCTCGCCTTCGTCTTTGCTGGTCTCGCCCGGGTTGAAGCGCAGGTTCTCGAGAACCGCGATCTCGCCGTAGCCGAGCCCGGCCACGGCATCCTGAGCGCTCTGGCCCACGGTGTCGCTCGCGAAGGCGACCGGCTTGCCGAGCAGTTCGGACAGGCGCGTCGCCACCGGCTCGAGGGAGTACTTCGCCTCGGGAGCGCCGTCGGGGCGACCGAGGTGGCTGACCACCACGACGCGGGCGCCGGCGTCGAGCAGGCGGTTCAGGGTGGGCAGGCTCGCGCGCACGCGTCCGTCGTCGGTGATGACCCCGTCCTTCACAGGAACGTTGAGGTCGCACCGCACGATGACGCGCGTGCCGGAGAGGGATCCGAGGGAATCCAGTGTTCGAAGCGTCACAGAACTGCTTTCAGTCGAAGGAACGGGCGGCGGAATCATCCGCCGCCCGTCTCAAAGGGGTTCTTACAGCTTCGCTGCGACGTACTCGGTGACGTCGACGAGGCGGTTGGAGTAGCCCCACTCGTTGTCGTACCAGGAGGCGACCTTGACCTGGTTGCCGATGACCTTGGTGAGGCCGGCGTCGAAGATCGAGGAGTGCGGGTCCGACACGATGTCGCTGGAGACGATCGGGTCTTCGGTGTAGCTCAGGATGCCGGCGAGGTCGCCCTCGGCAGCGTTCTTGTACGCCGCGTTGATCTCCTCGACCGTGGCCGGGTTGGTCAGCTCGACGGTGAGGTCGGTGATCGAGCCGGTCGGGACCGGAACGCGCAGCGCGTAGCCGTCGAGCTTGCCGACGAGCTCGGGGATGACCAGGCCCAGGGCCTTGGCGGCACCGGTGGAGGTCGGGATGATGTTCTGCGCGGCGCCACGGGCACGGCGCAGGTCGCTGTGCGGGCCGTCCTGCAGGTTCTGGTCGGCGGTGTAGGCGTGAACCGTGGTCATCAGGCCACGCTCGATGCCGAAGTTGTCCAGCAGCACCTTGGCGAGCGGCGCGAGGCAGTTCGTGGTGCAGGAGGCGTTGGAGATGATGTCGTGGATGGCGGGGTCATAGGTGCCCTCGTTGACGCCGAGAACCAGCGTGGCCACGTCGGAACCGGTGGCGGGAGCCGAGACGATGACCTTCTTGGCGCCGGCGGTGATGTGCGCGCGGGCGTCGTCGGAGGCGGTGAAGCGGCCGGTCGACTCGATCACGATGTCGACGCCCAGCTCGCCCCAGGGGAGGTCGGCGGGGTTGCGCTCGGCGAGCACGATGATCGGCTTGCCGTTGACGACGATCTTGTCGCCGTCGAGCTCTACCTTGGCGTCGAGACGGCCCGTGATGGAGTCGTACTTGAGGAGGTGGGCCAGTGCCTTGTTGTCGGTCAGGTCGTTGACCGCGACGATCTCGAGGTCACTTCCCTTCGCGAGGGCGGCACGGAAGAAGTTGCGACCGATGCGGCCGAAGCCGTTGATTCCGATCTTTACAGACACAGATTGCTCCTGTTGCTGGGGCCCGGGACGGGCATTTGTGGTGGGTAGCTGTGGAGAGGGATGCCGGGACCGGAATCACACTCGGACACCGGCATCCCGTATGCCTACGAGAGTACCAGCAGGCCTTCGGTCTTGGTGGTGGCTGCGGTGAGGCGGGCGGCGACGTTGGACCAGTTGGCGATGTTCCAGACGGCCTTGATGTAGTCGGCTCGCACGTTGAGGTAGTCGAGGTAGTAGGCGTGCTCCCAGACGTCGAGCATGAAGAGGGGGACGACGCCGAAGGGGATGTTGCCCTGCTGGTCGAAGAGCTGGAACACGGTGAGGTTTCCGCCGATGACGTCGTAGCCGAGCACGGCCCAGCC
>NZ_JBLZQV010000006.1:0-215247 GCF_052048175.1 Herbiconiux dendrobii | reverse complement strand
CTCGTCTGCGTCAAGGCCAAGGGTGCGCCCGCGGACCCGGCGGGACAGCCGGGCGACCGCCACCATCTTGTCGGCCTCGAGCGCAGCTTGGCGCCGGGTGATGTCCTCGACGTAGTCAAGATCGGCGTCGAATGCGGCGCGCGCGTCGATCTGACGCCGGGGCCCGGCATCCGCCGCATCCATCTCTATCATGAGATTAATTCAATCATCGACCANTGCGTCAAGGCCAAGGGTGCGCCCGCGGACCCGGCGGGACAGCCGGGCGACCGCCACCATCTTGTCGGCCTCGAGCGCAGCTTGGCGCCGGGTGATGTCCTCGACGTAGTCAAGATCGGCGTCGAATGCGGCGCGCGCGTCGATCTGACGCCGGGGCCCGGCATCCGCCGCATCCATCTCTATCATGAGATTAATTCAATCATCGACCACCGACATCGGTCCCGGAAGCCGACGGGGCTGCCGCGCGCTCCGCGCTTGCCCTCGATGGATAGGGCCCGGCCGCGCGCATCCGTCACCAATGATGGATGATGACGACAAGGCAACCGACCCCGACAACCCAGCCACGCCCATCGAAGGCAAGCGCGAAGCGCGCGGCAGCCCCCAGCGGCAGCCCCACAGCGCCAGCCCCCAGCGACAGCCCCAAAACTCCCCCGAGAACGCAAAAAGAAGGCCCGGTCGATGACCGGGCCTTCTCGTTTTCGTTGCGGGGACAGGATTTGAACCTGCGACCTCTGGGTTATGAGCCCAGCGAGCTACCGAACTGCTCCACCCCGCGGCACAAGAATCTACTCTAGCACACGAGAAAGCAGCCCAAACTCACAGATCGGGGAACTCCGACCGGATGCGCTCCGCATCCTCCCCAGAGAGCCCCGCCTGGGCAGCGAACCCGGGCCACCCGGCAATGGCTTTCTCCACCGCCGCGATGGCCTCGAACCGCCCGAGAACCTGGAAACGATCCGCCACCGCGAGCAAGTCCTCCCGAGTGATGCCCGCGAACTCGCCGTTCACCGACATCAGGTGCTGATACGTCCACTGCCCCTGCGGGTTGTAGGCGTACGTGATGTCGTATCCCGGCGCCAGCCGCCATCCGCCGCCCGCCGGATCGAGCAGGAACGAGAAGTTCTTCGTGTGGTCATCGCAGTTGCGCGCGAGCACGTTGAACACCATCCGGCGAAAGGCCTCGGTGAGCGCCGCATCGCCGAGCCCGAGCGCCGCGATCACCTGGAAGTACTGGGCGTAGTCATGCGTTCCGCGCTGCTTGTAGTCGAGCTCGGCCAGCGCGCACAGCGTCTGCAGATGGATCTTGCGGCCATCGGGCGCTCGATCGAAGCGCTTGGTCATGAAGTGCGCCCGGCCGTTCTCCTCCAGCAGCCGGGACGGGGACATCTCGATGCCCGCGGCCGTCGCCATCAGGTAGTAGGCGTACTCGATCCGCCCGTAGCCGGCGCTGCTGCCGAGCTCGGCATCCCGCCCCACCCCGTCGAGCTTGATCATCCACTGCTCGAAACCCGCCTCGGAGGGCAGCTGACCCGAACGGATCTCGTCGCTTGCCGGGTTCCAGGCGATGATGGCCTTCGCCCGCGCCCCACCGGCCGAGGTGCCGACCTGGATCAGGTTGGCCAGTGCCGCGGCCGACTCCCGGTCGCCCTCGATCCGCCCGGAGAGCGCACTTCGGGCCCCCGTCACCAGCTCCGACAGCTCGAGCGCCGTCGGCCGCCGACGTTGAGGCCCTCGGGTCGGCCGGAACTCCAGCGCGCCCATACCGCGACTGCCGAGGTACCCCAGACGGTCCAGCGCCGTGATGGCCGAACGCTCGACACCCTGCGACGCCAGGTACGCCGTCACGAGCGCATTGCCGAAGTCGTCGGGCAGGGCATCCGCCACGAACGGCGGCAGACGATGGTAGGTGGCCTCGGGCAGGCCGGGATACACCCGCACCCGCTCCCCCAGCGGCGTGCTGAGCGGCGAGAGCTCGATGCCGGAGGCGATCCACTCCGGGTCGTATTCGAAGGCGTACGATCCGGATGCCGGATCCGCAGCGAGTGCGCCGACGGTGCGATCCCAGGCCCGCACCTCGATGACCGCGACCGGCGTGTAGGCCATCAGCGACCCGCGCCACGGGGCCGGGACGCCCGGCGCGGCACCGCTTCACGGCGCTCCTGCGCCAGCATCCGCAACGGACTCACGGCCACCGGCGGCTCGAGCTGCTCGAACCAGTCGAGCCGGCCGAGGGCACGCACCACTGCCGCCAAGGTGGCGACGCTCGACCCGCGCCCGTGCTCGAGATTCTTCACCGTGCGCAGGCTCACCCCGGCGCGGGACGCCACGGTGGCCTGGTCGAGATTCTTCGACAGTCGCAGCGAGCGGAGGCGGTCACCCAGGCGCTGTTCGAGCTCCTCGGTGGTGACCGCCTCCGCTTCGGCCTCGAGGGAGGCCGTCGTGATGAGATCCATACGTGCATTATCCTGCACCTTAGACCGATAATGCAACGCTAAGGGCACTTTTCTGCCCTTTATGCGGTGATACTAATTCGATGCCGCGATGGCTCGATCGACCGCATCCTTCAGGCGCTGGTCGGCCTCGCCGTAGGCCGTCCAGTCGCCGGCCTTGAGAGCGGCGTCCTTGTCGGCCAGCGCCTTCTCGGCGTCGGCCAGAGCAGCCATCAGCACCGGATCGCCCGTGACCGGCGTGCCCGAGCCATCCGTGGTGCCGGAGCCATTCGTGGTGCCCGATCCGTCGGTCGTGCCCGATCCGTCGGTCGTCCCGGAGCCGTCGGTGGTGCCGCCGCCGTCGGTCGTGCTCGTGCCCCCGGTGCCGTCGGTGGGCAGGTCGCCGTCGCCGGCCACCGCCCCCGAGTCTCCGCCGAACAGCGAGTCGAGCGCGCCGTCGAGCGTGCTCTCGAACGCGATCTTGTTGCCGAACGACACCAGCACCTTCTGCAGCAACGGGAAGCTGGTCTCACCGCGCGACTGCACGTAGACCGGCTGCACGTAGAGCAGACCGCCACCCACCGGCAGCGTCAGCAGGTTTCCGCTGATCACCTGGCTCTCACCTTGCCGCAGCAGGTTCAGCGCCGAGGAGACGGCCGGATCAGACGAGAAGCTGTTCTGCACCTGACCGGGGCCGGGCACCGTGTCGTCCTTGGGCAAGGTCAGCAGGCGGAGCTTGCCGTAGTCGGCAGACTTCTCCCCCGCACCCGAACCGGCGTTCGCGTCCACCGCGAGGTAGCCCGTGAGCACGCTCCGCGACGACTCACCCTGCTGCGAGAGCGGGATGAACGTCGAGTAGAGCGAGTAGGAGGGGTCGTCCTGCGTCGGCATCTGCAGCGTCAGGTAGTACGGCGGCTGCAGCGTGGGACTGGTCGACGAGGAGGTCGGGTCGTTCGGCGTGGTCCAGGCGTCTTCCTGCGAGTAGAAGGAACCGGCATCCGTCACGTGGTACTGGCCCAGGATCGAGCGCTGCACCTTGAACAGGTCGGCCGGATAGCGCACGTGGCTCATCAGCTCGCCGCTCATCTCGCTGATCGGCTTGACCGTGGCCGGGTAGATCTTCTCCCAGGTCTGCAACAGCGGATCCTGGTCGTCCCAGGCGTACAGCGTGACCTTGCCGTCGTAGGCGTCGACCGTGGCCTTCACCGAGTTGCGGATGTAGTTGATGTCGTCGACCGGATACGCCGGGGTGGGCGTGTAGGTGTCGGCGATCGACGAGCTCAGCGACTGCACCTTCGAGTACGGGTAGTTCGCCGAGGTGGTGTAGCCGTCCACGATCCACACGACGTGGCCGTCGACCACCGAGGGATACGGATCCGAGTCGATCGTGAGGTAGGGCGCGACCTTGGAGACGCGCTCGGCCGGATCGCGGTCGTAGAGGATCTGCGAGTCGTCGTTCACCGCGTCGGACAGGAAGATCTGCTCGGACTGGAACTTCAGCGCGTAGACGAGCCGCTTGAAGATGTTGTCGAGCTTGGGCCCGCCGTCGCCCTCGAAGGTCGTGTAGGTCTGCGAGGCGCCGTCTTCGCCCGAGGGGTAGTCGAGCTCGATCTTCGAGCTGCCCTCGGGGCCGCCGACGATCGAGTAGGCCGGTGAGTTCTCACCGAAGTAGATGCGCGGCTCGAAGTCGCCCAGCTGACCCACCGAGGGGATGCCCGACTCGATGAACACCGGCTGGCCGTCGGCCGAGCGCTGGTTCCCGTAGGCCGCCACCACGCCGTAGCCGTGGGTGTAGACGACCGTCTGGTTGTACCAGGTGGCGGACGAGCCGAGCTGGTCGATGTTGATGTCGCGCACGGTGACCACGGCATCCTGAACCTGGCCGTCGATGTCGTAGCGATCGACGTCGAGGTGGTCGGGGAACTGGTAGTACTGCCGGAACTGCTGCAACTGCTGGAACGACTTGGTCACCAGAGCGGGGTCGAGGATGCGGATGTTGGCCGTGGTGGCCGCGTCGTTGCGCAGCGCGCCCTGCTCGGCCGTGGTGGTGGCGTCGTAGGGCGTCTCCTCCACGTCGGCCACATCGTAGGCATCGCGCGTCATGTCGATGTTGCGCTGGATGTAGTCCTGCTCGAGGGTGCGCTCGCTCGGGTCGACCTGGAAGCGCTGCACCACCCACGGAGCCAGCGACCCGAGGATCAGCGCGCTGACGACGAGCAGGGCGGTGCCGATGATGGGCAGGCGCCAGCGACCGATCACGGCGGCGACGAGGAACAGGATGGCGACGATGGCCGCGATGCCGGCCAGGATCTGCAGGCCCGGGATGGTGGCGTTCACGTCGGCGTACGACGCACCCGTGATGATGCCCGAACTGTCGGCGAGGGTGGCGAACTGGTCGAGCCAGATACTCACGGCCTGCAGCAGCAGGTAGACGGCCGCCGTGACGGCCATCTGGATGCGCGCGGTCTTCGAGATGCGCACCTCGCGCTGGCTGAACCGGATGGCGCCGTAGAGGTAGCTGGTGGCGATGGCCGCCAGGCCCGACACGATCACGACGGCGGAGGCGAAGCCCACGACCCCGCGCCAGAACGGCAGGTCGTAGATGTAGAACGAGATGTCCATACCGAACTGCGGATCGGTCTGGCCGAACGCGGTGCGGTTGAGGTACTGCAGGGTGAGCTGCCAGCGCGAGGCCGTGGCAACGCCGGCGAAGAGGCCGAGCACCGCGGGGACGCCGAAGGTGGCGAGGCGGCGCAGCGGCTCGATGACCTGCTGGTAGCGGTCGAGCTGCGAGTTGAGCTTGGCGTAGACGGGGCGCCAGCGGAAGGCCACCTCGATCGAGGCCCAGACCGGGATCGCCATGGCGAAGAACCCGACGAAGAACATCACGCCGCCGGCCAGCCACTGCGTGGTGAGCACGTTGAGGAAGCCGAGCTGGTCGTACCAGAGGATCTCGGTGTACAGGGTCGAGAACACGAAGAACAGGATCGCCAGCACCACCACGATCGCTATCGCGATGGCGAGAGTGACTCTCGAACGTCGTGCGGGCTTCTCTGCTGTTTGGGAAGTCACGTATGCCTCTGTGTTTATGGGTGCAGCGCTGTGGTGAGTGAGTGCAGCGCAGGGCGCCGGTCTCCATCAATCCTAGACAACGCCAATCCTAGGCAGGCCCGTCTGAGAGCCGTCAGGGAGTCGCGTCACGGCGAGGTCACGGCGCCGTCGTGGCGCCGGACATCACCGTGTCGCAGCTCGGCAGCGCCGAGGTGTCGCCGCCGTCGGCGATCGTCTGCAGCGCGGTCATCGAATCCGAGAGGGTCGAGACCGCGAACACCTGGATGCCGTCGGGCACGTGCCCCACGACCTCGTCGCAGTTGCTGGCCGGTGCGAGGAAGTACGTGGCACCCGCGTCCACGGCCCCGACCATCTTCTGCCGGATGCCGCCGATCGCGCCGACGGTGCCCTCCGGGTCGATCGTGCCGGTGCCGGCCACGTTCTGCCCGCCGTTCAGTTCGCCCGGGGTGAGCATGTCGATGATGCCGAGGGCGAACATCATGCCGGCGCTCGGCCCGCCCACGTCGTTGAGCTGGATCTCGACGTCGAAGGGGAAGGTGTAGCTGTAACCGGCGCTGATGCCGAGGGCGGGGGCATCCGTCTGCGCCGAGACCACGGGCGTGATGGCGATCGTCTCCTGGGTGCCGTCGGCGTGCTCCACCAGCACCTGCGCCGGGGTGTCGGTGCCGTTGGCCGCGAGCGCCGCCCGGAGCTGCTCGACCGTGGCCGACTCCGTGCCGTTCACCGAGAGGATGAGGTCGCCCGCCACGAGGAGGTCGGCGGCCGGGCCGTCCGGATCGATGCCCGCCACCGAGACCTCGGTGTCGAAGGCGATGCCCTGCTCGGTGAGGGCGGCCGCGATGGCCTCCTGCTGGCTGTCGACCATGAGGGTGGCGTTCTGCTGGTTGCGCTGCTCGGTGGTGACGGTGGGCGGATACACGGCGTCGATCGGCAGCACGGCCTTGCTGGAGTCGAGCCAGGCCCCGATGATCTCGGCCCACGACGGCCGCTGTTCGCGCGTGCCGCGCACCGAGACGGTGAGCATGTCCAACGTGCCCGCCGTGGGGTAGGTCTGGGCGCCGGAGATCGCGATCAGCGGTACGTCCTCGCCGTCCTGCTCCTGGGTGCCCAGCGTGTTGTAGACGGGGCCGGGCTGCTCGATCACGTAGGGAGCGGGGAGGAAGCTCATCACGAGCGCCAGCACCAGGGCGATCAGCAGCACCGTCCAGCCGGCGCGAACGCGCTTCGGCACCGGGTCGCGAGCATCCTCGGGTTCGAACAGGCTCACGGAATCCTCTCGCTGCACGCCGGTGCGGGTCATGCCGGTGCGGGTCGTGCCGGCTCGGGTCGCGCCGGCACAGGTGGTGGTGGTGCCGAGGCTGTTCGCCACGGGCGCACGGCACGGCGCTCAAGCTTATGGGAAAACCCAGCCTGGGCGGCGGGGCAGCAGTTAGCGTAGAAGCACAATCTGACAGCCCGCATGGAGATTCTGGAGAGCTTCCGGCGGGTGTCGCTGAGAGAGAAGGACGCACCGTGAGCGACGAGCCCCGCGACGAACCCGAGGACGAGTTCCGTGACATGCTGCGCCAGTTCCTCGCCGGCAACTCCGACATCGACCCCTCGAAGCTGGCGAGCGCGGCCGGCCTGCCGTCCGACCCGGCCGCCGTGCAGCAGCTGATGGCGCAGCTGCAGAACGCCATGCAGTCCAGCACCGAGGGCGTGAACTGGGATGCGGCCCGCACGCAGGCGCAGGAGATCGCCGGCAAGGCGAACCTCTCCATCACCGATCAGAGCCGCGCCTCGCTCGAGCAGGCGCTGCACGTGGCCACGCTCTGGCTCGACGAGGTGACGGCCCTGTCGGATTCGGCGGTCGCCCCGCGCCTGATCACCCGCACCGAGTGGGCGACGGCCACCGTGCCGGTGTGGACGCAGCTCGCCGAGCCGGTGGCAGTGAGCATCTCGGATGCCCTCACCGAAGTACTGCGCGACCAGGCGCCCGAAGAGATGGCCGGCATGATCGCCGGGGCCTCGCAGCTGATGCGCAACCTCGGCGGCACCCTGTTCGCCATGCAGCTGGGCCAGATCGTGGGCCAGCTCTCGCAGGAGGTGGTGTCCGGCGGCGACGTCGGCATCCCGCTGCTCGAAGAGGGCCAGGCGGCCCTCGTGCCGCAGAACATCGCCGACTTCGGCGAGGGGCTCGACATCCCGCTCGACGAGGTGCAGCTCTATCTCGCCATCCGCGAGCTCGCGCACGCCCGGCTGTTCCGGCACGCCCGCTGGCTGCGGCTGCACGTCATCTCCTCGATCACCGAGTTCGCCCGCGGCATCTCGATCGACACCAGCCGGCTCGAGGAGCTGGCCTCGAGCTTCGACCCGTCCAACCCCGAAGAGCTTCGGAACGCGATGGCCAGCGGTGCGCTGATCCCGCCGAAGACCGAGCAGCAGCTCCACGCGCTCGCCCGGCTGGAGACCACGCTCGCGCTGATCGAGGGCTGGGTCGACGTGGTGACCGCGCAGGCCTCGTCGCGGCTGCCGCGCTGGAACGCCATCGCCGAGACGGTGCGCCGTCGCCGGGCGACCGGCGGCCCGGCGGAGTCGGCGTTCGGCGCGCTGATCGGCCTGGAGCTGCGGCCCCGGCGCCTGCGCGACGCCGCCGCCCTGTGGCAGGCGGTGACGGATGCGGTGGGCCAGGAGCAGAGAGACGCCCTGTGGTCGCACCCCGACCTGGTGCCCACCTCCGCCGACCTCGACGACCCGGCGGCCTTCGTGGCGCGCCTGCTCGCCGGAGACCCGGAGCCCGACGAGATGGATCAGGCGCTGGAAGATCTTCTCCGTGAAGAGCAGACCAAAGACGGGGACGACCAGCCCCCCGTGCCGTGAGCTGTGGATAACGCCTCGGGGCGGTGAACCGTCGGGCAGGATGCCCGCATGGTTCTCCGTCTCGATCCCGACCGCCCGCTGATCTGGCGCACGCCGCGCTCCGTGCAGTTCGGGGTGGAGCCGCCCGTGGCGGTTCTCGAGGGGGTGGATGCGGCGCGTGAGCTGATGCTCGGTGTGCTCGCCCGCGGCTCGTCGCGCGGGGTGCTCGACGCCGTCGCGGCCAGCGCCGGTGCCGGTTCTGCGGCGGTCGACCGCCTGCTCGGCGAAGTGGCGGGAGTTCTCGCGCGGCAGCCCGACCCGGCCCGAGACGAGACAGGCGACCGGGCGTCGCCGCTGGCGGGAACGGTCGTCGCGGTCGACGGGGGCGGGGCCCCGGCGGCGGTGATGGGCGAGCTGCTGCAGCGGCTGGGCGCCCGTGTGCTCCCGCCGTCCGAGGCCGGTGGCCCCCTCTTCCCCTCGCCGCCTGTCTCCACGTCCATGTCCACGGTCGCCGCCTCGGCCGGTGCTGCCTCCGAGCCGGCGGTCGCCGCCGTGGTGATCGCGCACTACGCGGTGCCACCGCGCCGGGCCGCCGAGTGGCTGCGCGCCGATCTGCCGCATCTGCTCGTGGAGTTCGGCGACCGCTCGGTGCGGGTCGGGCCGGTGGTGCACCCCGGCGGCGGTCCGTGCGCGCAGTGCCTCGAGATGCATCGGGTCGACGCCGATCCGGCCTGGCCGGCGCTGGCCTCGCAACTGTTCCAGCGCCGTGCCCCGAGCGCCGATGCGCTGGGCGTCAGCACGGCGGCCACGGCGGCGGCACGCGTCCTGGGCGAGTTCCTCAGCGGCGGAGCCGGGCTGCGCTGGGCACACGAGGCCGTGCGCATCCGTCGGCCGGAGTACGGGAACGGGTCGCCGGGGCGGTCGTCTGTCGCGCCCCCGCCGCTGGATCAGCTGCGCTTCAGCGTGCACCCGGACTGCGGATGCCGGTCTCTTCCAGAAAACGAGACGGCTGACGCTCGGTGTTCCGGCGTGATCCGACCGCCGCCCAGGAGAGGGCCAGGCGATCGCGGGCGCGGGTGATGCCCACGTACAGGAGCCGCCGCTCTTCGTCGACGCCCGCCAGTCCTTCGGCGTGACTGATCGGCAGCAGGCCCTCGGCCACCCCCAGGATGAACACGGCCGGCCACTCCAGACCCTTCGAGGAGTGCAGGGTGGCGAGGGTCACCGCGCGCACGGTGGGTTCGTGCTGCGACGACTGGCGTTCCATCAGCTCGTCGGTGAACTGGCGGAAGGTCGTGCCCGGCGGCATCCCCTCGGCCAGGCCCATCAGGGCGTTCAGCGCTTCCCAGCGATCGCGCACGGCGCCGGTGCCCTCCGGCGCCTCCTGCGCCCAGCCACGGGAGCGAAGAACGTCGCTGACCGACTTGAACAGCGGTTCGTCGCTGATCGACACCGAGGCCGCGCGCAGCTCCATCACCGCGCGCTTGATGTCGGGCTGGTCGAAGAAGCGGGTGGCACCCCGCAGCTGGTAGACCACCCCGGCATCGGCGAGCGCGCGTTCCAGAGGAGCCGACTGGGCGTTGAGACGGTAGAGCACCGCGATGTCCTGCGGGGGCGTGCCCTCGGCGATCAGGCGGGCGATCGCCGCGGCGACCCCCTCCGCCTCGGCGAAGTCGTTCGGGTAGGCGGTGACGGTGGGCTCCACCGCGGGAACGGGGGTCTCCTGCGCCGGAACGGGGGTCGTGGCATCCGGAGCGGTCTGGTCGACCGCAGCGGTGGTCGTGTCGTCCTGAGCGGCCGGATCGACCGCGTGCAGCGTCAGAGCACCGGCTCGGCCGCGCATGAGGCGGTTGGCCGCCGCGACGATCGGCGGCCGGGAGCGGTAGTTCTGCTCCAGGGTCACCACGGTGCCGTTCGGATGCCGGCTGCCGAACTCCAGCAGGTAGCTCGCGCTCGCCCCGGCGAAGGAGTAGATCGTCTGGCTCGCGTCGCCCACCACGCAGAGGTCGCGCCGGTCGCCCAGCCACTGGTCGAGCAGGTGCTGCTGCAGCGGCGAGACGTCCTGGTACTCGTCCACCACGAAGAAGCGGTACTGCTCGCGCACCTGGAACGCCACCGAGGCCTCGGTCTCGATCATCCCGGCGGTCACCAGCAGCACGTCCTCGAAGTCGAGCTGCCGGCGCTCGTCCTTCAGGGCCTCGTACCGTTCCTGCAGCTCGATCATCTGGTCGACCGAGAGCGAGGGCGGCAGCACCCGCGACGAGCGTGCCGCCACCGCGTAGTCGGCGATGCTCAGGTTCGAGACCTTGCGCCACTCGATCTCGCCGGCCACGTCGCGGAGCGTCGCCGTGTCCAGCCGCAGCTTCAGCAACTCGGCGGCGTGCGCGATGGCCTTCGCCTTGTTGTCGACGATGCGGGGCGCCTCTCCCCCGATCACCTGCGGCCAGAAGTAGTTCAGCTGGGCCAGCGCCGCCGAGTGGAAGGTTCGAGCCGCCACCCCGCCGGCGCCGAGCGGCCGCAGGCGCGTGCGCAGCTCGGCCGCCGCCCGCGCGGTGAAGGTGAGCGCCATCACCCGGTTCGGCGAGTACACCCCGGTCGCCACACCGTAGGCGATGCGGTGCGTGATCGCCCGGGTCTTGCCGGTGCCGGCGCCGGCGAGAATGCAGACCGGGCCGAGCAGCGAGCGGGCCGCGACCCGCTGCTGCGGATCGAGGGCGTCGAGCAGGTCGTCGGAGGTGCCGTCGCTCACGCCTGCGCGCGCTCCGGCAGCGGTCCGCCGAACCAGCGCTCGATGATGGCGCGGGCGATGGACGACGATCCGGGCAGCAGCACGTCGCTGGCGGGATCGGCGATCTGCTCGCGGGTGAACCAGCGCAAGTCGAGGATCTCGTCGCCGTCGGGCCGCAGCACCGCCGGATGCTCGGCCGACACGGTCGCCATGAAGCCCACCATCAGCGACGCCGGGAACGGCCACGGCTGCGAGCCGAGGTAGACGGGCTCGTCGATCACCACGCCGGACTCCTCCGCGATCTCGCGCACGGCCGCGGCTTCGAGCGACTCGCCGGGCTCCACGAAACCGGCCAGCAGCGAGTAGCGGTTGTTCTCCCAGAGGGCGTTGGAGCCGAGCAGCAACCGGTCGTCGTGGTCGACGATCCCCACGATCACGGCGGCGTCGGTGCGCGGGAAGAGCTCGATGTCCTGCACCGGGCAGCGGCGCACCCAGCCGCCGCTCTCCACCACGGTGGCCGCGCCGCAGCGCGGGCAGTGCGTGTGTGTGGCGTGCCAGTTGGCGATGGCCAGGGCCTCGGTGAAGATGCCGGCCATGGTGTCGTCGAGGTCGGCGGCGACCAGGCGCAGGTTCACCCAGGTCGCGCCATCCGTCGCCAGCTGATCGGCCTCGGCGTCACCCACCGCGATCGCGAAGACGGGAGCTCCGGCGGCGAGCGCGGCTGAATCATCCAGAGCCACCCCGAGATAGATGCGCACGAGGTCGCCCTGACGGACGGCCGAGCGGATGCCCTCCGGCAGCGCGGCGGACGCCCGCAGCGCGAGCACCGCCTGCTGCTCGATCGCCACCTCGGGGCGCGGGCCGAAGCCGTCGTACCCCTCGGGCAGGCCTCCCCCGGTCGCGAGCGCCTGACCGCGGTGCAGCAGCAGCACGCGGGCGTCGGCACGGGCGAAATACTCCTCGAGCAGGGCCTCGTCACGGCGGGAGTCGTGATCGCGATCCACCCGGTGACGGGAGAGCGGCAGAGTGGACGAGAAAGCGCGTGACATGGTTGCCCAATCGTGCGTGGCGAAAGCCGTGGCCGGACGGAGCCGCCCTACCCTAGGGGTATGGCCAGATCCCCACTCACTCTAGCCGCGCTCGCGACCTCCGCCGTCGCCGGGGCGGACATCGTGACGACCCGCGCGCTCACCGGTCCGGGTGTCGCCCGCTTCGATTCCGCGGTCGTCACGCTGCGCTCCGGCGAGGAGTACGTGGTGCGGGTTCCGGTGAATTCGGATGCCGAGTCCGAGCAGTCCCGCGACCTGGTGGCGCTGAACGCGCTCACCTCGGGTGTGCGCTCACGTCTGCCCTTCCACATCCCCTCCTTCGTCGGCCAGGCGCCGATCGGCGAGACCCGCGCGGTGGTCTACGACTACATCCAGGGCACGCCGGGGTCGCTGCACGACGTCGGCGGCGAGCAGAGCGCCTCCGACTCGATCGGGCGGGCCATCGCCGCCGTGCATTCGCTGCCCACCTCGGTGGTGTCGGATGCGGGGCTCAGCGCGAACTCGGCCACCCAGATCGCCGCCACCTCCCGCAAGCTCGCCGACCGCGCGGCCGCCTCGGGCAAGGTGCCCACCGAACTGCTCACGCGGTGGTCGCTGGCGCTGGAGGACAGTGCGCTCTGGCAGTTCCAGCCCACCGTCGTGAACGGTGCGCTGGCCCCGGAGTCGTTCCTGCTGGTGAACTCGCAGGTCACCGGCATCATCGGCTGGCAGAACCTGCGCGTGGGCGATCCGGCCCTCGACCTGTTCTGGCTGAACTCCGCCTCCAGCGCGTCCAGCGCCGACCGGGTGTACGAGGGCTACGAGCATGCGCTCACCAAGCCCGCCGACCGTCAGTTGCGCAAGCGCGCCCGGCTCTACGCCGAGCTCGAGATCGCCCGCTGGCTGCTGCACGGCGTCGACAGCCGGGACTCCTCGATCGTGGCCGACGCCGAGGCCATGCTCGGCAGCCTCCGCAGCACGGTCGAGCACGACCTGCTCAACCCGCTCTCCACCGACACCGGCCAGGTGATGGCGGTCGAAGACGTCGAGGCCATGCTCGACCGCACGCCCCTCCCGGGTGTGCGCGCCGGCGCCTCGGAGCACGCGAACCGCATCTCCGAAGACTGAGGCCCCCGCCCATCTCCTCGGGAGTCGCCGAGTTCTAGAGCATCGAGCTGCGGATGAGCGCCTCGAGTTCGGCCTCGGTGTGCAGGCGTTCCGGGCGGATGACGCGGTCTTCGGCCACGAAGTAGAACGAGGCGCCGACGCGGTCGACGTCGATGCCCTTCCAGCGGGCGTAGGCCAGGCGGTAGAGCGCCAACTGCAGCTGCTTCAGTTCGAGGTCGGCGGCGTCGGCCGGGGCCTTGCCCGTCTTCCAGTCGACGACCTCCACCCGATCGCCGTCGACGAAGATCGCGTCGATCTTGCAGATCACGATCCGCCCGGCCAGCACCAGGTGGATCTCCAGCTCGACCTCGGCGGGCTGGCGGTCGCCGAACTCCGAGGCCTCGAACGTGGCGATCAGCCCCGCGATCTCGGCCAGGTCGTCGTTCTCGGCCACAGCATCCGGCACCGTGTCACCCAGCACCGTGTCCTCCGGCGCCGTGTCCCCCGGCACCGTTCCGAGCAGCGTCGACTCGTCGGGCTCGAGCGCCTCGAACTCGTCGTCGAAGACGTCGATCGAGTCGCCGAACCCCGCTCCGAGCGGCTCGCCGAGGAGCTCGGTGCGGCCGCCCTGCCGGAACCGCTCCTCGACCCAGGTGTGGAACCGGGTGCCGAGCCTCGTCTGCCGGAACGGCCGCTCCGGCATCGGCCGCTGGAGGCCTCGCACCACGGCCTGGGGGTCGGCCACGTAGTCCTTGAAGCGGGATGCCGGGATGCGCACCGGAAGGTCGAGCATCCGCTCGCCGTTCTTCGCGGCCCGCTCGGCCAGCAGCAGCTCGACCTCGTGGTCCCAGGGAGTGGCCGCTCCCGGATCGGCGGCGACGACGAGTGCGGCCGCGGCCTCCACCCGAGGGCGCCGGGCACCGAGCGGATCGCGCGGCCAGCCCGTCCAGTTCTCCGACTCGGCGAGCGGGTTCTCGTCGTGCACCGAGGCCTCGGGCAGCACCCCCTCGGGGATGATGCCCTCCTCGGCCAGCTCACGCAGGTACAGACCGGGCGCGCGCAGCTTCTTGACGCCCGTCGTCCAGTACGAGCCCGACAGCAGCAGCTGGGATCGTGCCCGGGTGACGGCCACGTAGATGAGGCGGCGCTGCTCGGCGGCGTAGTGCTCGGCGTTCGCCCGCTTGAAGTCGTCGAGCACGCCCTTGAACTCGTTCTGCTTCTCGATGCCGCGCCAGGCCAGCTGCGGCAGCTCGGCCGCGTCACCCCGGAACTCGAACGGCAGCTCGCCGAACGCCAGCCAGCCCAGGTTGGAGCGCGGATCGCCCGGCAGCTCGCCGTCGACCATCCGCGGGATCGCCACCACGTCCCACTCCAGGCCCTTCGCGCCGTGGATGGTGAGGATCTGCACGGTACCGGGCTCCGGCGCCTCGGTGCGCGGCTCGAGGCGGTCGCGCTTCTCCGCCTCTTCGAGCCAGGAAAGGAACTCGCCGAGGCCCGCCGCCGGATCCAGCGCCAGGAACGAGACCAGCTGCTCGGAGAAGGCCTCCAGGCTCGCGCGGCCGGAGGCGGCGTGCGGGCTCGCCAGCACCTCGATGTCCAGCAGCAGCTCCTGCTGCACGAGGTCGACGTAGTCGACGAGCCCGAGGCCCGCCCGCCGGCGCAGATCGGAGAACTGGCGGGCCGCGTGGCGCAGCCGCGCGAGCCCCACCTCGGTGAAGCCGCCGAGGGTGCTGTGGTCGGCCGGCGCCGTGGCCACGAAGTCGAGCGCATCGATGATGGAGCGGTCTTCGTCGGCCACCACCGAGCCGCGCACCTGGGCGGCCACCGCCGGATCGAGCTTCTGGAACCGGTGGTCGCGCTGCGAGATCCACGAGGCGACCGAGCGCAGGGCCATCAGGTCTTTCGTGCCGATGCGCCACCGGGCGCCGGCCAGGATGCGCACCAGGTCGGGCCCGGCCGTGGGGTGGTAGAGCACCCGCAGCATCGAGACGAGGTCGGCGACGGCCGGCTGCCCGAGCAGCCCCCCGATGCCGAGCACGTGGTACGGGATGCCCCGCTCGTCCAGGGCGGCGGTGAACGGCTCGATCTTCTTCACCGAGCGGCACAGCAGGGCGGCCGAC
Source organism: Herbiconiux dendrobii (assembly GCF_052048175.1). Classification (NCBI taxonomy): domain Bacteria; kingdom Bacillati; phylum Actinomycetota; class Actinomycetes; order Micrococcales; family Microbacteriaceae; genus Herbiconiux; species Herbiconiux dendrobii. The sequence goes on along the minus strand of NZ_JBLZQV010000006.1, from coordinate 199,928 downwards.
GGATGCTCGCCCTCGGCATCCCGTTCGGCCAGTCGGGCCTGCAACCAGCCCGCGACCGCCCGCGCCTCGTCGTGCACGGTCTCACCGAACGTCACCTCGAGCCGCCCCGCCGGAACCTGCGGCCGGGGGCCGAGTTCTTGCACCGGCACGTCCGACGCCGCCGACAGAGGCCGCACGAGCGCGTTGGCGGCCTCCAGCACCGACTGAGGATTGCGCCAGCTGGTCGACAGCGCGTACGGCACGCGGGCATCCGGATCGCCGTCGGGAACGGTCTCGGCGACCACCGCGGGCGCCCCGTCAGCGAGGTCGAGGTCGAGCTCCGCCGCATCGAGCTCCGCCGCGTCGAGCTCCGCCGCATCGTGCTCTGCCGCATCGTGCCTCGGCGCGAAGTCAGCCGCGAACCGGGCCAGGTTGGCCGCGCTGGCGCCCCGCCAGCCGTAGATCGACTGGTGCGGATCCCCCACCGCCATCACCGGCGTGCCGGCGAACAGCGCCGAGAGCAGCCGCGTCTGCACCACGCTGGTGTCTTGGTACTCGTCGAGCAGCACCACCCGGTACCGGTCGCGGTAGTCGCCCACCACCCGCGGTGAACTCTGCACGATCGCGAGCGCGAGCGCGATCTGGTCGGAGTACTCCACGTACCCGCGGCGCACCTTCTCGGCCGAGTAGGCGTCGGCCAGATCCAGCAGCAGAGGCAGGGTCGCCACCGCGCCGACCGCTTTCTCGAGGTCGCGCTGGATGCCCTTGATGCGCGCGGAACCGGTCGGCAGGTCGGCCAGCGAGGCGAACCGCTCGGCGTAGGAGTGCACCGTGGAGGAGGCGACCACGTTCTCGGCCAGCGCGCGGCTGAGTGCGAGCACGGCCGAGGTGGCCACGTCGACCGACTTGTCCAGCTGCAGCAGTCGCTCGTCGCGGGAGCCCACCACCACCGTCCGCGCGAGCTGCCAGGCCGAGGCCTCGCTCAGCACGGCGGCCTCGCCCTCGCGGCCGATCGTGACGGCGTTCTCGCGGAAGATGCTGTTCGCGAAGGCGTTGTAGGTGGCGATCGTGGGGGTCTCGAACGCATCCACGTCGATCACGGCCAGTCCCGCCTCGGCCAGCTGCTCGAGCCGCTTGCGGATGCGCTCCGCCAGTTCCCCGGCCGCCTTGCGCGTGAAGGTGAGGCCGAGCACCTCCGGCACGGCGACGAGCCCGTTCGCGATCAGCCAGACCACGCGGTTCGCCATCGTCTCGGTCTTGCCGCTGCCGGCGCCCGCCACCACGATCCGGGGCGCGAGCGGCGCCTCGATCACGGCGCGCTGCTGAACCGTCGGGCTCGGCAGCCCGAGGCGCTCGGCGATCTCGGCGGCGCCGATCCGGGGACGGGTGGCGGCGCCGGCGCCGGCGAGAGCGGCTCCGCCCGGGCCCGCGGGAGCCGCCGAGGCGGCCGCCACCGACTCGGCACGGCGCGCGAACGCCTCCGGATCCTCCAGATCGGCCAGGTCGAACAGGGCGTCGCTCATTCGGACACCGCCTTGATCAGCTGGATGCGGTAGTCGTAGCGGTTCTGCAGGTCGCGTTCCTCGGGGTCGGCGACTCCCGGGAACCGTGCGGCCGCCATCCCCTCCGCCACCTTCTCGATCCGTTCGGTGATCTCCTGCAGGGCGATGTCGTCCAGCGGCTCCTGCGAGCGCAGCGTGAACCGCACGCCCGCCTCGCCCTTGGCCACGTAGAGCAGTGCCGCGCCGCCCTGCACGCGAGCCGGGTCGTCATCGTCCACGGGCACCGCGCGCCCTTCCACCGCGCCCGACCGGACCGCGAGCTGGTACGCGGCCAGCTGCGCGTTGCCCGGCAGATCGGCCTTCGACAGCGGATACTTCCCGGTCTTCAAGTCGATCACGAGCACCCGCCCGTCGTGCCGGCGTTCGATGCGGTCGATCGAGCCGGCCAGCTGGGCCCGCCCGATCCGCAGTTCGAACCCGGCCTCGGCGCCGAGCAGTTCGTCGCCCGCGGCCGAGAAGTCGCGCAGGTAGTCGGAGAGGCCGCCGAGCTTCGTGCCGAGCGCCCGCTTCTCGCGCTGCTCGATCCACTGCGCCTCGAAGCGCAGTTCGCGCCAGCGCTGCTCCGACTCGCGCATCAGCTCCTCGATGCTCAGCTCGGCGTCGGGATCGGCCGACACCTTCTCCATCACCGAGTGCACGATCGTGCCGATGCCCGCGGCGAGGCTCTTCGATCCACCCGCGACCTGGTCGATGAACCACATCAGCGGCGACTGCTCGAAGGCCTCGATGCGCGACGGCGACACCCGCACCACGGCATCCGGATCGGCGGGATCGAGCACCGGCTCCTCGGTGGAGGACGGCTTCAGCCCGTACCACTGGGCGGGATCCGCCCCCGGCACCTGCTCGCTCGCGAGGCGGGCCAGCACCGAGGCCGCCCGGCGATCGCCGTCGACCGCCACCCGGCGGCGCAGCGATCCGGTGAGTCCGCGCAGGGAGAGCGGATGCCGCGGGGCCGAGTACTCCCCCGCATCCGGTGCGAAGCCGAAGAACGCCGAGGGCTGCTCGTCGTCGTTCGCCACGCAGCTGAGCACCGTGGTGCGGCTGGACCTCGACACCGCGAGTGCGAACATCCGCAGCTCGTCGGCCAGCACGTCGGCACGGGTGTCGTCGGCCTGGTCGAGATCGGCGGCCGCTCCGGATGCCACGGCGCTCAGCCGCGGCGCGTGCAGCAGCGAGCCGCGCAGCCGGAGGTTCGGCCAGACCGACTCCTGCAGGCCCGCCACGACCACGATCTCGACCGCCGCGCCCACGGCGCCGGAGGGGGTGGTCACGAGAACCGACTCGCTGCGCGACCGCGGCGACAGCGTGTCTTCGGGCACCTCGGCAGTGAGGAACTCGTCGATGAAGAGCTCGGCGGCCCGCTCGGGTTCGCGCTCGACCGAGCGCTTGGCGGCGGTGAACAACGCCACCGCGCCGTCGAGGTTGCGGTTGGCCTCGTCGGCCACGATCCCGGATCCGGCCGCCAGGTCGCCCCAGCGCTTGGCGAGCCCGGTGCGCTGCCAGAGCTGCCAGAGCAGCTCCTCCACGGTGGCGCCCTCGCGGTGGCTCTCGGCGAGCAGCTTGAGGGTGGTGCCGAGCGCCGCCACCCGCCGTGCGGGCGCGGAGTCGATCGCCAGCAGCGCTCCCGGCATGAAGAGCGCCTCGCGCAGCAGCTCGTCGGCGTGCCGCGAGCCCTCGATCGCCAGCTCGTCGTGCCGCAGGGCGAGCCTCAGCCGGCGCAGCCCCACCGGGTCGACTCCGCAGAGCGGGCCCAGGATGATCGAGTCCACCGCCGCCGGCGTGGGCTCGAGCCGCCCCATCGCGAGCGCCAGCCCTTCGGCGAGGTGCCGGGCCGCGTAGTCGTCGCGCAGCGCCTGCACGGCCGAGAGGGTGCGCGTGGGCACCTCGGCCAGCGCGAGCCCGCGGGCCACGGCGGGCACCAGCGATCCCGACCGCACGATCACGGCCATCTTCGCCCAGCCCACCCCGTGCAGCAGGAACCGCTCGCGCAGCAGCCGCGCGATGCTCGCGATCTCCCCTGCCCGCGAATCGGCCTGGATCCGCAGCACCTCGCTGCGCCCGGCCGCGTCGCGCGCACCGGCGCTCGCGCCCCCGGCCACCCTCGTCCCGGCATCCGTCGGCGCCGCATGCGGCATCACCGCGTCAGTCATCGCGCGCTGCGAACCCGGCACCACCGCATCCGTCATCGCGCGCTGCAAACCCGGCACCACCGCATCCGTCATCGCGCGCTGCAAACCCGGCACCACGGCGTCGGTCGTCGCGCGCTGCGAACCTGCCGCCGCCGCGCCGATGCGCTCGGTGACACGCCGGGTGAGCTCGCGCACGGCGCCGCGCTGCCGGTAGGAGGTACGCAGCACCACGGGCGGCTCGGCCGGAACACCGAGCGCACGCGACAGCTGCCCCAGTGCCCGCACGTCGGAGCCACGGAACCCCGCCGTCGCCGCATCCGGATCGCCGAACGCCACCACGGCCGCCCCTGCCCGGGCGAGCTCGCGCACGAGGTTCAGCGCCCCCACCGGGAACTCCTGCAGCTCGTCGACGGCGATCAGCCGGATGTGCCCGAGCACCCCGCCCTCCCGCACCAGCCGGCGCGCCTCGGCCAGCAGCTCGGCCGAGTCGAGGTGCGCCGATTCGAAGCCCTCCAGCGCCGACACGTAGTCGCGCAGGAAGGCGGCGGCCGCCACCCATTCCGGCAGCTCGAACCGCTCGCCGAGCTGCGCCAGCCGGCTCGCGGACACGCCGTTCTCGGTGGCCCGCATCATCAGCTCGCGCAATTCGGTGCGGAAAGCCCGCAGCCGTCGCACCTCCGGTGTCAGCGAATCCGGCCATTCCACGGCTGCCAGCCCGTCTTCGGCATCCTGGACGCCGCCCTCCAGCAGCTCAGCCAGGATGCGGTCCTGCTCGGCCCCGGTGAGCAGCACCACCGGCCGTGCCCGTTCACCCGCACTGCGCGCCGCGGTGGCCGCACCGGCCGCCCGCACGATCTCGAACGCCGCCGAGCTCGCCGTGCGCGCCAGCGGCCCGTTCGACACCAGCCCCAGCCGCAGCGCCACGGCGTCGCGCAGCCGGGTGGCCGCCTGCCGCGATGCCGCGAGCACCAGGATGCTCTCGGGCGCGAACCCGCAGCGCAGCACCCGGTCGGCCACGAGCTCGATCAAGGTGCTGGTCTTTCCCGTGCCCGGAGCGCCGATCACGGCGAACGTGGCACCCTCCGGGCGTTCGAGGACACTCCGCTGCTGCGCATCGAGGGCGTGCGCCATCGAGGGGCTCCCCTCGACGTCGATCACGCCCGAGGTGCCCGACGCAGATGAGCCGGTCTCGTTCACGGCCCCCACGCTATCGGCCGCCGCCGACACCCGGATGCCGACCCGGGGTGTTCGCTGTCAGCTGGTGCCCCGGCCCGCCATATCGCCTCGACGGCCCCGGGCGGTGCCGTAATCTGGGCTGGTGGTCACTCCTGGATCACGTGACGTGAAAGGCACCATGATGGACATTCGAATCGGTATCGCCAACTCGCCCCGTGAGCTCAACTTCGAGTCGAGCCAGTCCCCCGCCGAGATCGAGGCGATCGTCGCGGCGGCGCTCTCCGACGGCGGCACCCACGTCTCGCTGAACGACGACAAGGGCAAGCTCTACGTCGTGCCCGTCGCCTCGCTCTCCTACGTCGAGATCGGCAGCGAAGAGTCGCGCCGCGTCGGCTTCGTCGGCTAACCTCCCGAGCATGGAACTGCTCTTCATCGCCCTCGGCGGTGCGATCCTCGGCCTGCTCGCCCGGTATCTGCTGCCCGACCGCGATCGTCACGGCGTCGTGCTGATCCCCGGGATCGGCGTCGCCGTCTCGGCCGTGCTCTGGCTGGCTCTCACCTGGGCGGGCTGGCCGTGGGACGGCGGCTGGATCTGGGTGGTGACCCTCGTCGTCACCGCGATCGCCGTGGTGGCCGCCGACATCCTGATCGGCCGCAGCCGCAAGGCGCACGACGACCAACGCCTCGCCGAGCTGCTCGCGGGCAAGGTCCCGGTCGCGTAGCTCGTCCGCCGCTCAGGCGGTGAGGCCCAGGCGGTCCATCCGGCGGGTGTGCGACGCGATCATCTCGGTGAACACCGGCTCGATCCGCTGTTCGTCCGACTCCGGGTTGCCGGTGAGGTGGATCGCGGATCGCGCCACCAGCAGGGTGTCGCCCACCACGCGGCGGCCCCAGAGTGCGAGGCGCGATCCGAGGATCGGGTCGGCCGTGATGGCTTCGCTCAGGATGTCGGCGATGGCGATCCGCCCCGTCTCGGCATCGAGGATGGCGGCGCACCGCGGCCCCACATCGCCCGGCAGTCCGGCGGCGAGAAGTGTGAAGAAGTCGTCCAGGATGCCACCCGTGAGGTAGACGCTCGCGAGCTGCTCGTACCAGTCGGAGCCCTTGACGAGGCGGCGGTAGCGGTCGATGCCCGGCGTGAAGGGGGCGATCACCTCGGCCGGGGTGTCGACCCGGCGGCGGATCTCGGCGACCAGTCGCTCGTGCTTGTCCAGCGCCTGGCGGGCGGCTGGGGCGAGTGCCTGCTTGGTGTGCACCGTGGGAGCCGCCGCGATGGCATCCGACACTTCTTCGAAAAGTGCCAGCTGCACGTACGCCACCTGCCCCAGATACGGGAGCACCTCGGGCGTCAGCTCGGCGAGGTTCACCTTCGGATAGCTCGCGACGTTCTCCCGGGGCCGCAGCCGCGGGATGTCGATGCGCACCTTCGGGCGGCGGAGGAATCCGAACACGACGCCAATCCTATAAGGGCCGCCCGGCCCGCCCCGACGCGCCTGCGACGTGTGCTGAGCCCTCGTCGACTAAACTCGACCCGGGCCCTGACGAAACTCGGGGCAATCGCCGCCGCCCGGCGCCATCGCCGGTCATTGCTTCGCTGCCATCGCAGCACCGTTCTCACCACGGCGGCCTCGCACTCACGACAGGTAACCCAAGTGACTTTCTCAGACCTCAACATCGACCAGGACATGGTCGACGCCCTTGCCGCCAAGGGCATCCTCGAGCCGTTCCCGATCCAGGAGCAGACCATCCCGCTCGCCCTCGACGGGCAGGACATCATCGGCCAGGCCAAGACCGGTACCGGCAAGACCTTCGGATTCGGGCTCCCGCTGATCCAGCGTCTCGGGCTCGACCCCGAGCCGGGCGTCAAGGCGCTCGTCGTGGTGCCCACCCGCGAGCTCTGCGTGCAGGTCACCGAAGACCTCGAGATCGCCGCGGGCAACCGCCCCACCAAGATCGTGTCGATCTACGGCGGCAAGGCCTACGAAGGGCAGATCGAGCAGATCAAGGCCGGCGCGCAGATCGTCGTCGGCACCCCGGGCCGCCTCCTCGACCTCGCCGGCCAGCGCCTGCTGAACCTCGGCAAGGTGCAGGAGATGGTGCTCGACGAGGCCGACAAGATGCTCGACCTCGGCTTCCTCGCCGACATCGAGAAGCTGTTCGCGCAGACCCCGCCCGAGCGCCACACCATGCTCTTCTCGGCCACGATGCCCGGCCCGATCGTGGCCCTCGCGCGCCGCTTCATGAACCGGCCCATCCACATCCGCGCCACCGACCCCGACGAGGGTCTGACGCAGGCCAACATCAAGCACCTCGTCTACCGTGCGCACAACATGGACAAGGACGAGGTCATCGCCCGCATCCTGCAGGCCGAGGGCCGCGGCAAGACCGTCGTCTTCACCCGCACCAAGCGCGCCGCCGCGAAGCTCGTCGAAGAGCTCAACGACCGCGGCTTCAACGCCGCCGCCGTGCACGGCGACCTCAACCAGGAGCAGCGTGAGCGGGCCATGGCCGCCTTCAAGGCAGGCAAGAAGGACATCCTGATCGCCACGGATGTCGCCGCCCGCGGCATCGACGTCGACGACGTCACGCACGTGATCAACCACACCATCCCGGATGACGACAAGACCTACCTGCACCGCGCCGGCCGCACGGGCCGCGCAGGCAAGACCGGTATCGCCGTCACCTTCGTGGACTGGGACGACCTGCACAAGTGGGCGCTGATCAACCGCGCGCTCGAGTTCGGCCAGCCCGAGCCCACCGAGACCTACTCCTCGTCGCCGCACCTGTTCACCGACCTCGACATCCCCGAGGGCACCCGCGGGCGCCTCAAGGCGAGCACGCGTTCCGAAGAGGTTCGCCCGTCGTCGTCCGGCGCCGGCGGCCGTGGTGGCTCGCGCTCCGGCGGCAGCCGCGACGGGGGCAGCCGCGAGGGCGGCTCCGGCCGGTCCAGCGGCCCCCGCGAGGGCGGCTCCGGCCGGTCGAGCGCCCCCCGCGAAGGCGCCGAGGGCGGCAGCCGTCCGCCCCGCGAACGCAGCCGCTCGCGGTCGGGCGGCACCTCGGGAGGCGACGCGGCTCCTCGCAGCTTCAACGAGATCTTCTCGACCACCCCGGCCACCGCCGACGCCGCGTCCGGCACGGCCGACGCGTCCGCATCCGGAACAGCCCCCGCCGCCGCCACCGAGTCGATCTCCACCGGAGCCGGCTCCGAGCACCACGACGGCAACAGCGCTCCGCGTCGCCGCAGCCGCAACCGCCGCCGCGCACCCCGCCCCACCGAGTAACGGTTCGAAACTCCAGGAATACCGAGGACCGGGGCCGTATACGGCCTCGGTCCTCGGTATTTCTGCAGATCTGAACCGACCGCGAGCCTGGCCGCGCTCGGCCGTGATCAGCGCCGAAGCCACCCCGACCGGAGTGCTGCTCGCGAGCTATCGCGCGGCAGGGTAGACGGGCGACGAACCCGTCCCACGCGCGATCAGCGCGTCGAGCACCTCGGGCGCCGTCGTGTTCTCGCCGAGCCGGTTCGGCTTGCCCTCGCCGTGGTAGTCGCTCGACCCGGTGAGCCGCAGCCCGTAGCGCTTCGCGGCCCGGCGGAGTCGTTCCTTGCCCTCGTCGGTGTTCTCACGGTGGTCGATCTCCAGGCCGAAGAGCCCGGCATCGGCGTACGCCGCCATCCGGCTCTCGAGCTCCACGTCGGTTCGGCTGCGGGTGGCCGGATGCGCGATCACCGGCACTCCCCCGGCGGCGACCACGAGCTGGATGCCGAGCAGCGGGTCGGGCGCGTAGTGCGGCTGGTAGTAGCCGGCCCGCCAGTGCAGGATGCCGGCGAACGCCTCACTGCGGTCGAGCGCGTGCCCGCGGGCCACCAGCGCATCGGCGATGTGCGGCCGGCCCACCGTGGCGCCCGGGTTCGTCTGACCGAGCACGTCGTCCCAGTCGAGGGCGTAGTCGTGGCCGATCCGCTCCACCATCTCCTCGGCCCGGCGCAGTCGCGCCACCCGGATGCGCTCGGTCTCGGCGAGCAGCGCCGGGTCTGCAGGGTCGAACAGGTAGGCGAGCAGGTGCACGCTGGCCCAGCCCACGCGGGTGCTGAGCTCCATGCCGGGGATGAGCGTGACGTCGTTCTCGACGGCGGCGACGGACGCTTCGCCCCAGCCCGCGGTCGAGTCGTGGTCGGTGAGGGCAACCGTCCCAAGACCCGCCACGGCCGCCGCGGTCACGAGCTCGGCGGGTGACTCGGTGCCGTCGGACACCCGGCTGTGCGTGTGCAGGTCGATCGGGCCGCGGAAGCGCCGATCGGAGGACATCCCCCAATCGTAGTCGTCGCCGCGGCGCCGGCCGTCCGCCGCTCGATCTCGCTCTCAGGGGCACGGCCTCGCCGCCAGGGGCCAGGGACTCGCTGTCAGGGGCAGGGTGGAGAATGGAGGTATGGCAGAGACAACCGACCACGCCGTCACCGAAGCCCCCGAACCGCGCGCCACGAGCAACCGGTCGACGACCCCGGGATCGGATGCGTTCCGCGACTACATCGGCAGCGACTGGGCCGAGCGCACCGACACCGTGCCGCCCGCCCGCGAGCAGGCCTCCTTCGCGGCCGACCGCCGTGCCCGCCTCTCGGCCGCCTTCCCCGGCAAGCGGATCGTGCTGCCCTCGGGCGCCGCCAAGCAGCGCTCGAACGACACCGACTACCCCTACCGCGCCCACTCCGCGTTCGCGTACTTCAGCGCCTGGGGCTCCGACTCCGAGCCCGGAGCCTTCCTGGTGCTCGAGCCGCGCGAGGCCGGCGACGCGCAGAAGGAGGGCCACGACGCCACCCTCTACTTCCGCGAGCGGGCCGGGCGCGACTCCGACGAGTTCTACGCCAACCCCGAGATCGGCGAGTTCTGGATCGGCGCCCGCCCGTCGCTGGCCCAGGTGGCCGGCGACCTCGGTGTCGCCACCCGCGCGATCGCCGAGTTCGAAGGCGTCGCCTTCGACGAGCACACGCTGGTGCTTCGGGAGGCCGACGACACGCTGCCCGGCGGCGCCGGTGCCGACGCCGACGCCGAGCTGCACCGCGTCGCCTCCGAGATGCGCCTGGTGAAAGACGCCTACGAGATCGCCCAGATGCGCGAGGCCGTGGCCGCCACCGCCCGCGGTTTCGACGACGTGATCGCCGACTTCGCGCGCAGCTCGCAGCACGAGCGCGGCGAGCGACTGGTCGAGGGCGTCTTCAACACCCGCGCCCGGCTAGACGGCAACACGGTGGGCTACGACACGATCGCGGCGAGCGGGCCGCACGCCTGCATCCTGCACTGGACCCGCAACGACGGGCCGGTGCGCCCGGGCGAGCTCATCCTGCTCGACGCCGGGGTGGAGCTCGACAGCTACTACACGGCCGACATCACCCGCACCCTGCCGATCGACGGGCACTTCACCCCGGTGCAGCGCAAGGTCTACGAAGCGGTGCGGGAGGCCGCGGATGCCGCCTTCGCGATCGTGAAGCCGGGCATCCGGTTCCGCGAGATCCACCAGACGGCCATGACGGTGATCGCCGAGCGCACGGCCGAGTGGGGCCTGCTGCCGGTGACGGCCGAGCAGGCGCTCGAGGCCGACAACCAGCAGCACCGCCGCTACATGGTGCACGGCACCAGCCACCACCTCGGCATCGACGTGCACGACTGCGCCAAGGCGCGGCGCGAGCTGTACCTCGACGGCGTGCTCGAGGAGGGCATGGTGTTCACCATCGAGCCCGGGCTCTACTTCCAGCCCGACGACCTGACGGTGCCCGAGGAGATGCGCGGCATCGGGGTGCGGATCGAGGACGACATCCTCGTCACGGCCGATGGCGCCGAGAACCTCTCCATCGGCATCCCGCGCACGGCCGACGACGTGGAGGCCTGGTACGCCCGCCTGAACGGCTGAGGCGGCGTCAGGCGCCGGCGCCGGGGCCGGCCGCCGGATGCTCCGTGCCGTCGAGCAGGTTGCGCGCCCGGTTCGCCAGCTCGGGCGACACGACGATGGTGTAGCTGGTGGCCACCACCTGCATCACCGAGGTGTACCCGCGGCGGCGGCGCGTCACGCTGAACACCGCGATGTTGAAGAACAGCCCGAACCCGGCGCCGATCAGCGCGGCCGACCCGATGAACAGCGGCGTCGTGGTGCTCGGCGACAGCAGCACGAACAGCAGGCCGAAGAACAGCCCCACCCACAAGCCAGACAGGGCGCCCGCGAGGGCCGCCCGTCCGTAGCTCATCACGCCGGTCACCTGCTCCACCGAGCGCAGGTCGCTGCCGAGGATCGACAGCTCTTTCACGGGGAATTCGGCCCTGGCCAGCCGGGCCACGGCATCCTGCGCCTCCTGGTAGCCGTCGAAGGTCGCGACGGTCTCACCGCGCGGGATGCTGGGCAGGCGGGCGGATCCGCGGCGGGCACCGTTCGCTCGTTCACTCACGGGCCCCATTGTCCCACGCGAGCCTCGACGGACCCGCCCAGGCCGAAGGTCTAAGTTAGTAGTCGTGAGTGCCACCCGAGTCTTCGTCGCCCGTCTTGCGGGGTGCACCGTCTTCGACCCCGCCGGCGACCGCCTCGGCAAGGTGCGCGACGTGCTCGTGGTCTACCGCAAGAGCGACCCGCCGCGCGTGGTCGGCCTGATCGTGGAGATCCCGGGCCGCCGCCGGGTGTTCGTGTCGATCGGGCGGGTCACCAGCATCTCCAGCGGCCAGATCATCACCACCGGGCTGATCAACGTGCGCCGCTTCGAGCAGCGCGGCGGTGAGGTGCGTGTCATCGCCGAGCTGCTCGGCCGCGAGGTCGTGTTCGCCGACGGCACCGGCCAGGCCACCATCGAAGACGTCTCGATCGAGGAGTTCGGCCCGGGCGAGTGGGCCGTGGCCCAGCTGTTCGTGCGCCGCCCCAAGACGAGCTCCTCCCCCTTCGCCAAGGGCGCGACGGTGTTCGCCAACTGGTCCGATGTGCGCGAGAAGACCTCGGTGGGCCAGGCGCAGTCCGCCGAGCAGCTGATCGCCACCTACAGCGACCTCAAGCCCGCCGACCTCGCCAACACCCTGCTCGACCTCCCCCAGGCGCGCATGCTCGAGGTGGCCGAGGAGCTGCCCGACGACCGACTCGCCGACGTGCTCGAGGAGATGCCGGAGAGCGAGCAGGTCGAGATCCTCTCCCAGCTCGACGACGACCGCGCCGCCGACGTGCTCGACCAGATGCAGCCGGATGACGCGGCCGACCTCATCGCGCAGCTCTCCGAGGAGCGCGGCGAGCACCTGCTCGAGCTGATGCAGCCCGAAGAGGCCGACGACGTGCGGATGCTGCTCGCCTACGCCCCCGACACCGCCGGTGGCCTGATGACCACCGAGCCCATCATCGTGAGTGCGGATGCCACGGTGGCCGAGGGCCTCGCGCTCATCCGTCGCCACGAACTCGCCCCGGCCCTCGGCGCCGCCATCTGCGTCACCCTGCCGCCGTACGAGCCGCCCACCGGCCGCTTCCTCGGCATGGTGCACTTCCAGCGGATGCTGCGCTACCCGCCGCACGAGAGGCTCGGCACCCTGCTCGACCAGGGCCTCGAGCCGGTGACGGCCGACGCGAGCGCCGCCGAGGTCTCCCGCATCCTGGCCAGCTACAACCTGGTCTCCGTGCCGGTCGTCGACGACAACCACCGACTGGTCGGGGTGGTGACCATTGACGATGTCCTCGACTATCTCCTGCCGGACGACTGGCGAAGTAGCGACAGCGATGACGACGCGCCCCCCACGGCGCCGCATCGCACGCCCACGCGCACGCCCGCTGCGGCGGCGCGACTGACAGCCCGCGGAAGGAGGACGATCGATGGCACGCACTGACAACCGACCACAGCGCACCACCCTGGATGCCCCGAAGGGGCGCCGCACGAGCGTTCTGCCGCGCCGCCCGGTCGCCAGCCGCGACCGCTTCGGCCGCGCCACCGAGGCGATCGCCCGCGCGATGGGCACGCCGTTCTTCCTGATCGGGCTCACGCTGTTCTGCGTGGTGTGGATCCTGTTCAACACCTACGGCCCCGAGTCGCTGCGGTTCGACTCGGCCGCGATCGGCTTCACGGCGCTCACGCTCATCCTCTCGCTCCAGGCCTCGTACGCCGCCCCGCTCATCCTGCTCGCCCAGAACCGCCAGGACGACCGCGACCGCGTGCAGTTCGAGCAAGACCGGCAGCGGGCCGAGCGCAACCTGGCCGACACCGAGTACCTGGCCCGGGAGGTCGTGGCCCTGCGGCTCGCGCTGCAGGACATGGCGAGCAAGGAGTTCATCCGCGCCGAGCTGCGCGCCCTGCTCGACGATCTCGACCGCGACCGCGACCGCGTCGGCACCTCCACCTCGTCCGTCCCGGTGGTCTCCTCCAAGGGCGACCGGCCGACCGAGCGATGACGGACTCCCCCGGTGGCGGCGTTCTGGCCGAGGCCGTGCGCGGCGCCCTCGGAACCGTCATCGACCCCGAGATCCGCCGCCCCATCACCGAGCTCGACATGGTCGGCGACGTGGTGGTGTCGGCGGATGGCCACGCGCAGGTCGATCTCAAGCTGACGATCGTCGGATGCCCCGCCGCGGCCACCATCGAACGCGACGTGCGCGAGGCGGCCGGCCGGGTGGCGGGCGTGACCGCCGTCGCGGTCGACGTCTCGGTGATGACCCGCGAGGAGCGCACGGCCCTCACCACCCGGCTCCGCGGCCCCGGGCAGCGGGCGATGCCGTTCGGCCCCGGCACCCTCACCCGCGTCTACGCGATCACGAGCGGCAAGGGCGGCGTCGGCAAGTCGACGCTCACCGCGAACCTCGCCGTCGCCTTGGCGGCCCGCGGGCTCGCGGTGGGCCTGATCGACGCCGACGTGCACGGTTTCTCGATCCCCGGCATCCTGGGCCTCACCGACGAGAACGGCACCGCGGTGCGCCCCACGCGCCTCGGCGAGATGATCCTCCCGCCTGTCGCGCACGGCGTGAAGGTGATCTCGATCGGCATGTTCATCGACCCCGAGCAGGCCTCGGCCACGGGCGGTGCGGTGGCCTGGCGCGGGCCGATGCTGCACCGCACCATCAACCAGTTCCTCACCGACGTGTTCTTCGGCGACCTCGATGTGCTGCTGCTGGATCTCCCTCCCGGCACGGGCGACGTGGCGATCTCGATCGGCCAGCTGCTGCCCAACGCCGAGGTCGTCGTGCTCACCACGCCGCAGGCTGCCGCGGCCGACGTGGCCGAGCGCTCGGGGCTCGTGGCGATGCAGACCGGGCAGCACGTGTACGGCGTGATCGAGAACATGGCCGGTTTCGTGGCTCCCGACGGCAGCGTGCACGAGATCTTCGGATCGGGCGGAGGCCTCGATGTGGCCGGCCGCCTGGGTGCCCGTCAGGGCTCCGACGTGCCCCTCCTGGCCTCGGTGCCGATCAGCCTCGCCCTGCGCTCGGGCGGCGACACGGGGGCACCGGTGGTGATCGCGGATCCGGCCGATCCGGCGAGCGTCGCGATCGCGCAGGTCGCCGAGCGGATGGCGCGGCGCGGCCGCGACCTGGCCGGCCGGAAGCTCGGGCTCTCCCCGGTATGAGCGCGGTGCGGCGGGGCCGGAGCGGCGGATCGCCGTCGATCGCCGCCGTGGCGCTGCCGCTCGCGCTGGTCCTGCTGGGGGCCGGCGGATGCTCGGCCCAGGCGGGCCCCGACGCCCCCTCCGCCGCCGCCTCGGCCTCCCCCGCACCCAGAGCGCCCTCCGCGAGCCCGGCGCCGGTCGTCATCGACGGCGTCGGTCTCTCGATCCTGCAGAACCGGCCCGACTACGGCAATCGCGTTCTGCAGCTCGCCGTCACGAACGAGGGAGCCGATCCGCTCACCGTCACGGCCGCCCGCTTCGCCTCCCCGCAGTTCGAATCGGTCGCGGACTGGAACAAGCCCACCGAGGTGCCGCCCGGCCTCGTGCGGCAGCTGCCGGTGCAGCTCGGCCCGGCGATCTGCCCGGCCCCGTCGACCACTCCGACGCTGACCGTCACCGTCACGGATGCCGCCGGAGCCTCGCGCGAGATCACCGGCCGCCCGAGCGACCCGTTCGGTGTGCTGGAGCGGATCGCCGGCGAGGACTGCCTCGACGACGCCGTCGCGGCCGTGGCGACGCTGACCGTGCACGACGACGTCGAGGTGACCGGCAGCGGAGCCGAGGCGGTGGCGCACCTCCGGCTGACGGTCGACCCGAGCCGCGGACGGGGTTCGCTGCGGCTGACCGAGGCGGGCTCGACCATCCTGCTCGAGCCGGCCGACGGATCCGTGTGGCCGCTCGACGCGAGCGTGCAGGGCGGCGACGCGCCGCGGCAGTTCGTGCTCGATGCGGTGCCGGCACGGTGCGACCCGCACGCCGTGGCCGAGGACAAGCGCGGAACGTACCTGCCGGTCTCGGTGGAACTCGGAGGGTCGGGCCCCGCAGGCACGATCTATCTGCACTCCAGCGATGCCTTGCGGCTCGCGCTCTACAGCTTCATCGCGAGCACCTGCGGCTTCGCGGCGGGCTGACCGCTCAGGTCGCCTCGGAGTCGTAGACCGCACTCGGCGGAGTCACGACCACCGGGGCCTCGGAGGCCGGTGACCCGCCGACCGACGCCGGGCCGTTCTCGGCGGCCGTCGCATCCGCCTCGCCGCCGGCCGCTGTCGCTGCACCCGCCGCTGCACCGGCTGCGCCCCCGGCTGCCGCCCCGGCACCGACCGCGGCGCCGGCCGCCGCCGCGACCGCTTCGGGGCCGCCGGCCGACTTCGCCTTGTGCTGCAGATAAGCCGGATCCGGCCGGTTCGTCGACCGCGTCACCGGCCGCACCACGGGCGGCCTCGCAGGCGTGTCGTCGTCGAGCAGGGCCTCGCGGATGATGCGGCGGGGGTCGTACTGGCGCGGGTCGAGCTTCTTCCAGTCGACGTCTTCGAAGTCCTCGCCCATCTCGTCCTTCATCCGCGTCTTGGCGCCGTTGGCCATATCGCGGACGGTGCGCACCAGCTGGGCCAGCTTGGCGGCATACGTGGGGAGCCGCTCCGGACCCAGCACGAAGACGGCGATGATCCCGATCAGCAGGAGCTTCTCGAAGGTCAACCCGAACATCCTGAAAGCATACCGTCACGAGGTGGCGCATCCGGAGGCGGGACGAACCCAAGGCGAACTCCGAGCTTGCGCGTGGCACCCGGGCTCGACCGGCCGCGTTCCCTAAGCTGGAAGCGGAGGCCCATCACCGTGTCAAGCAAAGAGTCCAGCTGGAAGTACGCCGACGACATCGTCGCCGAATCACCGCAGATCGTCGCGGCGCGTTCGCACGCCACCGAGCTCGGGGTGGAGTCGGTCTCCCCCGCCATCGGCAGCCAGCTCGCCGTGATCGCGGCGGCGGCGGATGCGCGGTCGATCGTCGAGATCGGCACCGGCCTCGGCGTCTCGGCCCTGTGGATGCTGAAGGGCGCCCCCGAGGCCACGATCACCTCGATCGACACCGAGCTCGAGCACCAGCAGGTCGCGCGCGCGGCCCTGCTGGAGGCGAAGGTGCCGGCCAACCGCATCCGTCTGATCACCGGCCGTGCCGCCGACGTGCTGCCCCGGCTGAACGAGAACTCCTACGACATCGTGCTCGTCGACGGCGATCCCGCCTCGGTGATCGAGTACGTCGAGCACGCCCTGCGGCTCGTGCGCCGCGGCGGCACGGTGCTCGTGCCGCACGCGCTCTGGAAGGACAAGGTCGCCGATCCCGCCCAGCGCGGCGAGACCGTGGGCGACTTCCGCACCCTGGTGACCGAGCTCTCCGCCTCCGAGGTGGTGCTCGTCGCGCTCTCGCCGGCGGGCGACGGGCTGCTGCAGGTCACCAAGCTCGTCAGCTGACGCCGCGGAGTCGGCGCAGAGGCGGCGCCGACACGGCGTGAGCGGAAACGACGACGACCCCGGGGCTTTCGCACCGAGGTCGTCGTCACTGGATCTGTTACGCGGGGCTGACGACTCCCGCGAGTGCGTCGTGAAGCTCTTTCGCCTCCGCGTCGTTGACGGAGACGACGAGGCGCCCCCCGCCCTCCAGCGGTACGCGCACGATGATGAGGCGTCCTTCCTTCACTGCCTCCATCGGTCCGTCTCCGGTCCTGGGTTTCATGGCGGCCATTCGGCTCCCCTTTCGTCGTGTCCTCTCCATTATCCCCGATGCAAAAGATCAGGTGATACACATCCGTCGATCGTGGGTGGCGCGTCGGTGGCGCGTGAGCGTCACGGGGGTGTCCAGTCGCGGCCGTCCACACCCCAGGCGATCGTCATCCAGCCCACCTGCCCGGCGACGGCCACGACCACCAGCGCGACCCGGTAGATGCGGGATCGCGGCACGGCGAGCGCGCCGAGGGCGGGGAACAGCGGCATCAGCAGCCGGAAGGTGCTCGACTGCGGAAAGAACACCGCCAGCAGGTAGAGCGCGTAGGAGGCGAGCCAGAGCCGCAGGTCGACGCCCAACCGCTTGGCGATGCGGCTGAACAGGAACGCCGCGAATCCGACGATCAGCACCGCGACCGCGATGTAGCCCCACGGCGATCCGAGCCACCATTCCCCGCCCTGGAACCACGCGGTGAACGGGATCAGCTCGCCGTACCCGATGTACGAGGCGCGCCAGGCCAGTTCGGTGTCGGTGTAGGCCGTCATCGACCCGGTGGCGATCCAGGCGATCACGGGCCACGCGAGGCCCATCACACCGCTGAAGACGGCGAGCGACGCCACCACCGCCCGCTGACGCACGGGGAACGGATCGGCACGCCGCACGAGGTACCGGTGCACCAGGTGCAGCACGAGGAAGAGCGCGAAGGCGAGCCCCGAGGGCCTGGTGAGCGCCATCACCGCCACGATCGGGAAGACCCACGGATACCGCCGGGTCACCACCAGGTAGAGCGCGCTGACCAGCAGCAGCATCGACATCGACTCGGCGTAGGCGAACTGCAGCAGCGGCGACAGCGGTGCCACGCAGAACAGCACCACGCTGAACAGGGCCGAACCCTCGTCTTTCAGCACGTGCCGCATGAGCCGGTAGAACACCAGGGCGGTGCCGAGCGCGCAGGCGATCGAGATCACGACCGCGATCAGCTCCCAGCGGCCGCCGGTGAGCCAGCGCAGCGCGCCGATCAGAAAGGGATACGCGGGCATGAAGGCCCAGGCGCTCTCCCCCACGTGGCCGTCGACGGTGACGGGCAACACCGAGGGGTACCCGTAGAACGAGATGATCTTGTACCAGTTGCCGTCCCAGATGGCGGCGTAGCTGAGGTAGGGCGGGGCGGCGCCGGTCCACGGGTTCGCACCCTGGGCGCGCGCGAACAGCAGGATGATCAGGGTCGTGACGAAGCGCGAGAGCGCGAACACCACGATCACCCGCAGCCACCAGGGGGTCATCCGGTACCGCAGCAGCAGGCGGGATCGCCCTGGCCGGGCGGGTCGAGCATCCGCCCCCGCCCCCTGCTCGATCCGTACGCTCACTGGAGGTCGCTCAGCTGCCGCTGGTGAGCCAGGCGCGCAGACCGTCTTCGCACGCGGTGATCTGGCTCAGGCGCACGCGCTCGTCGTCGGCGTGGGCCTTCAGCGGATCGCCGGGCCCGTAGTTGACGGCGGGCACGCCCATCGCCGAGAAGCGGGCCACATCCGTCCAGCCGTACTTGGGCTTGGCCTCGCCACCGACCGCCTTCAGGAAGCGCTGCGCCAGCGGGGCGTCCAGACCGGGGCGGGCGCCCTCGGCGAGGTCGACGATCCGGATGTCGATGCCCTCGCCGCCGAACACCTCGTGGATGTGCGCCACGGCCTCCTCGCCCGAGCGGCTGGGCGCGAAGCGGTAGTTCACGTGCACCATCACCTCGTCGGGGATGACGTTGCCGGCCACGCCGCCGGTGATGCCCACGGCGTTCAGGCCCTCGCGGTACACCAGCCCGTCGACCTCCACCTGGCGCGCTTCGTAGCCCGCCAGGATGTCGAGGATCGGCGCCGCCTTGTGGATGGCGTTCTCGCCCACCCAGCCGCGTGCGGAGTGCGCCCGCAGGCCGTAGGCGCGGATCTCGGCGCGCAGGTTGCCGTTGCAACCGCCCTCGACGTCGCTGTTGGAGGGCTCGCCCAGAATGGCGAAGTCGCCCGCGAACAGGTCGGGGCGGTTGGCGGCGAGCCGGGTGAGGCCGTTGAGGTCGTTCGAGACCTCTTCGTGGTCGTACCACATCCAGGTGATGTCGACGGCCGGATCGACGAGCTCGGCCGCGAGCTTCAGCTGCACGGCGACCCCCGCCTTCATGTCCACCGTGCCGCGGCCCCAGAGGTACTCCTCGCCCTCGTGGGTCTCGAAGCGGGTGGGCAGGTTCTCGTTCAACGGCACCGTGTCGATGTGCCCGGCGATCACCACGCGCTCGGCCCGGCCGAGATTCGTGCGGGCCACGATGGTGTCTCCGTCGCGGATGATCTCGAGGTGGGCGGCATCCGCGAGGCTCGCCACGATCGCATCCGCCAGCAGCGTCTCGTTGCCCGAGACCGACTCCACGTCGCAGATCTGCCGGGTCAGCTCGATCGAGCTGGCTCCGAGGTCGAGAACGGGATGCGCGGGGTCGAATGCAGACATCCCCCAAGTTTAGGGTTCGCCACCGCCCCGCCGCTGGGTGATCCGTCTGTGATTCCCGCGCGAGACGCCCCGCCCTGTGGGCAATACGCTTGGAGTCATGCCTGAAGACGTTCTCGACACCCCGCCGCTCGCCTCCGCCCCCACCCATGCCTGGGGTCACGGGCTGGTCACCACCGCCGCCGACGGCACCGAGCTCGACGCCTGGTTCCCCGCCCCCGCACTCGGCCCCGTGCCCGCCGGCGCCGCATCCGCTCACCCCGAAGAGCTCACGGCGCACGCGCTGCCGGATGCCCGTCGTGCGGTGACCGTGGAGGTCGCGACCGTCGAGATCGAGCTCGCCGCCGCACCCGCCTCGACCCCGGATGCCTACCTCCGGCTGCACCTGCTCTCGCACCTGCTCGTCGCGCCGAACACGATCAACCTCGACGGCATCTTCGGGCATCTGCCGATCGTGGCCTGGACGAACGCCGGCCCCGTGCACCCCGACGACTTCGCGCGCCTGCGCCCGTCCCTGCAGCGCGCCGGCATCCAGAGCTACGGCATCGACAAGTTCCCGCGGATGCTCGACTACGTCACCCCCGCCAAGGTGCGCATCGCGGATGCCTCGCGCGTGCGTCTCGGTGCGCACCTCGCGCCCGGCACCACCGTGATGCACGAGGGTTTCGTGAACTTCAACGCCGGCACCCTCGGCTCCTCGATGGTGGAGGGCCGCATCTCGCAGGGCGTCGTGGTGGGCGACGGCTCCGACATCGGCGGCGGCGCCTCGATCATGGGCACGCTCTCCGGGGGCGGCACGCAGCGCGTCTCGATCGGCCGCCGCGCTCTGCTCGGCGCCAACGCCGGCATCGGCATCTCCATCGGCGACGACACCGTCGTGGAGGCGGGCCTCTACGTCACCGCCGGCACCAAGGTCGTACTGATCGACGGCTCGGGCGCCGACGACGAGAATCGAATCGTCAAGGCCGTCGCCCTCTCCGGCGTCCCCAACCTCCTCTTCCGCCGCAACTCCCTCACGGGCGCCGTCGAGGCCGTGGCCCGCTCCGGCTCCGGA
This sequence comes from Herbiconiux dendrobii, assembly GCF_052048175.1. Classification (NCBI taxonomy): domain Bacteria; kingdom Bacillati; phylum Actinomycetota; class Actinomycetes; order Micrococcales; family Microbacteriaceae; genus Herbiconiux; species Herbiconiux dendrobii. The sequence continues at coordinate 179,445 of NZ_JBLZQV010000006.1, read as the reverse complement.
GTAACCCTCAACCCCACCCTCCACGCCTAGCCCCCTCTCCCGTCCCCTCCCCCTCCCCGCGCGCCAGCCACGAGAGCGGAGCGCGGCCTCGGTGCGCATCCGTGCGGTGCTGTTCCCCCTCGCACTCCACCACCACCTGGAAGTGCGCGTAGACGAGGTCGCCGTAGCCGATCCGCCGGCCCGCCGGATCGAGGATGGGCCGGTTGAGCTCCGATTCAGGCAGTCCGTGACGAATCAGCGCGAGCCGAAGTGCCGTCTCCCGCGGGGAAGCGGCATCGTCCCGGACCAGCGCGATCGCCTCGAGCGCGCGCCTGCGTGATCGCCCGCCGAGACCAGGTCGTCGAGCTGCAGCGCCACCGCAAGCTGCCGATGAACGGCCGCTCCAGGTCAGGCCCGCGCATCCTTCGGGCCGAAATCGACGGGTCGCGAGGAGGAGGGGCTAGCGCGGGGGGAGGTCTCGGGCGGGAGCGCCGATGTAGAGCTGCTGGGGGCGGCCGATCTTGGTCTGGGGGTCGGTGGCCATCTCGCGCCAGTGGGCGATCCAGCCGGGGAGGCGCCCGATGGCGAAGAGCACCGTGAACATGCGCGTGGGGAAGCCCATCGCCTTGTAGATGACGCCGGTGTAGAAGTCGACGTTCGGGTACAGGCGACGCGAGATGAAGTAGTCGTCCGAGAGGGCGACCTGCTCGAGCTCCTTGGCGATGTCGAGCAGCGGATCCTGCACACCCAGCGCGGCCAGCACCTCGTCGGCGCTCTCCTTCACGAGCTTCGCGCGCGGGTCGTAGTTCTTGTAGACGCGGTGGCCGAAGCCCATGAGACGGATGCCCGCCTCCTTGTTCTTCACCCGCTCGACGAACTTCGCCACGCCCTCACCCGAGTCGCGGATCTGGGCGAGCATGGTGAGCACGGCCTCGTTCGCGCCGCCGTGGAGCGGCCCGAAGAGCGCGTTGATGCCGGCCGAGATCGACGCGAACATGTTCGCCTCGGTGGAGCCCACCAGCCGCACGGTCGAGGTCGACGCGTTCTGCTCGTGGTCTTCGTGCAGGATGAGCAGGCGCTCGAGCGCCTTCGACAGCACCGGGTTGATCTCGTAGGGCTCGGCCAGGTTGCCGAAGTTCAGCCGCAGGAAGTTGTCGACGAACGACAGCGAGTTGTCGGGGTAGAGGAACGCCTGCCCGAGGCTCTTCTTGTGCGCATAGGCCGCCATCACCGGCAGCTTCGCCAGCAGACGGATGGTCGAGATCTCGACGTCCTCCGGATTGTGCGGGTTCATCGAGTCCTGGTAGTACGTCGACAGCGCCGAGACGCCCGACGACAGCACCGACATCGGGTGCGCGTTATGCGGCAGAGCGTCGAAGAAGCGCTTGAGGTCTTCGTGCAGCAGGGTGTGGTGGCGGATCTTGTCGTCGAACTCCGACAGCTCGGAGGCCGAGGGCAGCTCGCCGTAGATCAGCAGCCAGGCGGTCTCGAGGTAGGTCAGCGAGGTCGCGACCTGCTCGATCGGGTATCCGCGATAGCGCAGGATGCCCTGGTCGCCGTCGATGTAGGTGATGGCCGATTTGGTGGCGGCCGTGTTCACGAAGCCGTAGTCCAGCGTGGTGAAGCCGGTCTGCTTGGTGAGGGTGGCCAGGTCGATCGACGACGCTCCGTCGACACTCGGCAGCAGCGGGAACTCCGCCGTTCCTCCCGGGTAGGTCAGGGTGGCCTTCTGGCCATCGATGTCACGGGACCGAGCGATGTGATCGACGTCCGTCACGGCGCCTCCTTGGAAATCCTGCCGGCAGTGTGGTCAGCGGGACGCGACCGGTGCCGGTTGAGGCGGTGACCGCGTTGACCCTCATACACTCTAATGTCCCCGCGACCCCACTGTTGCATTCACCTACAGTTGCCGATCGGGCTTGGAGGAATGCTCCTACGAAGCGATCAGGCCAGGGTGAGCGGCCCGTGCGCGCGCAGCCGGGAGGCCGCCGCGCCGATCCGCTCGTCGCTCGCGGTGAGCGAGAACCGCACGTGATCAGGGAAGTGATCGCCGTAGAACGGGCCCGGTCCCGCCAAGATGCCGAGCTCCGCGAGCGCCGAGATCGACGCCCAGGCATCGCGCCCTTCCGTCGCCCAGAGGTACAGCCCGGCCTCGCTCGCGTCGATCCGCAGGCCCGCCGCTTCGAGCGCCGGCTTCAGGATGGCGCGCCGCGCGCGGTACAGCTCCTTCTGCTCCGCGACGTGCGCGTCGTCGGCGAGGGCGACGGCCATCGCGGCCTGCACGGGCGCGGGCGGCATCATGCCGGCGTGCTTGCGCACGGTCAGCAGTCGCGCGATCAGCGCGGCATCGCCGGCCGCGAACGCCGCACGGTACCCGGCGAGGTTCGACTGCTTGCTCAGCGAGTACGCGGCGAGCACACCGGTGACGTCTCCTCCGGTGACCCGGGGGTCGAGGATGCTGGGCACCGGTTCGGTGGCCCAGCGCCCGTCCCAGCCGAGTTCGGCGTAGCACTCGTCGCCCGCGATCACGGCGCCGAGCGAGCGCGCCCGCGCGACGGCCGCCGACAGGGCGGGCACGTCGAGCACCCGGCCATCCGGATTCCCCGGGCTGTTCAGCCACACCAGCCGCGTGTTCGCCGGCCACTCGGCGGGGTCGTCGGAGGAGAAGGAGGCGGCCCCCGCGATCTGCGCGCCCATCGCGTACGTGGGGTACGCGGCCCGCGGATGCACGACCACGTCGCCCTCGCCGAGCCCGAGCATGAACGGCAGCCAGGCCACGAACTCCTTGGAGCCGATGGTCGGCAGCACGTTCTCGGGGGTCAGTCCGGGCACGCCGCGCCGGCGTGCGAACCAGTCCGCGATCGCCTCGCGCAGAGCGGGCGTGCCGGCTGCGGTGGGGTACGAGTGCGCATCCGTCGCGGCGGCGAGCGCCTCGCGGATCAGCGGCGGCGTCGGATCGACCGGCGATCCGATCGAGAGGTCGACGATGCCGTCGGCGTGCTGCCTCGCCCGGGAGGCGTACGGGACCATCTGGTCCCAGGGGTAGTCAGGAAGCGCGCCGAGGGCCACCGGGGCGGCCGATCAGTGCTCGCCCTGCGGCGGCAGTGCGGCGATCAGAGCGTGGTCGCTCTTGATCACGCCGACCTTCGCAGCTCCGCCGGGCGACCCGATCTCGTCGAAGAACTCGACGTTCGCCTTGTAGTAGTCGGCCCACTCTTCGGGCAGGTCGTCTTCGTAGTAGATGGCCTCGACGGGGCACACGGGCTCGCAGGCTCCGCAGTCGACGCACTCGTCGGGGTGGATGTAGAGCGAGCGCTCGCCTTCGTAGATGCAGTCGACAGGGCACTCGTCGATGCACGCGCGGTCTTTGACGTCCACGCAGGGGAGAGCGATGACATAGGTCACAGTGGTTCAGGTCCCTTCGATAACCCAGAGGGTCAAGTCTACTTCGTCGCCGAGGGTGCTTGCGGTTCGGTGGCGCCCCGAGCGGATCGGCGAGCGGCACCCTGGCTGCCGAGGCGGGGCCAGCAGAGCACCACCACCGCGACCAGCGTCGAGCCGACCAGCCACACCATCCCGGCCGTGCTGTCGGGGATGAGCACCGAACCTCCGGGGCTCGGCAGTGCGAGCAACGCCACCACGCCCACCAGCGCGACGGCGGCCAGCAGCGCGGCGAGCCTGGTGGGAGCGATCAGCCGCAGCCCCACGAGCAGCAGCGCCACGGCGGGCAGTGCCACCACGAGGCCGAGCGGAAGGTCGAACAGCCCGAACACGCTCACGCTGATCTGGTGCACGATCGTGCCCAGGATGCCGAACAGGCCGCCGAGGGCGAAGGCCAGCACGTAGGCGATGATCCGCGTGGTGAGCGAGGTGCCGACGGGGGCGGATGCGGCGGCGCCCGCGCGCCCGGGCTCGTCGAAGCCGGCCGGCAGGAAGCCCGGCTGCTGCGCGGGAAGGGCACTGCGCCCATCGGGCGTGCGCTCTCCGTACCGCGGTTCGTCAGTCACCCTCCCACCCTACGGCGTGCAGCCTGGGAGTCGGCGGCCCGCACGGCGGGTGCGCCCGCCGGACCGGCCCGCGTCAGCGGCCCGCGTCAGCGGCGGCGGCGCGTGCCGAAGATGCCGTCGAGCACGCCCTTGAGGATGGTCTGCGTGGTCTTGGAGCCCAGCACGTCGTTCAGGACGTTCGGGTCGGGCTTCGTGGTGCGGCTGCGCGGCCGGGACGACGAGCTCGAGGTGCTGCGCGACTCGCGCGCCTCGCGCTGCGCCTGCGCCCTGGCCTCCTTCTCGGCCTGCTTGCGGAACTCCTCCGCCTGCCGCGTGTACTCCTCCTGCGCCTCCGCTGCCGCCGCGGCGGCAGCCGCCGCGTTCATCTTCACCGTCAGCATCTCCCGAGCCGACTCGCGGTCGATCGGCGTGCCGTACTGCGGAGTGAGCGGCGAGGCGGCCACTGCGGCATCGATGGCGGCATCCGGAGTCGGCGCCATCGAGCCCTGCGGCGCCCGCACCCGCGTCCAGGCCACGGGCGACGGCGCGCCCTTCTCGTTCATCACCGTCACGACCGCCTCGCCCGTGCCGAGCCCCTGCAGCACCTGCTCGAGGTCGTAGGCCGACTTCGGATAGGTCGAGACCGTCGCCCGCAGCGCCTTGGCGTCGTCCGGGGTGAAGGCGCGCAGCGCGTGCTGCACCCGCGAGCCGAGCTGGGCCAGCACATCCCCCGGAACGTCCTTCGGCGTCTGCGTCACGAAGAAGATGCCGACGCCCTTCGAGCGGATGAGCCGCACGGTCTGCGTGATCGACTGCAGGAAGTCCTTCGAGGCACCGGTGAACAGCAGGTGCGCCTCGTCGAAGAAGAACACCAGCTTGGGTTTGTCGAGGTCGCCCACCTCGGGCAGGTCGTTGTAGAGATCGGCCAGCAGCCACATCAGGAAGGTGGAGAACAGCGCCGGCTTGTCGGCGACGCGCGGCAGCTCGAGCAGGCTGATCACGCCGCTGCCGTCGGCGGCCCGGCGCAGGAACAGCGAGGTGTCGATCTCGGGCTCGCCGAAGAACGCCTCCGCGCCCTGGGCCGAGAAGGCGATCAGCTCGCGCAGGATGACCCCGACCGTCTGGTTCGACAGCCCGCCCATGTTCTTCAGCTCGACCTTGCCCTCGTCGCTGGTGAGGTAGGTGAGCACGGCGCGCAGGTCGCTGAGGTCCAGCAGGGGCAGGCCGGCCTGCTCGGCGTAGTGGAAGACGAGCCCGAGACTCGACTCCTGGGTGTCGTTGAGGCCGAGCACCTTGCTCAGCAGCAGCGGCCCGAACCCCGAGAGCGTGGCCCGGATCGGCACCCCCTTGCCGATGCCGCCGAGGCTGAAGTACTCGACCGTCGAAGCCCGCGGCTCCCACGACTGCCCGATGCCCTCCGTGCGCGCGAGCAGCTTCGGGCTCGACTCGCCGGGCGTGGCGACGCCCGAGAGGTCGCCCTTCATGTCGGCGGCGAACACGGGCACGCCGGCGGCGGCGAGCTGCTCGGCCAGGGTCTGCAGCGTGCGGGTCTTGCCGGTGCCGGTCGCGCCGGCGACCAGGCCGTGCCGGTTCGTCATGGCCAGCGGGATGCGCACCTGCACGTCGGCGAGCGCCTCGCCGTTCACGAGAGCGCCGATGTCCAGCGACGCCTCCTCGAAGGCGTAGCCGGCGCGGATGACGTCGACCTGCTCGGCCGTGAGGGGGCCCGACGCCGGTGCGGTTCCGGATGCTTCGGCCGCGGCATCCGGTGCCGGCGCCGGTGCCGCCGCCGCGGCATCCGCTTGGGCCCGCGCCGCAGCTGCCGCCTCCTGCGCCCGCTGTACGGCGGCCTCCGCAGCGGCTTGCGCCTGCCGCGCCGCCTCGACGGCCGCGGCCGCCTCCGCCTGGGCCTTCAGAACCGCGTCATCGCTCATGGCCACAGCATAGGACGGCCCCACGACAGCGCGGCGGCACCGGGATGGACAAAAAGTCCCGCGACCGATTACGCTACAAGACTGGTAAGGCTAGGCTTACCCAAGTAAGGCAGTCCACACCTCCGGGCGCACTGCATCCTTCTTTCTCTCCCCCGAAAAGGGTTCCCGTGCTCGCGAACTACCTGATCGGCCTGCGCGAAGGCCTCGAAGCCGCGCTCGTGGTCGGCATCCTCATCGCCTACGTGCGCCGCATCGGCCGCAAAGACGTGCTGGCCCGCCTCTGGATCGGCGTCGGTCTCGCCGTGCTGGTGGCCCTCACCCTCGGCGCCGTGCTCACGTTCGGCACCTACGGTCTCACCTTCGAGGCCCAGGAGGCCATCGGCGGCTCGCTCTCCATCATCGCCACCGGCTTCGTCACCTGGATGGTGTTCTGGATGCTGAAGACCTCCCGAGACCTGAAAGGCACGCTGCAGAGCGACGTCGACAAGGCGCTGGTGGGCGCCGGCTGGGGGCTCGTGCTGGTCGCCTTCCTCTCGGTGGGCCGCGAGGGCATCGAGACCGCGCTGTTCATCTGGGCCGCCGTGCAGGCCACCGGCGAGACCACGCTCCCCTTGATCGGTGCCGCGCTCGGCATCGTGACGGCCGTCGTGCTCGGTTGGCTGATCTACCGCGGGATGCTGCGCATCAACCTGTCGAAGTTCTTCGCCTGGTCGGGCGGCTTCCTCATCCTGGTCGCCGCCGGCGTGCTCTCCTACGGTGTGCACGACCTGCAGGAGGCCGGAATCCTCCCCGGCCTCAACAGCCTCGCGTTCGACGTGAGTGCGATCGTGCCGCCCGACAGCTGGTACGGCACCCTGCTGAAGGGCACGGTCAACTTCTCTCCCGCCACCACGTGGCTGGAGATGACGGTGTGGCTGGCCTACTTCATCCCCACCATGACCCTCTTCCTCCTCGCCGTGCGGCGAGGCCCGTCTCGATCGGCGAGAACCCCCGCACCCGCCGTCCCGACCACCACCCCTGCCCACAGCTAGGAGCATCCGTGAAGACCAAGCCCCTCCTGATCACCGCCACCGCGGCGATCTCCCTGCTCGCCCTCACCGGCTGCGTCGCGAACAGCAGCGCCGACAGCGCCGGCGCGATCACCGTCGACAGCTCGGCCGACGACTGCTCGGTCAGCGCGAGCACCGCCACCAGCGGCACGCTCACCTTCTCGGTCACCAACTCCGGCGACCAGGTGACCGAGTTCTACCTGCTGGCCGAAGACGGCCTGCGGATCGTCGGCGAGGTCGAGAACGTCGGCCCCGGCATCAGCCGCGACCTCGTGGTGCAGGCGCAGCCCGGTGACTACTTCACCGTCTGCAAGCCCGGCATGGTGGGCGACGGCATCGGCAAGTCGGCCTTCACCGTCTCCGGCGACAAGGTCGAGCTGGCCGGAGACCTGCAGGAGCAGGTCGACGCCGCCGCCGTCAACTACGTGGCCTACATCAAAGACCAGGTCGGCCAGCTCGTTCCCGGCACGCAGGCCTTCGTCGACGCCTACGTGGCCGGCGACGACGAGAAGGCCCGCGAGCTGTACGCCACCACCCGCGCCAACTACGAGCGGATCGAGCCCGTGGCCGAGTCGTTCGGCGACCTCGACCCCGCCATCGACTTCCGGGAGGCGGATGTCGCCCCCGAAGACGAGTGGACCGGCTGGCACCGCATCGAGAAAGACCTCTTCCCGCCGACCGCGGCCGACAACGGCGGCACCGAGTACGTGCCGCTGACCCCGGATGAGCGCACCTACTACGGCGACAAGCTCGTCGCCGACACCCAGCTGCTCTACGACGCCGTGAACGACCCCGGCTACACCGTCACGATCGACGCCATCTCCAACGGTGCGATCGGCCTGATGGAAGAGGTCGCCTCCGGCAAGATCACCGGCGAGGAGGAGATCTGGTCGCACACCGACCTCTGGGACTTCCAGGCCAACCTCGAGGGCGCCAAGGTGGCCTACGAGGGAGTTCGCGACATCGTCGAGGCCAAGGATCCCGAGCTGGTGACCACGCTGGACGAGCGCTTCGCCACCCTGCAGGACACCCTCAGCGCCTACGGCACGCTCGACAGCGGCTTCACCTACTACACCGAGCTGACCCCCGAGCAGGTCAAGGAACTCGCCGACGGCGTCAGCGCCCTGGGCGAGCCGCTCAGCCAGCTCACCGCCACGCTCGTCGGCTGACGTCCAGCCGCCGCGATCTAGGGTTGAGTCATGACCCAACCGGATGTCCCCGAGGCCCCCGCCTCGGGGAACCGCGACGGCTCCGCCGACTCGGCCCCCGCTCCGACGGACGCCCGCTCCACCGATCCCGCTCCGGCGCGCTCCGGCATCTCCCGCCGGGGGCTGTTCGGGCTCGCCGGGGCGGGCGTCGTGGGGGCGGGTCTCGGCGCGGCGCTCGACCGCTTCGTGCTCCCCTCCTCCGCCTCGGCCCAGGAGAACGCCGCGGTCTACCCCTTCTACGGCACCAACCAGTCCGGCATCACCTCGCCCGCCCAGGACCGGCTGCACTTCGCCAGCTACGACGTCGCCACCGGTCTCACCCGCGACGAACTGATCGGTCTGCTGCAGGACTGGAGCGACGCCTCCGCCCTGATGACGGCCGGTGACCCGGTCGGCGTCTACGGCGCGGTCAACGGCCCCTACGACGCTCCCCCCGACGACACCGGAGAAGCGCTCGGCCTGCCGGCATCCGGACTCACCATCACCATCGGCTTCGGTCCCACGCTGTTCACCGACAGCACCGGCACCGACCGGTTCGGCATCGCCGCCCGGCGCCCCGAGGCGCTCGTCGACCTGCCGCACTTCCCCGCCGACGCCCTCACCGAGGGGCTCACGGGAGGCGACCTCTGCATCCAGGCCTGCAGCGACGACCCGCAGGTCGCGGTGCACGCCATCCGCAATCTGTCCCGGATCGCCTTCGGCCGCGCGAGCATCCGCTGGTCGCAGCTCGGTTTCGGCCGCACCAGCTCCACCACCACGGCGCAGGCCACGCCCCGCAACCTGTTCGGCTTCAAGGACGGCACGGCCAACATCAAATCCGAGCAGACGGATGTCGTGAACGAGCAGGTGTGGGCTTCGGCCGACGACGGTGCCGCCTGGATGGCCGGCGGCTCGTACCTGGTGGCGCGCAAGATCAGGATGACGATCGAGACCTGGGACCGCACGTCGCTGCGCGAACAGGAGAAGATCGTCGGCCGCACCAAGGGTGAGGGGGCACCCTTCTCCGGCGGCACCGAGTTCAGCGAGCCCGACTTCGCAGCGACCGGCCAGGGCGGCGCTCCCCTCATCGCCGCGGACTCGCACGTGCGACTCGCCCACCCCGAGCAGAACGCGGGCGCCCAGCTGCTGCGCCGCGGCTACAACTTCGTCGACGGCAACGACGACCTCGGGCGGTTGAACGCGGGCCTGTTCTTCATCTGCTTCCAGCGCGACCCGCGCACGCAATTCATCCCGATCCAGATGAACCTGGCCAAGAACGACGCCATGAACGAGTACCTCCGCCACGTCGGCTCGGGCATCTTCGCGGTCCCGCCCGCCGCGTCCGCCAAAGGCGGCTTCGTCGGAGAGACCCTCTTCGCCTGACCCCGATCGGGCCGGAATTGACCTGAACCGGGGTCGAGGTTCTACGGTCGAGGGTGTGAGTGCACCCGAGAACCTGCGCACGGCCGCTGCCGAGACACCGCTGAGCCCGCGCTTCCGGCTGATCACGATCGGCTCGATCGTGCTGGTCTTCGTGGCGGCGTTCGAGAACCTCGCAGTGACCACGGTGATGCCCGTGATCAGTGCCGAGCTGGGGGGCGAGGCGCTCTACGCGGTCGCCTTCTCGGCCCCGCTGGCGGCATCCGTTCTCGGAATGGTGATCGCCGGCAACTGGTGCGACAGCCGCGGCCCTCGCACTCCCCTGGCGGTCTCGGTCGCGTTCTTCCTGGCGGGCCTCGTCGTGGCCGGCAGCGCGTTCTCGATGGAGCAGATCGTGATCGGGCGGCTGATCCAGGGCCTCGGATCGGGCGGCACCACCGTGGCCCTCTACGTGATCGTCGCCCGGGTCTACCCCGCGACGCTGCGCCCGAAGGTGTTCGGCCTGTTCTCCGCGGCCTGGGTCGTTCCTGCCCTGGTCGGCCCGCTGATCGCCGGGGTGCTCGGGCAGACCGTCGGCTGGCGCTGGGTGTTCCTCGGTGTCGCCGCGCTGATCGTGCCGGCCACCGTGATGGTGGCGCCCGCCATGCGGCACCTGGCGAGCACGGGGACGGATGCCGCCTCCCGCGTGCCGTGGAGCGTGCGCCGCATCCTCTGGGCGCTGCTGCTGTCGCTGTCCGTCCTCACCCTCAGCGTCTCGGCCGAGTTGCCGGGAGCACTCGCGCTCGTCGTCGCGGCCGCTGCCTTCGTCGTGGCGATCGTGGCGTTGCGCCCGCTGATGCCGGCCGGCACCCTGCGGGCCGTGCGAGGCCTGCCGAGCACGCTGCTCACGAAGATCGCCCTGGCCGGCGGCTACTTCTCGGCCGAGGTGTACCTGCCCTACCTGCTCACCAGCGAGCACGGACTCAGCCCGGCCGCCGCGGGCCTCGCCCTCACGGCGAGCGGCGTGTTCTGGGGTGCCGCCTCGCTCGTGCAGGGCCGGCTCGGCGAGCGGCTGACCAGTCGCGCGAGCGTGCGGATCGGCATCGCGGGCGTGGTGCTGGCCATCGCGATCGTTTTGCTGGCCACCGCCCTCGACCTGCCCGCCTGGGTGTCGATCGCCGGCTGGGCGATCTCGGGCACCGGCATGGGCTTCGCCTATCCGCGGCTCTCGGTACTGGTGCTCGGCGAATCGCGCCCCGAGCAACAGGGCTTCAACAGCGCCGCCCTCAACATCGCGGATGCCGGAGGCCCGGCGATGTCGCTCGCGATCGCCGGCATCCTGTTCCAGGGCATCGGCCAGGGCGCGGCGACCGCCGGCGCGTTCGCGGCGGTGTTCGTGCTGAGCGTCGTGCTCGCCGTGGCCTCGGAGCTGCTCAGCGCACGGCTGCCGCGCGGCTGAGACACCCCCTTCGGTCAGCGGATGCGGATTCGAACGACACCGACGCCCTATAGGTCCTCGCTCCTCGAAATTCCTGCATCCGCTGACCGAACGCCTACTGCGCGGTGGTGCCGCCGACGATGTAGGTGGCCGTCTTCTGGCCCGATCCGTCGTCGGTCACGGCCACCAAGACCGAGAAGTTCGCGTTGCTGTACGCGCCCGATCCCGCTCCGTCGGCGAAGCCGGAGAAGCTCGACTCGAAGCCCGCGGCGACCAGCTGGTCGTTGATCGCCTTGAAGTCGGCCTCGACGTCGTTCACCTTCACCGTCACCGTCCAGCCGCCGCCGTCGGCCACAGTGCCGGCGCTGAGGCCACTGACCACCTCGCCGTCGTAGAGCGGCACCTCTGCCGGGAAGCCGTCCGGCAGCCCGCCGTCGGAGTTGAGGTCGACGTCTCCGCCGCCCGCCTGCTCGACAGCGCCTTCGACGACCGACTCGACGGGGTTCCCGACGCATCCGGTGAGTGCCGGCCCGAGGAGCGCCGCGAGGGAGACCGCGAGAACGAGGGACAGCTTCTTCGTCGTCATACGTCGAGTATGGCAAAGGCCCCGCATCCGGTGACAGATGCGGGGCCTTCGCGTCATCGACTCGTCACCGAGCCGACAGCGGCGCGATGCTACTGGTTGGCGCGCTTGAGGTTCGCGGTGCGGCGGGCACGCGCGTTGGCGTCGAGCTCGACCTTGCGGATGCGCACGATCTCGGGGGTGACCTCGACGCACTCGTCCTCGCGGGCGAACTCGAGGCACTCCTCGAGCGAGAGCTGACGCGAGGGCGTCATCGACTCGAAGGTGTCGGAGGTGGACTGACGCATGTTGGTCAGCTTCTTCTCCTTGGTGATGTTCACGTCCATGTCGTCGGCGCGGGCGTTCTCGCCGATCACCATGCCCTCGTAGACCTCCTCGGTGGGGTTCACGAAGAAGGTCATGCGCTCCTGCAGGGCGATGATGGCGAACGGCGTCACCACACCGGAGCGGTCGGCCACGATCGAGCCGTTGTTGCGGGTGACGATCGCGCCCGCCCACTCGTCGTAGCCGTGCGAGATCGCGTTCGCGATACCGGTGCCGCGCGTGATGGTGAGGAACTCGGTACGGAAGCCGATCAGGCCGCGCGAGGGCACGATGAACTCCATGCGCACCCAGCCGGTGCCGTGGTTGGACATGCCGTCCATCCGGCCCTTGCGGGCGGCGAGCAGCTGCGTGATCGCGCCGAGGTACTCCTCCGGCGCATCGATCGTGAGGTGCTCGTAGGGCTCGTGCGTCTTGCCGTCGACCTGCTTGGTGACCACCTGGGGCTTGCCCACGGTGAGCTCGTAGCCCTCGCGGCGCATGTTCTCGACCAGGATGGCGAGCGCGAGCTCTCCACGGCCCTGAACCTCCCAGGCGGCGGGGTTCCCGATGTCGACGACGCGGAGCGAGACGTTACCGATCAGCTCGCGGTCGAGGCGGTCCTTCACCATGCGGGCGGTGAGCTTGTGGCCCTTGACCTTGCCGACCAGGGGCGAGGTGTTGGTGCCGATGGTCATCGAGATGGCGGGGTCGTCGACCGTGATGGCGGGCAGCGGGCGCACGTCTTCGGGGTCGGCGATGGTCTCGCCGATGGTGATGTCCTCGATGCCGGCGATGGCGACGATGTCTCCGGGGCCGGCCGACTCGGTCGGGAAGCGGGTGAGCGCCACCGTCTTCAGCAGCTCGCTGATGCGCTGGGTGGTCACGGTGCCGTCGTGCTTGACCCAGGCGACCTGCTGGCCCTTCTTGATGGTGCCGTTGAAGACACGCAGCAGGGCGAGGCGGCCGAGGAACGGCGAGGAGTCGAGGTTGGTGACGTGGGCCTGCAGGGGCGCCTCGTCGTCGTAGGTGGGGGCCGGAACGTGCTCCAGGATGGCGCCGAACAGCGGCTCGAGATCGTCGTTGTCGGGCAGCGTGCCGTTCTCGGGCTTGTTGAGCGAGGCGGCGCCGTTACGGCCGGAGGCGTACACGACCGGCACGTCGAGGATGGCGTCGAGGTCGAGATCCGGGACGTCGTCGGCCATGTCGGAGGCGAGACCGAGCAGCAGGTCCTGCGACTCGCCCACGACCTCGTCGATGCGCGCATCCGGACGGTCGGTCTTGTTGACCAGCAGGATGACGGGGAGCTTGGCCTCGAGGGCCTTGCGCAGCACGAAGCGAGTCTGCGGCAGCGGGCCCTCGGAGGCGTCGACCAGCAGCACCACGCCGTCGACCATCGACAGGCCGCGCTCGACCTCACCGCCGAAGTCGGCGTGCCCGGGGGTGTCGATCACGTTGATGGTGATCGGCTTGTCGCCGGCGTGCTTGCCGGTGTACGAGATCGCCGTGTTCTTGGCGAGGATCGTGATGCCCTTCTCACGCTCGAGGTCGTTCGAGTCCATCATCCGGTCGTCGGCATCGAAGTGCGCGTCGAAGGAGTTGGTCTGCGTGAGCATGGCGTCGACCAGGGTGGTCTTGCCGTGGTCGACGTGGGCGACGATAGCGACGTTGCGCAGGTCATCGCGGGTGGCTTGTGCCATGGGGAGAGTCCTCAGGTTCGTGAACCCGGAACTGGTGGCGCAGCCACCCACGCGGGCTCGAAATAGCGAATTGATGGGCGACGAGGCCCGGAATCGCTAAACGCCCAGGGTGATTCCAGCGCCCGGAATGGCGTTCAGCAACTCCTTAGTATATTGCTCCTGCGGGCTGTCGAAGACCTGATCGGTCGTGGCGGCCTCCACGATGCGCCCCTTCTGCATCACGCAGACGTTGTCGGCGATCACGCGGACCACCGCCAGGTCGTGCGTGATGAAGAGGTACGTGAGCTCGAGCTCGCTCTGCAGATCGGCCAGCAGTTTCAGGATCTGGGCCTGCACGAGCACGTCCAGCGCCGAGACGGCCTCGTCCAGCACCACGATGTCGGGCTTCAGGGCCAGCGCCCGCGCGATGGCCACGCGCTGGCGCTGACCGCCGGAGAGCTCGTTCGGGTAGCGGGTGATCAGCGACTGCGGCAGCGCCACCTGGTCGAGCAGCTCCAGCACCCGGTCGCGGCGCGCGATGCGGTCGCCGACCTTGTGCACCTGCAGCGGCTCGGCGATGGTGTTGCCGATGTTGCGCAGCGGGTCGAGCGAGCCGTACGGGTCTTGGAAGACCGGCTGCATGCGCCGGCGCAGGCTGAGCAGCGCCTTCCCCTTGAGGGGGGCGACATCCTCGCCGTCGATCAGGATGGAGCCGCTGGTCGGGTCCTCCAGGCGCAGGATCATCTTCGCCACGGTCGACTTGCCGGATCCGGATTCGCCGACGAGCGCCGTGGTGGTGCCCTTCTCGACCGCGAACGACACCTTGTCGGAGGCGGTCAGCTCGCCCGAGGAGCCCTTGCCCTGACCGCGGATCTTGTAGACCTTCGTGAGGTCTTTCACCACGATCGCGTCGGGCCGCTTGACGGTCGGCTGGTGTTCGATGCGTTCTTCGGCGGCGGCGATCAGGTCCAGACCCTCGGTCACCGTCGTGGGCGCGTAGGCGAGGTCGCCGAGCGCGTGCGTCGCCGACTCCTGCGTGGCACTGCTGATGCGGCGCGACGCGAGGCTCGGGGCCGCGGCCACGAGACGCTGGGTGTAGGGGTGCACCGGGTTCTGCAGGATGTCCTTCGAGGGACCGGCCTCGACGATCTTGCCCTTGTACATCACCACGAGCTGCTCGGCGCGCTCGGCGGCGAGGCCGAGGTCGTGCGTGATGAAGAGCACGGCGGTGCCGATGTCGCGGGTGAGTGTCTCGAGGTGGTCCAGGATGCGACGCTGCACGGTCACGTCCAGCGCCGAGGTGGGCTCGTCGGCGATGAGCAGCTTCGGCCGGCTGGAGAGTCCGATGCCGATCAGCACCCGCTGGCGCATGCCGCCGGAGAACTGGTGCGGGAACTGCTTCAGCCGCTTGTCGGCGTCCCCGAGGCCCGCCTCCTTCAGCACCTGGATGGCGTGGGCGCGCACCTCTTTGCGGCCGGAGGCGATCCCGTTCGCACGGATCGTCTCCTCCACCTGGAACCCGACCGACCACACCGGGTTGAGGTTGGACATCGGGTCTTGGGGCACGAAGCCGATCTGGCGGCCGCGCACCTCCTCCATTTTCTTCGGGGAGTACTTCGTCAGGTCTTCGCCGTCGAACAGGATCGATCCGCCCGTGATCCGGCCGGGGCCGGGCAGCAGGTTGATGATCGCGTGCGCGGTGGTCGACTTGCCCGATCCGGACTCCCCCACGATGGCGAGGGTCTGGCCGGGCATCAGAGTGAGGTCGACGCCGCGGACGGCCGGCACGATGCCGTCGGTGGTCTGGAAGCCGACCTCGAGGTTCTTGATCTCCAGCAGCGGACGGATGGCCCCTGCGGTGGTGGTGGGGTCGCTCATCGCTGGGCCCTCGCCTTCGGGTCGAGCGCGTCTCGGATGACCTCACCCATCATGATGAAGGCGAGGACGGTGATCGAGAGCGCGAGTGAGGGGTAGATGAGCGTCTGCGGCGCGGTGCGCAGGTCGACCTGCGCCGCCGAGATGTCATTTCCCCACGACATGGTGGAGTTGGGCAGGCCGACGCCGAGGAACGACAGCGTGGCCTCGGCCACGATCGCCGCACCGAGCGAGATCGTGGTGACCACGATCACGGGGGCGATCGAGTTGGGCAGCACGTGCCGCACCAGGATGCGGAAGTTCGACACACCGGTCGCCCGCGCCGCCATCACGTAGTCGGCGTTCTTCACCCTCAGGATCTCGGCTCTCAGCACGCGCGCGGTCGCCGGCCAGGCGAAGATGCCGATGGCCAGCGAGATCACGAACACGTTCCGGTAGGCCGAGAACACCGACATGATGACCACGGCGGCCAGGATGTAGGGGATCGAGAAGAAGATGTCGCCCGCGCGGGACAGGATCGCGTCGAGCCAGCCGCCGTAGAACCCGGCGAAGGCGCCGAACAGGATACCCAGCACGGTGGTGAGGATCGTCACGATGATGCCCACCGTGAGCGAGGTCGACGTGCCGTGGATGAGACGCGAGAACACGTCGCAGCCCTGCTTGGTGAAACCGAGCAGGTGCTCGCCGCTCGGGCCGCCGTTGCTGTTGGAGAGCTGGCAGTCGTCGTTCGGCGGAACCGAGGTGAACAGGGTCGGGAACAGGGCGACGATGATCACCAGCACGATGATGACGGCCGAGATCCAGAACATCGGCCGGCGGCGCATGTCGCGCCAGGCGTCGATCCAGAGGTTGCTCTTGCGTTCGCCGACGTTCACGGCGTCGACGGCGACGAGAGGGGTCTCCTCCAGCGGCGCGACGAAGTGCGTCGGGGTGGGCTGATTACTTGACATAGCGGATCCTCGGGTCGAGAAGGCCGTACAGGAGGTCGACGACGAGGTTGACCACCAGGTAGATGAGCACCATCACGGTCACGAAGGAGACGACGGTCGGCCCCTCCCCGCGGATGATGGCCTGATAGAGCGTGCGGCCGACACCGGGCACGTTGAAGATGCCCTCTGTGACCGTCGCGCCGACCAGCAGCACGCCGAAGTCGGTGGCCGCGTAGGTGACCACCGGGATCAGCGAGTTGCGCAGGATGTGCACCGGGATGATCCGGCGCCGGCTGAGCCCCTTGCTGTAGGCGGTGCGCACGAAGTCGAGGCTCTGGGTCTCGATCACGGATGCCCGGGTGAGCCTGATCAACTGGGCGAAGGTGATCGACGCCAAGACGAACGCGGGCAGGATCAGGTCTTGGATCGGGGCACCGGTGGACACCGTCGTCCTGGCCCAGCCGAGTTGGATCCCGAAGATGAACTGCGCCACGAACGCGATCACGAAGATGGGCAGCGAGATGAAGATCAGGCTGACCACGAGGGCCGAGGCGTCGAACAGCTTGCCCTTGCGCAGACCGGACACGAGACCGATCAGCACGCCGCCGACGAACTCGATGATGAGCGCCATGATGGCCAGTCGGATGGTGACCGGGAAGGTGCGGGCGAGGATGTCGGCGACGGGCTCTCCGGAGAAGGAGGTGCCGAAGTCGCCGCGGAAGATCCCGCCGAGGTACAGGAAGTACTGCACGATGAACGGCTGGTCGAGGTGGTACTGCTGACGCAGCTGCTCGAGCAGAGCCGGGTTGGGGGTCTTGTCGCCGAAGAGGGCGAGAAGCGGGTCTCCGGGCATCGCGAAGACCATGAAGTAAATGAGGAACGTCGTTCCGAGCAATACGGGGATCGCTTGGAGCAGACGCCTGAGGATGTATCCGGCCACGAATCAGACCGTACCAATCGAACTAGGGGGCGGGAAGCGCCGGTGCGGGTCGAGAACATGAATCGGGGGCGGCAGCGCGTGGCTGCCGCCCCCGATCGAGCGGGAACTAGCTCTTGGTGATCTCGTAGTAGAGCGGCACCGAGTTCCAGCCGAACTCGACGTTCGACGCGGTCTCGCTGTAGCCACCGGTGACGTTGGCGTACCACAGCGGGATGGCCGGGAGGTCCTTCAGCAGGATCTCCTGGGCCTTCTGGAAGTCCTCGTTCGCCTCGGCCGAGTCGGCGGTCGACGAACCGTCGTTCAGCAGTGCGTCGAACTCGGGGTTCGAGTAGTCACCGTCGTTCGAGGATGCGTTGGTCGCGTACAGCGGGCCGAGGAAGTTGAACAGACCCGGGTAGTCGGCCTGCCATCCGGTACGGAACGCGGTCTGGATGGTGCGGTCGGTGATCGCGGTGCGCGACTCGGCGAAGGTCGGGTACGGAGCGCCCGACGCGTCGATGTTCAGCGTGTTCTTGATGCTGTTCGCGGTCGCGTCGACCCACTCGGCGTGGCCGCCGTCGGCGTTGTAGGCGATCTGGAAGGTACCGGACCACGGCGAGATGGCGTCGGCCTGGGCCCACAGCTTCTTCGCCTCGTCGGGGTTGAACTTCAGCACGTCGGCGCCCTCGAGCGAGTCGCTCCAGCCGTCGATCACCGGGGAGGTGAAGTCGGAGGCGGGGGTGCGGGTGCCGGTGAAGATCACGTCGGTGATCTCGTCGCGGTTGATCGCCATCGACAGTGCGGCACGGCGCAGCTTGCCCTCTTCGTCGTTGCCGAAGTGCGCGAGGCGCTCCGGGATGGTGAACGACTGGAAGATGGCGGCCGGCTGGTTGACCGCACGGTCGCCCAGGTCGGACTCGTAGGTGCTGTAGGCGCTGGCCGGGATGTTGTCGAGGACATCGAGGTTGCCACCGAGCAGGTCGGCGTACGCGGCGTCTTCGCTGGCGTAGAAGACGATCGTGAGACCGCCGTTCTGAGCCTTGCGACCGCCGTCGTACTCGTCGTTCACGACGAGGTCGATCTTCTCGTTGTGCTGCCAGGCGGTGTCGCTGGCGAGCTTGTACGGGCCGTTGCCGATCGGGTTCTGGCCGTAGGCCTCCATGTCGTCGAACGCGGTCTTCGGCAGCGGGTAGAACGCCGAGTAGCCGAGGCGCAGCGGGAAGTCCGAACGGGCCTCGTTGAGCGTGACGGTGAAGGTCAGGTCGTCGACGACGTTGAGGCCCGTCAGGGGGCTGTCGGCTTCGTAGCTGAAGCCCTCGATGTCTTCGAAGAAGTAGCTGTTCAGCTGCTTGTTGGAGAACAGGGCGCCGTACTGCCAGGCGTCCACGAAGCTGTTCGCGTCGACCGGGTCACCGTTGGTGAACGTCAGGTCGGGCTTGATCTTGATGGTGAAGGTCTTGGAGTCGTCGGTCTCGATCGACTCGGCGACGTCGAGCTGCGGCGCACCCTCGGCGTCGTAGTACTCCAGACCCGCGAAGATCGAGTCGAGGATCTTTCCGCCACCGGTCTCGTTGGTGTTGGTGGGGATCAGCGGGTTCTGGGGCTCGGAGCCGTTCGCCGTGATGATCGAGGCGGTGCTGGCTGTGGAGTCGGTGGAGCCGCCGCCACTGGCGCATCCGGTCAGCGCGAGAGCGCTGGCGGCGAGCAGCGCGATGGCGCCGATGCCGTATCTGTTGATCTTCAATTTTCCTCCTGTGCAAGGGGTGAGATGCGGTCTGCCGATCCCCTTTGTGAGGGGCGCAGACCTAAGGAAGTACCCTAAGTGGGGGCCAGGGATGTCGCAAAACTCTGGGAAAAAAAGTTACAGACACGAAACTATCTCCAAGGATTCCTTGTGCGTTTCCCACAGAAGGTGTGAAAAAGTAGCGCTCGACGCAAGAAAGTGAAGCGATGCCCCAAGCCCTCGAATGGACCCGGATCCGGCGTCGCCGGCTGTGGTCGGAGATCGCGATCGTGCTCGGGGTCTCGCTCGGCGCATCCGCCGTCTATTCGGTCGTCAGCATCATCTCGCGGCTCACCGCCGAGACCGCGCTGGCCGACCAGACGGCGACGATCAACGGATCGCTGAGCTCGCGCGAGTGGCTCGACCTGACGTATCAGCTGCTCGCCCTGTTCTTCGACCTGGTGCCCGTGGCCCTGGTGTTCTACCTGCTGGCGATCTCGGGCGGCAACCCGTTCCGCCGGATGGGATTCGACCTGCGACGCCCCGCCTCGGACGTCGGGCGCGGCTGGCTGCTGGTGCTCGTGATCGGCGTGCCCGGCATCGCGCTGTACGTCGTGGGGCGGGCGCTCGGCATCACCGTGGACGTACAGCCCGCGCCCCTGGACACCTACTGGTGGACCACACCGATCCTCATCCTCTCGGCGCTGCGTGCGGCCCTGCAGGAGGAGCTGATCGTGATCGGCTACCTGTTCACCCGGTTGCGCCAGCTCGGCTGGCACAAATGGCAGATCATCCTCTCGGCGGCTGTGCTGCGCGGCAGCTACCACCTGTACCAGGGCATCGGCCCGTTCGTCGGCAACGTGGTGATGGGCGTCGTCTTCGGCTGGTGCTACTGGCGCTGGGGCCGGGTCATGCCGCTCGTGGTCGCGCACTGGATCATCGACATCGCCAGCTTCGTCGGCTACGCCTGGGCGCTTGCCACCTTCCCCGCGCTGTTCGGCTAGCTAGCTGCGGGAGCGGCGGTTCGAGATGACGAGGGCGGCGATGCCGGCGCCGACGACGAGGATGCCGACGGCGAAGCCGCCGATCATGAGGTAGTTGGGGGTCTGGGAGGTGGCGTCGGCCGCGATCGTGGGCTCGTCGGTGAAGAGCGGGGCCTCGGCCGTGGGGGTCGCGGTGGCCGACGCGGCGACCGTGATCGTCACCCGTGCGGTCGCCGTGCTGGTGCCGGCTCCGTCGAACGAGGTGGAGAGCGTGCAGAGCATGTTCGAGGTGCCGATCGGGAAGACCTGCCCCGACTCCACCGGCGTGTCGACGATGGAGCAGCCGTCCACGGTGATGCCGGTGGGGGGCGCGGGCGTGAAGGCGACCGGGGCCGATCCGGAGGCGTCCGCCTCCACGGTCAGCTGCCCGGGCAGGATGCTGGAGTTCGTGAAGTCGGCACTGACGATGCGCGTGCCGGTGAAATCGGCCCCGGTGAGATCGGCTCCGTCGAACACGGCGCCCTGCACGTCCCCGTCGACGAACGACGCGCCCTGGAGGTTGGCACCGCGGAAGTCGCCCTCCCCGAATCGCGTTCCGCTGAGGTCGACACCCGCGCACTGCGAGCCGCCGGGGCCGGCATCCGTCGTGCGGTACACGACGCAGTCGCCCTCGGCGAACACCGGGTCGGCCGCGGATGCCGGCGCCGCCACGACGACCGCCAGCAGCGCGCCGAGGAGAACCCCCGCCCCCATCCGGAAGCGGCGGACACGGATGCGGGCGACGGCAGCGGGCATGCCCCGAACCCTACCAAACCGCTGTCGCGCCCGCGCCGCCCGCCCTATTCGAAGGCCTCGGGGGGCGGGCAGGCGCAGACCAGGTTGCGGTCGCCGTAGGCCTGGTCGATGCGGCGCACCGGCGGCCAGTACTTGCCGCGGACGAGCGAGGGCACCGGGTAGACGGCCCGCTCGCGGTCGTACGGATGCGACCACTCGCCCGAGACCACGGCCTGGGCGGTGTGCGGAGCGTTCCGCAGGGGGTTGTCGCCGGCCGGCCACTCCCCCGCCGCCACGGCGTCGATCTCGGCCTTGATGCCGATCATCGCCTCGATGAACCGGTCGATCTCGGCGAGGTCCTCGCTCTCGGTCGGTTCGACCATCAGCGTGCCGGCGACCGGGAAGCTCATCGTCGGGGCGTGGAACCCGTAGTCCACCAGCCGCTTCGCGACGTCGTCGACCGACACGCCCGAGGCCTGCGTGATGCCGCGCAGGTCGAGGATGCACTCGTGCGCCACGAGGCCGTTCTCACCGGTGTACAGCACGGGGTAGTGCGGCGCCAGCCGCGCGGCGACGTAGTTCGCCGCGAGCACGGCCGCCGCCGTGGCATCCGCGAGCCCGGCGAGACCCATCATGCGCACGTAAGCCCAGCTGATGGGCAGGATGCTCGGGCTGCCGTAGGGCGCGGCCGAGATCTGAGGCCCGGCGTGCACGACCGACGAGCCGTCCCGCAGCAGGTGCGTGGGCTCCTGCGCGAACGCATGCCTGGGAAGGAATGGAGCCAGGTGCGCCTTGGCGGCCACCGGCCCCACCCCCGGACCGCCGCCGCCGTGCGGGATGCAGAACGTCTTGTGCAGGTTGAGGTGCGAGACGTCTCCACCGAAGTCGCCGAAGCGGGCGAAGCCCAGTAGAGCGTTCAGGTTGGCGCCGTCGACGTACACCTGCCCGCCGGCCTCGTGGACGGCCGCGCAGATCGACGCCACCTCGTGCTCGTACACGCCGTGCGTCGAGGGGTAGGTGATCATC
Source organism: Herbiconiux dendrobii (assembly GCF_052048175.1). Lineage (NCBI taxonomy): Bacteria > Bacillati > Actinomycetota > Actinomycetes > Micrococcales > Microbacteriaceae > Herbiconiux > Herbiconiux dendrobii. Next base: position 157,722 of record NZ_JBLZQV010000006.1, on the reverse strand, counting down.
AGCGCCGCGAGCGACTCGGCGTGCTGCGCGATCTTCGCCCGCAGGTCGTCGAGGTCGACGTTGCCCAGCTCGTCGCAGGCCACCACGACCACCTTCATGCCGGCCAGCACCGCGGATGCCGCGTTGGTGCCGTGCGCGCTCGAGGGGATGAGGCACACGGTGCGCGCCTCGTCCCCACGGGACCGGTGGTACCCGCGGATGGCGAGCAGCCCCGCGAGCTCCCCCTGACTGCCCGCGTTCGGCTGCAGCGACACCGAGTCGTACCCGGTGACATCGGCCAGCCAGCGCTCCAGCTGCGCGATCAGCTCGAGGTAACCGCCCACGTCCTCCTTGGGCGCGAAGGGGTGGATGCCGGCGAACTCCCGCCAGGTCACCGCCTCCATCTCCGAGGCCGCGTTGAGCTTCATGGTGCACGACCCGAGCGGGATCATCCCGCGGTCCAGCGCGTAGTCGGCGTCGGCGAGGCGCTTGAGGTAGCGCATCATGCTCGTCTCCGAGCGGTGGGTGTTGAACACCGGATGCGTGAGGAACTCGCTCGTGCGCACGAGCGAGTCGGGGATGCTGGGCTCGCGCTCGGCGTCGGGGCCCGACTCCTGCGGGGCCGACTCGGGCCGCGACTCCGCACCGAAGACCCGCGCGAGATCGAGCAGGGCGGCATCCGTCGTCGTCTCGTCGACCGCGATGCCCACGGTGTCGTCGTCGACCAGGTGCAGCAGGATGCCGCGGCCGTGCGCGTGCTCGACCAGCCCGCGGGCGCGGCCCGGCACCCGCACCTGCAGGGTGTCGAAGAAGGTCGGGTGCACGATCGAGAGACCCGAGGCGCGCAGCTGGGCCGCGAGCGAGCGGGCGCGGCGGTTCACCTCGCCGGCGATCCGCCGCAGCCCCTCCGGACCGTGGTACACCGCGTACATGCCGGCCATCACGGCCAGCAGCACCTGCGCCGTGCAGATGTTCGAGGTGGCCTTCTCGCGCCGGATGTGCTGTTCGCGCGCCTGAAGGCTGAGTCGGTAGGCGGGGTGCCCCGCGGCATCCACGCTCACGCCGACGAGACGGCCGGGAAGCTGCCGTTCCAGGCCGGCGCGCACGGCGAGGTAGCCCGCGTGCGGTCCGCCGAACCCCATCGGCACACCGAAGCGCTGCGACGTTCCCACGGCCACGTCGGCCCCGAGCTCGCCGGGCGAGGTGATCAGCGCGAGCGCCAGCAGGTCGGCCGCCACCACGGCTATGCCTCCCGCGGCATGCACCTCGTCGATCACGGACGACGGGTCCCAGACCCGTCCCGAGGCGCCGGGGTACTGCACGAAGACGCCGAACGCGCCGTCGGCCCCGTCGGCCCCGAGCAGCGGATGCGTGTGCGCGGCCGGATGGTCGACCGCGTCGAGCACGACCTCCACGATCTCGATCCCGACCGCCTCGGCGCGGTCGCGCAGCAGCGCCTTGGTCTGCGGGAAGGCGTCCGCATCCACCAGGAAGCGCGGGGACGCCGACTTCGAGGCCCGCCGGGCCAGCAGCATCCCCTCGACGGCCGCCGTCGACTCGTCGAGCATCGAGGCGTTCGCCGTGGCGAGGCCGGTCAGGTCGGCCACCATGGTCTGGAAGTTGATCAGCGCCTCGAGCCGGCCCTGCGAGATCTCGGGCTGATACGGGGTGTAGGCGGTGTACCAGCTCGGGTTCTCGAGCACGTTCCGCTTGATCACCGCGGGAGTGAGCGTGCCGTAGTAGCCGAGCCCGATGTACGAGGTGGAGACGCGGTTGGCCGAGGCGAGCGCGCGCAGCTCGTCGAGCGCCTCCCGCTCGGTGGCGGCGGGCGGCACGAGCGAGTCGGCGAGCGAACGGTCGAACTGGATCGCCTCGGGCACGGCGGCCTTCATGAGCTCGTCGAGCGAGCCGTAGCCCACCGCCTCGAGCATGCGGAACTGCGCCGCGGCATCGGTACCGATGTGCCGGGCTGAGAAGAGGTCGGTCATCGAGTGCGTCACTCCCCCGTCAGCGCGCGGTACTCGTCGGCCGTGAGCAGCGCCGGCAGGGCGCTGAACTCGACCTTGATCAGCCAGCCCTCGCCCAGCGGATCGCTGTTCACGAGCTCGGGCGCATCCTGAACGGCCTGGTTGGCCTCCACGACGGTGCCGTCGACGGGGGCGAACAGTTCGCCGACCGACTTGGTCGACTCGATCTCGCCGACGACGGTGCCGCCGGAGATCTCGGTGCCGGCGGCCGGCAGGTCGAGGTACACGATGTCGCCGAGGGCGGCGGCGGCGTAGGCGGTGATACCGATGGTGGCCACCGATCCGTCGACCAGCACCCACTCGTGTTCGGCGGTGTAGCGGATCTCTTCGGTCATGTCAGTCCTTCTTCCGGCGGTAGAACGGCAGCGGGGTGGTGCGGTAGGTGAGGCGGGTGCCCCGGATGTCGACGCTCACCGGGGTGCCCGGCTCGGCGAAGCGGGGGTCGACGTAGGCGAGGGCGATCGGATGCCCGAGCGTGGGCGAGAGGGCACCACTGGTGATGGCGCCGATGGGGGCGTCGTCGGCCGTCACGGCCGTGGTGTCGGCCGTGTCGGCGGTGTCGGCGGCCTCGGCGAACACCGGGTAGCCGGCCCGGGCGGCGCGCCGGCCTTCGCCGACGAGACCGACGAGCACCGGGGCATCCGGCGCCGGACCCTCGGCGACGGCGTCCCGGCCCACGAAAGCGGGCTTGGTCAGGGCGGGGACACGGCCGAGACCGGCCTGCTGCGGCAGGGTGTCCCTCCCCAGTTCGTGGCCGTAGAGCGGCATCCCGGCCTCGAGCCGAAGGGTGTCGCGGCTCGCCAGACCGGCGGGCACCAGCTCGTGCGCGGCACCCGCCTCGGCCAGGGCCTCCCACAGCTCGGTCGCCCGCACGGGGTCGATGTAGAGCTCGAAGCCGTCTTCCCCGGTGTAGCCCGTGCGCGCGAGCAGCACGGAGGCGCCCCGGAACTCGGCGGGGATCGAGCGGTAGTACCGCAGCTCTGCCAGCTCCGGAGCCGACAGTCCGGCCGTCGCCTCGAGGATGGCACGCGATCGCGGCCCCTGCACGGCCACCAGTGCGGTCTCGTCGCTGACGTCGCGCAGCTCGAACTCCGAGTCGGCGTCCCGGGCAGCCGAGGCCCGCTCGGTGAGGGCCGCGGCGACGGGCTCGCGGTTCGACGCGTTGGCCACCACCAGGAACGCCTCGTCGCCGGTGCGGTAGACCACCACGTCGTCGATGATCCCGCCCTCGGGCGTCAGCAGCAGCGAGTACTTGGCCTGGCCGAGCTCGATGGCCGACAGCGCGCCGGCGAAGGCGTGGTCGAGAAAGGCGCCGGCTCCGGATCCGCTCACGCGGAACTCGGCCATGTGCGAGAGATCGAACAATCCCGCCGCAGAGCGCACGGCATGATGCTCGGCGAGATCGCTGGAGTAGCGCACCGGCATCTGCCAGCCGGCGAAGTCGGTGAAGCTCGCCCCGGCGGCGACGTGGACGTCGTGCAGAGGGGAGAAGCGAGGGTCAGAGGTCATGAGTTCTCCGTTCGCCGCAGGTGCCGAAGCGCTGCGATGGTCGCCGAGCGCGGTCGCGCTCGAGAGAACTCCCCCTCTGTCATCGTGCCTGAGAGTTTCGCGCCGCCGGACGGGCGGTGCTTTCACCATGGGCGAGCCGCTGTCGAAGCCGCGGCTGCTTTCCAGAGTGGCCAGTTCGATGCGGTACGAGGACCTGAGAGATTATCGGGGAGGATTGCTCCTTCGGTGCCGGCCGGATGCGCGCATCCGCTCGGCTCTCCCGCATCGACCTAGTGGCCGGTGGTATTCAGTTGGAGTCAAGCTGTTCGCACCGAGTGTAGCGCGGCTCAGCCCTGACCGTAGCCGCCGCTCCGGCCACGACGGATGACGAGCAGCACGATCGCGGCGAGGGCACCGAGCCCGGCGATCACGATCAGCACCACGACCGGCCAGGGCAGCGACGAGGCGTCGTCGGTCACCGGGACGGCCGTCTGGGTGGCCGAGACGGGGGCATCCGCGCCCGCGGAGGCGTCGGCCGTCGCGGTGGGGAGCCCGGCAGAGGCCGACGGGCTGGCCACGGGCGTGGGCGCCGGCGTGGTGCCGTCGGGGGCGCCGGCCCAGGCCTCACCGCACACCGGGGCGTCGGTGAGCCCCTCGGCGGCGCCGTCGGCCGAGACCGGTTCGTAGTCGAAATCGTACTGACCCGAGGTCGGATGCCCGTCGGAGGAGACGACCTGCCAGAGCACGACGTAGCCGCCGGCGTCGCCCAGGGCGATCGGGGCCGAGAGTTGCGCACCCGCGAGGCCCACGCATCCGGATTCGTAGTGCAGGCCCTCGGAGTCGATCACCTGGAGGGCGAAGCCGCCGGTGGAGGAGCCCAGTGCGAGCAGGTCGTCGCTGTAGCCGAGGGTGATCGCGCCGGGATCGGTGGTGATCGAGGAGTCCGCGGCCGGATCGGAGCTCTCCAGCCCGTCGTGCGCCGAGGCGGAGGCGGCCGGGCCCGCGAGGGCCAGCGCTCCCGCGGCGATCAGGGTGCCGAGCGCGATGCGGAGGTCAGGGAATCTCACCCTGCCCACGATAACGGCTCCCGGCCTCAGGGAAGCCGGGAGCCGTGTCGCGAAGGGGATGCTCAGCCGCGGCGGACGCGGTACTGGTTCACCAGCGGGCAGTCGAAGGGGTCCGGAGCGGCCAGCCCGACCTTGTTCATGTACGCGATGACCTGCTTGTGCGCTTCCAGAAGCGAGGTCTGCGTGTAGGGGATCTTGTGGGTGGCGCAGTACTCCTCGACGATCGGGCGCACCTTCACCAGGTGCGGCCGCGGCATCGACGGGAAGAGGTGGTGCTCGGTCTGCAGGTCGAGGCCGCCCATGAAGATGGTCATGCCCCAGCCGCCCTTGATGTTGCGGGAGGAGAGCACCTGCTTCGAGAGGAAGTCGACGCGCGAACCGGCGGGGAAGATCGTCATGCCCACGTGGTTGGGGGCGAAGGATGCGCCCATGTAGAGCCCGAACACGGCCAGCTGCACGCCGAGGAAGGCGAAGGCCATTCCGAGGGGCAGGAAGTAGAAGATGATCCCGACGTAGGCGATCAGGCGCACACCGATGAACCAGAGTTCGAACTTGCGGCCCTGGACCGGCCCGGGAGCGAGCAGCGTCTTGAAGGACAGGTAGTGCAGGTTGATGCCCTCGAGCAGCAGCAGCGGGTAGAGCGCCCAACCCTGGCGGCGCACCAGCCAGGCGGCGATTCCACGGGTCTTGGCGGCATCCTCCTCGAGGAAGACGACGGTGTCGGGGTCGATGTCGGGGTCTTTGCCCACCGTGTTCGGGTTGCCGTGGTGGCGGGTGTGCTTGGTCATCCACCAGGTGTAGCTCATGCCCACGAACGCGGTGGCGAGCGTGCGGCCCGCCCGGTCGTTGGCCTTGCCGGACTCGAACACCTGACGGTGCGAGGCCTCGTGCGCCAAGAAGGCGAACTGGGTGAAGATGATGCCGAGCGCACCGGCGATCAGCAGCTGGTACCAGGTGTCGCCCAGCAGCACGAAGCCGACTCCGGCGCCCACAAGGGCGAGCACGAGCACCGAGAACATCACCACGTAGAAGGTGCGACGTTTGCGGAGCAGCCCCATGTCTTTCACGGTGGCCAACAGCTCGGAATAGGCGGCCGTCGGATGCGCGGCGCCGGTCTTTCGAGGGGAGGTGGCGCGAGGGGTGCTGCTGTTCGTGATGCTCACGTGGCCTGCTCACTGGAGTCGTGTTCGACTTCACAGCCGCGGTGCGAGCAATTGCCCTTTTCAGATGTTTTCAACCTACGGGGTGAACCTGCGGATTGCCCCGGGACACGATGAACAGACAGGGTGAATCCGGTTGGGAGCGGGGTGATCGGGGCACGAAAAAACCCGCGCCGCCGAAGCGGACGCGGGTTCTTCGAAGGGGAGAATTACGCGATGGGCGTGATGTTCTCGGCCTGCAGGCCCTTGCGGCCCTGGGTCACGTCGAACTCGACGCGCTGGTTCTCTTCGAGGTTCTTGTAGCCGTTGCCGGTGATGCCGGAGTGGTGGGCGAACACGTCTTCTCCACCGTCATCGGGGGAGATGAAGCCGAAGCCCTTTTCGGAGTTGAACCATTTCACGGTGCCTTGAGGCATTGTTTTCTCTTTTCGAGGTAAGCGGCCCCGCTTGTCGGGGCCTACCGTCGCGGTGTACTTTGTTCCGCTCCTCAGAAAAACAAGCCAGTCCCCTCGATTTCTGCGCCGGCTTGGTGCAGAAATCAATGGGCACAGGCCCTATTCAAGATTCATGGGTAACACAACAACTGGGTCCAGCTTAGCCGGGAGAACGGCCGAGGGCTACAAGTTCGCGCCGGAAGCTTTAGAATTCAAGCTGGTCCGCACTGCGGAGCATCCTGTCCCCGTCGCCTGAAAGGTGCCGATCATCGCCCCGCTGAGCATTCCGAGCCCCGATCCGGCCTTGCAGTCGTTCCCGATCGGACCTCTCACGATCCACATCTACGCCCTGTTCATCCTCGCGGGCATCATCGCGGCGATGTTCATGGTGAACCACCGCCTCACCAAGCGCGGCGGCGAGTCGGGCGTCGTGATCGACGTCGTGCTCTGGGCGGTGCCGCTCGGCATCGTCGGAGCCCGCATCTACCACGTGCTCACCCACGTCGGCGACTACTTCTACCCCGGCGCCGACCTCTGGCGGGTCGTGCAGATCTGGGACGGCGGCAACGCCCTCTACGGCTCGCTGATCGGCGGCGCGATCGGCGCCTACATCGGCTGCCGGTTCGCCGGCATCCGCCTCTGGTCGTTCGCGGATGCGCTCGCTCCGGCGATGCTCGTGGCCCAGGCCATCGGTCGCCTGGGCAACTACTTCAACCACGAGCTGTTCGGCCTGCCGACCACGCTCCCCTGGGGTCTGGAGATCGAGTCGACCAACGCGGCGTTCCCCGCCGGCCTCGCCGAGGGCACGCTGTTCCACCCGCTGTTCCTCTACGAGATCATCTGGAACCTCGTGGGCGTGGCCCTCCTGCTGCTGATCGAACGCCGTTTCCAGCTGCGCTGGGGCAAGATGTTCGCGCTCTACCTCGTCTGGTACGGCCTGGGCCGCAGCTGGCTCGAGGCGATCCGCATCGACCCCACGAGCGACACCTTCCTCGGCATCCCGGCCAACGTGTGGACCTCGTTCCTCGCGATCGCCCTGGGCATCGTGCTGTTCCTCGTGCAGTCCCGCCGACACCCGGGCCTCGAGCCCTCGATCTACCTGCCGGGCCGTGGTCCGAAGCCCGAGGTCACGTCCGAGGAGGAGGCCGCCGAGGCCGACTCCCGGTGGAGCGACGACGAGCTGTCGAAGCCGGCTCCGGCCGAGACCGACGCCGAGGTCGAGGCGCCCGTCAAGTCCTAGTCAGGCCACCAGCTCGCGCACTTCCTTCGGGAGGTGCTCGAGCCGGCGGCGGTCGCGGATGGCGACGAACCCCACGCAGATCACCCAGACCAGCCACGGGAACGTGGCCAGCATAGCGGTGGCCGCTCCCCCGGCGGCGAAGAACGAGTCGGGGCTGGTGCCGCCGAACATGGTCGGCACCGAGAGCAGGTTCAAGCCGGCGACCGCGTAGGCGATGTAGCCGGTCCAGCGCGGCAGAGCATCCGAGGCCAAGGTCAGGTACGCGGCCGATCCGGCCACCAGCGCGTTCAAGGTGCAGCCGATCGAGCCGAACATCAGGGTGTGCCCCACGGTGAGCGCCCGCAGGGACGAGGCATCCGGGGTCAGGCCCATCGTGTCCAGCGCGGTGCCGCCCTCCATGGCGTCGCCGACGAGGGTGACCGCGATGAACAGCAGGCCCGATCCGTACATGATGTTCGCCACCCACTGCAGATCGGGGCGGGTGTGCGTGATGAGCTGCCGGAAACCCGAGATGAACACGATCAGCGCGCCCATCAGGAAGGTGTCGATCAGGATGGTGAACAGCGTCTGATTGGCGGTGGCCGCCATGAACTCCTTGAGGGCCTCGCTGTCGTCCAGGGCCGGGCGGGCGCCGACGAGGAACACCTGCACCAGGAACTCCGCCCCCATCAGCAGACCCACGGCGATGGCGGAGACGCCGGTCCAGAGACGCACGTCGGGATTCAGGCGCCCGTTCTTGACGACCGTGATCATGTTCAAAGCGGGTCCTCGTTCTCGCTGTGCCGGCCGCCCACCCGGCGGCCGGTGGTTCGAGGGTACCGTTCCCGCGGTCAGGTCGTAGGGAAGCCGTGGAAGAGCCCGGCCGGGTCGAACCGGCGGATGAGTTCCCTGATGCGCGCCCAGTCGTCGGGACGGAAGCACCCTTCGATGCGCTCCGGATGCGTGCGGATGTCGGCCTCGCTGAGGAAGTGGCCGGTGGCGGTGGGCAGCAGCGCGGCCGCGACCTCGTCGAGCCAGGCGCGGTTGACGCCGTCGTCGGCCGGATCGTCCCAGACGACGTAGACGATGAAGAGGGTGGTGTCGTGCAGGCCGTACGCGGCCTCCCCGGGGGTGAGCAGCCGGGCGCCGGCGCCGTTGGCGGGCATGCCGGCGAGCACGTAGCTGCGGCCGCACGGGGCTGACCGCATCACGGCGGTGAGGGGCTTCGTCGCCTCGGCGAGGTCGCCGGCGAACCAGAAGGTGTCGGCGAGGTAGCGGGCGCCGCGGGGGTAGGTGGCGTCGACGGGCACGTGCAGTTCGCTGAGGCGCGCGGGGGTGGGCGGGAGGTGGTCGAGCACGGTGACGGCTGCGGATGACGGAACCGCGCCGTCGACCCCGTCCGACACCACCGTCGGGCCGTCGCCGAGCGGCGCGAGGGCTGCCCGCGCCTCCTCGTCGTCGGCGGCGAACACGGTGGCGGCCACGCCCACCACGAGCGGATGCGGGTCGTCGGCGCCCAGCCCGCCCGGCCGCTGCGAGCCCGCCGTCACCAGCGACACTTCGACGTTCGCCGGGAGGTCGGGCGAGGCGTCGGTGATCCAGCGGGTGACCGCGGCGAGGTCGTCGAGCGGGAATTGCCACGTGGTCACCCGGATGGCACCCGGCAACGGTCGGAGCTCGAGTTCGATGCTCGTGACGATGCCGGGGAAGCCGGGACCGCTCCCCCGTGCGAGCCAGAACAGGTCGGGGTTCTCGGTGACGGATGCGGTGCACACCTCGCCGTCGGCGGTCACGATCCGCATGCTCTTGACGGAGAAGGCGGAGGGCTTCCAGTGACCCCAGTCGACGCCCAGCCCACCGCCGAGCAGAAACCCGCCGATGCCCGGATCGCCGCAGTGGCCGACCGGGAACGCGAAGCCCGCCGCCTCCAGCAGCGGCGAGATCTGCGCGCCGCGAGCGGCCGGGCCGACCACCGCGGTCATGCTCTCAGGGTGCAGCTCGATGCCGTCGAGCCCACCCAGATCGATTAGGATGCCACCGTCGCGCACGCTGCTGGCCACCCAGCTGTGGCCGCCGGAGCGCACGGCGATCCGCTGTCCGGCCGCGGCGGCCTGCCGCACCGCCTCGACGACCTCGGCCTCGGTGCGCGGCCGCACCACGGCATCCGGTCGCACCCCGGGGTCGACGGCGTTGAAGGCGCCCTCGAGCACGGCTGCCTCGAAGTCCGCGTCGTGGCGGCTGGTGGTGTGCGGGGCGCTCTGGCGTGTCGACATGGCGCCAGCCTAGGGGCGGCCACCGTCACCGCCTCGACCCCTTTCGGGGCCGAGAACACCGTCGGCGTCGTCGATGGAGACTTCTGCACAATCGCGCGCGACCACCATTTCTTCACAGATCCGGAGACGGTGCGGAAGACGTCGGGCGAGACCCGCAGGATCGCCTCATGGGAATCCGTTACTTCGCACGTCCGATCCACGCCGACGACATCGAGCTCGCCAGAACAGATCTCGATGCCTACTTCCGCAGCGACCGCTCGCATCAGTTCGTCTGCCACCAGGAGCCTCGACCGCCGATCCTCGATCTCGACAAGTGCTGGCGCGACCTGCAGGCGCTCTTCTGGTCGCCACCGGATCAGCCCCCTCGACCCGCTGCCTCCCTGGTAGAGGGCGACGTGAAGAATGCCTGTTGCGGGTGGGAGGCGCACCGCCAAGTGCTCGACCCGGAGACCGTCCGGGCGATCGCCGACGATCTCGACAGCGCCGACTTCCCGCACGGGCTCGGAGGCGGATCTGCGGAGTCGGGTTCAGGCGACCGTCACCTCGACGAGATGCTCGCCCGCGCCCGCGCGTTCACCCGCGAAGTGGCAGACCGGGGGTGGGGCATGTACTACTCGATCGGGTGACGCATCTCGAGCGGTCGGCGACTGCCCCGCAGGAGCAGCAGCGAGTGTGGGTCAGTCGGCTTCGGAGCGGCGCAGCACGGTGCCGACGAGCAGGAGGAAGGCGCCGAGGCCGGCGGCGAAGGCGCTCACGCCGTAGGCGAGCACGGAGGTCATGAGGGAGGTGCGCAGGGAGGCCGCGGTCGAGAGGGCGGCGCTCTGCTTGCGCAGCTCGGCCGCCTCGTCGCTCTTCGCGTCGACGCCGCGGAGAGCCGTGCTGATGTCGGCGAAGGTGCGCCCGCCCGCGCCGCGCTCCGCGTTGCTCTTGATCACGAGCGCTTCCACGTACGCGGTCGCCGGACCCTGGACGGTCTTGCCGCCGAACGCCGGAGCGTTCCCGGGAACCTCGATCTTCTCCGCCTGCAACTGCTTCGTCACCGTGAACCACGCCCCGGCCCCCGCGGCCACGAACAGCGACCCCGCGGCGATCGAAAGGCCGCCGACGGTCCGCAGAGCGGAGGCACTGGATGATGTCGACATGGAAGATCCTTTCGGCCCCGCGGGAGACCTACCCGGTCGGGTCAGTTGTGGAAGCGGAACTCGACCAGATTACGTCAGCCTCAGGCGTTACGACTCGAGGCTGGGCTACCAGAGCTCCTCGGCCTCGAGGGTCAGATCGATCGTCTGGCGCAGGAGACCCCCCAGCGATGTCGACCTCAACAGTGTGTACCTGTCGTACTCGCCCAGCGGGGCGATCGCCGCCAGTTGCCACGCGGCTGCGACGGGATCCTCCGACAACTCGATGCCGGCGTCCGAGTCCGGCTCCGCCCCGCGGGCCATCAAGCGGCGGACAACCGCTTCGGCCTCGGCCAGCAGGGGTGCGAGCGGTTCAGACCACTCCAGATCCGGCAGTATCGAGATCTCGGCCCGGGGATACGGGTCCTCGTCGACCCAGCGTTCGACCGTGAACCGCCGGGTCCCCACGCCGACGATCAGCAGGTCTTCGGCGCCCGCGGCGGCGCTCACGAGACGCGCCATCGTCCCGAGCGAGGCGCGCTGGTCGCCACCCCCGGCTTCGGGTCCGCGCTCGATGAGGACGACGCCGAACTCGAACCCCGGTTCGTCCTCGTCGAGCAGTCGCCCGACCATCGTGAGATACCGAGGCTCGAAGACCCGCAGCGGGATGGGCGCGTGGGGGAACAGAACCGATCCGAGCGGGAACATCGGCGAGATGGGCATACCCCAGTGAAGCACCGCCGACATAAGGTGAACAGGTGCCCCGACCGCGCCCGGAGACCCCAGGACCAGGACAGGAGTCTGTGTGGGACTACCCGAGGCCGCCGCGCGTCGAGCGCGTCACCGCGCCGATCACGATCCGCCTGGGCGGGCAGCTCATCGTCGAGACCCGAGACGCCGTTCGGGTGCTCGAGACCAGCCATCCGCCGGTCTACTACCTCCCGATAGCCGACTTCGCGACCGGCTCGCTGGTCGACGCCGATGGTTCGTCGTTCTGCGAGTTCAAGGGCTCCGCACGCTATCTCGACGTGCGCGGCGGAGGCGAGGTACGGTCTGCGTGCGCGTGGAACTACCCGCATCCGTCGCCGGGGTTCGAACCGCTCCGAGACCGCGTCGCCGTCTACGCGCAGCAGATGGACGAGTGCACCGTCGACGGCGAGGTCGTCACGCCGCAGCCCGGAGGTTTCTACGGGGGCTGGATCACGAGGGCCATCGTCGGGCCCTTCAAGGGCATACCCGGCTCACAGGGCTGGTGATCGCCCCGGCGGTGGGCTAGTTGTTGAAGCGGAACTCGACCACGTCGCCGTCTTGCATGACGTAGTCCTTGCCCTCGATGCGGGCCTTGCCCTTGGCGCGGGCCTCGGCGATCGAGCCGGTCTCCACCAGGTCGTCGAACGAGATGATCTCGGCCTTGATGAAGCCCTTCTGGAAGTCGGTGTGGATCACGCCGGCCGCCTGCGGGGCGGTCCAGCCCTTGCCGATCGTCCAGGCGCGCGACTCCTTGGGGCCCGCGGTGAGGTAGGTCTGCAGGCCGAGGGTGTCGAAGCCGATGCGGGCGAGCTGGTCGAGACCGCTCTCCTCCTGGCCGGTCGACGCCAGCAGCTCGGCAGCGTCGTCGGGCTCGAGGTCGATCAGTTCCGACTCGAGCTTGGCGTCGAGGAAGATCGCCTGGGCGGGCGCTACCAACGCGGCCAGAGCATCCTTGCGGGCGGCGTCGTTCAGGATCTCCTCGTCGACGTTGAACACGTAGATGAACGGCTTCGAGGTGAGCAGACCCAGCTCGCGGATGGGCTCGAGGTCGATCGACGAGGTCGACAGCGGCTTGCCGGTGTCGAGGTACTCGCGGGCCTCCTTGGCGGTGGCCAGCACGATCGGCTCGAGCTTCTTGCCCTTGACCTCCTTCTCGTAGCGGGCTTCCGCCTTCTCGAGGGTCTGCAGGTCGGCGAGCACGAGCTCGGTGTTGATGGTCTCCATGTCGCTGGCGGCGTCGACCTTGCCGTCGACGTGCACGACATCCGAGTCGGTGAAGCCACGGATGACCTGCGCGATCGCATCCGCCTCCCGGATGTTCGCGAGGAACTTGTTGCCGAGCCCCTCGCCCTCGCTCGCGCCGCGCACGATGCCCGCGATGTCGACGAAGGAGACCGGCGCCGCCAGGATCTTCTCACTGCCGAAGATCTCGGCGAGCTTAGTGAGCCGCGGGTCGGGCAGGTTCACCACACCCACGTTGGGCTCGATGGTGGCGAACGGGTAGTTCGCCGCCAGAACCTGGTTCTTGGTGAGGGCGTTGAACAGGGTGGACTTGCCCACGTTGGGGAGTCCGACGATCGCGATAGTAAGAGCCACGGTCGTCCATCCTAGCTTCCGGAGCGCCGGGCCCCGGATGCCGCGACCGCGCCGCCCCGAGTCAGGGCAGTGTGTGGCCGGCGGCGGTGAACAGCCGGTACCACTGCTCGCGCGTGAGCTCGACGTCGGAACCGGCCGCGGCGTCGGCGACCCGGCCGGGCGTCGTGGTGCCCAGCACGACCTGCATGCGGGCCGGGTGCCGCGTGATCCACGCCACCGCGATCCCGGTCGGGGTCACGCCGTACTGCTCCGCCAGCGCGTCGATCGCGTCGTTCAGCTCGGCGTAGTGCTCCCGGTCGCCCAGGAATACGCCGTCGAAGAAGCCCTTCTGGAACGGCGACCAGGTCTGCAGCGTGATGTCGTTCAGGCGGGCGTGGTCGAGGATGCCGTTGTCGCGGTCGATCGACTGGTCGAGCCCCACCATGTTGGCCGCCACGCCCTGCGCGATCAGCGGCGCGTGCGTGATGCTCAGCTGCACCTGGTTCACCACGAGGGGCTGCTGCACGTTCTTCTTCAGCAGCTCGATCTGGCCCGGCGTGTGGTTCGACACCCCGAAGTGCCGCACTTTTCCGGATGCCTGCAGCTGGTCGAAGGCCGCGGCCACCTCCTCGGGCTCGACGAGGGTGTCGGGCCGGTGCAGGAGGAGCAGGTCGAGGTACTCCGAGCGCAGCGCCGCGAGCGATTCGTCGACGGTGCGCAGGATGTGCTCCTTCGAGAAGTCGAAGTAGCCCTCGCGGATGCCGACCTTGCTCTGGATGATCACCTGCTCCCGCTCGGCCGCGCTGAACCGCACCGCGTCGCCGAACCGCTGCTCGCAGCCGTGCCGGCCCTCGCCGTAGATGTCGGCGTGGTCGAACACGGTGACACCCGCATCCCGGGCCGTGCCGACCAGGGTGCGGATCTCCTCGTCCGAGAGCGGGGTGATGCGCATCAGGCCGAGCACCACGGAGGATGCGGACAGACCGGTGCCGTGCAGGGTGACGTTCTTCACGGGGTGCCGGTCAGTTCTGCGGGAAGCCGAGGTTGATGCCACCGTGCGAGGGGTCGAGCCAGCGCGAGGTGACGGCCTTCTCCTGCGTGAAGAAGCGGAAGCCGGCGAGGCCGTACGCCTTCGAGTCGCCGAAGATCGAGTCCTTCACGCCACCGAACGAGTGGTACGCGACCGGCACCGGGATGGGCACGTTGATGCCGATCATCCCGACCTCGACCTCGTTCTGGAAGCGGCGGGCCGCTCCCCCGTCGTTCGTGAAGATCGCCGTGCCGTTGCCGTAGGCGCCGTTGTTGATGAGGTCGACGCCCTCTTCGTAGGACTGCACGCGCACCACCGAGAGCACCGGGCCGAAGATCTCGTCGAGGTAGGCCTTGGAGGTGATGGGCACCTGGTCGAGCAGGGTCGGGCCGAGCCAGAAGCCCTCGGCCGCACCATCCACCTCGATGCCGCGCCCGTCGACCACCACGGTCGCGCCGTCGGATGCGGCGACGTCGATGTACGACGCCACCTTGTCGCGGTGCACCTCGGTGATGAGCGGGCCCATGTCGCAGCTGCGGCGGCCGTCGCCGGTCTTCAGGCCCGCCATCCGCTCCTGGATCTTCGCCACCAGCTCGTCGGCGATCGGCTCCACCGCCACGAGCACCGAGATGGCCATGCAGCGTTCGCCGGCCGATCCGAAGCCCGCGTTGATGGCGGCGTCGGCGGCCAGGTCGAGGTCGGCATCCGGAAGCACCAGCATGTGGTTCTTCGCGCCGCCGAGGGCCTGCACGCGCTTGCCGTTGCGGGCCGCGGTCTCGTAGATGTACTGGGCGATCGGGGTCGAGCCGACGAAGGAGATGCTCTTCACGTCGCGGTGGTTCAGCAGGCCGTCGACGGCCTCCTTGTCGCCGTGCAGCACGTTGAACACGCCGTCGGGCAGACCCGCCTCCTTGAACAGGGCGGCCAGCCAGTTGGCGGCGCTCGGGTCTTTCTCGCTGGGCTTCAGCACGACCGTGTTGCCCGCGGCGATGGCGATCGGGAAGAACCACATCGGCACCATGGCCGGGAAGTTGAAGGGGCTGATGATGCCCACCACGCCGAGCGGCTGCTTGAGCGAGTAGACGTCGACACCGGTGGAGACGTTCTCGGAGTACTCGCCCTTCAGCAGGTGCGGGAACCCGGTGGCCAGCTCGACGACCTCGAGGCCGCGGGTGATCTCGCCCGCCGCATCCGACAGCACCTTGCCGTGCTCGCTGGTGAGGATCTCGGCCAGCTCGCCCTTGCGCGAGTTCAGCAGCTCGCGGAAGGCGAACAGCACCTGCTGCCGCTTCGTGATGCTGGTGTCGCGCCACGCGGGGAAGGCGGCCTTCGCGGCCGCGACGGCGGCATCGATCTCGGCGCCGTTCGCGAGCGCCACGCTCTTGGACTGCGTGCCGAGCGCGGGGTCGAACACGGGGGCGGTGCGGCCGCTGGTGCTGACGGATTCGGCTCCGGCGATCCAGTGGTTCACGACGGGAAGGGTTTCTGACATGGTTCCTGACCTCTTCGTACGGGATGCAGTTGTGCAGCCAGCCTAGATCGTCCGGGCCGGGCGCGCCGAGCGACTTGGAGCCGGTGTCGGTGGCGGATGACACACTGTTCGCATGGATGCTCTGCTCCCTCTTCTGATCGGTCTCGTGCTCGGCCTCGCCCTCGGCGTGGCCGGGGGTGTGCTGCTGGTCCGCGCCCGGCACGGCTCGTCCGGCGGGGCAGGCGGTGCGGATGCCGGCACCACCGCTTCCGCACTGGAGGCGGCGCTGGCCGAACGCACGGCCGATCTCGGCGTGGTGCGCTCCCGGGTCGAAACCCTGGTCGACGAGCGGGCCTCGTTGCAGTCGCAGCTCGCCGCCGTCGAGGCCACGGCCGCCGGGCTCCGCGAGCAGGCGGCCGCCGCCGCGGTGGTGCACCGCGAGCAGGCCGCCCTGGCCCGGGAGCAGGCCGAGGCCGCCGCGGCGTCGCACCGGGATCAGAGCATCACGGCGCGCGAGCAGTTCGACAAGCAGTTCGCCGTGGCCAGGGAGCAGTCCCGCGAGCAGCTCGCCCAGCTCGACGAGACCTACCGCGCCCAGATCGCCACCCTGCAGGAGCGCATCGCCGACCTGCAGGGTCAGCTGACGTCGATCGCCGAGGCCGAGAAGGCGCGGAAGGCCGAAGACAGCCAGGTGCTGGTCGCCCTGAGCCCCGTGCAGGAGAGCCTCAAGGCGGTGCAGGCGAAGGTGGTCGAGCTCGAGACGCAGCGCCAGCAGCAGTACGGGGAGCTCTCGGAGCAGCTGAGGTCGGCCACCGAGTCGGAGGAGCGACTGCGCTCCACGGCGGAGTCACTGGCCTCGGCGCTGCGCTCGAACAGCACGCGCGGCGTCTGGGGCGAGACCCAGCTGCGCAGTGTGGTCGAAGCGGCCGGGCTGATCGAGCGCGTCGACTTCGACGTGCAGACCTCGATCGTGAGCGACTCCGGCGCGGGCCGCCCCGACATGGTGGTGCACCTGCCCGGCGGCAAGAACATCGCGGTCGACGCGAAGGTGCCGTTCGACGCCTACCTCGAGGCCTCCGCCATCCAGGCCTCGGCCACCGGCGTCGAGGGCGAGCACCGCACGCAGCTGATGAAGAAGCACGTGAAGGCGCTGCGCGACCACATCACCGCGCTCGGCACGAAGGGCTACTGGAACGGGCTCGAAGCCTCCCCCGAGCTCGTGATCGCGTTCATCCCGAGCGAGTCGCTGGTGTCGAGCGCGCTCGAGGCCGATCCCTCGATCATGGAGTTCGCCTTCGGCAAGCGCGTGGCACTGGCCTCGCCGGTCACCCTGTGGTCGGTGCTGAAGACGGTGGCGTTCAGCTGGCAGCAAGACGTGCTCACGCAGGAGGCGCGCCAGCTGTTCGACCTGAGCCAACAGCTGTACACACGCCTCGGCAAGACGGCCACGCACATCGACAAGCTGGGCCGCACGATCGACCGCACGGTGAAGGACTACAACTCCTTCATCGGCTCGTTCGAGCGCCAGGTGTTCCCCACGGCCCGCAAGCTCGGCGCCCTCTCCAGCGAGAGCCTGTTCCCCGAACTCGGCACCCTGGAGGAGACCCCGCGCGAGATCGCGGCCCACGAGCTCCTGGCCCAGCTGGAGTCCGACTCGGCCCCGGCCCCGGCCCCGGCCTCCGCCGACTCCGAAGATGCCGCGCAGAGCACTGCCGAGGGCGACTCCGACGATGCCGCCCAGAGGGCTGCCACGGCCGAACGCGGTCGAGCCGAGAGCGAGACCCCCGCCTCCGCAGGTCGCGAGGGAGACGCAGCGAAGCCCGAGCAGCCATCCGCGCCGATTCTGATCTCGTTGGCTCCCCCGCTCGAGCACGACGACGACGAGGAGACCGACGCCGAGCGCGAGGCCGCCGTCGAGCGCGCCGTAGCCGAACTCGACGCGCTGGGTGGCGCAGCCCGCCGAGACGCCCGCTACCTCGAGTCGGAGCAGGCCCGCACCATCGAATTGGAACTCAACCTCGACGACGACGAGCCCACCGGCACCACCCCCCGCTGACCGCAATCCCCCCGCCACCGGCGCCGACCCGTCACCTAGTCCCGCTTCGGCATCCCGATAACGGCACCAAGTGACGGCTCGGCGTGCCTGGGGCAAGGGGTGAGAACACCTCCACCCCACCTCCCCCACCGAGAAAGGGCCGGCGGGAGTCGGTTGTCGCTCGCCGCCGCCTTTGGGCGCAGCCCAACCCCTAGGCGGAGAGCGACAACCGACTCCCGCCGGCCCGCTTCAGCCCCCTACAGCCACTTCTCCGCCAGGTGATCCGCCTCGATGCGACGGATCGTGCCCGAGTGCGAGCGCAGCACGATCGACTCGGTGCGGATGATGGGGCCGAGGCGCTTGACGCCGGCCACGAGGCCGCCGTCGGTCACGCCGGTCGCGACGAAGAAGGTGTTGTCGCCCGAGACCAGGTCGTCGGCCTCGTAGAGCTTGTCGATGTCGAGCCCTGCGTCGATGCCCTTCTGGCGCTCATCGTCGTCCTTCGGGGCGAGGCGGGTCTGGATGAAGCCGCCGAGCGCCTTGATGGCGCAGGCCGTGGCCACGCCCTCGGGGCTGCCGCCGATGCCCACGCACATGTCGATGCGGGTGCCGTAGCGGGCGGCGTTGATGCCGCCGGCCACGTCGCCGTCGAGCATCAGGCGGGTACCGGCACCCGCGGCCCGGATCTCGTCGATCAGCTGCTGGTGGCGCGGGCGGTCGAGCACGGCCACGCGAATGTCGCCGACGTTCTTGCCCTTGGCCTTGGCGAGGGCCCGGATGTTGTCGCCGATCGGCCGGTCGATGTCGATCACGCCGATGCCGTCGGCATCCGTCACGATCTTGTTCATGTAGAACACCGAGGAGGCGTCGAGCATCGTGCCGCGGTCGGAGGCCGCGAGCATGGAGATGGCGTTCTGACGGCCGGCGGCGGTGAGCGAGGTTCCGTCGATCGGGTCGACCGCGATGTCGCAGGCGGGGCCGCGGCCCGTGCCGACCTCTTCGCCGTTGAAGAGCATGGGCGCCTCATCCTTCTCGCCCTCGCCGATGACGATCACGCCGGCGAAGTCGACGGTGCCGAGGAAGGCGCGCATCGCGTCGACGGCCGCACCGTCGGCGGCGTTCTTGTCGCCCTTGCCGATGAACGGCTGCGCCCGGATGGCCGCCGCCTCGGTGGCACGCACCAACTCCAGGGCGAGGTTGCGGTCGGGGTGTTCGTACAGGTGAGCGCTGTCGGCGTTCATGGCGAGGTGAGTTCCTTCCGGGGACGACCGGAGCACGACGACACAGTCCTGCCCCGAGTGGGGGCGGAGACGCCTCCCGCTGCGCTTGCCAGCCTATCGGGCGGATGCACAGGGCGCCGCCGGGCATCCTTCACTCCCCCGACGACGCCGCTGGCTAGACTTCTCGTGAACGGCACCGGCCGGCGCGCCAGGATCGCGCCCACCAAAGGAGATGACATGCCCATTGCAACCCCCGATCAGTACGCAGAGATGCTCGACAAGGCCAAGGCCGGCGGCTTCGCGTACCCCGCCGTCAACGTGTCGTCGTCGCAGACGCTGAACGCGGTGCTGCAGGGTCTGGCCGAGGCCGGATCCGACGGGATCATCCAGGTCACCACCGGCGGCGCCGACTATTTCGCCGGCCAGACCGTCAAGGCCCGCGCCACCGGCGCACTCGCGTTCGCCGCGTTCGCCCACGAGGTGGCCAAGAACTACCCGATCACCGTCGCGCTGCACACCGACCACTGCCCCGAGCCGGCTCTCGCCGACTTCGTGATGCCGCTGATCGAGGCCTCCGAGGCCGAGGTCAAGGCCGGCCGCAACCCGATCTTCCAGTCGCACATGTGGGACGGCTCGGCCATCCCGCTCACCGACAACCTGCGCATCGCGGAAGACATGCTGAAGCGCACCAAGGCCATCAACGCCATCCTCGAGGTCGAGATCGGCGTCGTCGGCGGCGAGGAAGACGGCGTCAGCCACGACATCAACGAGCACCTGTACACCACGCTCGACGACGCGATCGCGACCGTCGAGGCGCTCGGCCTCGGCGAGAACGGCCGCTACATGGCCGCACTCACCTTCGGCAACGTGCACGGCGTCTACAAGCCCGGCAACGTGAAGCTGAAGCCCGAGCTGCTGAAGGAGATCCAGGACGGCCTGAGCGCCAAGTACGGCCACGGCCCGAAGCCGCTCGACCTCGTCTTCCACGGCGGATCGGGTTCGTCCGACGCCGAGATCGCCGAGGCGGTCGCCAACGGCGTCATCAAGATGAACATCGACACCGACACCCAGTACGCGTTCACCCGCTCGATCGCCGGCACGATGTTCACCAACTACGAGGGTGTGCTGAAGGTCGACGGCGAGGTCGGCAACAAGAAGCAGTACGACCCCCGCGCCTGGGGCAAGGTCGCCGAGACGGCGATGGCCGCCCGCGTGGTCGAAGCCACCCAGCAGCTCGGATCGGCCGGCCACTCCGGCAAGTAGTCCCGGGCAGCACGCACCACGCTGCACCGAGCCGAGAGGCTCCCGGCCGCGCCCTCGATCCGCAGGGCGCGGCCACCCGAACACCGGCCGCCGGATTGCACCACGAGTCCGGCGGCCACCCGATGAAGAGGATGCGTCACCCCGCGTGAGCGACGAACGACCGAAGCCCAAGTACGGAGAACTCGCGCCCGAGGGATGGGTCTGGCAACCGCCGAAAGATGCCGTTCCCGAGGTCGGGACGCCTGCGGCCCCCGCAGCTCAGACGCCGCCCGCCGCCCCGGTGGTTCCGAGCACGCGTCCGGTCGATGCCGGCGTTCCCGGATCGGCGAACGTCGCCCCGGGCGCGGTGCCCGCCCGCCGCGGCGACCGCATCGCCACCCTCATCCTGCTCGCCGCGGGCCTGCTGGCCACCGTCAACATGGTGACCAGCTTCCTCACCCTGCCCTCGGTGATGCAACAGTTCATGGATCTGCAGGGCATCGCGGGCGTCTACTCCGGCGACGCCACCGCGTCTTCGGCGGGGGCCGTGGGAGCGGCCGTGCTGCTCGCCGTCTACGCCCTCACCGCGCTCGTGTCGGTGCAACGTCTGCGCGCTGGCAAACTCACGTTCTTCGTGCCGATCATCGGCGCCGTCCTCGGCCTCCTGATCAACATCGTGGTCGTCGTGGTCGCCCTGCTGGCCGACCCAAGCATCCTGGCGGCGATGCAGCCGTAGCGGGCCATGGTTCAGCCAGACATCGGAGCGGCGTCGGCGTCGGCATTAATGAGTTATGCTCGGTAAATGCCTTCCCGACTTTACTCCGCGTGTCTTCTGGTCGCAGTGGCCATCTCGCTGTCTGCCTGCACCGTCGGCCAGACCGCGACCATTTCGTCACCCGCCGGCGTGCCGGATACGGCCACGCCCGTTCCCGATTCAATCCCGGCCACGACGCCCGCCGCCGATCCCACATCGACGGACGTATTCCAGGTGAAGATCGGCGACTGTCTCAACGATCTCGACTCCCTGATGGTGTCTGAGGTTCCAATCGTCGGCTGCGCCGCACCCCACGACCTCGAGGTGTTCGACGAGTTCTCCGTGACGGATGCGAGCTGGGATCCGGTCGCGCTCGGCAACGAAGCCGATGACGGATGCACGCAACGGTTCGCGGACTTCATCGGGCTCCCCTACGAACAATCGTCGCTCGACGTGACGAGCTACAAGCCCACCGCCACGTCCTGGGCAACGGGTGATCGACTGATCTCGTGCATGGTCGGTGATTCGAGCGCGCAGACGACCGGCACGCTCCGCGGTACCGCGAGGTGACACAGCCATGGCCGTCGTGAGGTGGCATCGGTGAACATCGTCGATCTGTCGGAGCTCCGGCATCGCCGTCGCCTCTGGGAGCAGGCGTTCCGCAGCCCCCTCACGGTCTGGTGCCTTCGAGCCGTCGTCGCCCTGGGGGCGATCATGCTCGCCACCACGCTCCCGCCGTCAGCCTCACGGGCGTACCTGGCGCTCGCTGTCGGCATCGCAGGCATTCTGGCGCTCGAGGTAGCAAGACAGCTCGCTCAGCGTCGCCGAGGCCGTCGTCTGCGCCGGTTCGCCGCATCGAACGGGCTTTCCTACACCTCTCAGGCCTTGTGGAGCACGCCGAGCGCCCTGATCGAACGCGCGGCGAACTGCCGGGTCTCAGACGAGTTCCGGAGCACCGCCGCCGGGTCGGTCACCCGGATCGGAACACTGACGTTCGAGACCGAGCGTGCCAGCACGCTGGTGACCGAGAACTGGGGCTACATCTCCCTCTCGGTGCCTGGCGACGAACTGCCGCACGTCGTCCTCGTCTCACGCGACCCGCGAGGGCGGAGCCTGCCCGCCGCCCTCGACCGCAATCAGATACTCACGCTGGAGGGAGACTTTTGGCGGTCCTTCGACGTCTACTGCGGAAAGGAGGACCGACTCGACGCGCTGTATCTCCTTACCCCGGATCTGATGGCACGTCTGGCCGACGACGCCGGGTACTCGAGCGTGGAGTTCGGAGACAATTACGTCACGATCCTCACTCCCGGCCGGTTCGATCCCGACGACCCGGAGCACTGGGAGAAATGCCTGCGGTTGTCATCTTCTATCGGAACCCACAGTCTCATGCGGGCACGCCGGCTGAATCGCGTGGACGCATCAGGCGACGTGCGGCGGTTGGCTGACGCTCCAGCGAAGGAGCGCTCGAGCAGACTCTCCCTCTCGATCGGACGCTCCAACAGATCGACCGAGATCGTCGGGCTCGCCTGCACCCTCGCGGTCGCCGCAATCTTCCTCTGGACCTGGCTGCATTGAGCTGCCGCGACGAGCCGTGGCGAGTCGAGGAGTGCTGGCCGCCTCAAGAGCGGTGGCGGCCGCCGAGGGCGCGGGTGTCCTTCTTGCCGGAGGTGTCGCGGCGCAGCTCTTTCGGCAGCGAGAAGACGAGGTCTTCCTCGGCCGTCTGCACGGTCTCGATGTCGCCGTAGCCGGCGCCCGCGAGGTCGTCGAGCAGCTCCTGCACGAGCACCTCGGGAACGGATGCCCCGGAGGTGACGCCGACCGTCTCGACACCGTCGAGCCACTCCTGCTTCACCTCGTGCGCGTAGTCGACCCGGTAGGCCGCCTTGGCGCCGTATTCGAGCGCGACCTCGACCAGGCGCACCGAGTTCGAGGAGTTCGCCGAACCGACGACGATCACCAGGTCGGCGCCCTGCGCCACCTTCTTGATGGCCACCTGGCGGTTCTGGGTGGCGTAGCAGATGTCGTCCGACGGCGGATCCTGCAGGTTCGGGAACTTCTCCCGCAGGCGCCGCACCGTCTCCATCGTCTCGTCGACGGAGAGCGTGGTCTGCGAGAGCCACACCACCTTGTCGGGGTCTTTCACCTCGATGTCGTCCACAGCATCCGGGCTGCCGACCAGGGTGATGTGCTCGGGGGCCTCGCCCGCCGTGCCCTCGACCTCTTCGTGGCCCTCGTGGCCGATCAGCAGGATCTCGAAGTCGTCGCGCGCGAAGCGCACGGCCTCGCGGTGCACCTTGGTGACCAGCGGGCAGGTGGCGTCGATGGCCTGGAGGCCACGATCAGCCGCGCCCTGCACGACCGCCGGCGAGACACCGTGGGCGGAGAAGACGACGTGGGAACCCTCGGGCACCTCGTCGACCTCCTCGACGAAGATGGCTCCGCGCTTCTCGAGCGTGGAGACCACGTGCACGTTGTGCACGATCTGCTTGCGCACGTAGACGGGGGCGCCGTAGTTCTCGAGCGCCTTCTCGACGGCCACGACCGCACGGTCGACGCCGGCGCAATAGCCGCGGGGGGCGGCGAGCAGCACTCGCTTGTGCCCGGCCACCGGGTTGTCTTTCAGACGGTTGCGGATGCCGGGGATCCTCGGCATCGGCAGGCTGATGGTCGTCGCGTTGCTCACCCACAGATTCTACGTCGCCCAGCCTGAGTGACGGCGGCGTGTGGAAAGGTGGACCGCGTGACCGACGCATCCCCCTCCCCCGCCTCCACCGGTCCCGCCGCGCCCGCGGGGCCGCCGACCGCCGAGAATCCGTGGCCCGTCGGCGAGCTCGCCGAGAAGATCCGCGGCTACATCGAGCGCCTCGGCACCGCGTGGGTGGAGGGCGAGATCACCCAGTGGGGCGTCTCGGGCGGCAACGTGTACGGCAAGCTGAAAGACCTGAACGGCCAGGCCACCATCAGTTTCACCATCTGGTCGTCGGTGAAGGCGCGCATCCCGGCCGACCTCAAGCAGGGCGACCGGGTGATCGCGCTGATCAAGCCCAATTACTGGGTACGCGGCGGCACGCTCACCATGCAGGTGTACGAGATGCGGCACGTCGGGCTCGGCGATCTGCTCGAGCGCCTCGAGCGGCTACGGGCACAGCTCGCCGCCGAGGGGCTGTTCGACGCCTCGCGCAAGAAGCCGCTGCCCTTCCTGCCGGGCGGTGTCGGCCTCATCACCGGCAAAGACAGCGACGCCGAGAAAGACGTGCTGCGCAACGCCCAGCTGCGCTGGCCCTCGGTGCGGTTCCGGGTCGTCCACGCCGCCGTTCAGGGCGACCGCACACCGCGCGAGGTCGTGGCGGCGCTCGAGACGCTCGACGCCGATCCCGAGATCGACGTCATCATCATCGCCCGCGGCGGCGGCGACTTCCAGAACCTGCTCGGCTTCAGCGACGAGGCGGTCGTGCGCGCCGTGGCCGCCGCCCGCACCCCGGTGGTGAGCGCGATCGGGCACGAGGCCGACCGGCCGCTGCTGGATTCGGTCGCCGACCTGCGCGCCTCGACGCCGACGGATGCCGCCAAGCGCGTCGTTCCCGACGTCACGGAGGAGCTGGCCCGCGTCGACCAGGCGCGCACGCGCATCCGGGGCCGGATGGGGTCGATCGTGTCGGTCGAGATCGACCGGCTCGGGCAGATCCGGAGCCGCCCGGCACTGGCCTCGCCGGGCTGGATCATCGACTCGCGGTCGGAGGAGCTGACCCGTTTCGTGGCCCGCGGCTCGGAACTGGTCTCCCGGGTGATCGAGCGCGAGGGCAACTCGGTGCGCGAGCTCGCCGGGCACCTCCGCGCACTGTCGCCCCAGCGCACGCTCGACCGCGGGTACGCCATCGTGCAGGCCGCCTCCGGCCCGGGCGCCGGCCACATCGTGCGGGATGCGACGGAAGCGCCGGCCGGGGTGCGCCTCACCGTCACCGTGGCGGAGGGCGCTCTGGATGCGGTGTCGGAGGGGCCGCATGCCGACGGCAGACCGGGCCGCGCAGCCGGATCAACCCCCTTGCGATGATCGATAGGATTGACACCATGGCCTCCTCGCCCGCATCCGACGCGCAGCCCGCCGACGTCCGGCCCTCCGACGTCCAGGCGCTGAGCTACGAACAGGCGCGCGACGAACTGATCCGCGTGGTGAGCGAGCTCGAGCAGGGTTCCGCCACGCTCGAGCAGTCGCTCGGCCTCTGGGAGCGCGGCGAGGCCCTCGCGGCCCGCTGCGAGCAGTGGCTTCTCGGCGCCCGGGAGCGCCTCGACGCGGCCCGCCAGTCCACGGCAGCGGCGGAGTAGCGCGCCGATGGCCAAGAACGCGCAGCCCGCGGTCGTCGCCGAACTCGGCCGGCCCGAGACTCCGGAGGAGACCGCCGCCCGCAAGGCGGAGCAGTCGCGGCTGTACCGCGACCGCAAGACGCTGCGCAACCTCATCTACGCCGTGCTCGTCTCGGTGGGGCTGGTGATCGCGATCGTGTTCCTGGTGCCGCGCACCCAGACCTCGCTCCTGCAGCCGGTCGACTACCAGCAGGTCGCCGTGCAGGCGCAGTCGTCGATGCCGGTGCCGCTGACCGTGCCCGCGCTGCCCGAGGGGTGGTCCTCCAACGCGGCCGAGCTGCGCTCCGGCGGCGCCGACGACATCCGCTCCTGGTACATCGGGTTGATCTCGCCGAAGAACCAGTACGTGGGCGTGACCCAGGCCGTCGACGCCAACCCCACCTGGCTCGCCGAGCAGGTCGCCCGCGGCGACTCCGTCGGTACCGTGATGCTCGACGGCGTCGAGTGGACCGCCTACGACAACCGCAGCACCGGCACCGACGTGGGCAACGTGGCCTACGCGCTGGTGACCGAGGCGGGCCGCTCCACCTTCGTCGTGTTCGGCACCGCCGACGTCGACGAGATCAGCACCGTGGCCTCCGCGGTGAGCCGGGACGTGCTCGCGCAGCCCTCGGCCGACGAGACGGGCTCGGACATGGGTATGGGTACGGAATCAGGATCGGATTCGGAAGAAGGAGTGCAGTGAGCACCGAGGTCACGACGCCGGAGCGGGTGTGGGCCACCATGCAGCGCGGCAACGAGCGTTTCATCGCCGGAGCCCCCAAGCATCCGCGGCAGGACGCGGAGACCCGCGCCGAGCTCGCGCACCTGCAGACACCGCGCGCGGCGCTGTTCGGCTGCAGCGACTCCCGGCTGGCCGCCGAGATCATCTTCGACCTCGGCCTCGGCGACCTGTTCGTGGTGCGCAACGCCGGGCAGGTCATCTCCGATTCGGTCATCGGCAGTCTCGAGTACGCGGTCGAGGTTCTCGGCGTCGCGCTGATCGTCGTGCTCGGCCACGACGAGTGCGGTGCCGTGCGCGCGGCCATCGACTCGCAGCTGCCGGATGCGGCCCCGCTGCCCGGCCACATCCGCACCCTTGTGGAGCAGATCGTGCCGGCCATCGCCAAGGTCCCCGCCGAGCGCGACGATGCGGGTGCCCTGCTGAGCGCTCCGGATGCCGGCGAGGTCGGTCGCACCCACCTGCGCGACACGGTCGGCGAGCTGCTGCGCACGTCGGAGATCATCACCGCGGCGGTCGCGGACGGTAGATTGGCTGTTGTCGGCGCGAACTACCGTCTGGCCGAGGGCCGCGCCGTGGCCGATGTCGTCATCGGCGAGATCTGACCGTCCTCGGGCGTCGAACCAGCCGCACCCCGAACACTTTCCGAACACCCTCACGAGAAGAACGCCGTCGCGGCCGTGCGCCGCGGGCAGAACGAAAGGACGACCACACAGTGGTGGAGAACGCTCCCGAGACCGACTACCGCATCGAGCACGACACCATGGGCGAGGTGCGGGTGCCCGCATCCGCTCTCTACGGTGCGCAGACCCAGCGGGCGGTCGAGAACTTCCCGGTGTCGGGTGACGGGCTCGAGAGTGCGCAGATCGCCGCCCTCGCCCGCATCAAGAAGGCCGCCGCCCTGGCGAACGCAAAGCTGGGTGTACTGGATTCCGGCATCGCCGACGCCATCGCCGCGGCCGCCGACCGCGTGGTCACGGGCGAGCTCGACGCCGACTTCCCCATCGACGTGTACCAGACCGGCAGCGGCACCTCCTCGAACATGAACATGAACGAGGTGCTGGCCTCGCTCGCCTCCACGGCGCTCGGCTCGAAGGTGCACCCGAACGACCACGTGAACGCCTCGCAGTCCTCGAACGACGTGTTCCCCACCTCGGTGCACGTCGCCGTGACCGGTGCGCTGATCCACGACCTCATCCCGTCGCTCGAGCACCTCGCGCAGGCGTTGGAGGAGAAGGCCACCCTGTGGGCCACGGCCGTGAAGTCGGGCCGCACCCACCTGATGGACGCCACCCCGGTGACCCTCGGCCAGGAGTTCGGCGGCTACGCCATGCAGATCCGCCTGGGCATCGAGCGCATCCAGTCGGCGCTCCCCCGCGTGGCCGAGGTTCCGCTCGGCGGTACCGCGGTCGGCACCGGTATCAACACCCCGGCCGGCTTCCCGCAGCTCGTGATCCAGCTGCTCGCCGAGGAGACCGGCCTGCCGATCACCGAGGCCCGCGACCACTTCGAGGCGCAGGGCGCCCGCGACTCGCTGGTGGAGGCATCCGGAGCGCTGCGCGTTCTGGCCGTGTCGCTCACCAAGATCTGCAACGACCTGCGCTGGATGGGCTCGGGCCCGAACACGGGCATCGGCGAACTGCACATCCCCGACCTGCAGCCCGGCTCCTCCATCATGCCCGGCAAGGTGAACCCGGTCATCCCCGAAGCCGTGCTGATGGTGTGCTCGCGCGTGATCGGCAACGACGCGTCGATCGCCTGGTCCGGAGCATCCGGAGCCTTCGAGCTGAACGTGGCCATCCCGGTGATGGGCACGGCGCTGCTGGAGTCGATCCGCCTGCTGTCGAACTCGGCCGTGCTGCTGGCCGACAAGACCGTGGCCGGTCTCGAGGCGAACCTCGAGCGCGCCCGCGCACTGGCCGAGTCGTCGCCGTCGATCGTCACCCCACTGAACCGCGTGATCGGCTACGAGGCCGCGGCGAAGATCGCCAAGCACTCGGTGGCCAAGAGCATCACGGTGCGCGAGGCCGTCATCGACCTCGGCTTCGTCGAGCGCGGCGAGGTCACCCTCGAGCAGCTGGACGCCGCCCTCGACGTGCTCTCGATGACGCGCCCCCCGGCCGCGAAGTAGCCTCCGGCCGTTTCTCGCCTCCGCAACGACGGAGTCTCCCCGTTCCGACGGACGGAGACTCCGTCGTTGTCGTTCTTCCGGCCGAGAGTCCGTCGTTCCGAAGGCGGGCGTGTCACGACGGCGCCTTCACCGATGACGCCCAGAAGGCGGCCAGAAGCGCGGGGCCGAACGGGATCCGGAGAAGCGCGGGAGGCGCTCGACCGGCCAGCTCGGCGCCGAACAGAACGGCGACCACGATTCCCCCTGCGGCCGCGCCCTGGCCGAGAGCCTCAGGCCGTTCAGCCACGCCCGTCATCCCTGCCAGGCCACCCAGCCACGTGCCCAGCTTGACGTCGCCCATGCCGACTGCTCCGAGCATCCGTCCGCCCAGCAGCAGGCCGCCTGCCAGGAAGGCGCCCATCAGGCCGGCCGGCGCGCTCGACTCCGCGGACACCACACCCGGCACACCCACCAGGCCCGCCAGCGCCGCCCAGAGGATGCCCCACGCGAGCAGTACGAGGCCGGGCAGCACCAGCGCGTTGGGCAGGCGCAGTGTGCGCACATCCGTCGCCACCAGCGGCACGGTCACCGCGGCGAGGTACGCCAGCTGCACGAGCAGTCAGGGCGGGTGGGACGGATGGAACACGTCGAGAAGATGCATGCCGCCACGCTAGGCGTGCAGAGACGCGGACGGGCCGCGGCCGCCCGGGATGGGGACAACCGCGGCCCGAAGGCGTTCTGTGGAGAACAGGCCCGACGGAGAAAAGGCCCCGACGAAGGAGGCCGACGCCGCCTACGCCAGCTCGTTCGACTCCAGCATCTCGGTGACCAGTGCGGCGATCGCCGAGCGCTCGGAGCGGGTCAGAGTGATGTGCCCGAAGAGCGCGTGGTTCTTGAGTGTC
Organism: Herbiconiux dendrobii; assembly: GCF_052048175.1. Taxonomy (NCBI): domain Bacteria; kingdom Bacillati; phylum Actinomycetota; class Actinomycetes; order Micrococcales; family Microbacteriaceae; genus Herbiconiux; species Herbiconiux dendrobii. The sequence goes on along the minus strand of NZ_JBLZQV010000006.1, from coordinate 128,782 downwards.
TCGATCACCGAGGCCACGCCGTCGTGCCGGCCGACGCGCAGGTTGTCGCGCTGCGCCACGTCGTGCGTCAGCACCACCCGCGAGTTCTGCCCGATGCGCGAGAGCACGGTGAGCAGCACGTTGCGCTCGAGCGACTGCGCCTCATCCACGATCACGAAGGCGTCGTGCAGCGAACGGCCCCGGATGTGCGTCAGCGGCAGCACCTCGAGGATGCCCCGGTCGATCACCTCGTCGAGCACGTTCTGCGACACCAGCGATCCGAGCGTGTCGAACACCGCCTGTGCCCACGGGTTCATCTTCTCGGCTGCGTCGCCCGGCAGGAAGCCGAGCTCCTGCCCGCCGACCGCGTACAGCGGCCGGAACACCATGATCTTCTTGTGCTGCTGCTTCTCGAGCACCGCCTCGAGACCGGCGCACAGGGCCAGAGCGGACTTCCCCGTACCAGCTCGACCCCCCAGCGACACGATCCCGACCTCGGGGTCCAGCAGCATGTCGATCGCGATGCGTTGCTCGGCCGACCGCCCGTGCAGGCCGAAGACGTCGCGATCCCCGCGCACCAGCTCGAAGGAGTCGCGGCCCGTGACCCGGCCGAGAGCCGATCCGCGATCCGAGTGGATGACGAGCCCGGTGTTCAGCGGCATGTCCCGCACCAGCGGCGTGGTCAGGCGCTCGTCGTCGTAGAGCTTCGACATCGCGTCGGAGCCGAGCGTGATGTCGTCCAGCCCGGTCCAGCCGGAATCGACGGCGAGCTCGGCCCGGTACTCCTCGGCGGCCAGGCCGATCGAAGCGGCCTTGACGCGCAGCGGCAGGTCTTTCGACACGACGGTCACGTTGAGACCGTCATTGGCGAGGTTCTGCGCCACGGCCAGGATGCGCGTGTCGTTGTCGCCCAGCTGGAGACCGGATGGCAGCACCGAGGTGTTGGAATGGTTCAGCTCCACCCGCAGCGAGCCGCCTTCGGTGCCCACCGCGATCGGGAAGTCGAGGCGCTCGTGCTGCACCCGCAGCTCGTCGAGGTTGCGCAGCGCCTGCCGGGCGAAGTAGCCGATCTCGGGGTCGTTGCGTTTGCTCTCGAGCTCGGTGATCACGATCACCGGAAGGACGACGGAGTGCTCGGCGAACCGGAAGATCGCCTTCGGGTCAGACAGTAAAACCGAGGTGTCCAGTACGTAGGTCACCTCGGCCGTGTGCGTCGATCCGTTGCTGTGGGTAGTGCTTCGTGCATCCTCTCCGCTGTTCGTCCCGCTGGTCTTGTGAGTCATGGGCTCGGCCACATCCACTCCAACCCCGAGCGCTCGGCGCTCGGATCAGTAGGCGATCGGGCCACAGTGGAGGTCAGTCGAAACGTACTTATGTGGCCGTCTCGATCAGGCGCCATGCCTGATGCAGACGAAGCTACGCCCGTTCGCGGATGAGTGGGTTACGACACGCAACTCGGAAGATTAACTCTGTGTTACACGCGTGTAATTCGAGCTGCACTTGCTGCCGGTGCGTCGTGCCTTCGCTTCGGCGGCTAGCTCCCGAAGCGGCGCTGCCTCCGGGAGTAGTCGCGGAGGGCGCGCAGGAAGTCGACCTCGCGCACGTCGGGGCCGAGGGCCTCCATGAAGTAGAACTCGCTGTGGGCGCTCTGCCAGAGCATGAAGTCGGAGAGGCGCTGCTCGCCCGAGGTGCGGATGACCAGGTCCGGGTCCGGCTGCCCGCCCGTGTACAGGTGCTCGGCGATGAGCTCCTGGTCGATGGCCGCCTCGAGCTCGTCGAGACCGTGACCCAGGGATCGGTGCTTCTGGATGATGCTGCGCACCGCGTCCTCGATCTCCGAGCGGCCTCCGTAGCCGATCGCGAGGTTGACGTGTAGACCCTTGTGCGAGGCCGTGCGGGCCTCGGCGCCGTCCAGCGCCGCGATGAGCGGCTCGGGCAGTCCCACGTTCGTGCCGACGTGCTTGACCCGCCAGTCGCGGTAGTGCGAGATGTCGTCGGCCAGCTCGGCGATGATCTCGATCAGCTCGTCGAGCTCTTCCGAGGAACGGTTCTTGAGGTTGTCGGTGGAGAGCAGGTAGAGCGTCACCACCTCGATGCCCAGATCGTCGCACCACACCAGGAACTCGAGGAACTTCGCGGCGCCGGCCCGATGCCCGTGTGCCACCGTCTCGAGCGAGCGCTGACGGGCCCAGCGGCGGTTCCCGTCGAGGATCATCGCTACGTGCTTGGGCAGCACGGCCTCGTTCAGGTGCTTGCGGATACGCCTCTGGTAGAGACGGTAGAGCAGGCCCTTGCCGACCTTCGGCTCGTGATCTGACGGCTCGTGTTCTGGCACACCGATACGCTACTCGCTCCCAGCGAGCGAAACGTGCGGGGCGCGTAGTCTGGTCACATGCCGGCACCCGAGCTCCCCAACATCCCGCTGCTCGAGGATGCGATCGACCACCCGCCCGCGGAGGTCAAGCCCACCTGGCGCGGCTGGATCCACGCCGCCACCTTCCCCTTCACCATCGCCATGGGCATCGTGCTGATCTGCCTGGCGCAGGGCGCCCCGGCCAAGTGGGCGAGCGCCGTGTTCATGGTCACCTCGATGGTGCTGTTCGGCAACTCCGCGTTGTACCACCGCTTCAACTGGCAGCCGAAGATGAAGCTGCTGCTCAAGCGCATCGACCACGCCAACATCTTCCTGCTGATCGCCGGCACCTACACGCCGATCGCCGTGCTCGCGCTCCCCTGGGACAAGGGGGCGCTGCTGCTCACGGTCGTGTGGGCGGGCGCGCTGCTCGGCGTCGGCTTCCGGGTGTTCTGGATCGGCGCCCCGCGCTGGCTCTACGTGGTGCTGTACCTGGCGCTCGGTTGGGCGGCCGTGCTGTACCTCGGGGATATCTTCACCGCCAACGCCGCCGCCATGGTGCTCGTGATCGTGGGCGGGCTGGCCTACACGCTCGGCGCCGTGGCCTATGGCTTCAAGCGCCCGAACCCGTTCCCGGGCCGCTTCGGCTTCCACGAGATCTTCCACACGCTGACGGTCGTGGCCTTCCTGTGCCACTGGACCGCCATCCTGCTGCTCGCGATCGACCCGCCGTTCAACGGCTGACGATCCGGCGGAGCTAGCGGCTCGGGCCGACCGACGGTTCGTCGCCCGAGGCGGGTGCCGAGGCGGGTTTGACCGGTGCTCCGGATGCCGCAGCTGCAGCCGCCGCGTCGCGCTCGGCCAGCTCGGCCTGCAGCTCCTCCTGCACCTGGGCGCGGTAGTTCACCCGGCGCACGCGGCGCACCATGTCGATCACCAGCAGCAGCGTGACCGCCATCACCATGAAGGTGACGATGAAGCCGATGATGCCGGGGGTGACGGTGTCGGGATCGGGCGTCGTCGTGTCTTCGGCGACCACAGCAGCCAGCACCGCCGACGCGGAGGCGAGGAGCACGCTCATTCGGAGTCCTCGATGCCGTCGAAGAGGTCGGTGCCGGCATCCGGAACCGACACCCGCGAGGTGACGAGCTGGTAGTCCTCGGTGGGCCAGGCGCGCTTCTGCAGGCCGTTCGGCCAGAAGAAGAACGGATGCTCCGGAGCCACCTGGCTGGCATGGGCGCGCAGCGCCGAGTACCGCACCTCGAAGAAGTCGCCGGCGGGCACGCGCACGAGGGGCGAGGGCACGGGCGGCCGATCCTTCCACCGCTCGCGCATCTCCTCGAAGGTGGCGACGATCGGGTTCTCCGGGTCTTCCTCCTTGATGAGCGTGTAGGCGGCGTCGAACATCTCGGGGTTCATCGTGCGGTCGTAGTAGAGCTTGCCGATCGACCAGGCGGGGCCGGCATCCGGATACGCCTCCGGGTCGGCGGCCGCCTCGAACGCGGCGACCGAGATCTCGTGGGTGCGGATGTGATCCGGATGCGGGTAGCCGCCGTTCTCGTCGTAGGTGACGAGCACCTGCGGCTTGAACTCGCGGATGAGCTTCACCAGCGGGGCGGCCGAGATGGCGACCGGAATGGCGCCGAAGCTGTTGGCGGGCAGCGGGTCGCCCGATCCGGGCTCGATCCAGCCCGAGTCGTGGTAGCCGAGCCAGCGGTGCTGGAAGCCGACGGCGGCCTGGGCGGCGGCCATCTCGACCCGGCGGAGACCGGCCATGTCGCGCTCGGCCCAGACCTTCGGCTCGAGCGCCTCGTTCAGCACCGAGCCGCGCTCACCGCCGGTGCAGCTGACGACCATCACCTCGACTCCGCGGTCGAGGTAGTAGGCATACGTGGCCGCGCCCTTGCTCGACTCGTCGTCGGGGTGGGCGTGCACGGCCAGGAGGCGCAGCGTCAGCGGTCTCAACTCCTCAGGGATTGCGGTTAGCCTGAATACAGACCGATACCAGACTAAGTGATCTACCCCGGGAGAGTGCCGCGTGAAGGGCCAGGACGAGGCAGGCGCACAGGAGACCGGTGCGACGTCGGCGGGTGCACCCGAGAACGCTGCGCTCGATCAGCGCTACGGCCGCACGCCCGGCAGCCGGGCGCGGGGCAAGCTGATCGCCTGGCTCGGCGGCATCGGCGTCGCCGTGGTCATCACCGCCTGGGTGGTCTGGGGCGGACTGAGCGGCAGCGCCGCCACCCTGAAGACGCAGGACACCGCGCACCTGGTGGTCGACTCCCGCAGCGTGCAGGTCGACTTCGACCTCACCATCCCCCGCGGCGACACCGCCAGCTGCGTCGTTCAGGCGCTCAGCGAGAAGTTCGCCGTGGTGGGCTGGAAGGTCGTCGACATCCCCGCCTCCGACAGCGCCACCCGCTCGTTCAGCGAGACCGTGCGCACCAGCGAACTCGCCTCGACGGGTTTGATTTACAACTGCTGGCTCACATAGTCTTTCCTGATCGTCCGGGCCGGCACGGCTCGGACGTCAGCATGCTTAGAGGAGTGTTTGCGATGGCTGACGACACCCAGCTCACCTGGCTCACGCAGGAGGCCTTTGACCGCCTCTCGAACGAGCTCGAGGAGCTCAGCGGCCCCGCGCGGATCGAGATCGCCAAGCGCATCGAGATGGCCCGCGAAGAGGGCGACCTCAAGGAGAACGGCGGCTATCACGCCGCCAAGGACGAGCAGGGCAAGATCGAGGCGCGCATCCGTCAGCTCACGCAGCTGCTGCGCACCGCCCAGGTCGGTGCCACCCCCGAGAGCCACGGAGTCGTGGAGCCCGGCGTCGTGGTGACCGCCCTGGTGGCCGGCGGTGAGGAGCGCTTCCTGCTCGGCAGCCGTGAGATCGCGGGCAACGCCGACCTCGACGTCTACAGCGAGCAGAGCCCCCTCGGCACCGCCATCCTCGGCCTCAAGGTGGGCGAGAAGACCACCTACACGGCCCCCAACGGGCGCGACATCACGGTCGAGGTCACGAACGTGGAGACCTTCCAGGGCTGATCCCCTCGTGGCCACCCGAGGAGGTCGCCGAGGCTACTGCTCGATGCGGATCTCGTAGCCGGCGTCGCGGAGCTTGGCGATGACCTGGTCGCGGTGGTCGGGGCCCCGGGTCTCGATGTGCAGCTCGAGTTCGACCTGGCTGATCTGCAGGCCCTTGCCGTGGCGGGTGTGCTGCACCTCGACCACGTTGGCGTTCGCCTCGGCAACGAGTTCGGCGGTGCGCGCGAGCTGGCCGGGACGGTCGGGCAGCATGATGCGCAGTTTGAGGTAGCGGTCGGATGCCGCCAGACCGTGGCTGATCACGCGCTGCATCAGCAGCGGGTCGATGTTGCCGCCGGAGAGCACCACGACGGTCTTGCCGGCGTCTTCGACCAGTCCGGCGAGGATCGCGGCGACCCCGACCGCGCCGGCCGGCTCGACGACCTGCTTCGCGCGCTCGAGCAGCAGCAGCAAGGCGCGGGCGGTGTCGGCCTCGGAGACCGTCACCACCTCGTCGACCAGGTCGCGGATGATCGAGAAGTTCAGGATGCCCGGCTTGGAGACCTGGATGCCGTCGGCGATGGTGGGCGAGGTCGTGATGTTCAGCGGCTCCCCCGCCGCCAGGGAGGGCGGGTAGGCGGCCGCGTTCGCGGCCTGCACGCCGATCACGCGCACCGTGCGGCCCTCCAGGGCCGCGCGCTGCTTGACCGCGCTGGCGATGCCGGAGATGAGCCCGCCGCCGCCGATGGGGACGACGACCGTGTCGGCATCCGGAACCTGGTCGAGGATCTCGAGGCCGAGCGTCGCCTGCCCCATCACCACGTCGATGTGGTCGAACGGGGGGATGACGGTGGCGCCGGTCGCCGCCGCGAACTCGGCGGCCGCGCGCAGGGCCTCCTCGACCGAGTGGCCGCGCAGGATGACGTCGGCCCCGTAGTGCCGGGTGGCCTGGAGCTTGGGCAGGGGCACGCCGATCGGCATGAAGATGGTGGCCTTGATGCCGAGCTCGGCGGCCGCGAAGGCGACGCCCTGCGCGTGGTTGCCGGCCGAGGCCGCCACGACGCCGGCCGCCTTCTCGGCCTCGCTGAGCGCCGAGATGCGGTTGTAGGCGCCCCGGATCTTGTACGAGCCCGTGCGCTGCACGTTCTCGCACTTGAGGAACACGGGCGAGCCGATGATCTCGGTGAGGAAGCGCGAGCTCTCCATCGGCGTCACCTTGGCGGCCTTCGCCACACGCAGGCGCGCGAGCTCGATGTCGGCCAGGGCGGGGCCAGCGAACGTGGTCTCGGAGTCAGTCATGCGGAAGCGCATCCTTCGGGGAGGTCAGAGCCGGGTCGGGCGCGGGTGTGCGCCACGTGCCGCCGGCGATGTAGTTGATCATGACGTTGAGGGTGGCCACGAGCGGCACCGCGAAGAAGGCTCCGGCGATGCCCGCGACCATCGAGCCACCGGCCACGGCGAGGACGACGGCGAGCGGATGCACCTTCACCGCGGTTCCCATCACGAGCGGCTGCAGTACGTGGCCCTCGATCTGCTGCACGAGCAGCACGATGCCGAGCATGATGAGCGCGATCACCCAGCCGTTGTAGATGAGGGCGATGAACACGGCGACGGCCCCGGTGACGACGGCACCGATGATCGGGATGAACGAGCCCAGGAAGACCAGCACGCCGATCGGGATCGCCAGCGGCACGCCCAGGATGGCGGCGCCCACGCCGATGCCGACCGCGTCGATGGACGCGACCAGGATCTGCACCTTCACGAAGTTCTGCAGCGTGCGCCAGCCGGTCTTGCCGGCCCCGTCGGTGGCCGCGCGGGCCTTGCGGGGGAACAGACGAACGAGCCAGGCCCAGATCCGCTCGCCGTCGATCAGGATGAACAGCGTCGAGAACAGGGTCAGCAGCACGCCCGTGAGCACGTGGCCCACGCTCGAGCCGACGGCCGCGGCACCCGTGATGAGCGCCTGGCTGTCTTGCTGCACCGCCGTCCAGAACTGCGACACGTACGCGTTGAAGTCGGACTCGGAGACCTGCAACGGCGAGTCGGCCAGGAACGCCTTGAGGTCGTTGTAGGAGGTGATGGACTGCTGCTTGAGGTCGTCGAAGCCGGAGGTGACCTGCGTGACGACGAGGAAGATCAGGGCGGCGACCACCACGATGGTGCCGAGCTCGGCGGCCGCGATGGCGAGCCCCTTGGGCCACTTGTGCCGCACCAGGAAGTTCTTGAACGGCACCAGCAGCGCCGAGAGCACGACCGCGACCAGCACCGGGATGATGAGCAGGCGCAACTGGATGATCAGGAAGCCGATGACGGCCAGCACGGCCATCACCACGAGGATGCGCCACGACCAGGCGCCGGCGATCTTCATGCCGAGCGGGACGGAGTCCTCCCCCGTGGCGGATCGGGGACCCGCGGCGGCGGACGCGGCCTGCGCGGCCGCCGAGGGCTGCGCGCCGGGGCGGGGCGAACGGCGCAGGAATCCGCGCCGGCGGGGCGGCTCCGTCTCAGACATGAGCCAAGTCTAGGAGCGGACGTATGCATCCGCTCGCATGCGCTCAGGACTCCCAGGCGCTCACGGCGACGGGCGCACCGGCGAACTGCAGGAACAGCCTCTGGTCGGGTGCCGGCACGGTCGTGGCGGCGTGCTGCACCCGCACGACGGTGCCGTCCTCCAGGGCCACCGTGGTGCGCCGGTAGGAGCCCAGGAAGCTGGTCGAGACGACCTCCACCGGGATGCCGGTGTCGCCGAACCGCAGGTCTTCCGGGCGCACGAAGACGATCGCGTCGCCCTCCTCGAACGAGGGGTCGACCAGCGGGAGCCGGGCGCCGCAGAGCTCGGCGAACCCGTCGCGCACCACCCCGCGGATGCGGTTGCTCGACCCCACGAACTCGGCCACGAACGGCGTCGCGGCCCGCGAGTAGAGCTCTTCGGGCGAGGCGATCTGCTCGATCCGGCCCGCGCGCATCACGGCCACCCGGTCGGCGACCGCGAGGGCCTCCTCCTGGTCGTGCGTCACGAACACCGTGGTGATGCCGAAGTCGAGCTGGATGCGCCGGATCTCCTCGCGCAGCTGAACGCGCACCCGGGCGTCCAGCGCCGAGAGCGGCTCGTCCAGCAGCAGCAGCCGCGGTTCGGTGACGAGCGCGCGGGCGAGCGCCACGCGCTGCTGCTGCCCGCCGGAGAGCTCGTGGGCGTAGCGGCCGCCGAAGCCGCCGAGGCCCACCATCTCGAGGGCGTCACCCGCCCGCCGCCGCCGCTCGTCGGCGCCGACCCGGCGCATCCGGAGCCCGAACTCGACGTTGGCGAGGGCGGTCATGTGCGGGAAGAGCGAGTACGACTGGAAGACCATGCCGATGTCGCGCGAGCGCGCGGGGGTGGTCGACACGTCGGCGTCGCCGATCAGCACCGTGCCGCTCGTGGCGGCTTCCAGGCCCGCCAGCACGCGCAGGGCCGTGGTCTTGCCGCAGCCGCTCGGGCCGAGCAGGGCCAGGAACTCGCCCGGGCGGATGGTGAGGTCGATGGCGTCGAGCGCGCGGTGGCCGCCCGGGAACTCCTTGACGATGCCGCGGAGTTCGACCTGGGCCCCGGTGAGTGTGGTGGTCGTCATGCGGAGCCGTTCTGTTGAGAGATGCGCTGTCGGGAGATGCGCTGTCGGGGGCTGCGCGGTCGGGGGCTGCGGCCGATCCGGCCGATGGCGAGCAGCAGCACGAAGGCGAACACGAGCGCGAGCAGGGCGAAGATGATGGAGACGAACGGATCGGCCTTGCTCACGATCACCAGCGAGGTCTGCAAATTCACCCGGTTCAGCAGCGCGGCGATCGTGTACTCGCCGAGCACCACGGCCACCGAGATGAACGAGGCGGCGAGCAGGCCCCGCCGGATGTTGGGCACCACGATCCGCAGCAGGACGGTGGGCCAGCCCGCCCCGAGCGAGCGGGCCGCTTCGCTGAGGGTCACGACGTCGACGGCGGCGAGGTTGGTCTGGATGGAGCGGTAGGCGTACGGCAGCACGATCACGCCGTACGCGAAGGCGAGGGTCCAGACGCCGCTGCCGAACATCCGCGCGATCACCGAGTAGACCGGCGCGAGCCCCACCACGATCACGATCGCCGGGATGGTGATGGGCAGCAGGCAGACGAACTCCAGCACCCGCTGCAGCTGCGGGAACCGGATGCGCACGAGCACCATCGTGGGCACCAGCAGCACGAGCATGACGGCCACGGTCGCCACGGCGAGGATGAGGGAGTTGCCGAGGCCGGTGAAGATCGGCTTGTACTCCCCCGTCAGCTGGCCGCCGAACACGGCCGCCCAGCGGGAGAAGTCATAGCCGCCGTCGAGACCCTTGCGCAATGTGAACTCGATCATCGCGACGATCGGGACGAGGAAGAGTGCGCCGATCACCCCCACGATCACCCAGCGGGTGGTGCGGGTGGGGCCGGGGTGGATGTCGTGCAGGCGTCTGTTCATCGCTGCCACCTCGCCGCCCGGCGCATGAGCACCGAGTACAGCGCCATCACGAGCGACATCACCACGATCATCCCGAGCGCGAGTGCTCCGGCGAGGTTCTCCCGGCCGAGCACGGTCTCGCTCGTGAGCGCGGCGCGGATCTGCAGCGGCACGATCTGCGAGCCCTGACTGGTGAGCGCGGCGGCCGTGGCGAACGAGGAGAAGGCGTTCGCGAACAGCAGCAGCAGGCAGCCCGCGAACGAGGGGGCAAGCACCGGCAGGCCGACGTGCCGCCAGTAGCTCAGGCGGCTGCCGCCGAGCATCGCGGTGGCCTCGGCCCACTGCGGCTTGAGGCTCTCCAGCGCGGGCGAGAAGGTGATGATCATCAGCGGCACCTGGAAGTAGATGTAGGGCAGGATGAGGCCGGGCGCCTCGTAGAGCCACACGCCGTCGGCGAAGATGTCGACGCCGAACGTGTCGCGCAGGGACACGGTGACCATGCCCTGGATGCCGATGGTGGCCACGAAGGCGAAGGCCAGCATCACGCCGCCGAACTGGGCGAGCACGCCGCTCGCGGCATCCACCACCGAGCGCAGGGCGCCCGTGGGCTTGGCGCCGATCAGGGCGTAGCAGAACAGGGCGCCGACGATGGCGCCGATAACAGCGGTCAACGCCGAGATCCAGAGCGAGTTGCCGAAGGTGTTCAGCACCACCGGGTCACCGAGCGCGGCCAGGTTCGACCAGGTGAACGCCCCGTCGCCGTCCACGAGGCCGGTGAGCAGGGCGATCGCGGTGGGCAGGGCGAGGAAGAGCAGGATGTAGGCGGCGAAGGGCACGAGGCCCAGTGCGCCGGTGGAGCCGAGCGAGCGGATGCCCGCCCGCAGCCGCGCGCTCCGGGACAGGGTCGCTGTCCCGGAGCGCGGCGGCGCGGCGGCACCGGCCGCAGGCGCGACCGCTCGCGCTGAGGTCGTCGGCGTGAGCGTGTCGGCCATGATCGTCGGATGCGGTGCGGCGAGCCCTACTGGACCGCCGCCGCCCACTTCTCACCCAGCAGAGCGGATGCGGCCGCAGCCTGGTCGGCGTCGGGAACGACGGTCTCGCCCGGCACGGTCGGCAGGGCGTCGAACAGTTCCTGGTCGATGGTGCCGGCCTCGGCCATCGCCTCGGCGCGCACGGGGCGGGCCCCGCCGGCGAGCCACAGGTTCTGGGCGTCGTCGCTGTAGAGGAACTCCTGCCACAGGCGCGCGGCGGCCGGGTGCGGCGCATCCGCGTTCACGGCCTGGTTGTAGTAGCCGGCGTATCCGGTGCCGGGGAGGATGGTGACCTCCCAGTTGCGCTGACCCTCGAGCCCGGCGCCGTAGCCGACGTTGAGGTAGTCCCAGTCGAAGACCACGGGGGTCTCGCCGCTCGCGATCGTGGCGGGGGTCGGGTCGATCTTCACGAAGTTCCCGGCCTTGTTCAGCTCGGAGAAGAAGTCGATGCCGGGCTGGAAGTCGTCGACGCCGCCGCCGTTCTGCACCGCGGCGAGGCCCACGGCGGCGAAGGCCGCACCGGCCTGGGTCGGGTCGCCGTTGATGGCGACCTTGCCCTTGTACTCGGCGCCCAGCAGGTCGTCGAGGCTCTTCGGCTCGGGCACCGCGTCGGGGTCGTAGCCCACGGCCATGTAGCCGCCGTAGTCGCCCACCCAGAGCCCGCTCTGCTCCTTCAGCGCATCCGGGATGTCGGCCCAGGTGGCCACCTGGTAGGGGGCGAACTTGTCGGTGTTGGCGAGGGCGACGGCGGCGCCGAGGTCGAAGACGTCGGGGGCGGTGTCCTGGCCGGCCAGGTTGTCGGCGGCCTGGATCTCCTCGGCGCTGGAGGCGTCGGGGCTGGCCTCGTTGATGCTGATCTCGGGGTACTTCTCGGCGAAGGCGTCGAGCACGGCGCCGTAGTTGGCCCAGTCGCGCGGCAGCGCGATGACGTTGAGCGAGCCTTCGGCCTTGGCGGCCTCCTCGAGCCCGGCGAGTCCGCCGAACGCGTCGAGGCTGGTGGCGGTGGCCGCGTCGACGTCGGTTCCGGATGGTCCGGCGGCGGTGGCGTCGGCCGAGCAGCCGGTGAGGCCGAGGGCGAGGGCTGCGGCGACGGCGATGCCGGCCACGGCGATGCGCTTGGTGAGCACGGTGATTCCTCCAGGGTGGGCCGGCTCGCGGCCGCCCGCGCTGTGAGCGGGCAGTTCGGCGCCGCGGGTGCCGACACCCCGCACGGTAGGTCGGCCAGACGACCCGTCGGGGTCGCCGGGGTTACCGGATGGTGAACCTCCGGCGTATCCCCCGGATGCGGGGTGCGCGGCCCGGCCGTCCCCGATGTCGGCGGCCCTCGGTAAGGTCGAACCCGATGGTCGACACGATTTCACCCGCACTGGCGCGACGGATCTCCCTGGCCGCGCAGGGCTTCGGAGCGCGGCCCGGTGCCGAGCCCGGCACCCGGCAGTTCAACCTGCTGCTGCGGCGTCTGGGCCTGCTGCAGATCGACTCGGTGAACGTCTACGAGCGCAGCCACTACCAGCCGGTGTTCGCGCGGCTCGGGCACTTCGACAAGGCGCTGCTCGACAAGCTCACCTACGGCTCCGGGGTCGCCGAGTACTGGGCGCACGAGGCATCCTTCCTCCCGATCGAGACGCTGCCGCTGATGCAGTGGCGCAAAGACGACTACCGCGCGTACTACGCGGCGCATCCGGATTCCTGGGGCGCCTCGAACGCCACCACGCTGGCCTGGCTGCTCGACGAGCTGGCGGCGAAGGGGCCGATGCGCGCGAGCGAGATCGAGCACGAGTCGAACAAGCGGCAGGGCCCGTGGTGGGGCTGGTCCGACGTGAAGCGCGGGCTCGAGACGCTGTTCCGGCAGGGCGACGTGGTGTCGGCCGGTCGGGTGCGCTTCGAGCGCGTCTACGCGCTGCCCGCGCAGGTGCTGCCGTCCGCGGTGCTCGAGCGCTCGGTGCCCCGTGCCGAGGCGGTGCGCGAGCTGATGTCGATCTCGGCGCGCGCCCACGGCATCGGTACGGCGAGCGACCTGGCCGACTACTTCCGGTTGAAGCAGACGGATGCTCTCCCCGCCATCCGGTCGCTGGTCGACGCCGGCGAGCTGCTGCCGGTCGCGGTCCCGGGCTGGACGAAGAAGGCCTGGCTGCACCGCGACGCCCGGCTCCCCCGCCGCGTCGAGGCGTCCGCTCTGCTGTCGCCCTTCGACCCCGTGGTGTGGGAGCGCGAGCGGGCCCTGCGGCTGTTCGACTTCCACTACCGCATCGAGATCTACACCCCCGCTCCGAAGCGCGTCTACGGCTACTACGTGCTCCCCGTGCTCATCGACGACCGCCTCCCGGCTCGCATCGACCTCAAGAGCGACCGCCAGTCCGGAGTCCTCCGTGTGCAGTCGGCCTGGGCCGAGCCCGGGCTCGTCCCCGACGACGTCCCCCGCATCGCGGCCCTCATCCGCCGAGCCGCCGCGTGGCAAGGCCTCCCCGGCGACGTCATCGTCGCCGACCGGGGCACCCTCGCCCCGGCCCTCCGAGCCGAGCTGGCCCGCGCCTGACAGCGCACATCCGCTGACGCGCCCCGACGGAGGGGCGGAACCGAAGTCTCAGGCCCTCCTCCACGACCCAAGGTGGGGGTGTGGCCGGAGCGGTCTTGTGCGTCACCGGTTGAGCGCTTGCAGGACCGCCATCAGCGCAGATTGATCACCAGCCGCCTCGAAGAACAGACGATCGGCGTCCTCCACCACCCGAACCGCCCGAACCGCCAGCTCCACGCCTTCGCCGGTGACTTCGATGACGTGCGCACGGGCGTCATCCGGGTTGGGCGAGCGCAGCAGAAGCCCTTTGTCTGCGAGCGCGCGAATCACCTGGGACGTCATCATGGCGTCGGTATTCGCGTGCTCCGCGATCCGTCGCTGACTCGGCCGTTCACCAGCCACCCGAGTCAGCCACCAGGCGCTGACGAGAAGGACGAACTGCACGTGCGTCAGGCCCAGCGGCTTCAGCGTGGCCGTGATGTTCCGCTGCCAGCTCAACGTCGCACGCCACAGCAGCAATCCCGGGCTCTGTCCAGGCTCGAGCGATTCAGCCATGCGTCTGCTCAGCGCGCGCTCCGAGAGCCGCGATGACGTCGGCGAAGTCCTCGCTCACCCCAGCTCCGACCTCGGCCGCCACCTCATCAGGCCCCTCCACGGTGCACCGGTAGGTCACCCGGCTCCCGGTTCCCGAGGCTTCGACCTCGTGGCGGACTCGGACCGACACTCCGGCATCCGGCACCGGCGTGACGTCTTCGTATCCGCGCCCAGCCTCGACCCACGTCAACTCGAAGGGCAGCTCGCTTCCGTCTGGGAACACCATCGTCGCAGTCGTCCCAGCCTCGAACGGGCCGTCGATGCGGACGTCCGCAACGCCGTCGTTCCACTCGGACCACTTACCCGGGTCGGCCAGAACCGCGAACACCTCCGCCGGCGTCGCGTCGCATTCACCGGTGATCTCTCGTACCCACATGTCGAACTCCAATCAGATAGTATGCGCACATACTATCTAGCTATGACGATCGGAGTCAACCTCTGGGTCCCCCTCACCCACTTCCCGGCCAGCAACAGCCGGCACCGCTAGAACTGGCCGCCCATCTGGTGGAGGCGGGCCACACGGTCGGGGATGGGGGGGTGGGTGGCGAACAGGCGAGCCATGACCCCGGGCTTCGACGGGTCGGCGATCCACATGTGCGCCATCGAGGTGGACTGGCGCTGCATGGGGCGGCCGTAGGCGGCGAGCTTCTCCAGGGCGCTGGCGAGCGCATCCGGATGCCGCGTGGTGAGCGCACCCGTCGCATCCGCGAGGTATTCACGCTGGCGTGAGACGGCGAGCTGCACGACGGTGGCGATCAATGGCGCGATGATGATGGCGACCAGGCCGAAGACCATCACGATCGGGTTGCCGTTGTTGTTGTTCCGGCCGAAGAAGGCCATGCGCAGGAACATGTCGGCGATGAAGCCCACCGCCACCACGAGACCGAAGACGATCATCGAGACGCGGATGTCGTAGTTGCGCACGTGGCCGATCTCGTGGGCCATCACGCCCTCGAGCTCGGCGTCGTCCATGATGTCGAGCAGGCCGGTCGTGGCCGCGACCACGGCGTGCTGCGGATCGCGCCCCGTGGCGAACGCGTTCGGCGCCGGGTCGTCGATGACGTACACCTTGGGCATCGGCGTGCCCGTCGTGATCGACAGGTTCTCCACCACCCGCCAGAGCCGCGGGTTGTCGCGTTTCTGGATCTCATGGGCCCCGCTCATGGCGAGCGCCTGCCCGCTGGCGGCGAAGTACTGGATCAGGGCGTAGCCGAGCGACACCACGACCGTGATGATCACGATCGACAGGTTGCCGTAGATGTAGCTCGCCAGCCAGCCGAGCCCGCCGATGATCAGCAGGAACAGCAGGATGATGACGACGGTGTTGCGCTTGTTCTTCGCTATCGCTGAGTACATGTACCGCTGTCAGGCTAGAACTGCACGCGCGGCGGCTCGGCGATCGCCGCGAGGTCGGAGACCTCGAAGAACTCGCGCTCGGTGAAGCCGAGACGGCGCGCGAAGACGTTGTTCGGGAACTGCTGGATCTTCGTGTTCAGCTCGCGCACACCGCCGTTGTAGAAGCGGCGCGAAGCCTGCACCTTGTCTTCGGTGTCGACGATCTCGGCCTGCAGCTGCAGGAAGTTCTGGCTCGCCTGGAGCTGCGGGTAGGCCTCGGCCACGGCGAAGATGCTCTTCAGAGCGGTCTGCATGTGGTTCTCGGCCACGGATGCTTCGGCCGGCCCCTGCGCGGAGAGCGTCTCGGCACGGGCCTGGGTGACGTTCTCGAAGACCGCCTTCTCGTGCGCCGCATAGCCCTTGACCGACTCGATCAGGTTGGGCAGCAGATCCGCTCGGCGCTTGAGCTGCACGGTGATGTCGCTCCAGGCTTCATCCACCCGCACCTTCAGCGAGACGAGCGAGTTGTAGGTCGCCCAGAGGTAGATGCCGATGATCGCAACGATCACGACGACGATGATTACCGGGATCAGCCATTCCATGGGGGAAGTATACCGGGGGTGCAGGCCGCGGTCAGGGGTGGTGAGGCAGTCTCACAGGTGGCGTTGCGCGTCGGTGGTGTCACGGATGGGTCCGGCTGTGTTGGTTGCCGGTGGCGCCGGGCTTCGCTCGGCGTCACCGGGTCGCGCCGGTCCTAGCCCGGCGCGACGCGACATGTGAGCGCGCGGTCGAGGGACGCGGCCTGACGGTCGCATCCCTCGGCCGCACGCTCACCTTGGGTCGGCGAGTACGGCCTGAGACTTCGGGTGCCGGTGGGGGGTGTCTTGTCTAGCGCTGCTGGGTCAGGTGGCGGAGCCAGTGGTAGCTGTCTTTGGGGGTTCGGGTGAAGTCGTCGAAGTCGACGTGGATGAGGCCGAAGCGCTGGGTGTAGCCGGCGGCCCACTCGAAGTTGTCGAGGAGGGACCAGACGTAGTAGCCGCGGAGGTCGATTCCGGATGCGGCGCCCCCGCCGGTGGTGGCGTTCAGCGCCGCATCGAGGTGGGCGGCCAGGTAGTCGATGCGGGAGCCGTCGTGGATTCGGGGGGTGCCGTTCTCGGGGTCGAGCTCGACGGCATCCGGGAACGACGCACCGTTCTCCGTGATGTACACCGGCGGCAGGAGGGTTCCGTAGCGGGTCGCCAGCTCGTCGAGGGCGGCCGCGAGGAACTCCGGGGCGATCGGCCAGCCGAAGCCGGTGGTGGGGAACTCCGGCCAGGGCGCCAGGTGGAACGGGAGCGACGACATCGCGGAGGAGGCGCCATCCGGAGTCTCGGACGGGCCGGAACCGGCCGCGATGCGGGTGGGCATGTAGTAGTTGAGGCCGTAGAAGTCCAGCGGCGCCGCGATGAGCGCGAGGTCGGCGGGGTCGACCTCGGCGAGCGCCGTGAAGAGCGCCTCGAAGCCCTCCGGCGGCGTCGGGTAGTGCCCGAGCAGCACCGGGTCGGCGAAGACGCGGTTGTGCAGCACGTCGAACAGCTCGGCGAACACCACGTCGGGCTCGGCATCCGTCGCCGGCAACACGGGGGTGTGCACGTTGACGATGCCGATCTCGCCGGTGACGTCGGCGGCGCGAAGGGCCTGCACGGCGAGTCCGTGGCCCAGCAGCTGGTGGTGGGCGGTCGGGAGGGCGTTGAACAAGCGGGCGGATCCGGGGGCGTGCACGCCGAGCGCGTAGCCCTCGAGGGTGACGGTGGCGGGCTCGTTGACGGTGACCCAGCGGTCGATGCGCGGGCCGAACCGCTCCCCCAGCTGGAACGCCAGGTCGCCGAAGCGCAGCGCGGTGTCGCGGTTGAACCAGCCACCGGCGAGCTCGCTGGGCGTGTCCCAGTGGAAGATCGTGGCCATCGACGAGATGCCCGCCGCCTCCAGCTGGTCGAGCAGCCGCTCGTAGAAGTCGACGCCCGCCGTGCGGAGCGATCCCTTGCCCTCCGGCTGGAGGCGTGGCCAGGAGAACGAGAACCGGTAGGAGTCGATGCCGAGCTCCCGCATCAGCGCCACGTCGTCGGGCATCCGGTGCAGGTGATCCGTGGCGCGATCGGCCGTCGATCCGTCGAGGATGCGGCCCGGTTGCGCGGTGAACGCATCCCACACCGACTCGCCCCGACCGCCCTCGTGCGTGCCGCCCTCGATCTGGAAGGCGCTGGTCGACACCCCCAGCACGAAGCCCTCGGGCAGCCGGCCGGCCAGGTCACGGGCGCGCTCGCGCCGCTCCTCGGGCGAGGAGGCGCCGGCGGTGGACAGGCGGCCGGCCATCAGGCTCCCAGCACGCGGTCGAGGTAGGCGTTGGAGAACATCCGCGTGGGGTCGAGCCGGTCGCGCAGCTGCACGAACGATCCGTGCTGCGGATACAGCTCCGCCAGCGCCGCCGCGTCGCGGGTGTGCAGCTTGCCCCAGTGCGGCCGGCCGGCGTGCTCGATCATGATCTCCTCGACAGCTTCGAAATACTCGGTGTGGTTCTCGCGGAAGTACCGGTGCACGGCCACGTAGCCGCTGTCGCGCCCGGAGGCGGTCGAGAGCCAGAGGTCGTCGGCCGGGGCGAACCGCACCTCGATCGGGAACGAGATCTTCCAGCCGCGCGAGCGGATCAGCTCGTCGATCGCCCGCAGCACCTCGGGCACGTCGGCGGCGGGCACCGCGTACTCCATCTCCCGGAAGCGTACCGTGCGCTTGGTGGCGAACACGCGGTGCGAGGCGTCCGAGAACGAGCGGTCGCCCCAGAGCCGTTCGGCGAGCGCGTTCACGCCCGGCACGATGGCGGGCACCATCCGGCCGGCCGCGCAGGTGACGCGGAACACCCCGTTGGCCAGCAGCGTGTCGTCGACGAACGAGCTCCACGGCGAGAGCGGACGGGTGGCGACGGATGCCGGCTGCCGGGTGTTCGCCTTGGTGACGGCCGTGCGCGTGCCCGGGAACCAGTAGAACTCGAAGTGATCGGTGGCGCCGACGTGGGCCTCGAGGCCGTCGATGACCTCGTCGAGCGGATACGGGCGTTCCACGGCCGCGAGCACGAAGGCGGGCACGCACTGCAGTGTGACCTCCACGATGATGCCGAGCGCGCCGAGCCCCACGGCGGCGGCGGGCAGCAGCTCGGGGTTCGAGGTCTCGGAGATGTGCAGCAGCTCGCCGTCGGCCGTGACGAGCGTGAGGCCCACGACCTGCGTGGCGATGCCGCCGAGCTCGCGACCGGTGCCGTGGGTGCCGGTGGAGATCGCGCCGCTGATCGACTGCTGGTCGATGTCGCCCATGTTCGCCAGCGCGAGGCCGTGCGGGCGCAGCAGGCGCGGCAGGTCGAACAGGCGCGTGCCCGCGAAGAGGGTGACCCGGCCCCGCTCCCGATCGACGCCGGCGATACCGGTGAGGTCGTCGAGCTCGAGCAGCACCCCCGTGGCCACGGCGATGCCGGTGAAGCTGTGGCCGGCGCCGACCGCCTTCACCCGGAGGCCGGTGCGCGCGGCCCCGCGCACGGCTCGCTGAACCGCGGGCACGCTCACGGGCCTCTCGACCCGCACCGGCTTCACCGACTCGGTTCGCGCCCAGTTGCGCCAGGTGCCGTTCATCGCCGTCACAGGAACGCCTTCCCCTCGCCGCGGTAGCTCGGCACGACCGCCACCACCTGCTCGTCGGAGACGACCTGGAACTCGTTCACGTGCTCGGCCAGCTCGCCCGACTTCGTGTGCCGCAGCCACACCCGGTCGCCCACGGCGAGCGCTGCAGCCGCCCGCCCGGAGAGGGGGGTCTGCACCTCGCCGGCCATCTCGCGGGCCTGCATCCGGGTGCCCCGCGGCCACACCACCTCCGGCAGCCGGTCGGGCGCCGGCGGGCCGGAGGCGATCCAGCCACCGCCGAGCAGGGTCGCCATGTCGGGCCGGGGCTTGCGCACCACCGGCAGCGCGAAGGCGGCGGCCGGTGCGGGGTGGAAACGGGAGTAGGTGTCGAAGAGGTGTCCGCCGAACAGGCCGCTGCCGGCGGCGATCTCGGTGACCGAGGGATCGGCGCCGGTCGACTCGAGCGAGCCGGTGCCTCCGCCGTTCACGAACTCGAGATCGGCGATCTTCCGCACCGCCGCCACCACCGCCCCGCGCCGCTCGCGCAACTCCGCGGCGGAGCGCGACTGCATCCAGTCGATCACCCGGCCCTGCCCGAACCCGGTGACGAGGTTGCCGCGCGGCCGATTGCCCACCCCGGCGATCTGCGACTCGTAGGCCATCATCCCGACCAATGCGAAGCCCGGCCGCGCGACGACGGCCCGGGCGAGCGCGGTGGCCTCCTCGACGGTGTGGATCGGCGAGCGGAACACGCCGAGGCGCCCGAGGCCCGGCGCCGTGTAGGCCGCGTCCAGCTCGAGGGCCACCCGGATGACCGCCCGTCGCGAGGGCGGCACGACCGCGTCGACCAGATCGAGGTGCTCGACCGAGTCGATCATCAGCGTCACCCGGGACGCCAGATGCTCGTCGGCGGCCAGGGCACGGATGGCGGCCCGATCGGCGCTCGGGTAGCCGACGACCACGTCGTCGACGGTCTCGGCGAGCCACAGCGCCTCGGCGAGCGTGTAGGCGAGCACGCCGGCGTACCCGGGCAGCGCGAGCACCGCATCCTGAACCGCCCGCACCCGGATCGACTTGCTGGCCACCCGGATCGGCACCCCGCCCGCCCGGTGCAGCATCGAGCGCGCGTTGTGCACGAGCGCCTCGAGGCCGATCACGGCGACCGGCGGGTCGAGCTCGGCCGTCGCCGCGGTGAGGCCGCGCCAGTAGCGCTGCTCATCGCGCCAGGCACGCGGGTTCGCGGGGTCGGAGGTGAGGTCGAGCAGAGGGGTCATCGAACGCTCCTGACGCGGGAGACGGCGACCGCGCCGGCGAAGCCGAACAGGGCCGAGAGGAGGAACAGGCCGGGAAAACCGCCCAGCCAGCTGACCACGGCGGCGCCGAGCAGCGGGGCGATCGCCTGCGGCACGGCCGTGGCGATGTTCATGATGCCGAGGTCTTTGCCTCGCGAGGCCGGATCGGGCAGCACCTGCGTGGCGAGCGCCTGATCGACCGAGAGGAACGAGCCGTAGCCGAGCCCGAGCAGCGCGGCCGCCACCAGGGTGACGGTGAGCTCGGGCACGAAGGCGAGCAGCAGGGCGGCCACTCCCTGCAGCACGGCCGCCACGAGCACGAAGATGCGGCGGCGGCGCAGGCGGTCGGAGAGGGCGCCGGCCACGATCGAGGCCACCACCACGAAGACCGTGTACACGACGATCAGCAGCAGCAGGTCGTCTTCGGCGTTCGGATCGCGCAGCCCGAACATCAAGAAGTAGAGCAGCAGCGTGGTGCCGAGGGCGTTGCCGATGTTGACGAGGATGCGGCTGGCGAGCGTCCAGCCGAAATCCGGATGCGCGCGCGGGCTCACCCACATGCCCTCCACGATCGCCCGCACGCTGAGCGGGGGGCGATCCGAGCGCGCGAGCCGGGCATCCGGCATCCAGAGGCAGAACGGCGCCACCAGCACGAGCAGCAGCACGGCCATGGCGGTGTAGCCGAGGAACTGGCCGGTGAAGAGGGTGGTGGCCAGCAACACGCCGAGGATGAGGCCCACCGCCTGCGGAGCGGAGATGAAACTCGAGACGAGGCCGCGCTGGTCGACCGGCACCTGGTCGGAGATCGCCGCGGTGAGGGCGGCCGAGAGCACGCAGAAGCCGATGATGGCGACGGTCCACCAGAGGCCGACGCCCACCAGCGTGGACTGCAGGCCCAGCAGGAACAGGGCCACCGCGAAGAGGCCCGCGCCGGCGGCGATCCAGGGGCGGCGACGGCCGAAGCGGGAGGTCGTGCGGTCGGAGAGCGCTCCCGTCACGGGGAAGGTCACCAGCGCGAAGACGCCGGCGATGGCCGAGACGACGCCGAACGCCACCACGCTGTCGGTCCACTCGCCGCTGGTGACGTGCTCCTCCACCTGCAGGGGCAGCAGAAGCTGCACCGGCGTGAGCTGGGCCATCCACACCCCGAGCCAGCCGGCCGCGAACAGGGCGATCCAGGCGCCGCCGACCCGGCGCACCGGTTCGGCGAGGGCCTGCGGGGCGGCTTCGTCACGCTCGGCGGTCATGCGATCCCTCTCGTGGTGGTCGGTGGGGCTCGTGGTGGCCGGCGGGGCGGATGCCCGGGACGGTCTCGGTCTCGGTCTCGGCCTCGGCACGGGGTTCGGCCTCCGCGGCGAGCGCGCGGGCGGCGAAGCGGATGCTGCGGTCGGCGCGCTCGTCGTCGCCGTCGGCCAGCCAGGCGAGCGTGATGCCGTCGGTGAGCACGACGAGGTCGGCGGCGAGATCGGGCAGCGGCCTCCGCCACTCGGCGCCCGTGCGCTGGGCGGCCTCGGCGAGCGATTCCTCCGCCAGGCTGCGGTACCGCTCGTACTGCCGGGCCGCGAGCTCGCGCATGCCAGGGGTGCGGATGGAGTACTGGGTGAGTTCGAACATCGCGCGCTCGCGCAGCGGATCGGCACGCACCTGAGCGAAGTAGCTGCGGAGGCCGAGTTCGAGCACGGCCTCGAGGCTGCTGCCCGATCCGCTGGTCACCTCGAGCACCACCTGCTGACCGTCGACCACCTCGGCGACCAGTTCGGCCAGCAGCTCCTCGCGGGAGGCGAAGGCGTAGTGGAAGCTGGCGAGCTTCATCCCGGCCGCCTCGACCACCGCGCGGGTGGTGGCACCGGCGACGCCGTGCACGGCGATCACGTCGAAGGCGGCGGCGAGCAGGCGGCTGCGGCGCTCGGTCACGGGCATCCGCGCCATGCTGCACCTCCGCCCCGCCGGGGATCCATCGGCCCCGCACCGACGGAAGTGGGTCAGTTGACCCAGTTGCGTCAGTATGCCGCACGCTGCGCCCGGCTGTACATCCCCACCTCCGAATTTCATGCGAAACGCCGGGAGCAGGGTGGTGCGGATCGCGAGCGGTCAGGCTGAATAGACGGAGGTGTCGGGTTCGCGTAACGAGTGGGAGCAGGCGTCGTCGCGACCTCGTGACGGCGCGGACCGGCGATTCCGGGTGCTGATCTCGACGGTCCTCGCGCTCGTTCTCACGGGCGGATTCCTGGTCGCCGGGGCCGGTGCGAGCGCTTGGGCCGAGCCGACCGAGACGGCTGCGCCCGCCGAGGTCGCCCCTCCGGTGGCCGCGCCCACAGAGGCCGAACCGACCGAAGCAGCACCCACAGAGGCCGCACCCACCGAAGCCCCGCCTCCGGAGGGCGCGCCCATCGAGGAGTCACCGAGCCCTGCTCCGCCGAGCGCGACGCCGACCGAGACGCCCGACCCCACGCCCGCGCCCGATCCCCCCGTCATCTCCTCCCCGAGCGACGGCGCCCTGATCGACGGCAGCGTGCTGGTCGCCGGGTCCGCCACCGCGGGCAGCACCGTGCAGATCCTGACCGGCGGCTCCTCCGAACCGCTGTGCATCGTGACCGCAGACGCCTCGGGCGACTTCTCCTGCGAGGCGAGCGGGCTCACGAGCTCACCCTCGACGAGCCTCCGCGTGATCGAGCTGGCCGACTCCGGAAACGTGTCGAGCGCCGTCACGGTGCGCGTGCTGACCGCACCGGTGGTGACCGGCGGGCCGCGCGGTGCCCTCACCAACGCGGTCGTGCAGGGCTCGGCGTATCCGGGGGCCGCCGTCACGGCCAGCACGGGCGACCTGAGCTGCACCGGAACGGCCGACGGATCGGGGGCCTGGTCGTGCCCGCTCGCCGGCCCGTCCGGCCTCCGCGACGGCGACTACCGCGTGTCGGCCAGCCAGACGACATCGTGGAGCGACGGCACCGCCTCTCCCGCCGCCGCCTCGGTCGCCATCCGGATCGACGCCACCGTTCCGGCCGCTCCCGTGCTGCTCTCCCCCACGGCCGGCACCGTGCTGCCGCTTGCGGGTGCCGTCTTCAGCGGAACCGGCGAAGACGGCGCCACCGTCTCGGTGTTCGCCGGGCCGCAGGTGCTCTGCGAAGCGGTGGTCGCCGGAAACGCGTGGTCGTGCGCGGCCTCGCCGGTGCCCGCCGGCACCTACAGCCTCGCCGTGCTGCAGCAGGATGCCGCGGGCAACGTGAGCGTGCAGAGCGGCCCGCTCTCGCTCGCCTTCCAGGGCGCAGGCTCGGCGACACCGCCGCCCTCGGCCACCGGCACCCCCGGTGCGGCCTCACCGACCGCGCCCGGCAGCAGCCCGGCCTCGCCTCAGAGCCCCGAGGGAACGGACGGATCGGCCGCAGCCCCTCCGGGCTCCGTGCCCGGCTCTCCGGAGGGCGGCGCCGACTCGCCCGCTGCTCCCGGCGACGGCGGCGCAGCCGTCCCGCCCGGCTCCGGCCCCGGATCGGGCACCTGGACCGACGCCACGCGCTTTTCGGCCGCGCTGCAGCCGGCGCTCGGCGCCCAAGCCCAGTCCGTCTGGTGGATCGCCCTGGTGGCCGGGGTGATCGCGCTCGTGCTCATCGCCCTGCCGAGCCGGCTGCTCAGCGCCACCGTCGGCGCGAGCGTGGCCGCCTCCGGGCGCCCGGGATCGGCTCGTGCCGGGTCCGCGGTGCGTGCCCCGCTGGCCGCGATCGGCCGCGTGCTCGGGCGCAATCGCGGCCGGGTCGAGTACGAGCGGGCTCCCGAGGTGCGGGTCGGCCCTGTGGTGCGCACCGCGGTGACCCTGACGGCCGCCGCCGCGATCGTGACGCTCTCCAGCCCCGTGCTCGGCCAGCCGGCCTATCTGCGGCTGTTCCTGGCGGTGCTCGCCGCCCTGTTCGTGGTGAACGTGGTCGGCACACTGGTGCCCGCCGCCCTCGCCCGGAAGGTCTTCGGTGTCGAGGCGCGGCCCCGGCTGCGGGCGGGTTACCTGCTGCTGGCCGCCGCGCTGGCTCTGGTGTCGCGCCTGGCGGAGCTCGACCCGGTGCTGGTGTTCGGGCTGGTGGCGGGCGTCGGCGCGACGGTCACGGCGAGCACGGCGCGGGTCGCCCGCGGAACGCTCGCCACCGTGCAGGTGCTCGGCCTGCTCGTGCTCGGGGCCTTCGCCTGGCTCGCGGGAGGCGCAGCGGCGACTGCGGCCGCGGCCTCCGCCGGGGCATCCGGTGCCACACTCTCCCCCGAGCTCTGGAGCACGGCGATCGCCGAGTTCACCAACGTGGTGACGCTCGCCTCCTTCGGCAGCGCCAGTGTGCTGCTGCTGCCGGTGGCGGGCTCCGCCGGCCGCCGCATCCTGGCCTTCTCGCCGGCCACCTGGACGCTGCTCGCCCTCGCCTCGTACACCGCGCTGGCGATGCTCTTCGTGCCCTCGCTCATCACGGTGGCGGCCTCGGGTGCCCTCGTGCTGCCGATAGTGCTGGCCGTCGGTTTCGCGGCCGTCTGCCTCTCGGCCTGGGCCTGGATGCGGTTCGTCGCCGACGACGACGAACCGGTGGTGGAGGCCGGTGCGCCTCGGTCCGACCGGTAGGCCCTCCCCGGGCCGGTCGTAGGATCGAAGGGTGAATGACGCACAGAACCCGGCCACGGCCGCATCCGACGACGAGCAGAACACCGGCATCGTGCGGCTCCCGGCCGAGCACGAGGCCGAGGCGGCGGCCGACCATCAGCTGATCCCGCATCCGAGTGCCGAACCGGGCGTCACCCCCGACGAGTTCAAGGCGGCGTTCCGCAACCACCCCGCCGGTGTGGCCGTCATCACCGCGGATGCCGGCGACGGCCCCGTCGCCCTCACGGCCACCTCGGTCTTCTCGGTGAGCGTCGCCCCGCCGCTTCTGGTCTTCTCCGTCTCGGAGCTCTCCTCCAGCACCCCCACCATCCGCAAGGCCGACACCGTCGTCGTGCACCTGCTCGGGGCGGCGCAACTCGACATCGCGAAGCTCGGCGCCACCAGCGGCATCGACCGCTTCGCCGACACCTCGATCTGGGCCCGCCTGCCCACGGGCGAGCCGTACTTCCCGGCGGCGCACGCCTGGATCCGCGGCCGGGTCGTCAACAAGATGGAGGCCGGCGGCTCCACCGTCGTAGCCGTGCAGGCCCTCGAGACGATGGCGCCCGCCGCAGGCGACCACGCGGCAGACGCCGTCGAGGCCGAGCCCCTGGTGTACCACAACCGCACCTGGCACCGCCTCGGAGCGCACTCGAAGATTAGCTAGCTGCCGGTCGTCGACAACGGCCTGATACCTGGGTCAACCACCAGCGAAGTCACCGCGTGACGGGCCGTACCCGACGACCCAAGGTGAGCGTGTGGCCGACGGATGCGACCGCAGGCCGCGTCCGTCGACCGCGCGCTCACATGTCGGGGCTCGCCGAGCAGGGACCGGCGAGCCCCGGGAGCGCCGAGCTAAGCCCGGCGCCCCCGGCAGCTAGCACATCCCCCTAGAGCTCAGCCCGCAACCGCGGCAGGATCTCGCTCCCGTAGAGCTCGATGAAGCGCTTCTGGTCGGCGCCCGGCCCGTGGAACACCAGGTGCCGGAAGCCCAGGTCGAGGTACTCCTTGATGCGCGCGACGTGCTCGTCGGGGTCGGTCGACACGATCCAGCGCGAGGCCGCCCGCTCGATCGGCAGTTCGTCGGCGAGGCGCTGCATCTCGACCGGGCTGTGCACGGTCATCTTCTCCTCGGGCGTGAGGGCGAGCGGCGCCCAGTACCGGGTGTCCTGCAGGGCGCGTTCGTGGTCGTGGTCGAACGAGACCTTCATCTCCATCAGGGTGTCGACCTCGCCCTCGGCGCGGCCGCCCTTCTCTATCCCCTCCGCCAGCGCCGGCAACAGCGTGTCGGTGTAGAGCTCGCGGGCCTTGCCCGAGGTGGTGATGAAGCCGGAGGCGATCCGTCCCGCCAAGCGCGTGGCGGCCGGACCGGAGGCGCCGATGTAGATGGGCACCGGGGTCTCGGGCCGGTCGTAGATGGTGGCGCCCTGGGTGCGGAAGAACTGGCCGTCGAAGGTGACCTCGTCTTCGCTCCAGAGCTTCTCGATCAGCTGGATGGCCTCCTTGAGGCGGGCGAACCGCTCCTTCATGTCGGGCCACTCGAAGCCGAGCGCGACCTCGTTCAGCGCTTCACCCGATCCGACGCCCAGGATGACGCGCCCCGGGAACATCGCCCCGAGCGTGCCGAAGGCCTGGGCCACCACGCCCGGGTGGTAGCGGAACGAGGGGGTGAGCACCGAGGTGCCCATGATGATGCGCTCGGTGCTGGCGCCGAGGGCGCCGAGCCACGGCATCGCCGCTGGAGCGTGGCCGCCCTCGTGGTTCCACGGCTGGAGATGGTCGGAGACGAAGAGCGAGTCGAAACCGTTCTTCTCCGCCAGCACGCCGTACTCGAGCAGCTCGCTCGGGGCGAACTGCTCGGCCGAGGCCTTGTAGCCGAAACGGATGGGCTGGGCTGCGTTCACGTGATCCTCGAGTCTCTCGGAATATCGATGACCCCAGTCTATTTGCGGTCGGATCGGGCGAGGTCAAGGTGAAGCCCAGGTGGGGCCCAGGCCGGGCTCAAGCGGCGCTCAGCCACGGATGAGCGCGACGGCTTCGTCGAAGCTCTGCACCGGCGTCATCAGCAGCCCCACGTCGTCGGCCAGGTCGCTGTCGGGCCCGTCGGCGATCACGATCACGGCGGCATCCGCCAGCCGGCACACACGGATCTTGTAGTTGATCGACACCCGCTCGCCCGCGCGCTGCTGGATGATCACCACGTCGGTGGGGAAGGCCGGGCTGGTCAGCATCTGGCCGAGCGAGGCCGCCGCGATCTGCAGCTCGAACTCGGGCAGCGCGTTCAGCGTCGCGGCCTTGGCCGCCAGCACGTCGGCATCGGCGTCGAACAGCCCGACGGTCCTCACGCTCCCCTGCGACATCGGCGTCTCCCGGACGGGCCGATCCCCGACCGGCGGCAGGGAATCGCCTTGGTGCTCTGCGGTTCCGGCGATGTGCCGGCGGATCTCTCACGCTACGGTGCGCGGAAGATGCCCGCACTACCGAATGTACCCACTTCCTGCGGATTCCCCACCCCGCGCCGCGTGATCAGGCTCCGGGGACGTCGGGCTTGCCGGGCCGCACTTCGGCGTCGTCGCGCACGTCGATGCGCGTGACGCCGTCCGAGGTCTCGGTCACGTCGATGCGCGGCGCGGCATCCGCCTCGGTGGACTTCGGGGCGGCGGTGAGCTGGTCTTCGCGCTTGTCGGCAGAACTGGTCATGTCACCCAGCTAACTCCCCCATCTCGTCGGGCGCATCCGAACACCGCCTCCACCCCACCGGCGGCGGCAACCGGTCTTCCGCCTAGCTGAAAGTGATACTCACAAACGGGGCGGGCGGATTCGCCGCCGGGCTGAGCACGCCTTGCAGAACCGCTGACGTCGGAGGTGTCCGCGTGAAGTAGCCGAGGAATGGCGTGGTCAGGGAACTCTGCGCGGGCACCGTTGCTGTGCAGGTGAGCGTCGTGGCATTCAACGAGATGTCCCACGCCCCGAACCCGTATCCGTAGAGCTCGACCGCACCTTGAAACCGTGGCGCCTGGAAGACGACATCGATGGGCAGATCCGTCGGGTTGGTCGCAGTGAAGTACGTCTCTGCTTGCCGGGATGTCACATAGCGGGTCAAGCGCGACGAGAGATGTACCCCCACTGGGACTCGAAAGCTAAGCCGTCCCCTGAAACGACGCGCCTTCGTGCCTACTCCCCCGAGATTCCGGCGATCTTCGATTACGGCGCGAAGCCTGAATCACTCAGTTTGCGAGCGAGTGTGTCCATTCTGTGTCCACACGGCATCCGTCACGCAGGTACTTCTCGCAGGCGTCGATTTCGAGCAGCGTCGGCTCGCTGGTGGAGAACGTGAAGTTCTCGTCCTCGGTGGCGCTGGGTGTTACGGTGTTCATGAGTTCATACCCCCTGGTCAGTGCTGTGTGCTGGTCCGTCGAAGCCCCGGTTGCCGCCGGGGCTTCTGTCGTCTGCGCGTTCACGCCGCACCGGCGCCGGTCATCGTCTGCTCGCTCGCCTCGAGCCATGCGCGAACATCGGCCTCCCGATAGAGCACCGTGCGCGGGGTGGGCTTCAGGAACTTCGGTCCCGTGCCGCGGAATCGCAGCTGCGCCAGGTGCGCGACCGAGACGCGTGCCATCTTGCTGACCTCTTCGGGCTTCAGATAGCCCGTCTCACTGGTGTCTGTCATGTCACAAACACTCCCTTCTTGTGTCGTGACATCACATTAGCAGCCATTGCGTGATGACAACACATAATCTCCGATAATGTGAGTTTCCGTGATCGATCTAGACTTCGAGGCCATCGGCCGACGCATCGCCAACTACCGCAAGATGAACGGACTGTCCGCCGAGCAGCTGGCCGAGAGGGCCGGCGCCGGCCTAACCCGATCGATCGTGGCCAACATCGAGACCGGCCGCCGGACAGACATCGGAGTGCAGCAACTCCTCGCGATAGCTTGGGCTCTGCGCGTCTCACCGACAGCGTTGCTGTTCCCTCTGGACAAGCCACGCGAGCGGATCCAGACCTCCGACGGCGATGGCCAAGTGCGATACGCGATCCAGTGGATGAGCGGCTGGATCGATCAAGGCCTCCCGTTGATGAATCAGACGCCGGCAACCCTCGACTCTGGCCAGATGATGCTCGCGATCCGAACGATGGAGCGCCACACGCGTGACCTGCAGCGTGTGAAAGACCAGATCCGGGAAGCGCGCCAGCTCGACGGAAACGAGCGAGAGATCGCAGATCTGCTCGAGCGGGAAGAGGCGATTCTGGACTACATGCGGAGCACGCAGGCCTCCCTCGAGAGTCACGGGATCGACTGGCGTGGGTAGCGTCGAGTCGTACGACACCGCGGCCGGCCGCCGCTACAGGGTCCGGTACCGGAAGCCCGATCACTCGCAGGCCTCGAAGCGTGGCTTCAGAACGAAGCGTGACGCCGAGCTCTACCTCGCCGAGAAGGAGATCTCGAAGGCTCGCGGCGAGTTCATCGACACCGCCTCAGCGCGCGTCACGGTGGGCGCTCTCGGCGTCGACTGGCTGGCATCGAAGGCGAACCTCAAGCCGTCCGCGCTCGAGCCTCTCCGCATCAACTGGCGGCTGTACGTCGAACCACAATGGGGCGCCCGCGCCGTCTCGTCCATCCGGCACTCCGAAGTGCAGAAGTGGGTTACCCAGCTGTCGGCCGGCACCGCGACCACCACGCACACGAAGCCCGGGCCCCGCTCGGCGTCGACAGTCATCCGCACCTACGGCATCCTGGCCGCCATCCTCGACGTCGCCGTGAAGGACCGCAGGATCGCCACGAACACAGCACGCGGCGTCGACCTGCCCCGGAAGACCCGCAGAGCGCACCCGTACCTCACCCACGGCCAGGTGGAAGGCCTTGCAGCCTCAGCGCGACAGCACGGCACCCTCGTCCGCTTCCTGGCCTACACGGGCCTCCGGTGGGGCGAAGCGACCGCACTCCGCGTCAGCGACCTCGAGATGCTGCGCCGCCGCGCGAATGTGCGTGAGAACGCCGTGCTGGTCAGCGGCCGCATCCACCTCGGCACCCCGAAGAGCCACGAGGCGCGCAGCGTGCCGTTCCCCGCGTTCCTGGCGCCCGAACTCGCGGCACTGTGCGAGGGCCGGCGCCGCGATCAGCTGGTCTTCGGAGACGGCCACAACCACATGCTGCGACCGTCGAACCGTGACGGCTGGTACGAGGCCGCGATCGTCCGCGCTCAGCAGCTCGACCCGACACTCCCCCGCATCACCATCCACGACCTCCGCCACACCGCGGCCAGCCTCGCAGTGTCCGCTGGCGCCAATGTGAAGGCCGTGCAGCGCATGCTCGGTCACGCCTCCGCAGCGATGACACTCGACACCTACGCCGACCTGTTCGAGGACGACCTCGACGCCGTTGCAGAGGCCCTCGACGACGCTCGCGCGCTGTCGGTTGTGTCCACTCCGCGTCCACAGAGCGGGCCAGGTGGGGCTGAAGTGGCCTCACTTCCGCGGAACTAAGCGGATCTGACGGGCGGGCAACCGGTACCCCCACTGGGACTCGAACCCAGACTGAAACGATTTTAAGTCGTCTGCCTCTGCCGATTGGGCTATGGGGGCGGGAGCCTCATGGTATCGCGGGGCCGTGGGCGCGATCCCGCCCGAAACGCGGATCCGCCCCTGACGCAAGTTCAGGGGCGGATCCGGATGCGGTGCGAGAGGAGGAAGACTACTCCGCAGCCTTGGCCGTGGCGGCCTTGGCGGTGGGGGCCTTCGTGCGGGGCTTGGTGGCCTTGGCCTTGGGCGCGTCGGGAGCGGAGTCGGTGGCGGCGATCCCGTTGACCTCGGCGGTGGCCGCGGGCTCCGAGCTGTGCGAACCGGGCAGCTCGGGGTTGGCGGGGGCCGCACCGGCGGGCTGGAGCGTCTTCTTCTCGGCCGGCGCCGGGGCGGCGGGAGCCTGGGCCGGCGTCGAGGCGGTGGCCGGGGCGACACGCGGACGAGCCGCGAACTGCTCGAAGGCGGCGCGCGGGTGCACGCGGGCCTCGAGCGAGACGTTGTCGCGGCCGAGGAAGAAGTTGTTCACCCAGCCCCAGATGACGCGGAACTTGCGCTCCCACGAAGGCATCGCCAGACCGTGGTAGCCGCGGTGCGCGAACCAGGCCGGCAGGCCCTTGAGCGCGATCTTGCCCGACTGGAACACGCCGATACCCAGGCCGAGGCCCGCGACCGCACCGAGGTTCTTGTGGTAGTACTCCTTGACGCCCTCGCCGCGCAGGTCGGCGACGATGTTCTTGGCGAGCAGCTTGCCCTGGCGAACCGCGTGCTGCGCGTTCGGCACGCAGAAGCCGCCGACGCCCGCACCCGTCAGGTCGGGTACGGCCGACACGTCGCCGGCGCCCCAGGCACCCTCGACGATGCCGTCGTCGCCCTCGACCCGCAGGTCGGCGCGCACGCGCAGGCGCCCGCGCTCCTCGATCGGGAGGTCGGAGTTCTTGATGTCGGGCGTGGCCATGACGCCCGCCGTCCAGATGATGGTGTCCGACTCGAACGACTCACCGGTCGAGAGCTCGATGACGCCGCCCACGGCCGACTTGAGCTGGGTGTCGAGGTGGATCTGCGCACCGCGCTCGGCCAGGTTCTTGATGACCCAGAGCGAGGTGGGCAGGCTGACCTCCGGCATGATCCGGCCCATGGCCTCGATCAGGTGGAAGTGGGTGTCTTCGAAGCCGATCTCGGGGTACGACTCGACGAGGGCCGAGACGAACGAGCGCAGTTCGGCGAACACCTCGATGCCGGCGAAGCCGCCACCGACCACCACGACGGTGAGCAGGCGGGCGCGCTCGGGACCGGCGGGCAGCTGGGCCGCCTTGTCGAAGTTGGTGAGGATGCGGTCGCGGATCGCGGTCGCCTCCTCGATGGTCTTGAGGCCGATGGCCTCGTCGGCCACGCCCGGGATCGGGAAGGTGCGCGACACGGCGCCGGCGGTGACGACGATGATGTCGTACTGCTCCTCCCACGGCTCGCCCGCACCCTCGACCGGCGTGATGGTCGCGGTCTTCGTGGCGTGCGAGATGTGGGTGACCTTCGCGGCGATGACGCGGGTCTTCTTGAGATGGCGACGGATGCCGACCACCGCGTGACGGGGCTCGATCGAGCCGGCGGCCACCTCGGGAAGGAACGGCTGGTAGGTCATGTACGGCAGCGGGTCGACCACCGTGACCTCGGCCTCGCCGGAACGGAGCCACTTCTCGAGCTTCCACGCGGTGTAGAAACCGGCGTAGCCGCCGCCGACAATCAGGATCTTGGGCACAGTGAAACGATCTCCTCAGTACAGGGGCCTGCGTACAGGCTACTACTTGCGGCGCAGCCCTTTGAAATGCGTGACCGCTCCTAAGGCGAATGTCGCCATCAGGATGAGGAACCCGAGCAGGAGCCCCAGCGGCACCGCCCAATGCAGTACATCGTACACCCCCGGTGCGGGGGTCGTCGGGTCAGGGGCGGCGGCCCCGACCTCGGGATCGGCGGGCGCCGGGATGACCAGCGTGTCGACCGAGACCGTGCCGGAGCTCGGCCGGTAGGTCGCGATCCAGGCGGCCAGGTCGCCGATCGGGTTGGCCGACCCGGGGGGCAGCGGCGCCACTTCGGCGTCGACCGCCGCCTCGGCGTCGATCAAGCCGTAGCCGTAGATGGGGCCGGGCACCGGATCGCCCTTCGGCACCGCGGTGGCGATGATGCGGTGGATCACGTCGGCCGCCGAGAGCTCCGGATGCGCCGACTTCACCAGAGCGGCAAGGCCGCTGACCAGCGGCGCGGCTCCTGAGGTGCCGTCCCACAGCACGTAGCCGCCGCCCGGCACCACGCCGACCAGCTGCTCGCTCGGCGCCGCCACCGCGATCGTGATGCCCTGCGAGGAGGCGTCGAAGCTGGCGTCCCCCGCCTTGTCGACGCCAGCCACCGCCACGACGCCCGGGATGGTGGCGGGAGCCCCCACCTCGGTGGTGCCGCTCCCCCGGTTGCCCGCGGCCGCGACCACCACCACGTCGTGGTCGAAGGCGTAGGAGAAGGCGTCGTCCCAGCTCTCGGGCCAGTCCAGGCTGTTGCGGGTGAGCGACATGTTGATCACGTCGGCGCCGTGATCGACGGCCCAGCGCACCGCGTGCGCGATCTGCTCGTCCGAGCCCACGGCGCCCTCACCCAGCGCCACCGAGATCGCGAGCAGCGAGGCCTCGGGCGCCACGCCGATGACACCGTTGCCGTAACCGGTGCCGCGGCCCGCGATGAGGGAGGCCACCATCGTGCCGTGCTCCGAGCTCTCGCCGATCGGCAACTGGCCGTCGGGGGTGCCGATGCCCGACACGTCGGTGCCGTCCACCACGGCGCCGCGCAGCTCGGCGACGCTGCCGTCGACGCCGGTGTCGATCACCGCGACCGTCGCCCCCTTGCCCTGCGTGGTGTCCCACGCCGAGGTGAAGCCGTAGTCGGCGAGCCAGTACTCCATCGAGCGGATGCTGTCGGCCTGCGCCGCCGGGAGGGCGGAGGGCGCGAGCACCACGGCACCGGCCACCGCGACGACCACGAGCGTGCGAACGGCACGACCGGCGGCGACGGGGCGGCGGGAGCCCATCAGACCTCGATCGGATAGGCGACGCACTCGCACACGGCGGGCGACCAGTCGCCGCGCGCCAGGGCGAGGTCGCCGATCGGGTTCACGCCGGGGCCGGCGGCGAGCGAGTGCGCGGCCAGGGCGTGCAGGCACTTCACGCGCGTGGGCATCCCCCCGGCGGAGATGCCGGCAATCTCGGGCACCTCGCCGAACTGCGCCCGGTCGGCCAGGTAGGCGGCGTGGGCCGCGGCGTACGACTCGGCGAGCGACTCCTCGGCCAGCGCATCCTGGAACTCGACCATCACGTGCTCGGCCTCGAGATCGCTCATGGCGGCGGTCGCCGCCGGGTGCGAGAGGTAGTAGATGGTGGGGAACGGGGTGCCGTCGGCCAGCCGCGGAGCGGTGGCCACGACCGTCGGGTTGCCGCACACGCAGCGTGCCGCGATGCCCAGCACGTTGCGCACCGGGCGGCCGAGCTGGGCGGAGGCGACCGCGAGGTCGCGCTCGGAGGCGGGCTCGAAGGGCGGGGTGGTCACTGCAGGGATCCGTCCGATTCCAGTTGCCCGGGCGTCTGCGTGGAGAGCCCGGCGGTCATGCCCGAGGCGAACACCGACGAGAGCCAGTCGACGTTCGTGGTGCTGATGGTGTCGCTGACCGCGCCGGAGCCCTCGGATGCGGCGGGCACGTCGTCGATGATGAGGAAGCTGGTCTCGCCCGGCATCACGTAGTAGAGCCGGTCGCGGGCCTCGGCCTTGATGTAGGCCGGGTCGCTCCAGCGCGCGATCTCGTCGGTCAGCTGCGCGTTCTGATCCGTCTTCGCGTCGACGTCGGCGTGCAGCGCCGCGAGCTGGGCACGCTGCTCGACGTAGACCCGCAGCCCGGGCGCGATGATGACCACGAACATCACGATGACCACGAACATCAGCGCCGTGAAGCCGGAGAAGCGGATGCTGCGCAACCACTGCGACGGCGCCGCCTGGGAGTTCTGCGGCAGCGCGACCGGCACCCGCGCGGGGCGGGATGACGGTGTGCGCTGCCGCATGAAACTACCTCTGTTCGGGCTGCTCGGCCCGGATCGGCGGCCGTGGAGCGGGGTGCTCGGCCGCCTGGTCAGGCGGAGAAGCGGGGGAACGCGCTGCGGCCGGCGTACACGGCGGCCTCGGCGAGCTCCTCTTCGATCCTCAGCAACTGATTGTACTTGGCGACCCGCTCGCTGCGGGCAGGCGCACCGGTCTTGATCTGGCCGGCGTCGACGGCCACGGCCAGGTCGGCGATGGTGGTGTCCTCGGTCTCGCCGGAGCGGTGCGAGAGGATCGCCGTCATGCCGGAGCGCTGCGCCAGAGCCACCGCGTCGAGCGTCTCGGTGAGCGTGCCGATCTGGTTGACCTTGACCAGGATCGAGTTGCCGGCCTTCTCGGCGATGCCCTGCGCGAGACGCGCGGGGTTCGTGACGTAGAGGTCGTCGCCCACCAGCTGCACCTTGGAGCCGACCTCGGCGGTCAGGTGGGCCCAGCCCTCCCAGTCGTCTTCGTTCAGCGGGTCTTCGATCGAGACGAGGGGGTAGTTCGCCACGAGGTCGGCGTAGTAGGCCGACATCTCCTGCGCGGAGCGCTTCTGGCCTTCGAAGGTGTAGACACCGCCGTCGAAGAACTCGCTCGCGGCGCAGTCCAGCGCGAGAGCGATGTCCTTGCCGGGGGTGAAGCCGGCCTGGGTGATCGCCTCGAGGATGAAGTCGAGCGCCTCGCGGTTGTTCGGCAGCTCCGGGGCGAAGCCGCCCTCGTCACCGAGGCCGGTGGACAGGCCCTTCGACTTCAGCAGCGACTTCAGCGAGTGGTAGGTCTCGACGCCCCAGCGGAGCGCCTCGGAGAACGACTCGGCGCCGAGCGGCACGGCCATGAACTCCTGGATGTCGACGCCGGTGTCGGCGTGCGCGCCACCGTTGACGATGTTCATCAGCGGCACGGGGAGGGTGTGCGCGTTCGGGCCGCCGACGTAGCGGAACAGGGGCAGGTCGGCCGAGTCGGCCGCCGCGCGGGCCACGGCGAGCGAGACGCCGAGGATGGCGTTCGCGCCGAGGCGCTTCTTGTTCTCGGTGCCGTCGAGGGCGATCATCGCGGCATCGACCAGGCGCTGGTCGGTGGCGTCGAAGCCCTCCAGTGCGGGGCCGATCTCGTCGATCACGGCGTCGACGGCCTTCTGCACGCCCTTGCCGAGGTAGCGGCCCTTGTCGCCGTCGCGGAGCTCGTAGGCCTCGAAGGCGCCGGTGGAGGCGCCGGAGGGAACGGCGGCGCGCGAGACGACGCCGTCTTCGAGGAGGACCTCGACCTCGACGGTCGGGTTTCCTCGGGAGTCAAGAATTTCGCGAGCGCCAACGGCTTCGATAAGTGCCACGGGTGGTTTTCTCCTTGTGCATCAGAGCCCTGATCTGGGCGGCTCTAGTCTAACGATTCGCGCGCGATGGCCTGCATGTCCATCACGGCGGCGAACAACCAGCGGGTGAACTCTCCCTCGTCGGGGGCGTCGGCCGGGCGGTGCAGGGCGCAGTCCACCGCCGACATCACCATCGCCACGGCCAGCTGGGCCCGTGGGGGCGTGGTGCGCCGCTCGGCGAGGGCGAGCACGTCGCGGCGCAGCTCGGCCGCGAACTTGATGACGTCGGGCGCGATCTCCGGATGGCGCATCAGCACGTCGCGGATCGCCTCGCGGTCGAGGCCGTCGCGGCTGGTGGAGTCCATGATCGAGCCGATCAGGGTGCAGAGATCGCGCACCAGCCACCGCTCGCCCTCGTGTTCGAGGAAGCGCTCGCGCTGGGCATCCGTGATCTCGAACGAGGTCAGGCCCACCAGGGCCGAGACCTTCGACGGGAAGTAGTTGAAGAAGGTGCGGCTGGAGACGCCGGCCTCCGAGCAGATGGCGTCGACGGAGGCGTGCTCGACGCCGTTCGCCGCCACCAGGCGCAGGGCGGCCTCGTGGATGGCGGTGCGGGTCTCGGCCTTCTTGCGTTCCCGCAACGGGAGCGCAGCGGGAGGTGCCGAGGAGGGTGCGGTGGGGGTGTCAACAGACGTCATCGTCTCTCGATCCTGTCGATGAAGGCGCCCAGCAGGCGCGCGAAGGTGGTCACGTCGGCCGTGTCCCAGTCGTCGAAGGTGCCGGCGTAGGCGGCCTTGTTCTGCTGCCGGATGATCGCCATCCGTTCGAGCGTGTCGGCCGTGGGCGAGAACAGGCTCGCCCGACGGTCGTCGGGGTCGGGCTCGCTCGTGACGAAACCCAGGTCTTTCAGGATGCGCAGCTGCCGGCTCACGGCGCTCTTGTCCATGCCGACGGCGGCGATGACGGCGGCCGGGGTGACCGGATGCTGGGCCACGATCGTGCGCAGCACCGAGTAGCCCGAGGGCTGCAGCTCGGGCGAGAACCGGGCCGCGTTCTCGTGGATGGTGGCCCGCACCGCCCGGACGAGCCGAGCCATCTCGTCCTCCACGGCGAGAGTGGCATCGGCCCGTTCGTCTGAGGTCACAGCCCCAAGGGTATCGGCCCCGGGGGCGTCGGGCCCGATCACCGGGAGCTCGGCGGCCCCGGCGGCGTCGAGGCGGTGGCCGCATCATCCGGAGCCTCGTCCTGCCGGTGGTCGGCCTCGATGCGCTCCTCGCTCTGCGTGTCACCGGCGATCTCGGCGGCCGACACGGCCACCAGCGTGGCGGCCTCGGACTCGGCGATCTGCTCCACCGAGGTCTTCGTGCCGAGCGGGCGGTTCGGCAGGAACGCGATGGCGATGATCGAGATGACGGCCAGCGGGACGGCGATCAGGAACACGTCGGCGACCGCCTCGCCGTAGGCCGATTCGACCAGGGTGCGGATGGGTGCGGGCAGGGTGCTGAGATCGGGGATGCCGCCGCCCTCGAGCGAACCGGTCTGCGAGGGGTCGACCCCCATCGTCACCAGTCCGTCGGTGACCAGGGTGGTGATGCGGCTGCCGAGCACGGCGCCCATCACGCTCACGCCGATGGTGCCGCCGAGGCTGCGGAAGAACGCGACCGAGGCGCTGGCCGTGCCGATCTGGCGCGGATCCACCGCGTTCTGCACGATCAGCACGAGGTTCTGCATCACCATGCCGACGCCGGCGCCCATCACGAACATGTAGACGAACACGAGGGAGAAGCTGGTGTCGTAGCGGATGGTGCCCATCAGCAGGAGGCCGACGGTGAGCAGCACCGATCCGGTGACCATGTAGCGCTTCCACTTGCCGAAGCGGCTGATCAACTGGCCGGTGACCATCGAGGAGATGAGCACGCCGCCGATCATCGGGATGGTCAGCAGGCCCGACTCGGTGGGGGTCTTGCCCCGGGCGAGCTGCATGTACTGGCTGAGGAAGACGCTCGTGCCGAACATGGCCACGCCCACCGAGATGCTGGCGATGACGGCCAGCCAGAAGGTGCGGTTCTTGAACAGCGTCATCGGGATGATGGGCTCTTTGACCTTGAACTCGGTGAAGACGGCGAGGCCGAGCAGCACCACGGCACCGGCGACCATCAGGATGCTCGTGGCCGAGCCCCACTCGAACTGGTTGCCGGCCAGGGTGACCCACACCAGCAGCAGGGAGACGCCCGCGGCGATCAGCGCGGCGCCCAGGTAGTCGATCTTGACCGTGCGCTTGTGCGTGGGGATGTGCAGCGTGCGCTGCAGCAGGATGATGGCGGCCACCGCGAAGGGCACCGAGATGTAGAAGTTCCAGCGCCAGCCGGCCGAGTCGGTGATCACGCCGCCGAGCAGCGGGCCGCCGACCGTGGCCACGGCCATCACGGCGCCCAGCAGGCCCATGTACCGGCCACGCTCGCGGGGCGGGATGATGTCGGCCATCACGACCTGCACGAGGGCGGTGAGGCCGCCGGCGCCGAGACCCTGCAGCACCCGGAAGAAGATCAGCATCTCGGTGCTCTGCGCGAGCCCGGCGAGTCCCGATCCGACCACGAAGATCACCAGGGAGAGCTGGATGAGCAGCTTGCGGTTGGTGAGGTCGGCGAGCTTGCCCCAGATGGGCGTCGACACCGTCGTGGCGAGCAGGGTCGCGGTGACGACCCAGGTGTATCCGGACTGGGTGCCGCCCAGGTCACCGATGATCTTGGGCAGCGAGCTCGAGACGACGGTCGAGGCGAGCATCGCCACGAACATGCCGAGCAGGAGGCCGGACAGCGGGGCGAGCACCTCCCGCCGCATCTTCTGGGGTGCCGCGGGGGTGCCGGCGGCGGCTTTCGAAGTGGTGAGGGACACGGTTCTCCAGGACGTAGAAAGTTGATCGGCATCAACAATACTCAGATCGTTGATGCCGATCAACTAATTACTGCAGATCGTGCAAGATTTCTCGTTGTGCACGCGTCAGAGCTACTCCCCCGCGGTGATCGCCTCGGCCTCTTCGAGCTCGCCCTCCTCCTCGTGGTCGACGTGCGCGATGGCATGGTGACCCAGGATGATGACGAGCGAGGCGACGACGACGGATCCGGCGGCCACGTAGAACGGGGTCGCGGCCGTGAACGCTCCGGCGATGATGGAGGCGGCGGGCGGCGCGACCGCGCCACCCAGGAAGCGCACGGCCGAGTAGGCGGAGGAGGCGACCGGGCGGGGCAGATCCGTCGCCGCCATCACCGATTCGGTGAGCACGGTGTTCATCACGCCGAGCAGCGCACCGCCCACGACCACGCAGGTGATCAGGCCCGCCGTGCTCGACACGAGCAGGCCGGCGGCCACGAGGTCCAGGCCGAGGAGGATGAGCACCGTCCAGAGCACGCGGGTGCGCGGGATGCGGCGGGTCAGCCACGGGGCCACCCACACCGAGGTGATGGCCACCGCCAGACCCCAGCCGAAGAAGGTGAGGCCGAGGCCGATCTCGTCCAGCCCCAGCGGGAACGGCGTGTAGGCGAGCAGGATGAAGAAGCCGATGTTGTAGAACAGCGCCGCGATGGCGAGGATGGCCAGTGCCGGGCGGGTGAGGGCCTTGAACGGGGCGCTCAGCGGCGTGGGCACCGGCTTCTGCGGCGACTTCTTCATCAGGGTGGCGATGGCGATGAAGCCGATCGCCATCAGCACGCTGGTGCCGAAGAACGGTCCGCGCCAGCTGATCGAGCCGAGCAGTCCGCCGAGCAGCGGGCCGATCGCGATGCCGAGACCGAGTGCGGCCTCGTACAGGATGATCGCCGAGCTCGCTCCCCCGCTGGCCGCGCCCACGATCGTGGCGAGGGCGGTGGAGATGAACAGGGCGTTGCCGAGGCCCCAGCCGGCGCGGAAGCCGATGACCTGCTCGACGCTGCCGGAGAGGCCTGCTGCGAGGGCGAAGGCCACGATCAGGGCGAGGCCGATCAGCAGCGTGGTGCGGGCGCCGATGCGGGTCGAGATCCAGCTCGTGAAGAGCATCGCGAAGCCGGTGATCAGCAGGTAGCTGGTGAACAGCAGGCTGGTCTGCGTCTGCGTGGCGTCGAGGCTGTCGGCGATGGCGGGGAGGATCGGGTCGACCAGGCCGATGCCCATGAAGGCGATGACGCAGGCGAAGGCCACGGCCCAGACGGCCTTGGGCTGATGCAGGATCGAGTTCTTGGGGGCGGCGGTCTTGTGGGCGGTGGGCTCGTGGCCGCTGGTGGCGGGCGTGTTCGGCGTCGGGGTTCCGGCGCCCTTCGCGGTGTCGGCGGGGGCGCTCATGCTCAGGCCGCCTTCACGGTCGACTCGGCCCGCACATCCGTGCACTCGTGCAGCAGGTCGAGGGCGCGGCCGATGGTGTCGAGCTCGGCGTGGTCGAGGTGGTCGAACATCGGGGCGAGAGCCTGGCCGAGGCGGTCGCGCCACTCGGCGAGGGCGCGCATCCCCTTGGGGGCGAGGGCGATCTGCCAGGCGCGGGCGTCGTCGACGTCGGCGATCCGGCGGATCCACTCGAGCTCGTTGAGGTTCGCCACGATCTTGGTCATGGTGGGCTGCGAGACCCGGCTCTGCTTGGCGAGCTCGCCGAGCCGCATGGGCCCGAAGGTGCTGAGCACGCTGAGGGTGCGCCAGGTGGCGGGAGACGTGGACTCGCCCGTGGCCTGAGCGGCGATGCGGGTGAGGCGGTGCGTGACCGACACGAGGTCGGAGAGCAGTTCGGAGAGATCCTGTTGGGGTTCGATGACTGTGTTCACAGTCAACTAGTTTACATAGCCAAACTATCTATGTGTCACTCTTTCGCCGATCCGTCACATAATCCCGTTATCCCGGAGCGATAACGGCATCAGATGACGGGTCGGCGGGGGTTCGGTCAGGCGAGAGGCTTCACGTCGAGGGTGGCGGCATCCGTGGTCTCGCGGCCAACGAGGGCGAAGGAGGCGAAGCCGGCGGATGCGGAGCGGTCGAGCAGCGGGGCGAGGTTCTTCGTGCGGCGCTCGAGGCGCACGCGGGTGCCCCGGGACACGAGCTGCGTCTTGAGCGAGAGCAGGCGGGCCGGATCGGCGGCCTTGTCGTGCACGAGCACGATCGACTCGAGGTCGCCGGATGCGGGATCCTCGATCAGGTCGATGATGCGCTCGAAGCCGATCGAGAAGCCGCAGGCCGGCACGTCTTCGCCGAGGAAGCGGCCGATCATGCCGTCGTAGCGGCCACCGCCGCCGAGCGAGAACGAGAAGTCGGGGTGCTCGATCTCGAAGATGGTGCCGGTGTAGTAGCCCATCCCGCGCACGAGGAAGGGATCGAACACGAGCTCGCCCGCCACGTCGGCGGCGCGCAGCGCAAGGCCGATCTCGGCCAGCGCGGTGACCGCCTCGGGGGCGACGCCGGCCGGCAGCGCCGACGCGACGGCTTCGGCCGTCAGCGGAGTCGACTCGACCGGGAGCACGTCGCCCTCGGCCATGTCGCCGGCCCCGGCACCGGCGCCATCTGCCGCCGCCGCGGGTGGCGAGGCGGCGAAGTAGGCCTCGAGGGCGTCGACGGCCGCATCCGTCGCCCCCTTGCCGCGCAGTTCGTCGATGACGCCGGAGGTGCCGACCTTGTCGAGCTTGTCGACCGTGATCAGCACCGAGGAGTGCTCGGCGGGGGCGAAGCCGAAGGCGTCGAGCATCCCGAACAGGATGCGGCGGTCGTTGATGCGGATGCGGCAGCCCTTCAGGCCCAGGGCGTCGAGCGTGGCCAGGGTGGCCGTGAGCAGTTCGACCTCGGCCAGGATGCCGGCCTCGCCGATGATGTCGATGTCGCACTGCACGAACTGGCGGTAGCGACCCTTCTGCGGGCGCTCGGCCCGCCAGACCGGGGCGATCTGCACCGAGCGGAACACCTGCGGCAGGTTCGCGCGGTGGGTGGCGTAGAAGCGCGCGAGCGGCACGGTGAGGTCGAAACGGAGGCCGAGGTCGGCGAGCTCGTCGGCGTCACCGGATGCCGCGGCGGCGGCCAGTGCGTCGGCATCGAGACCGCGCTTCAGCACGTTGAAGGCGAGCTTCTCGTTGTCGCCGCCGAGGCCGGCGTGCAGGCGCGCGTAGTCCTCCACCACGGGCGTCTCGATCTCGTCGAAGCCGTGCACCGCGTAGGTGGCGCGGATGAGGCCGAGCACCCGCTCCCTCTTCGCCTTGTCGGCCGGCAGGAAATCGCGCATGCCGCGCGGGGGTGAGACGGGAGAAGCCATGGGTTCAAGGGTAGCGAGTGCGGCGGCGGGCCAAATCCCCGGTCCGCACTAGTGATCGATGCTCACTTAATGCCAGACTGTCTCCCACGAGATCGCGAGGTGCCCCCATGGTCCAGCAGCAACGCGCCGACGAGTTCGACCTGACTGCCCTGAACGAGCGTCTGGACGGGCACGCCCTGCGGGAGTTCCGCCGTCGGGTCGCCCCGCCGCGAAAGCATCCGCTCGCTCGCGTGCTGAGCTTTCTCGGCGGCGCGGTGATCATCCTGTTCCTCGGTCTCTCCCTCAGCGGCTGGGAGCTTGAACTCGTGCCCTGGATCACCCTCGGCATCGCGGTGCTGTGGGTGATCGCCTGGGTGCTGACCCAGCGCGCGGCCCGCCGGCGCATCCGTCTGCGCTATAGGCTCAGCCGTCTCGCGGCGGCGAACGGCTTCACGATCGAGTTCGATCGCCGCGACGAGATGCCCGCCCGGCTGGCGGCGCTCGGCACGCCCGGCACACCTGGCACGCCTGGCACGCCTGGCACGCCTGGCACGCCCGGCACCGAGCCCATCACACTGATCCGGCTGCGCTCGACGGGCTCCCTCGCTGCCTCCGACGTGCCGTCGTCGACCGTCGACCGGGCGTTCCCGTGCCTGGAGATCGGCCTGCACGCGCACGAAGAGGTGATGCCGCACGCCACCTCGGCCACCGCGACCGTGCTCACCGTGTACGTGCTGCGGGCCGCGCGCTTCGACGCGGTGGCCTCCGCCGTCCCGCTCCCGGCGAGCGAGCCCGCCACGTTCGCCATCGGTCCGGCCGACGACGAGGTGCACATCCGCTACGAGGCCACGGACCAGGTGCGCCTGGCCGTCTTCGCCGACCCGGCCGACTTCGGAGACCCCGCCACCTGGCGCCGAATCGCCGCGGTCACGGCCTGGCTCGCCGTGGCCTGAGCAGCTCGGCTCTCACGAAGATGCCGCTCTCCCCCTCAACGTTCACGTCGAATTGCGCCCCTCGTTCGTCAGCGGCACCGCGTGAGGTCGAGCACTGGCCTTCCCAGGCTCGCCGGGCCCCCGAGCAGGGTCGCCGCGGTCACGGATGGCGAGTCGATCAGATCGAGGGTGGCAGCAGGCACGCAGTCTGGACGACTGAGCAGCAGCGGGGCGTCTCGGGAGGCGGCGAGGACACCGCCGGTCAGGGCGTCGGAATACGTCGCGCCGGTCGCCAGGAAGACCTCACTCGAATCGGGGAAGTAGCGGTCTGCGACCGCGGCGGCGACCTCGTACCGGTCGGCTCCTCCGATACGTGTCACAGCTCCCGGGCGCAGCGACTGCAACTGCGACTGGATGCCGGGCGACACGGACGCCGGCCCACCGACGATCACCACCGAAGCCGCA
The DNA here is from genome assembly GCF_052048175.1 of Herbiconiux dendrobii. NCBI lineage: Bacteria > Bacillati > Actinomycetota > Actinomycetes > Micrococcales > Microbacteriaceae > Herbiconiux > Herbiconiux dendrobii. The sequence continues at coordinate 85,394 of NZ_JBLZQV010000006.1, read as the reverse complement.
CCGAGGCGCTTCAGGGCGTCGAGGGTCGGAGCGTCCAGGGAGTCGGCGCCGCCGTTCACGAGGAGCACCGGCGCCTGCTTCGAGGCCGCAGCAGGCACCGCGGCCAGTGCGTCGGGGAAGGTCGTTCCCGTCGCGATGAACACGGTCGTGGCCGCGCCGGGGAACGGGTAGGCGTCGCTCAGCGCGAGTCCGCGCGACACCGCATACCGGTCGGCGCCCCGGATTCGCTCGGCCTGGTTGTTCGTGGACGCCTGGTCGGCGAGAAGGAGGGACCACTCGCGCGAGACCGTGGCCTCGCCTCCTGAGATCACGATATCGCCCGGGTACAACCGCCCGATCTCGCTGACGGACTCCATCGGAGCCTGATACGGCGGACGTCCGGCGGGGAGCAGCAGCAAAGCGCCGTGGTGCACAGCGGCATCGGCCGCGGCGCTGAGGGCATCGGCGAAGGCCCCGCCGTCGGCGGCGTAGACCACCGGAACACTGAAATCGGGGAAGGAGTCAGACCGTGTTCCGCCGGGGAACTGCGCCTGCGAATAAGCGATGGCACCCAGGTAGCGGTCGGCCCCTGAGATGCGCGTGGTGAGGATGTCGCGGGATACCGCGGAATGCACCACCGTCGCCGACGTCGCGACGCTCACCTGTTCGCGCCCGATCGTCTGCTGTACACGCACTACGGTGCGACCGTTACCCGTCAGGAAGGGTTCCGCGTTCAGGTCGGAGAGCGCGACGCGCGTGGTTCCCTCGGCCGGCTGGGAGAGTTCCGCCTCTGCGGTCGTCGCCGCGTCGGTGGTCGAGAGCACGGTGCCCGTCGCGTCCGGACCGAAGGGCATACCCGTCAGGTCGATCGTCCGGGTCTCCGACAACGCCGGAGGAGCGGACGCGTCGGCCGGAGCAGCCCAGTACATCGTGCGGTACGCGAAGTCACTCGGCGTCGCGGCGGACAGGTCGACTCGATAATCCGCGGGCTCGGCGGCGGGGGCCGGTGCCAGCTTCACACTGATCGAGATTCCGCTGTAAAGGCCGTACGACCCCGTCTCACCTTCGTAGAGCGATGGCGGATAGGACTCCGTGGCCATCGAGGCCGACGCAGCGAGTGTGAGGCTGAGGTTGTAGAAGCCGTCCGGCGTGGGAGGGGTGTCCGGGGACGTGAAGAATCCCTCCTTGATGGGAATGGTGACCGAATTCGTCGACGGGTCGACCGTCACGGTCGCACTCATGGGCGCATGAGAGCCGCGGATGCGCGACGAGAGCTCCGTGAGGTCGAAATCGGCCAGCTCCGGCGGCAGGGTGATCGTGAACGTCGTGGCAGAAACGGAGAAGGGCGTCGCCGACAGGTCATAGGAGGCGCTGAGATTCCTCAGGTACGGCGCCGACGCCACGGCCACCTCGGTGGTCGAGGCCTCCGCTGCGGGTGCGGTGGTCTCGACCACCGCATTCGCCGGCGAGACGAGCCCGCCCACCAGCAGCGACGCGACCGCCACCGCCACACCCGCTCGCAGGCTCCAGCGCATCCGTCACTCCCCCGTAGATCGACACCAGTTGCACGATCGTAGCGTCTTCGGGGGTGGTCAAGTAGCGGGGGTGGACTCCGCGGCGGCGATCTCCTCGCGGAGGCCGCGGAGCGTGCTGCGGAGGGCTCGCTCGGCGTCGAGACCCTGCGCTTTCGCCGAGGCCACGATCGCCAGCAGCAGGGGGCCGAGCTCGTCTTCGGAGGCGACCGGCACGATCGCCGGCGCATCCTTCTCGAGCACGCCCACCTTGTGGGCTTTGCCGATGAGCTTGTCGGCGAGGGCGAGCGAGGGCATGCCGAGCGGGATGCCGTCGAGCACGCTGGTGCGGCTGGGCTTCTCGCGCGCCTTGAACGAGTCCCAGGCGTTCTCGACGTCGCCTGCGGTCTCGAGGTCGAGGTCGCCGAAGACGTGCGGATGCCGGCCCACCATCTTCGCGGTCATGTGCGCGGCCACGTCCTCGATCGTGAAGTCCTCGCCCGGGGTGTTCGCCGCGATGTCGGTGTGGAACACCACCTGGTAGAGCACGTCGCCGAGCTCCTCGATCATCTCCTCACGCGACCCCGTCTCGATCGCGTCGATCAGCTCGTGTGTCTCCTCGGTGAGGTACTGCACGAGCGACGCGTGCGTCTGCTCGGCGTCCCACGGGCATCCGCCGGGCGCCCGCAGCAGCGCGGTCACCTTCACGAGCCGCTCGAGTTCGGTCGGGGCATCCGGGATCTCAGCCATGTGCCCAGCCTCCCACGCCGCACTCTGGTCGCGCGATCACGTCCAACCCGCGGGGTTTGGACGTGATCGCGCTACCCGGCCACCATCAGGTGGTGGCGGGGGTCTTCGCCGGGGCGAAGATCGCGTCGAGGAGGGCCGAGGTCCAGTTGATGAGGGCGGCATCGGCGAGCGGGGCGCCGTCGACCACGGGGAGCGGGATGGAGACTGCGTTCGTCTGGGCGAANCCCCCCCCCGCTACCCGGCCACCATCAGGTGGTGGCGGGGGTCTTCGCCGGGGCGAAGATCGCGTCGAGGAGGGCCGAGGTCCAGTTGATGAGGGCGGCATCGGCGAGCGGGGCGCCGTCGACCACGGGGAGCGGGATGGAGACTGCGTTCGTCTGGGCGAAGTACTTCGAGCCGGGGTACATGCGCTGCAGGCGCACCTGGATCGAGTCGGCCAGGTCGGCCGGCGCGACACGGAGGTTCGATCCCATCGTGACGACCTCGCTCAGCGAGGCCTTCTGGGCCTGACGGCGCAGGCGCGACACCGCGATCAGGTTCGACACCTCGGCCGGCGGCTCGCCGTAGCGGTCGGTCAGCTCTTCGATCACGCGGTCGATCGAGTCGTCGGAGGCCGTGGGCGCCGACGCGGTCGAGAGCTTCTGGTAGGCCTCGAGGCGCAGGCGCTCGCTGTCGACGTAGTCCTCGGGGATGTGCGCGTCCACCGGCAGCTCGAGCCGCAGCTCGGTCTGGCCCTCCGCCACGTCGCCGCGGAAGGTGGAGACGGCCTCGCCGATCATCCGCAGGTAGAGGTCGAAGCCGACACCTGCGATGTGGCCGGCCTGCTCGCCGCCGAGCAGATTGCCGGCACCGCGGATCTCGAGGTCTTTCAGCGCCACCTGGATGCCCGAGCCGAGCTCGTTGTTGGCCGCCAGCGTCGACAGGCGGTCGTTCGCCGTCTCGGACAGCGGCTTGTGCTCGTCGAACAGCAGGTACGCATACGCCCGCTCGCGCCCACGGCCCACCCGCCCACGCAGCTGGTGCAGCTGCGACAGGCCGTACTTGTCGGCCCGGTCGACGATCAGCGTGTTCGCGTTCGCGATGTCGATGCCGGTCTCGATGATCGTGGTCGACACGAGCACGTCGAACTTGCGCTCCCAGAAGTCGACGATCACCTGTTCGAGCACGTGCTCGTTCATCTGACCGTGCGCCACCGCGATCCGCGCCTCGGGCACCAGCTCGGCCAGCTGCGCCGCGATCTTGTTGATCGACGACACCCGGTTGTGCACGAAGAACACCTGGCCCTCGCGCAGCAGCTCGCGCCGGATGGCGGCCGAGACCTGCTTGTCGGAATAGGGCCCGACGAAGGTGAGGATCGGATGCCGGTCTTCCGGCGGCGTCGCGAGCGTCGACATCTCGCGGATGCCGGTGACCGCCATCTCCAGCGTGCGCGGGATCGGCGTCGCACTCATGGCGAGGATGTCGACGTTGGTCTTGAGCTTCTTCAGCTGGTCTTTGTGCTCCACCCCGAAGCGCTGCTCCTCGTCGATGATGAGCAGGCCCAGGTCTTTGAAGGCGATGTTGTCGCTCAGGATGCGATGGGTCGCGATCACGATGTCGACCGTGCCGTCGGCCAGCCCCGCGATGGTCTCCTTCATCTCTTTGTCGGTCTGGAAGCGGCTGAGCGCCTTGAGGTGCACCGGGAAGCCGGCGAAGCGCTCGGCGAAGGTCTCCATGTGCTGACGCACCAGAAGCGTGGTGGGAACGAGCATCGCGACCTGTTTGCCGTCTTGAACCGCCTTGAACGCGGCCCGGATGGCGATCTCGGTCTTGCCGAAGCCCACGTCGCCCGAGAGCAGGCGGTCCATCGGGATCGGCCGCTCCATGTCGGCCTTCACCTCGTCGATGACGGTGAGCTGGTCGGGCGTCTCCTGGAACGGGAACGACTCCTCCAGCTCGTGCTGCCACGGGGTGTCGGGGCCGAAGGCGTGCCCCTTCGACGCCATCCGCGCCGAGTAGAGCTTCACGAGCTCGACCGCGATGTCGCGAACGGCCTTGCGCGCCTTGCTCTTGGCGCCGGCCCAGTCGCTGCCGCCCATCTTGCTGAGGCCCGGAGCCTCGCCGCCGACGTAGCGGCTGAGCAGGTCGAGCTGGTCGGTGGGCACGTAGAGCTTGTCGCCCGGGTAGCCGCGCTTGCTCGGCGCGTACTCGATGACGAGGTACTCACGGGTGGTCTTCACCGCGTTGCGGCCGCCGGACGACACCTCCCGCTGCGTCAGCTCGAGGAACTTGCCGATGCCGTGGGTCTGATGCACCACGAAGTCGCCGGTCTTCAGCTGAAGCGGGTCGACCACGTTCTTGCGACGGCTCGCCAGCTTCTTCACCTGGCGGGTGTCGTAGCCGACGGTGCGGCCGTAGAACTCGGTCTCACCGATCAGCGCGAGCTTCAGCTCGGGCAGCTCGAAGCCGTGCTCGACCGCGGCCTTCAGCAGGTAGGCGACGCCGGTGTCGGGAGACTCAGGGAAGTCGTCGACCATCCGGCCCGGCACGTTCCGCTCGGCGAGCACGTCGGCGGCGCGCTCGACCAGGCCCTGGCCCTTGGCGGCCACGGCGACGACCCAGCCGTCGGCGAGGCGCGCGGCGACGTGCTGGATGGCGCCCTCGGCGTTGCCCTGGAAGCTCGGCACCGCGTCGGCGGCGATGCGCAGCGTGAGGTGCTCTTCGAGCTCGCGGTGCTCCGGCAGGATCTCCTCCTCGGAGGGACCCTGCTGGAACTCGCTCAGCGTCCACCACGCCCGACCGGTGCCGGCGGCGTCGCGGAGCGCGTTGAGCGTGATGAACTCGCCCGAGGCCAGGTCGATCGGCGCCTCGGCCCCGGCGGTGGCGGCCGTCCAGGCGGCGGCGAGGAACTCGCGGTTCGTCTCGGAGAGGTTCAGCGCCCGGGTGGCGACGCGCTCGGGGCCGACGACGGCGACCGCCGCGCCCTTCGGCAGGTAGTGCGCCACGGTCACGAGCTCGTCGAGCAGGGCGGGTGCCAGCGACTCCATACCCTCGACCGGAATGCCCTCCGCGATCTTCTCGAGCATCCCCGAGAGGCTCGGGAACTCGTGCTGCATCTCGCGGGCGCGCTGGCGCACCGCATCGTCGAGCAGCAGCTCGCGGCTCGGCGGCAGGCTCACGCTGCCCACCGCATCCGGCAGCGAGCGCTGGTCGGCCACCGAGAACGCGCGGATCTCGTCGACCTCGTCGCCGAAGAAGTCGACGCGGTACGGATGCTCGGCGACGGGCGGGAACACGTCGAGGATGCCGCCGCGCACGGCGTACTCGCCTCGCCGGGTGACCATGTCGACGCGCGAGTACGCGAGTTCGACCAGCTGCAGCGACAGCGCCGAGAGGTCGAAGCCGCGGGCGCCCTTCTGCAGCACGATCGGCTCGAGATCGGCGAGGTTCGCGGCCAGCGGCTGCAGGGCCGCGCGCACCGAGGCCACGACCACCATCGGCGCCGGGTTCTCGCCGGCATCGCGGGCGCGCTGCCACAGCACGAGCCGGCGCAGCGCCTCGATGCGCTTGCCGACGATCTCGGCGCTCGGGCTCAGGCGCTCGTGCGGCAGGGTCTCCCACGCCGGGAACTCGACGATGTCGGTGTCAGGGGCGAAGCATCCGAGGGCCTCGCGCAGCTTCTCCGACTCGCGCCCGGTGGCCGTGACGACCATCATCACCGCGGGCAGGTCGCGCTCGGCCCGCCGCGCGAGCAGCGCCGCGAGGAACGGCGCGCGGATGCCCTCCGGCAGCGAGAAGTCGCTGTCGCGACCGGCGTTCGCCAGGGCCTTATCGAACGTGGAGGCGCGCGCGAGTACGTCGATAATCCCTTGGAGAGTCACCCCCTGAGTTTACGCGGACCCTCCGACATCCGGTCGCGCGTGCGATTCCCGGGCGGACGGATGCGGCTCAGGCCGTGTGCACCTTCAGCTGGGCGGCCGTGAGGCCCGAAGCGGCGATCAGCTCGACCGCGTCGGCCGCGTCGACGACGAGGTTCGGCAGGGTGTCGCGCTCCACCGACGAGAAGTTCTGCAGCACGAAGTCGGCGGCCTGCATGCGGCCGGGCGGGCGGCCGATGCCGACGCGCACCCGGATGAAGTCGGCCGATCCGGTGGCCTGGATGATGTCGCGGAGGCCGTTGTGGCCGCCGTGCCCGCCACCCTGCTTGAGCTTGAGGGTGTCGAACGGGATGTCGAGCTCGTCGTGCACCACGATCAGGCGCTCGGGCGGGATGCCGTAGAACTTCAGGAGGCCGTTGACCGGGCCCCCGGAGACGTTCATGTACGTGTTCGGGTTCGCCACGACGAGACGCGGGCCGCCGGGGACGGTGCGTCCCTCGGCGACCCGCGCGTTCGTCTTGTGCGACTTGAACGCGGCGCGCATCCGCTCGGCCAGCTCGGCGGTGACCATCTGGCCCACGTTGTGCCGGTTGGCCGCGTAGCCGGGCCCGGGGTTGCCGAGGCCGACCACGAGCCACGCGTCGGTGTCGCTCACGTTCGAAGAGGTTCGTCGCAGCAGTGCGAGAAGGCGCAGCGCGCTTACTCGGCGTCGGGGGCCGGGCTGACCGACTCGGCCGCACCCTCGCCCTCGGCGGGCTCTTCGTCGGTCTCCTCGGCGGGGATGGAGATACCGACGATGACGGTCTCCTCGTCGCTGATGAGGGTCGCGCCGGCGGGCAGCGTGATGTCGGAGGCGTGCACCAGCGAGCCGTCTTCCAGTCCCTCGATCGAGACCGTGACGCTCTCGGGGATGTGGGTGGCCTCGACCTCGAGGAGCACGGTGTTGGCGTCCTGCGTGGCGATGGTGCCGGGAGCCGACTCGCCCTCGAGGTGCACGTTGACCTCGACCTGCACCTTCTCACCCTTGCGGATGACGACGAGGTCGATGTGCTCGATGATCTGGAGCACGGGGTCTTTCTGCACGTCCTTCACCAGGGCGAGCGACTCGACGCCGTCGATGGTGAGCTCGAGCACCTGGTTCGACTTGCGCAGGATGAGCGCGGTCTGGTGGCCGGGCAGGCTGATGTGCTGCGGCTCGGTGCCGTGGCCGTAGATGACGGCGGGGATCTTGCCGGCGGCGCGCGTGCGACGGGCGAAGCCCTTGCCGAACTGGGTGCGGGTCTCCGCGGTGATCTTGGTGTCGTCGCTCATGGTTCTACTCCTCGTGCGAGCCGCTGGGCCCGCTGTAGTCGACGAGCGCTGGGCCCGCCTGATGTGTGGTTTTCAACTCGACCGCGTGAAGCGAGAGGAAAGACGTGTTAAGGCCCAGTCCACCGCGTCGATAACGGATGCTCGCGGTTGCGTGTGCATCCCTCGCCGAAGTTCAGTCACCAAGCCTAGCGCATCCGCTCGTGCGCATACCCGCTCTACTACGCTGGAAGGGTTCGCCATCTACGAGGAGCAGCACGCATGTCTACGCCAGAAGGAACCGCCAACATCGGAGTCGTCGGGATGGCGGTGATGGGCTCCAACCTCGCCCGCAACCTGGCCAGCCGTGAGGGCAACACCGTCGCCGTCTACAACCGCTCGCCCGAGCGCACCCGCAAGCTCGTGTCCGAGCATCCGGAAGCCGGTTTCGTGGCCTCCGAGTCGGTCGACGACTTCGTGGCCTCGCTCAGTAAGCCCCGCACGGCGATCATCATGGTGCAGGCCGGCGCCGGCACGGATGCGGTCATCTCCGAGCTCGCGGCCCGCTTCGAGCCGGGCGACATCATCGTCGACGGCGGTAACGCGAACTTCCACGACACCATCCGCCGCGAGAAGGACGTGTCGGCCACCGGCATCCACTTCGTCGGCACCGGCATCTCCGGCGGGGAGGAGGGCGCGCTGAACGGCCCCTCGATCATGCCCGGCGGCACCGTCGAAGCGTACAAGACCCTCGGCCCGATCCTCTCCTCGATCGCCGCCGTGGCCGAGGGCGAGCCCTGCGTGACCCACATCGGCACCGACGGCGCCGGGCACTTCGTGAAGATGGTGCACAACGGCATCGAGTACGCGGACATGCAGCTGATCGCCGAGGCCTACGACCTGCTGCGCACCGTGACCAAGCGCGAGCCGGCCGAGCTGGCCGAGGTGTTCACCGCGTGGAACTCGGGCGACCTCGAGTCGTACCTGATCGAGATCACGGCCGAGATCCTGAAGCAGGTGGATGCGGCGACCGGCAAGCCCTTCGTCGACGTCGTGCTCGACCAGGCCGGCGCGAAGGGCACCGGTTCGTGGACCGTGCAGAACGCCCTCGACCTCGGGGTGCCGGTCGGCGGCATCGCGGAGGCCGTGTTCGCCCGCTCGCTGTCGTCCAAGCCCGCCCAGCGCGCTGCGGTGCAGTCGACGATCACCTCGCGACCCGACGTCGTGGAGGTGGATGTGGACTCGTTCGCCGACGACATCCGCGCCGCCCTCTACGCCTCGAAGGTGGTCGCCTACGCCCAGGGCTTCGACGAGATCATCGCCGGCGCCGAGCAGTACGGCTGGGAGATCGACAAGGGTGCGGTGGCGAAGATCTGGCGGGCCGGATGCATCATCCGTGCGCAGTTCCTGAACCGCATCGTCGAGGCGTACGAGAACAACCCCTCGCTCGCCACGCTTTTGGAAGACCCGTACTTCGCCAAGGCCGTCGCCGACGGCGAGGCCGCCTGGCGCCGCGTGGTGTCGACCGCCGCTCTCTCCGGCGTGCCAGTTCCCGGCTTCGGTGCGGCGCTGTCGTACTACGACTCGCTCGCCTCGGTGCGGCTGCCGGCTGCGCTCGTGCAGGGTCAGCGCGACTTCTTCGGGGCGCACACGTACAAGCGGGTGGATCGCGAGGGGACGTTCCACACGCTGTGGTCGGGCGACCGGAGCGAGATCGAGAGCGAACCCTCTACGCACTGACTTGTTGCCGGTCGCGCCGGGCTTCGCTGTTAGCTGCTGAGGCGGCCGGGCGTCGCTCGGCCGCCTCAGGCGGCGCCGGTCCTTGCCCGGCGCCGCGCGACATGTGAGCGCGCGGTCGACGGGCGCGGGCTTCGCTCGCTCCCGTCGGCCACACGCTCACCTTGGGTCGTCGAGTACGGCCTGAGACTTCGGGTCTTGCTCGGTGGTTGTTAGCGCATGCTGTTCGTCAGCGGGCCCCAGAAGAAGGCGAAGTCGTCGGTGGGGGCTCCTAGTTCGTGCTGGGTGAAGACTGCGGCGGTGAGGTCGCGGGCGGGGTCGACGTAGGCGCTCGTGCCGGTGCCTCCGGCCCAGCCCCAGCGGCCCGGGGAACGCCAGGGTTCGGAGGCGAGGGCTACCGCTCGGAAGGCTTCGCCCTCGGGGCTCGCGCCTCTCGGCGGGAGGAGGTCTACGCCGGTCTGCCAGCCCCAGCCGTAGCCGGGGCCGCCCAGGTCGTCGAGGCCCAGGCGCTGGGCGTCGCTGAGGTGGTCGCCGGTCATGCTGAGTCGCTGTTCGAAGGTGAGCAGGTCGTCGTCGGCGACCGCGGTGAGGAAGCGCAGGAAGTCGGGCAGCGAACAGACGAGGCCGCCTCGGAGGGATTCCAACCGGGGCGGATGCTCGAAGGCCGTGACGACGTCGAGCGCGATCTCGAGGCCCGCCTCCCCGTCGGCGGAGTCGGCGCCCTCGCGCAGGCGGTAAGGGGTGGGCAGGGGCTCCTTGGCGGCGAAACCCATCGTCTCCAGGCCGAGGGGCCGGGCGATCCGCGCCTCGACGAGGTCGCCGAGGGTTCCGCCGGTGGCTCGGGCGAGGAGGATCGACAGCACGTCGGCGGCCGTGTCGTAGGCGAAACGGCCGCCGGGCTGACGGGCGAGCGGCAGCGCGCCGAGGCACTGCGCGAACTCGTCGGCGGTGACCTGCGCGGGCACCACCCCGGTGGCGACGCCGTGCTCGGTCATGGCTCGGGTGAGCGGCGTCTCCGGGAACGGGAAGGCGAAGCCGGCGGTCATCGTGAGCAGGTCGCGGACGGTGACGGAGCGATCGGCGGCGACCGTCTCGGTGAGCGGCGCATCCGGAGCTACCAGCACCCTCGGGTCGGCGAACTCGGGGAGCCAGCGCTCGATGGGGTCATCGAGCGCGAACGCGCCCTCGTGGAGCAGAAGGGTGGACAGCGCGCCGGCGACGAGCTTGCCGAGCGAGGCGACGCGGAACGGGGTGTCGGCGCGCATCGGCGGCGCATCCGGGTCGAAGGCGTAGCGGCCGGTCGCGAAGAACTCGGTACGGCCTCGATGCCGGATGCCGGCCACCACGCCCGGCGCGTAGCCGCTGGCCACCGTCTGCTCGAGCGAACGCCAGACCTCGTCGAATTCCGTCATGCGAACACTGTGCGCCCTCGGCCACCTCAGCACCACCCCCGCGCGCCACACCAACCCGAGCGCGCCGCCACCCATGCGCGCCGACGCCGCCCGCCCGCCCGCCCGCGCCGCCACCCACCCGCGCCGACGCCATCCGCCCGCTCGCGCCGCCACCCACCCGCGCTGACGCCACCCGCCCGCCCGCGCCGACGCCACCCGCCCGTCCGCCCGCGCTGACGCCACCCGCCCGCCTGCGCCGACGCCACCCGCCCGCCCGCGCCGCCACCCACCCGCTCACGCCGCCACCCACCCGCGCCGACGCCACCCGCCCGCTCGCGCTGACGCCACCCGGCCGCTCGGGCCACCGTCATCAACTGGGGCCGCCACGACCCTCTCGCACAGCCACCACTCACGTCCGTTCCACGTCAGGGTCTTGTCAGCGGATGCCGAAATTTCGCCGACCGACCCGATATAGGGACCCGGTCGGCAACATTTCGGCATCCGCTAACCGGATCGTCGGTGAGCGCAGGCTCAGGAGGCGGCGGACTCCGCGGATTCGGCCGACTCCTGCTTCACGCGCTGGCCGACGACGGCGGAGACGCCGTCCTGGCGCATCGAGACGCCGTAGAGGGCGTCGGCGATCTCCATGGTGCGCTTCTGGTGGGTGATGACGATCAGCTGCGAGGTCTGGCGGAGGTCTTCGAAGATGGTCAGCAGGCGGCCGAGGTTGGCGTCGTCGAGCGCCGCCTCCACCTCGTCCATGATGTAGAACGGGCTGGGGCGGGCCTTGAAGATTGCGATCAGCAGAGCCACGGCCGCGAGCGAGCGCTCACCTCCGGAGAGCAGCGAGAGGCGCTCGATCTTCTTGCCGGCCGGCTTGACCGAGACCTCGATGCCGGTGGTGAGCAGGTTCTCGGGATCGGTGAGCCGGATGGAGCCGGTACCCCCCGGGAAGAGCACCGGGAACACCTGCGCGAACGCCTCCTCGGTGTCGGCGAACGCGCTCTCGAAGATGACCTGCATCCGCTCGTCGATCTCCTCGATGATCGTGAGCAGATCTTTGCGGGTGTTGGTGAGGTCGGTGAGCTGCTCGGTGAGGAAGGTGTGCCGCTGCTCGAGCGCGTCGAACTCCTCCAGGGCGAGCGGGTTCACCCGGCCGAGTTCGCCCAGCTTGCGCTCGGCGCGCGCCAGGCGCTGCTGCTGCTCGGCGCGCACGAAGGGGCGCCCGGTGGGGACGGATGCGGAGGCGGAGGCGGCCGGGTCGGCGAGGTCGTCGAGATCGTCGAGATCGTCGAGATCATTTGTTTCGTCGCTCTCGTCCGCCGCCTCTGCTTCCGCGGCCTCGGCGAGCTGTGCGGCGGCGGCCTCGATCGCCTCGGCGCTGGTGTCGATCAGCACGACCTCGCTGTCGTCGGGGATCAGCTGGTCGGGCCCGTACTCGGCCACCAGCACCTCCTCGATCAGCCCGAGCTCCGACGCCGCGCGCTCGAGCAGCCCCGAGAGGTGCAGCTTCTTCTCGTAGATCTGCAGTTCGAGCCCGTGCACGTTCTCGGTGATCGCCTGCAGCCGTTCGCGCAGCGCCGACTCGTCCCGCCGCAGGGCGACGAGTTCCTCGTTCTGCTCCGCGCGCTCGGCCTCACGCTGAGCCAGTTCCAGCCGCGCCTCGCCGACGGAGCGGTCGATCGACGCCAGAACCGGTGGCAGGGCCTCCGCGACCTCGGTGGCCGAGCGGATCTGCCGGCGACGGATGACGGCGCGCCGGGCAGCCGCCTCCGCGGCGGCCCGATCGGCCTCGAGCTGCCGCTCCAGAGCCGCGGTGCGCGCCTGCTCGGCCCGCACCCGCTCGCGAGCGGTCTCGACCCCGAGCCGTGCCTCGACCTCGCGGTCGCGCGCCGCCTCGAGCTCGCCGAGCAGGGCATCCCGCGAGCTCACGTCGAGGATCGGCCGCGGCCGCTCCCGCACGACGTCGAGCTCGCCCCTCGCCTTCTCGGCCGCCTGTTCGGCCTGCACCACGGCATCCTGAGCCAGCTTCAAGCCCGTGCCCAGGCGATCGAGCTCCCCGGCACTGGCGTCGACCTGCGCCCGCAGACGGCTCAGCAGCTCGGTGCGGGCCGCGAGCTTGGCGTCGTACTCGCGCAGGGCGGAGAGGGCGGCCTGCGACTGCTCCTTGGCCACCTGCACGATCCCGCGCTGCTCGGCGAGTGCGAAGCGGGCGCGCTCGATCACCGAATCGAGCTCGTCGAGCGAGACCGCGGCCGAGTCGCGTTCGGCGACGAGCTCGATCCGCGAGCGGGTCGCGCCCGACCCGCCGCGCAACACGTAGCGCGTGAGCACCTCGCCCTGCCGCGTGACGACGGTGAGCGCGGAGGCCGCCGCCCGCGAATCGCCTTCGCCCGACTCCACCGCCACCCAGGCCCGCCGGGCGGAGCCGAGGTCGTCGGCGATGGCGACCGAGCCGAGGATGCCGAGCACACCGTCGGGGGCCTCGACCACCGAGACCGCCGGCACCAGGCCGTCGATGCCGGCCACCAGGGTCTCCGCCAGGGATCGCGCCGACCATGCGGTGTTCGCACGCGGACCGCCGGAGTCGCCGTCGGGCGAGCCCGCATCCGCACCGGCATCCGCGTCGGCGATCACCAGCTCCACACGCCCCATGTCCCCCGCCGACGCCGCTTCCGCCGCCTCGATCGCCGCGTCGGCGTCGTCGGCCAGCACCGCATCCGCGAGCGTACCGAGCGCGGCCGCCACGGCCGCCTCGAACCCCGGCTTCACCTTCACGTGCTCGGCGACGAGGCCCCGGATGCCCGCCAGGCGAGCCGCCACGAGGTCGGCCGATCCGTCTTTCTGGTCCAGGGCCATGGTGAGCGCGCTCGTGCGGGCCGCGAGGCCGTCGCGTTCCCGCTCGTGCGTGTGCAGTTCTTCGCGCAGTCGCTCGATCTCGGCCTCGGCCTCGAACACCTGGGATTGGGCGAACTCGTAGCCCTCGTCGAGGTCGGTCTGATCGACCACCACGTCGCCGGCCTCGGCCTCGGCCCGCGCGAAGTCGGCCTGGGCGCTCTCGCGGCGGCCCGTCGCGGCGTCGAGAGCGTTCTGCTGCCGCAGCACCTCGCCCCGCACCGCGGCCAGCCGGGCGTTCGCCGACTCGAGCTGGCCGGTGAGCTTGGACAGTTCGAGGTCGTGCTTGGAGACGAGGGAGCTCTGGTAGGCGATCTGCTCGTCGAGCGCGTCGAGCGATCCGCGCGCCTTGACGGTCACCACCTGCGCCGCCTCCCACGCACCCTGCGCCGCTCCGACCTGGCCGGCCAGGCGCTCCGCCTCGACCCGGGACTCGTCCACCATCGCGGGGCTCACGCTCGGCGCCGCATCCGGGATCCCCTCCTCGCCGCCCAGCAGGGCGAGCCGCTGGTTGGCGAGGTTGAACAGGTTGCGCAGGCGCTCCTGCACCGATTCGAGGCCGAAGCTGGTGCGGCGGGCGAGATCGACGGCGTCGCCGACCTGCGCCTGTTCCAGCCGGGCGATGCGCAGCCGGTTCTGCTCGAGGCGTTCCTGCAGCACGAGCCGTTCGGTGTGCCGCTCGCTCTCGCTGCGGGAGTGCTGGTCGAGCGCGGTGCGCAGGCCCACGATCTCGTCCGCCAGCAGGCGCGCCTTGGCGTCGCGCACCACGGCGGCGATCGACTGGGCCTCCTTGGCGACCTCGGCCTGACGCCCCAAGGGCTTGAGCTGACGCCGGATCTCCCCGGCCAGATCGCTCAGCCGGGTGAGGTTGGCCTGCATGGCCTCGAGCTTGCGCTGCGTCTTCTCTTTGCGGCGACGGTGCTTCAGGATGCCCGCCGCCTCTTCGATGAAGCCGCGACGGCCCTCGGGGGTGGCGTGCAGCACCGCATCCAGCTGCCCCTGGCCCACGATGACGTGCATCTCGCGGCCGAGACCGGAGTCGGAGAGCAGTTCCTGCACGTCGAGCAGCCGGCAGCTCTCGCCGTTGATGGCGTACTCGCTGCCGCCGTTCCGGAACAGCGTGCGGCTGATCGTCACCTCGGAGTACTCGATCGGCAGCGCGCCATCCGCGTTGTCGATGGTGAGCGTGACCTCGGCCCGGCCGAGCGGCCCCTTGGTGGAGGTGCCGGCGAAGATGACGTCTTCCATCTTGCCGCCGCGCAACGTCTTGGCTCCCTGCTCCCCCATCACCCAGGCGAGGGCGTCGACCACGTTCGACTTGCCCGATCCGTTCGGGCCGACGACGCAGGTGACGCCGGTCTCGAAGGCGAAGGTGGTGGGATTGGCGAAGGACTTGAATCCCTTGAGGGTCAAGCTCTTCAGATACACAGGGGTGACCTCTCGTGTCGGTGTGCCCCTACGGTACCCAATCCGGCGTGATCAGGCGGATCAGCGCGCGCTGAGCACGCAGAACTCGTTCCCCTCCGGGTCGGCGAGCACCACCCAGGTCACCTCGTCCTGCCCGATGTCGGCCCGCGTGGCCCCGAGGGCGAGCAGGCGCTCGACCTCGGCATCCTGATCGTCGGGCACGAAGTCGAAGTGCAGGCGGTTCTTGACCGTCTTCGACTCGGGCACGCGCAGGAACAGGAGGGTGGGGTGCGCGCCGTCTGCGGGGCCCACCTCGATCTCCGGATCGTCCTCCTCGTCGCCCTGATAGACGATCGGCCAGTCCAGGGCATCGCTCCACCACCTCGCGAGGCGGGCAGGATCCTGAGAATCGACGACGACTTGCTCCCAGCGCAGTGACATGCGACGACCCTATGCCCGGGCGGCCTACGCTGGAAGGGCACGAATGGCCGACAGAGCCCGACAGGCCGAACGAGCACGAAAGGACCTCCGGATGCCGCTTCAGGCCCTCGTCTCCCCCGGCGCCGAGCTGAGCCGCGCCGAGCTGCTGCGCTACGCCCGGCAGATCGCGCTGCCGCACGTGGGAGTGGAGGGGCAGCGGCGCCTCACGAACTCACGCGTGCTCGTCCTGGGCGCGGGAGGCCTCGGGTCGCCGGTGCTGCAGTACCTCGCCGCCGCCGGGGTGGGCACCATCGGCATCGCCGACCACGACACGGTCGAGGTGTCGAACCTGCAGCGGCAGACCATCCATCCGGATGCCGCCGTCGGGCAGCGCAAGACGGCCTCCGCGGCCGCGGCGATCCGGGCGATGAACCCGCTGGTCGAGGTCGTCGAGCACGACGCGGAGGTCACGCCTTCGAACGTTCTGGAGCTCGTCTCCGAGTACGACGTGGTGGTCGACGGCACCGACAACTTCGAGGTGCAGTACGTGGTCGACGCCGCCTGCGCGCTGGTGGGCAAGCCGCTCGTGTGGGGATCGGTGCTGCGCTTCGACGGCCAGGTGACGGTGTTCTGGGCCACGGCGCCGTCGGGGCTGGACCGCACGCTCGACGATCTCTACCCCGAGCAGCCGGGCGCGGATCCTGGCGAGTCCTGCGCGGTCGCGGGCGTCCTGGGCCCCGTCTGCGCGGCCGTCGGTGCGGTCATGGCCACCGAGACGCTCAAACTGCTCGGCGGCTACGGGGAACCCCTGCTCGGCCGTCTGCTCGTGCACGACGCGCTCGACGCCAGCTGGCGGGAGGTCGCGTTCGGGCCCGCCCCGAAGCGCGGGCAGCCAGGCGCCTCCCGCTCCCGGTCCGGCGCCGCCAACATCGGCGAGCCGTACAGCATCACCCGACAGGGGTCGGACTCCACCGGCCCCGCCACCAGACTCTTCGAAAGGCCTGTCGTGACCGACGCATCCTCTTCCCAGCCCGCCGCCCAGCCGGAATCGATCTCCGTGTCGGAACTGGCCGAGCTGCTGGCGGCCCGCTCGCGCGACGAAGCGGATTTCGTGCTCGTCGACGTGCGGGAGCCGTACGAGTACGAGATCGTGTCGATCGAGGGCTCGGAACTCGTGCCGCTGGGTCGCATCCTGAGCGATGCCGCCCGCGAGATCCTTCCGCCGCAGGAGAAGATCGTGCTCTACTGCCACCACGAACCGCGGTCGGCGCACGCCGCCGCCCAGCTGCGGGCCAACGGCTGGGACGACGTGCAGTTCGTGCGCGGCGGCGTCGACGCCTGGGCCGCCGAGATCGAGACCGACCTGCCGCGCTACTGAGCCGGTCCGCCCCCACTCGGCGCGACTTGGCGCAAGTCGCCGCTTTTCGGCGCCACTTGGCACAACTTGTGGCAAGTCGACGCGCCTCGGCACGGCGTCTGGCGTGACTGGGCACCGCGCGGGGCAGGGCGGTTTGGCGCGGCGGAGGTGTGTGGGGCTCGGCGGTGCCGCGGGGAGGGTGCGCGGCTGGGACGGGTCAGCCGCCGGCGAAGGGTGGGAGGACGTCGAGGGTGTCGCCTTCGGCGAGCACGGCTCGAAGGTCGGTCGTCGCCTCGGCGTTGAGCAGGAACGAGCAGCGCTCGAGCACGGTCGACACGGCCGACGGATCGGGCGTCTCCGACGCCAGGGTGCGCAGGAGTTCGCCGATCCGGATGCCGGCGGCCTCGCGGGTCTCGCCACCCCGACCGAGCGCGGCTTTCGCGGCCGCGAAATAGCGCAGTGTCACTGCCATGCCGGTCTCAGCCCCCGATCGCACTCATCGGGCGGTCGGGCTGCTCGAAACCCGCTTCGTTCATGAGGTGACCGGCGGGCTTGGCCCACATCGCTCCCCGCCAGAGATCGGCCACGTCGGCGTCGCCGGCGCCCGCGCGCATCGGACCGAGCAGATCGGTCTCGGCGTGCGAGAACAGGCAGCTGCGCACGGCGCCCTCGGCCGTGAGGCGGGTGCGCCGGCAGTCGCTGCAGAAGGGCTCGCTGACCGAGGCGATGATGCCGACGAGACCCAGCACCGGGCCGCTCGCCTCACCCGGCACGCCTGCCGGGTCTCCGGTGCCCGTGATGGCCGCGGCGCCCGCGGCACCCGGGCGCTCGCGCACCTGGTAGAGCTCGGCCGGGGCACCGTCGCGCGGAGCGTCGTCCGGCGTCAGGAGGTAGCGCTCGGCTAGCAGGGCCCGGATGCCGTCGGCCGTGATCATGGTGGCGCGATCCCAGCTGTGGTCGGCGTCCAGCGCCATCTGCTCGATGAAGCGCAGCTCGTGACCGCCCGCCAGTGCCCATTCGAGCAGCTCGACCGCCTGGTGGTCGTTGATGCCGGGCATCAACACCGCGTTGATCTTCGTGTGCACCAGACCGGCGGCGCCGACCGCGTCGATCCCAGCCAGAACGCGGTCGAGGAAAGGGCGCCGGGTGATGGCCGCGAACGTCTCGGGGTGGATCGAGTCGAGCGAGACGTTGATGCGGTCGAGCCCTGCCTCGGCGAGCGCCTGCGCTCGGCTGGAGAGCCCGATCGCGTTGGTGGTGAGCGAGATCTCCGGGCGGGGATCGAGCTGCGCGACCGACCGGACGATCTCCACCAGGTCTTTGCGCAGCAACGGCTCTCCGCCGGTGAACCGCACCTGCCGGACGCCGAATTCGGTGACCGCGATCCGGGCCAGCCGGGTGATCTCCTCCTTCGACATCAGAGCGGGCGGGGGCAGGAAGGGCAGTCCCTCGGCCGGCATGCAGTAGGTGCAGCGCAGGTTGCAGCGATCAGTGAGCGAGATGCGCAGGTCGGTCGCCTGGCGGGCGAAGCGGTCGATCAGCCCGGAGACCTGCGGGCGTTCGCCCGGCAGAGACACGACGGGGCGACGGCCGCCCGCACCGGATGCGGCACCGCGGTCGGAACCGGGGCGCGGCCGGGGCATGCCGAGGACGACGCTCATGCCGAAAGCCTACGCGCTCGCCCTGGCAGTCCGGTCGGCGGGCCGGCAGTCGACGCGACAGTCCGATCGGGAGCGTGGACGCTCGGCCGGCGGCGCGGAAGCCCGGGTCTACGAGCGGATGCGGCAGACTGGAGCGATGCGAACGATCGAGGATCACCGCCACGCCGTGCTCGCTCTCCTCGCCCCGGTCGCTCGAGCGCTCGGGAGCGAGACGCTCCCCGTGTCGGCCGATCACGTCACCGCGGATCCGGCCCGGTACGCCCACCGCGTGCTCGCCGTCGACCTGATCGCGCCGAGCAGCCTCCCCTCCTTCGACAACTCGCAGATGGACGGGTACGCCGTGCGCGCCGCCGATCTCGCAGAAGCCGCCCCCGGTCAGCCGGTGAGGCTCCCCGTGGCCGAGCGGGTCGCCGCGGGCGATCCCTTCCGGGAACACCGCCCCGGCACGGCCACCCCGGTGATGACCGGCGCGCCGATCCCGGCGGGCGCGGATGCCGTGGTGCAGATCGAACGCGCCGATCCGCCGGTCTTCCCCGCCGACACCCTCCGCGACGCCACCGTGATGTTCTCCGCTCCGGTGACCGTGGGGACGTTCGTGCGCGCCGCCGGCAGCGATGTGGCGCGCGGCGACGTGCTGCTCGCCGCCGGCACCCCGCTCGGCGCGGCCCACTACGGCGTGATCGCCGGCACCGGGCTCACCGAGGTGCCGGTGCGCCGGCGACCACGCGTGCTGCTCGTGTCGACCGGGCACGAGATCCGGGACGCCGGGACCGCGCTCGAGCCCGGCCAGATCTTCGACTCCAACTCGATCGCACTCACGGTGGCGCTGCAGCAGGCCGGGTGCACCGTGACCGCCCGCCCGTGCCGCTCCGACGACGCCGACGACCTCCTCGCGCTGCTCGAGGGCGCGGCAGCCGACGCGGATCTCGTCGTGACCGTGGGCGGCGTCAGCGCCGGGGCCCGGGAGGTCGTGCGCGACGCTCTCGGGCCGCTCGGGGTGGAGTTCGTGAAGGTCGCGATGCAGCCCGGCGGACCCCAGGGACTGGGCCGGATCGCGATCGGGACGGGCGAGCATCCGCTGGCCGTCGTCTGCCTTCCCGGCAACCCCGTGAGCGCCCTGGTGTCGTTCGAGGCGTTCGTGGGACCTGCGCTGCGCGGCATTCTGCGCGCAGGCCCCGACTCGGCTGCCGACCCGGCCCTGCCCGAACGGCGCCGGGCACCTGTGGCGCACGGCTTCGACTCGCCGCCGGCTCACCATCAGCTGCGCCGGGGCATCTTGCGCCCGGACGGCGCCCTCGAACTCGTCGGCGGGCCTTCGAGCCACCTGCTGCACTCCTACGCCGCCTCCACCGTGCTCGTGCACGTGCCGGTCGGCGTCACCGACGTCGCCGCGGGCGACGAACTCGACTTCTGGAGGATCGATGGCTGAGGGAACCGCGCTCACCCACGTCACACCCGGCGGCGCCGCGCACATGGTGGACGTCTCGGACAAGGCCGTGACCAAACGGATCGCGTCGGCCCAGGCTGTGCTGCACACCCGGGCCGACGTGCTGGCCCTGCTCGTGGCGGGCGAGCTGCCGAAGGGCGAAGCCCTCGCCGTGGCCCGGGTGGCGGGCATCATGGCCGCCAAGCAGACGTCGACCCTCATCCCGCTCTGCCATCCGCTCCCGATCACCGGCGTGACCGTCGACTTCGAGACCGCGGACGACAGCGTGCGGGTGATCGCCACGGTGTCGACCACCGGGGTCACCGGGGTCGAGATGGAGGCGCTGACAGCGGCATCCGTCGCCGCGCTGACGGTGTACGACATGATCAAGGCGGTGGACCGTGCCGCGCGCGTGACCGACATCGAGGTGCTGAGCAAGAGCGGCGGCGCCAGCGGCGAGTGGAGCCGCTCGTGACGGGCCCGGCCGTTCGCACGGCGCGCGTGGTGGTGGCCTCCAACCGCGCCTCCGCCGGGGTGTACGACGACACCACCGGGCCACTGATCCGCGACTGGCTCCAAGACCGGGGGTGGTCGGTCGAGGTCGAGGTCGTTCCGGATGGCGAGCCCGTGGGCGAGGCGCTGCGCCGTGCCGTCGCCGACCGCGCACAGCTGGCGGTGACCACCGGCGGCACCGGGGTCTCGCCGACGGATCGCACTCCCGAGCACACCCGCGCCGTGCTCGACTTCGAGATCCCGGGCGTCGCGGAGGAGATCCGCCGAGCGGGCACCGCTCACACACCGACGGCCCTGCTCTCCCGGGGGCTCGCCGGAGTGGCCGGCGGCACCCTCGTGGTGAACCTCCCGGGCTCGACGGGCGGCGTGCGCGACGGACTCGCCGTGCTCGGCTCGGTGCTTGACCATCTGGTCGATCAGATCCATGGAGGAGACCATGCCAGGACCGACTGACATCGGGTCGTCGAGCGCTCCGGCGAGCCCGTCCGACGACAAGGGGCGCGTGCGTTTCGCCCGCGTCGCGGCGGCATCGATCACCGTTGCGGAGTGCTCCGCGGCCGTCGCCGGAGCGGCCGACGGCGCGGTCGTGACCTTCGAGGGCGTGGTGCGCGACCACGACGACGGCAAAGGCGTGACCGGGTTGTCGTACACCGCGCACCCGACGGCGGCCGACCGCATCCGCGCGGCCGCCGAGAGCATTGCTGCGGCCTACCCGGCCGTCACCGTCGCGGTCGCCCACCGGATCGGCGACCTGGGCATCGGCGACGTGGCCCTGGCCTGCGCGGTGGCCTCGGCCCATCGCGCGGAGGCGTTCGCGGCGTGCGCCGCCCTCGTCGACGAGGTGAAGGCGACGGTGCCGATCTGGAAGGAGCAGGCCTTCGTGGACGGCACGAGCGAGTGGGTCGCCTCGATCGGCTGACGTCCCGGCGGCGACGAGTTCTCCACAGGCCGGCCCTCGGGGCGATTTGTCCCCAGAAGGGGTCTGCGTTACACCGCAGACACATTGCTACGGTCTACTGAGTCGTGCACCTGCTCACGAACGGAGTCACCGTGGATCTGAACACCATCACCGGGATCGTCCCGGCCCGCCATCGAGACGATCTGAGCGCGCTGAACGAGCAGGTCGCGCCGCTCGCCGGGGGTTCGTGGCTGTTCTCCGAGCCGCAAGACCACCTCACCTCGCTCGTCGATCTCATGGCGTTCGGCTGGCCGTCCCTCACCGTCACCGACGACGGGCTCGAGGTCGCGTCGACCTGCACGCTCGCCGAGCTGGCCGCGATGCCGGATGAACACGGCTGGCCGGTGCATCCGTTGTTCTACCAGTGCTGCACCGCCCTGCTCGGCTCGTTCAAGGTGTGGAACGTGGCCACGGTCGGCGGCAACATCTGCGCGGCCCTGCCGGCCGGGCCGATGACCTCGCTGTTCTCCTCGCTCGACGCCGAAGCGCTGATCTGGCGGGCGGGCGGGATCGACGAGCGCATGCCGGTGGCGGAACTCGTGACCGGGAACGGCACCACCGTCCTGCGACCGGGCGACGTGCTGCGGTCGCTGCACGTGCCGCTGTCGTCGCTGCAGGCCCGCACGGCGTACCGCAAGATCGCACTCTCGCCGCTCGGCCGGTCGGGCACGGTCGTGGTCGGGCGGCTCGATCCCGACGAATCGTTCACGCTGACGGTCTCCGGCGCCACGCTGCATCCGGAGCAGCTTCGATACGCGTCGCTTCCGTCGGCCGAAGCCCTCGAGCGCGATGTCGCCGTCATCCCGAGTTGGTTCACCGATCCGCACGGGGCGGCGGACTGGCGGAGAGCCGTGTCAGGGCTGCTCGCGGTCGAGATCCGCGACGAATTGGCCTCCCCCGCCTCCGCCGGCGACTCGGCGATCAACCCGGAGGTGCGGTCGTGAAGTTCATCATGAACGGCGAACAGCTCGAGGCCGAACCGGCTCCGGGGCAGTGCCTGCGTACCTTCATCCGCAACCAGGGGCACTTCGAGGTCAAGAAGGGCTGTGACGCCGGTGACTGCGGCGCCTGCTCGGTGATCGTCGACGGCACGCCCGTGCACTCCTGCATCTACCCGGCGTACCGCGCCGAAGACGCGATCATCACCACCGCGGCCGGGCTCGGCGAGCCGGGAGACCTCAGCGCGGTGCAGCAGAGCTTCGTCGACAACGCCGGGTTCCAGTGCGGCTTCTGCACGGCCGGCATGGTCGTGACGGCCACCACGTTGAAGCCCGAGCAGCTCGACGACCTTCCCCGCCTGATGAAGGGCAATCTCTGCCGCTGCACCGGGTACCGGGCCATCCGGGCATCGATCCGGCAGGGCGTGTGCGCCTCCGCCGGCATCGCCGGCAGCACTGGCAGTACCGACGGCGACGGCCGAGCCGCGCCCGCCTGTGCCGGCATCTGCGGCGCCGCCGCGCACGGCCAGGCCGACGAGACGACGTCGGCGACCGCCGAGGCGGCCACGCCATCGGCCCCCGTCTCCACGGCGGTGCGCAGCGTCGGGCGGTCGGTGGGAGCACCGGCCGGTCCGCGGATCGTGAGCGGCCGCGAGGCGTACACGTTCGACGTGGAGGTGCCGGGGGTCACGCACCTGAAACTGCTGCAGAGCCCGCACGCCCACGCGCGTATCCTCTCGATGGACACCCGAGCGGCCGAGCAGCTGCCCGGCGTGCTCGCCGTGCTCACCGCGGCCGATTCGCCCGACACCCTCTATTCCACGGCGCGCCACCAGTTCCGCACCGACGATCCCGACGACACCCGCCTCTTCGACACGGTCGTGCGCTATCGAGGCCAGCGGATCGCCGCGGTGGTGGCCGAGACCATCGCGATCGCCGAGGCGGCCTGCCGGTTGATCGACGTGGAGTACGAGATCCTGCCGGCCGTGTTCGATCCCGAGGCGGCCCGGCAGCCCGGCGCCCCGTTGCTGCACGCCGACAAGTCGCCTGCCGAGTCGCGGATCGCCGAGCCCGAGCGCAACGTCATCGCCTCCGTGCACAGCGAGATCGGTTCGGTGCAGGCCGGGTTCGACGAGGCCGCCGCCCGGGTCTCCGGCACCTGGCAGACGCACCGGGTGTCGCATGCCGCCCTGGAGACCCACGGCAGCATCGGCTGGATCGACGACGACGACCGGCTCGTGCTGCGCACCAGCACGCAGGTGCCGTTCCTCGTGCGCGACGAGATCAGTCACATCTTCGGTCTGGACCCCGAGAACGTCCGCGTGTTCACCGCCCGGGTCGGGGGAGGGTTCGGCGGCAAGCAGGAGATCCTCACCGAAGACGTGGTGGCGCTCGGTGTGCTGCGCACCGGGCGGCCCGTGCAGTTCGAATTCACCCGAGTGGACGATTTCACCATCGCGCCCTGCCGCCACCCCATGAGGGTGTCGGTCGACGTCGCCGCCCGGGCCGATGGCACGCTCACCTCGCTCGCGGTCGACGTGCTGAGCGACACCGGCGCCTACGGCAACCACGGGCCGGGCGTGATGTTCCACAGCGTCGGCGAGACCGTCAGCCTCTACTCCGCGCCCAACAAGAAGGTGGATGCCGAGGTCGTCTACACGAACAACATCCCCTCGGGCGCCTTCCGCGGCTACGGTCTCGGGCAGGTGGTGTTCGCGGTCGAGGCGGCGATGGACCAGCTCGCCATCGAGCTCGGGATCGACCCCTTCGAGCTGCGACGGATCAACGTCGTGCGCCCGGGCGAACCGCTCGTGGCCGCGCACGTCGAGGGCGATGACCTGATCTTCGGCAGCTACGGGCTCGACCAGTGCCTCGACCTCACGCAAGACGCGCTGCGACGCGGCAACGGGGTCTCCGTCCCCGACGAACCGGTGTGGTCGACGGGAATCGGGATGGCGGCCTCGATGATCGCCACGATGCCGCCACGCGGGCACTTCTCCACGGTGTCGGTCACCCTCGAGGCCGACGGCACGTACCTGGCGGGCGTCGGAACCTCGGAGTTCGGCAACGGCACCACGACGGTGCACACGCAGATCGCCTCCAGCGTGCTCGGTACCACCACCGACCGGGTGCGTATCCGCCAGTCCGACACGGATGCCGCCGAGTTCGACACGGGCGCGTTCGGCTCGGCCGGCACCACCGTGGCCGGGAAGGCGCTCTACTCCGCGTCGCTGCAGCTGAAGGCCGCCATCCTCGCGTCGGCCTCGGAGATCGCCGGTAGCCCGTCAGAAGCCGGTAGCCCGTCAGAAGGGGTCGTCGAATCAGAAGGGGTGCTCGAACCCGACGGCGTGCGTCTCGGAGAGCGCTTCGTGCCGCTCGTCGACATCGCCGCGGCGGCCGGTGGCTCCCTCAGGGCCACCGGCAGCGAAGACGGCGCGCTGCGTTCTCTCGCCTTCAACGTGCACGCCTTCCGGGTGGGCGTGAACTCGGCCACCGGCGAGGTGCGCATCCTGCAGTCGGTACACGCGGCCGATGCCGGTTTCGTGCTGAACCCCGAACAGCTCCGGGGGCAGATCGAGGGCGGGGTCGCCCAGGCCATCGGATCGGCGCTGTACGAGGAGATGATCCTCGACGAGGGGCTGGTGAAGACGCAGGTCTTCCGCAGTTACCACCTGCCGCAGATGGCCGACGTGCCGGAGTCGGAGGTGTACTTCGCCGAGACCGACGACGAGGTGGGTCCGTTCGGCGCCAAGTCGATGAGCGAGGCGCCGTACAACGCCGTCGCGGCGGCGCTGGCGAATGCGATCGTCGACGCGACCGGTGTGCGGCCCTACGAGCTGCCGATGTCGCGGGACAGGGTGTGGCGCATGCTCAATCCCTGATCGCGCGCCCGCAGCGCGAAAGGCGCGGCCTCGACGCTGGACAGAAGCACTCGGCGTGGTGACGCAGCCTAAGCCCGCGGGCGCGGCGTCGGCTCAGGCTCGCAGCTTCGGCGCAGGGGCTGGGGCAGGGGCAGGGGCGCAGCCTCAGCGCAGGGGGCGCAGGGCAGCGGCGGCGGCCGTCGCGATCGTGCTAGCGACGCGGTCGAGGGCCGCGGTGCGCAGGTGCCACTGCTGCCAGTGCAGCGGCACGTCACCGAATGATCCCGGATCGATCTCGACTAGGCCGAGACCCGCGCTCTGCAGATCGGGCAGCATCCCCCAGCCGTACCCGAGGCGCACAGCTTCGGCGAAGTCAGCGGAGGCGGGCACGAAGTGCCGCGGCGGGGCGGAGGGCTCCAAGTCTCGATCCCGCAGGAAGTCGTCCTGCAGGACATCCGAGCGGTCGAACACCACGATCGGCGCCCGGCGCAGCCCGTCCGTGAGGCCGTGCGAAAACCACCGTTCCGCGAACGAGGGCGCGGCCACCGCGCGGTACCGCATCACCCCGAGGGCTCGCGACGAACACCCTTGCACCGGTTCCGCCACCGAGGTGATCGCCGCCATCACGGTTCCCTCGCGAAGGAGTCCGGTGGTGCGGCTCTGGTCCTCCCGCCACAGATCGAACGCGATCTCGCCGGCCAGGGGTGCCAGGGCCGGCAGGATCCAGGTCGCGAGCGAGTCCGCGTTGACGGCGATCGGCATCCGGATCGGAGCCGGCACCGCGTCGGTGGATGCGCCGTGGTCGCCTGCGGGATCGTCCAGTTCGCGGGCGACGTCGTCGGTGAGCGCCTCGAACTGACGGGCGAGCCGCAGCAGTGCCCGTCCGGATTCGGTGGGGGCGATCGGCTTGCTGCGCTGCAGCAGCACCCGCCCGACCGAGTTCTCCAGCGCCTTGATCCGCTGGCTCACCGCCGACGGGGTGATGCGCAGCGCACGAGCGGCCGCGTCGAACGTGCCCTCGGTGACGGCCGCCTTCAGGGCGGAGAGTTGGGAGATGTCCAGATCCATCATCAGCCACTCTAATGCTTCATCAGAAACATTAGCTGGACCGACATTGGCTCGCCGCCTACCGTCGGAGATGTGCCCTCACCCCTCGATCCGTTCGCCCTGTTCGCCGGCTTCGGCTTCGGTCTCTCGCTGATCGTCGCGATCGGCGCCCAGAACGCCTTCGTACTGCGCCAAGGTCTGTTGCGGCGCTGGGTGCTCGCGGTCGTGGCCGTCTGCGCCCTGTCCGACATCGCGCTGATCGCACTCGGCATCAGCGGCGTCGGCCTCGTGTTCGAGCAGATCCCCGTGCTGATGGTCGTCGCCCGCATCGGCGGGGCCGCGTTCCTGCTGGTCTACGGCCTGCTCGCGGCCCGGCGGGCCCTCCGGCCGGCCGTGCTCGACCCGGAGGCGGATGCGGGCGGCCGGAGCCGAGCATCCGCCGGCCTGCTGTCGACCGTGCTCACCTGTCTCGCGCTCACCTGGCTGAACCCGCACGTGTACCTCGACACGGTGGTGCTGCTCGGTTCGGTCGCCACGACCCACGGCGATTCGCGGTGGCTGTTCGGGATCGGTGCCGCGACCGCCAGTGTCGTCTGGTTCACCGCGCTGGGCTTCGGGGCGCGACTGCTGAGACCGGTCTTCGCGAGACCGCTCGCGTGGCGCGTGCTCGACGGCGTCATCGCGGTGGTGATGGTGGCTATCGCGGCGTCGCTCCTGATCGGGCTGTGACCGCCGCCTCCGCGGCCGCTCGCAGATGGATGGCGCCCTCGGTGCGGCGGAGCGAGCGGCCCGATCCGCCGTGGCGCGCCGCCAGCACCTCGGCCAGGATCGACACCGCCGTCTCCTCCGGCGAGGAGGCGCCGAGATCGAGGCCGATCGGCGAGTGCAACGCGGCGAGCTCGTGATCGCCGAGGCCCCGCTCGCGCAGCTTCGCGACACGGCGGTCGTGCGTGATCCGCGAGCCCATCGCCCCCACGTAGGCGACCGGCAGCGCCAGCGCCGCCTCGATCAGCGGCACGTCGAACTTGTCGTCGTGCGTGAGCACGCAGATCACGGTGCGCTCGTCGACGACCGTCGCGTTCAGGTAGTCGACCGGCCAGCGGGTGACCACCTCCGCACCGGGGAACCGGTCGGGCGTGGCGAACACCGGGCGCGCATCGCACACCGTCACCCGGAAGCCCAGCAGCTGCGCGGCGTTCGAGAGGGCCACCGAGAAGTCGACCGCACCGAAGACGATCAGGCGCGGCGGCGGAGCACTGACGATCAGCACCGCCTCGAGCACCTCGCCCTCGCAGTCGACCCGGCGGCGCACGGTCCGGCCCGCGTGGATCGCACCGGCCAACTCGTCGGCGATCCGGTCCGCGAGCGGATCGTCGAGCGGATCGGCCGGGGCATCCGAGAGCCGGGATCCGAATGCCCGGCGAGCAGTCGTCAGCGTCGTACCCGTCTGCCGCAGCAGGACTGCGATCCCCGCCTCCTGCCCGTCGCGCGCCCGGCGCAGCTCCTCGAGAACGCCGGCCTCCAGCTCGTGCACGAACACGGTCAATCGGCCTCCGCACGACAGGCCGACCGCGAAGGCGTCGTCGTCGCTGAAACCGAACTCGCAGACCTCCGCCTCACCGGTCTCGAGCACCCGGCTGCAGGTGTCGTACACCGCCCCCTCCACGCAGCCGCCCGAGATGCTGCCGATCACCCGGCCGGTGTCGTCCACCGCCATCGACGTGCCGAGGGCACGGGGGGCACTTCCGTCGACCGCGATGACGGTGGCCACGGCAAGACGACGGCCCTGGTCGCGCGCGGCGAGCAGGTCTGCGGCGAGCTCGAGCATCCGGGGCCCCTTTCTGCGGTCGGGTCCGTCATGAGCCTGACACATGAGCGTGTTAGAAAATGCTCATGCTCATCATCCACGACGCCCACCGCATCTTCGTCGACGCCGAGACCGAATCCGATGACGGTTCCGAGCTGCGGCTGGCCTCGACGGTCGAGCCCACGGATGCTCTCCCGGCTCCCGGCGAGCAGGTCGAGCACCTCGACGCCTCGGGCTGCGTCGTCACCCCCGGCCTCGTTAACGCCCACCATCACCTGCTGCAGAGCGCGTTCCGCACGCTGCCGGGCACCCGCGGCGTGGCGATGCACGAGTGGCTCCCGCGGATGGCGGCCGAATATGCCGCAATCGGCATCGATCCCGAACTGGCCCGTGCCTCAGCCCTCGTGGGGGTGGCCGAGGGGCTGCTGAACGGCGTCACGACGGTCGCCGACCACCACCTCACCTGGCCGGCCGGAGCCGACTCGGTGGGGATCGCCCGGGCCACCGCGTCGGCGGCACGAGAGCTCGGCGGACGGCTCGTCTTCGTGCGCGGTTCGGCCCGTGACGATCCCCAGGAGGCTGCTGCGTCGGCCGACGCGATCGCCGAGGCCCTGGTACCCGGTGCTGCCGGAGGAGTGACCGCCGACGGGATGCTGCAGCTCGCCGTCGGTCCCGCCGGCGTGCACAGCGACAGCGAAGAGACCTTCCGGCTGCTGGGCGAGGTCGCCCGCGCGCGCGGACTCCGCCGCCGCACCCAGGCGAACGAGCAGGTCGACGTGGCAATCGCCCTGGAGAAGTACGGCCGCCGGCCGATCGAGCTGCTCGAGGAGTGGGGCTGGCTGGCCGACGACGTCACTCTCGCGCACCTGTGCGCCGTCACCCCCGAGGAGATCGCGCTGCTCGCGGCTCGAGGCGTCTCGGCCACCCACGCGCCCGGCTGCGACCTGCCGATGGGCTGGGGAATCGCCCCGGTCGCGGCGCTCCAGGATGCCGGCATCCCCGTGGGTCTCGGCACGAGCGGCGGCGGCAGCAACGACGCCGGCCACCTCCTCGCGGATGCGCGCCTCGCGATGCAGGTCGCTCCCCTGGTCGGTCCTCCCGTCCCGGCCCGCCGCATCCTCTCGATGGCCACCGAGGGCTCGGCGCTCGGCCTCGGCCGCCCCGAGCTGGGCACCCTGCGCCCCGGCGCCGCCGCCGACCTCTGCGTCTGGGACGTGTCGGGCGTGGCCGACGCCGGCGTGGCCGACCCCGTCGCCGGCCTCCTCTGGGCCTCCCCCGGCCGCCGCCCCAAGCACGTCGTGGTAGCGGGAAAGCTCGTAGTCCGCGACTACCGGCTCGTCGCCCACGACGAGCACGTGCTGGCAGCGGCGCTCACAAGTCTCCTGACAGCGCGACGCGCGTAACGCCGATCACCCCCACCGTGACCCCAAGGCGACAGGCCGTACTCGCCGACCCAAGGTGAGCGTGTGGCCGACAGGTGCGAGCGAAGCCCGCGCCCGTCGACCGCGCGCTCACATGTCGCGCTGCGCCGGGCAAGGACCGGCGCAGCCCGGTCACGCCGAGCGAAGCCCGGCGCGATCGGCAGCCAGCACAGCAGGACAGGACACCCACGCGCAACCACAACCGGGACCTCCCTGACGCGCAACCGCCGACGTGCCTCGCAAGCCGAGCTTCCGCTTCGGCTATCCCCTACAGCTACAGCTCCAGCACCAGCCGCGGGCAGGCCGCACGCGACACGCAGATCATCATGACCTCGTTCGACTCGTGCTCGTCGGGGGTGAGCACCGAGTCGCGGTGGTCGACCTCGCCGGAGACGACGGGGGTCTCGCAGGTGCCGCAGGTGCCCTCGCGGCACGAGGAGAGCACGAGCACGCCGGCCTCCTCGACCACGTCGAGGATCGAGCGGTCCGGCGGCACCTCCAGCGTCACGCCGGTGAGCTCGAGCTCCACCTCGAACGACTCGTGCCGCACGGGCTCGGTGACCTCGCGCGCTTCGAAGCGCTCCAGGTGCAGCGTGCCGGAGGGCCAACCGGCCTCGGCGGCGCGGGCTTCGAGAGCGATCAGCATCCGCGCCGGCCCGCAGCAGTAGACGAGAGCGTCGTCGGCGTCCAGGACCGACAGATCGAGCCGGCGCCCGGCATCCGGAGTGTGCACCGACACCCGGTCGCCGTACTCGCGCACGAGCTCGTCGGCGAACGGCATCCGCTCGAGGGAACGCCCCGCGTAGTCGAGCGTCCAGGATGCTCCGGCGGCCTCCGCGGCCCGGATCATCGGCAGGATGGGCGTGATCCCGATCCCGCCGGCGATGAACCGGTAGCGCGACGAGGGCGTGGGCGGCACCAGTGCGAAGTGGTTGAGCGGGCCGCGCAGCCGCAGCGCGGAACCCGCGGTGATGTGGGCGTGCAGGTGCTCCGACCCGCCCCGCCCGTCGGGTTCGCGCAGCACCGCCACCAGGTAGCGGCTCCGGTCGGCGGGGTCGCCGCAGAGCGAATACTGCCGCTCGACGCCCGGCTGCACCACCACGTCGAGGTGGGCGCCCGGCGTCCAGGCCGGCAGCAGCGATCCGTCGACGGCGCGCAGCTCGATCAGCACCACGTCTTCGGCGATGACGGAGGCGGATGCGACGACCGCATCGATCTCGGCGAGCGCCGAGGCTCCGGAGCCGGCCGCAGAAGCACTCATGCGCCGTCCCTCCGTTCTTTCACGATGAACAACTGGTATTCGCCTTCTCCGCTCGAGCACCAGCGGTGCAGCGTGCCGCCGGCGTAGTGGATCGAGTCGCCGGCCTCGAGCTGGAAGGTGCCCTCGTCGCCGAGATCGACCAGCACCGTCCCCCGCACCACGTGCAGGAACTCGGCCTCGTCGTGCCGGTAGAACTCGCCCAGGGAGCGGTTGCGGCCGCGGAACTCCATCGGCACGAACGACACGTCGCCGTGCACGAGGATGCGCGCCTCGCCGCCGCCGAACGGGCCCTGCGGCCCCTCCATCCGGCGCACCATCGACACCCGGGCGCCCCCGGTTCCCGGGACCAGGTCGTCGGTGGCGGCCGCGATCAGCTCGATCTGGCTGGAGCCGAGCGCCCGGGCGATGCGCTCCAGCGACACCATGCTCGGGCGGGCCTGGCCGCGCTCGAGCTGGCTGAGGAACGGATGCGACAACCCGGCCAGGCGCGCCAGCTCGACCAGTGTCAGCCCGCGCGCCTGCCGGAACGAGCG
Source organism: Herbiconiux dendrobii (assembly GCF_052048175.1). Taxonomy (NCBI): domain Bacteria; kingdom Bacillati; phylum Actinomycetota; class Actinomycetes; order Micrococcales; family Microbacteriaceae; genus Herbiconiux; species Herbiconiux dendrobii. The sequence goes on along the minus strand of NZ_JBLZQV010000006.1, from coordinate 54,377 downwards.
GATCCGCGCGCCCAGGCGCACGGTCTGCTCGTCGAGGACGGCGCTTCCGGTACTGATGGCGAACCCCTTTCGGGACGGGTCGGGACGGCGGTCGCCGCGGCGCACACCGCGGGTCGATACAGACAGTAACCACGAACTGTACGGGTCGCGAAATCGGCGCGAGCGGCAATTTACATTCGGAAATCTTTGCGTTACGTGATGGAAACGCGCCGTCCGTAGCGTGGCCCATGTTGAAGCCATCAACATCCGACCGGCGTCCGCCGGCACCGATCACCCCGACGCCGTGATGATCATCACCCGGGCCACCGCGCCCTAGATTTCCGTGGGGAGACGATCGATGACCACGCTTCCCCGCCCCCTCCGGCACCTGCGGAACGCGCGGCTCGCCGACGGTTCGGTCGTCGACGTGGAGCTGGCCGGATCCGTCGTGTCGAGCATCCGCCCCGCCGGGTCGACGGATGCCGCGACCGCGGCCTCCTCCACGTCTGCCGCCGCAGCATCCGGAGCCGTCGGCGACACCCTCGACCTCGACGGCTTCCTGCTGCTCACCGCCCCCGCCGAGCCGCACGCGCACCTGGACAAGGCGCTCTCCTGGGACCTGATCGACCCGCCGATGGGCGACCTCGGCCTCGCGATCGACTCCTGGAAGCGCTACAGCGCCGTGATGACCGTGGAGAGCATCGCCGACCGGGCCCGCGCCCAGGCGCTGGCGATGCTGCAGAACGGCACCACCGCGATCCGCTGCCACGTCGACATCCTGCAGGGCGATCAGCCGATGCGCGGGGTGCAGGCCCTGCTGCAGGTGCGCGACGAGCTGCGCGGGCTCGTCGATCTCGAGCTCGCCGCCCTCGCCGGGCCGACGGTTCCGGATGCGCACATCCACGAGGCCCTCGACCTGGGCGTCGAGCTCGTGGGCGGCGCCCCCCACCTGGCCGACGACCCCGACGCCGATCTCCGCCGCCTGCTGGCGATCGCCGAGCGCCGCTCCCGCGGGGTCGACATGCACACCGACGAGAGCCTGCACGGCGCCGTGACCATGCACACCCTGGCCGAGGTCGTGCGCGACTGGCCCGCGAGCCGCCCCGTCACCGCGGGGCACTGCGTGCGCCTGGGCACCCTCGAGCCGGCCGAGCTCGACGCGGTCATCCGCGAGATCGTGCGGAGCGACATCGGCGTGGTGACGCTGCCGATCACGAACCTCTATCTGCAGGGCTGGGAGCACCCGGTCTCCACCCCGCGCGGACTCACCGCCGTGCGCGCCCTGCTCGACGCGGGCGTGCGCCTGGGCGCCGGCGCGGACAACGTGCGCGATCCTTTCAACCCGGTCGGCCGCAGCGACGCGCTGGAGACGGCCTCACTGCTGGTGACGGCAGGGCACCTCACGCTCGACGAGGCCTACGCCGCCGTGTCCAGCGGCGCACGCTCGGTGATGAGCCTGCCCGAGGCGGGTGTCGCCGTGGGCGCCCGGGCCGAGCTGCTGGCCGTGCGCGGCGGCAGCCTCTCGGATGTGATCGCCAACGCGCCCGCCGACCGTTTCGTCGTGCACGAGGGCCGCCTGGTGGCCCAGAGCGAGGTTCGCCGGCAGATCGCCCTCCCAACCGTCCCCGCATCCGATCCCCTTTCCGAACCGTCCCCCGATCCCATTCTCGAAACGAGGTGAGAAGCTCCATGTCCATCGCCACCCCGCCTGTCGCTCCCACGACCACGACCGATCAGCTGCTGCATTTCGACGACGTCGCGATGACGTTCCCGAACGGCACCACGGCGCTCTCCGGAGTGTCCCTGACCGTCAACCGCGGCGAGTTCGTCACCGTCGTCGGCCCCTCCGGCTGCGGCAAGTCGACGCTGCTCCGGATCGCCTCCGGCCTCACCCCGGCCACGGAGGGCACGACGCAGGTCGACACCAGCCGCATCGGCTACGTGTTCCAGGATGCGACGCTCCTGCCCTGGCGCGACGTGCAGTCGAACGTCGAGCTTCTCGCCGAGCTGAACGGCAAGTCCAAGAAGGAGCGGCAGAAGACCGCCAAGGAGGCGATCGACCTGGTCGGCCTGTCCGGCTTCGAGAAGCACCTGCCGCGCACGCTCTCGGGCGGCATGAAGATGCGCACCTCGCTGGCCCGCTCGCTCACCCTCGACCCCGAGCTGTTCCTGTTCGACGAGCCCTTCGGCGCACTCGACGAGATCACCCGCGAGCGCCTGAACGACGAGCTGATCAAGCTCTTCACCGAGCAGCAGTTCGCCGGCCTGTTCATCACCCACTCCGTGTCGGAAGCGGTGTACCTCTCCACCAAGGTGGTCGTCATGTCGGGGCGCCCCGGCAAGATCGTCGACGAGTTCCCGGTGGAGTTCCCGTTCCCCCGCGACCCCGAGATCCGCTTCACCGCCGAGTTCGCCGAACTCTGCGGCCAGGTCTCCCACGCTCTCCGAGAAGGTCACCACTGATGACGACGACACCGCCCGCTCCCCCGAAGAACCGCACGCTGATGCGGCCGGCCACGGTCAGCTCGACCAAGAAGAAGTCGGCCACCTGGGTGCCGCCGGTGCTGGTGGCCCTCGGCATCATCGCCATCTGGTACCTCGTCTCGTACGTGGTGCTCGACGACAAGCGCCGCTTCCTGCTGCCGCCCCCTCACGAGGTGTTCACCGAGGCCTTCTTCCAGCCCGACGTGTTCAGCGACATCATGGTGGCGCTCGGCCGCACCGCGGTGGTGGCCCTGGTTGGTCTCGCGATCGCGATGATCATCGGCATCGGCTGGGCCATCGCGATGAGCCAGGCCCGCTGGATCGAGCGCTCCACGTTCCCCTACGCCGTCATCCTGCAGTGCATCCCGATCCTCGCCCTGGTGCCGCTGATCGGCTTCTGGTTCGGCTTCGACTACCCCGCCCGCATCATCGTCTGCGTGATGATCGCCCTGTTCCCGATGGTGTCGAACACCCTGTTCGGGCTGCAGTCGGTCGACAAGGGTCAGCGCGAGCTGTTCCAGCTGCAGAAGGCGTCCCGCTGGACGGTGCTCACCAAGCTCGAGTTCCCGGCCGCGCTGCCCGCCATCTTCGCGGGCATGCGGATCTCCGCCGGCCTCGCCGTGGTCGGCGCGATCGTCGGCGACTACTTCTTCCGCCGCGGCGAACCGGGTCTCGGGTCGCTCATCTCGAACTACCAGTCCCGGGTGCAGTCGGCCGAGCTCTTCGCCGCCATCATCACGGCCTCGCTGTTCGGCGTGCTGATCTTCATCCTGTTCGGCTGGCTCGGCAAGCGGGTCGTCGGCAAGTGGTACGACTTCTCCGCCAGCTGATCCGCCGGCGCCTGCCGCCGGCCCACAGCGTTCCACCGCACCATCCCACCCTGGCTCCACCGCACCATCCCTCCCTGCACCACAGACACAAGGAGTAGACATGCGCAGCACCCGAACACGGCTCATCCTCACCACCGGCCTCGTGGCCACCACCGCGATCGCCCTCGCCGCCTGCAGCAGCGGCTCCTCGGCGAGCGACGAATCCACCTCCTCGGCCGATCTCACCATCGGCTCCGTCGATCTCGCCGCGGCGGGCTGTCCGGCGAAGGTCGTCATCCAGACCGACTGGAACCCGGAGTCCGAGCACGGTCACCTCTACCAGCTGCTCGGGCCGGATCCGGTGATCGACTCCGACAACAAGCTCGTCTCCGGCCCGCTCTTCTCGGCCGGCGAGTACACCGGAGTCGACGTCGAGATCCGCTCCGGCGGCCCGGCGATCGGCTTCCAGACCGTCTCCAGCCAGATGTACACCGACCCCGACATCATGCTCGGCTACGTCACCACCGACGAGGCCGTGCTGCTCTCGGCCGACATGCCCACCACCGCCGTCTTCGCTCCGCTGGACATCAGCCCGCTGATGGTGATGTGGGACCCGGAGACCTACCCCGACGCGAAGACCATCGAAGACGTCGTGAAGGCCGGCGCCGTGGTGCGCTACTTCGGCGGATCGGCGTACATGGAGTACCTCAACACCACGAACATCATCCCCACCGCCCAGGCCGACGGCAGCTACGACGGAACCCCCGCCAGCTTCATCGCCTCCGGCGGCAAGGACGCCCAGCAGGGCTTCGCCTCGGCCGAGCCCTACATCTACGAGAACGAGGTCGCCGACTGGATGAAGCCGGTCGCCTACCAGCTCATCAACGACACCGGCTACGAGGCGTACCAGTCGGCGATGGCCGTTCGTACGGATGACCTCGCGGCCGACAGCGACTGCCTCAAGGCGCTCGTGCCCGTGCTGCAGCAGGCCGAGGTCGACTACTTCGCCGACCCCGCGCCGGTGAACACGATGATCCTCGACCTGGTGGAGAAGTTCGACACCGGCTGGGTCTACTCTCAGGGCGTGGCCGACTACTCGGTGAAGACGATGATCGACGAAGGCATCGTGGGCAACGGCCCGAACGACACCATCGGCGACTTCGACGACGACCGCATGTCGACCTTCTTCGACACGGTCGTGCCGATCTTCTCCGGTCTCGGCACTTCCCCGTCCGACGGGCTCGCGGTGGACGACATCTACACCAACGAGTTCATCGACAGCTCCATCGGGCTGAAGTAGCCGGCTCAGGCCGGCCCCCTCTCCCGCGAACAGAAAGCAGCTGAGACCATGACGCTCCCATCCGTGACCGAGCAGCGCGCTCCGGGTCGACGACTCGAGGGCACGCGGATGCTCGTCACGGGTGGGGCGCGTGGGATCGGTGCCGCCATCGCCGAGCGCTGCACCGCCGAGGGCGCCGAGGTGGTGGTGCTCGACCGTCTGGCCGAGCAGGGCTCCGCCTTCGCCCAGGAGATCGGCTGTCACTTCGTGCCGGTCGACCTGGGCGACCAGGCGGACACCGAAGACGCCTTCGGCACCGCGCTCGAGAAGCTCGACGGCATCGACGTGCTCGTGAACAACGCCGGCATCCTGCGCTTCGCGCCGCTCCTGGAGATCACGGTGCAGGAGTGGGAGACGATGTTCGCCATCAACACCACGGCGATGCTGGTCACCACCCAGCTCGCCGCCCGCTCGATGATCGCCGCCGGCCACGGCGGCAAGATCATCAACATGGCCAGCATGGCCGGCAAGACCGGCGGTGCCGGGCAGGGCCACTACGCCGCCTCCAAGTCGGCCGTGATCGCCCTGACCCGGGTGACCGCGCTCGAACTCGGCGCATCCGGAATCACCGCCAACTGCATCTGCCCGGGCTACGTGCTCACCGAGATGGGCGCCGACACCCGCACGGCCGAAGACGTGGCCGAGTGGTCGACCTACTCGCCGCTCGGGCGGCTGGCAGACCCCGCCGACGTGGCCGGAGTGGCCGCGTTCCTCGCCTCCGCCGACTCGGACTACATGACCGGGCAGGCCGTCAACGTCACCGGCGGGATGCTCATGTCCTGAGCGCCGGCTCGTCTCCCCATCCGCTCCACCGCACCAGAGGATCCTCCGCATGACCACCCCTGAAGACATCTCCGCCCTCGCCGCCGAACTCGTCGGCATCCTGGGAGAGCGAGGTGTCAGCACCGAACTCCGTGGCCGCGAGAAGGCCTCGGTCGACGGGGCGAAGATGTCGCCCATCCTGGCGGAGCAGCTGCCGCTCGGGCTCGCCGACATCGTCGCCTTCCCCACGAACGCCGAGCAGATCGCCCAGGTCGTGGCCGCCGCCGTGCGCCACGGCGTCTCCGTGACCCCGCGGGGCAAGGGCACCGGCAACTACGGGCAGGCCATCCCCCTCGAGGGCGGGTTGGTGCTCGACATGTCCAAGGCCCGCGCCGTCGTGGAGGTCGGCGAAGGCTGGCTCACCGCCGAGGCCGGCACGCCGATGGTCACGATCGAGCAGGCGGCGCGCGAGAGCGGGCAGCAGATCCTGATGTACCCGTCCACCGCGCAGTCCTCGATCGGCGGCTTCCTGTCGGGCGGCTCCGGCGGCACGGGCTCGATCAAGCACGGCTCGAACATGAGCGGTGACTACGTGCTCGCGCTCGACGTGGTCTACGCCTCCCCCGACGCCGAGCTGGTGCACGTCGAAGGCGCCGAGGCGCAGCCCTACGTGCACACCTACGGCACGGCGGGCATCATCGCCCGGGCCACCATCGCCCTCGAGCCGGTACAGGACTGGCGCGGCTTCTACGCGAGCTTCCCCTCCTTCGAGCAGGCCACCTCGATCCTGCGGCAGGTCGGGAGGCTCGAACCCACCCCGCGCCTGGTCTCGGCCGACCTGCCGCGCATCGCCGACGCCCTGCCCGCCGACGACGCCATCCCGAAGGGCCGCGCGTCGCTCCGTGCCATCCTCGACGCCGCGACGATCGAGGCGGCAACGGCCCTGGTCGAGGGCGCCGGTGGCCGGGTCGAGGAGGTGCGCGAAGGACCGCAGTCCACCGTGAAGATCTCGATGCTCTCCTACAACCACCCGATCGAGTGGCTGCAGAAGTCGGTGCCCGACGAGACCTGGTTCCACGTCGAGGTCTCCGGCGACGCGCTCGTCGACCGGCTCGACGAGGTGCACGCGGTGTACCCGGGTGGCCTGCTGCACATCGAGGCCCAGCGCGACTACCCGATCGGGATGCTCGCGGCCCCCTACGTGAGCCCCGAGGCCGTCTACGAGGGCTTCGAGCGCCTGCTCGCGATCGACGTCGGCTACCACAGCCCGCACCAGTGGTTCGTCGACCACCAGGTGGAGCGCACGCGCGCCCTGGCCGCCGGCACCGACCCCGAGGGCCTGCTCAACCCGGGCAAGCTACCGCCCGAGGGCGCCCTGCTCGGCCCGGAGAAGCGCGCATGAGCCGCCGCCTGGTCGAGCTCTCCGGCACCGCAGCCACTGTCGCCCTGTCCGAGGACTCCGTCATCGTGCTCCCCACCGGCGCCATCGAGCACCACGGCCCGCACCTGCCGCTGATGACCGACTACCTGATCGCCGACAGCGTCGCGAACGCCGCCGTCGAGCAGGCGGCCGCCGAGGGACAAGACGTCTGGATCCTGCCGACCCTCGCCTACACCAAGTCGGACGAGCACCACTGGGCGTCCGGAACGATGTGGATCAGCTGGGACACGCTGATGCAGACCGTGGTCGAGCTCGGCAACTCGATCGCGGCGACGCCGGCTCGCAAGCTCGTGTTCTTCAACGGGCACGGCGGCAACCTGGCGCTGCTGCAGGTGGCCTGCCGGGAACTGCGCCGCCGCTTCGGGCTGCAGACCTTCCTGATGGGCGCCACCGTGCCCGCCGGCGCGCACGACGGCCCCGAGGAGCTCGGTCTCGGCATCCACGCCGGCCACGCCGAGACCTCGCTGGTGCTGCACCTGCGGCCCGAGCTGGTCGATCTCTCGCTCGCGGAGCGGAGCGTGCCGGAACACCTGGCCGGTTACGAGCACATCGGCTTCAAGAAGCGGGTCACCTTCGGCTGGCTCTCGAACGACTTCGCCACCAACGGCACGCTCGGCGATCCGACCGGTGCGACGGCCGCCTACGGCGCCGAGCTCTTCGACGCAGCGGTCACCGACTCGGTCGCCGCCTTCGCGGAGATCGGCCGCTTCGACGCCGCGGGAGGGGCGGCGTGAGCGACCCGACCGAGACCGGCACGGCCCGATCCACGCAGGGTCAGACGGCTGGCGCGGTGCCGCCGCCCGGCCTGCCCGGCGCCACCGCCGCGAGCCCGGTGCAGATCCCCGACAACGCGACACCCGACCGCATCCTGCCCGACTGGCTGCCGCGGAACGACGACCCGGTGCGGCCGACCATGAGCCTCTCGACCCTCGGCGTCGACGGGTACCCGGATGCGCGCACCGTGCTGCTCAGCGAATACGACGAGAGCGGCTTCTTCTTCCACACCGACTCCCGCTCGCGGAAGATCGTGGGCACCGCGACGCCCCGGGTCGCCCTCACCCTGCTCGGCCCCGGGCGCCAGCTGGTGATCCAGGGAGACGCGAGCATCGCGCCCGCCGACGAGGCCGAGCGCGTCTACGGCTGCCGCTCGCGGTACCTGCAGATCCTCGCCTGGCTGAACACGCCGGAGTTCGCCGCGCTCCCCCTGGCCGAGCGGATCGCCCGCTGGGCCGCCTTCGACGCCGAGCATCCGGAGGGCACGCTCACCCCGCCCGACACCTGGGTCGGCTACGTGGTCACCCCGATCCGCCTCACCTTCTGGGAGGGCCGCCCCGACACCGCGGGCCGCCGCACCGAGTTCACCCGCGAGGCCCCCTCCCCCGACGCCCCCTGGACCCGCGCCCTCCTCCCGGGTTGACCCCGCTCCCCCTCAGTGCTTCGCGGCCGCGGCGGCGATCGCCTCGGTGAGCACCGTGAGCAGGCGCGGGGAGTCGAGCTCGGGGAGGCGCACCTCGATGAAGATCGCGCGGTCGGGCGTGGCGTGCGCCATCTGCAGCGCGGCGGCCAGCTCGTCCTGCGTCGAGGCCTTCGCCGTGACCACGCGATCGGCCGCGCCGAAGGCTGCGGGGATGAGGGTCCAGTCCCAGGGCGTGATGTCCTGGTACACCGCCGCCGGGCTCTGGATCTTGCGCTCGACCGTGTAGCCGTCGTTGTTCAGCAGGAAGATCACGGGCGTGAAGCCGCGGTGCAGCACGGTGGCCAGCTCCTGCACGGTCAGCTGCGCCGCACCGTCGCCGACGAACAGCACCGCCCGCCGCGAGGGGTCGGCCACGCACGCGCCGAGCGTCGCGGGGATCGTGTAGCCGATCGACGACCACACCGGCTGCCCGAGCAGCGCCGACCCGTCGGGCAGCACGAGGTCCAGCGCTCCGTAGAACGAGGTGCCGGCATCCGCGATCACGGTCGTGCCGGGCTGCAGCCAGTCTTGGATCGCGCCCCAGAAATACTCCTGGGAAAGAGGCGCACCCGGCTCGGGCGAGGCGGCGGACGGGACATCCGGATGCCCGACCGGCGAGACCGCCGGCCGGGACGACTCCCCGAGAACGGCGTGCAGCGCTCGAAGGGAATCCTCGAGGCGCACGTCGTAGAAGGTCGTGTCGGCGATCCGCGCCGAGGTCAGCCCGAGCTCGATCGCGGCGTCCTCGTCGAAACGCTGCGTGAAGAAGCCGGTCAGGAAGTCGCTCATCACCGTGCCGGCCAGCACCAGCAACGGCGCCGAATCGACCGCCTCGCGGGCCGCGTCGACCCGCGTGAACGCGCCCATGTAGGTGCCGAGCGACGCCGGATGCGACTCGTCGAGGATGGCCTTCGACATGTTCTGCGAGGCCAGGTACACCCCGTCGTGATCGGCGATCGAACGGATGAGCGGCTCGAGCCGCCGGCGGTGCACCTGCGGGCCCACGAGCATCGTCACCTGCGACTGCGCGGCCACGGCCTCGGCGAGCGCCGCCGTGAAGCGGGCGAGCTCGGCGGCATCGCTGGAGGCGGCCACCAGCGGAGTGCGCAGGTTCGCCGCGTGCACCGGCGCGACCGCCACGTCGGACGGGATGCCCAGGTACACCGGCTTCGATTCGCGCAGCGCCGTCATCAGCGCGGCGTCGATGTCGCGCGTGGCGGTGGCGAGGCGCACGATCGTGGCCGAGGCGGTCACCTCCCGGTAGGCGCGGAAGAAGTGCTCGTAGTCGCCGTCGATCAGGGTGTGGTGCAGGTGCAGCCCCTGCGCGCGGGCCGTGGTGGAGGGCATCCCGGTGATCTGCACCACGGGCACGTCTTCGGAGAAGCTGCCCGCGACGCCGTTGATGGCCGAGAGCTCACCCACCCCGAAGGTGGTCACGAGCGCGCCGATGCCGCGGCGCAGTCGTGCGTAGCCGTCGGCCGCGTAGGCGGCGTTCAGCTCGTTGGTGGAGCCCGTCCAGTGAAAACCGGGCACGGTCACCATCTGGTCGAGCAGGCTGAGGTTGAAGTCGCCCGGCAGGCCGAACACGTGGTCGGCGCCGAGCTGCACCAGGCGGGTGGCGAGGTACTGGCCGACGGTCACGGTGGTGGGTGTCGGGCCGGCGGGGGTGGGGCTTCCGGATTGTGTCTGGTCACTCATGCGACCAGCATGCCATCTCGGGCCCCGCAGCCCCGGTAGCGCTGCTACTCCGCGGCGGCGAGCGTCTCGGCGAGCTCGCCGAGGAAGGCGTCGGCCGACTCGTCGTCCGAGTGCAGCACGACCTCGTCGCCCTGGCCGAAGCCGAGGCCGAGCACGGCCAGGATGCTGCGCGCGTCGACGCCCGCCGCATCCGGACGCCCGATGGTGACGGCGTGACCGCTCTCGGTGACCGCCTTGACCATGATGCCCACGGGGCGGGCGTGCAGGCCGGAGGGGGCGGTGACGGTGAAACGGCGTTCGGGCATGGTGCGACTCCTGAAAGGGAAGGGGGATGACCTCAGGTTTTGCCCGTGCGTGGTAACAATCCTGTTTCGGCCCCTAGTCCACCGCGCGACGCGGCGAGTGTCAAATCAGCCATCTCGCAGTCGCTCCCGGATGCGATCGAGGGTCTCCATCACCACGACGCTCTCCTCCAGCGGCATCACGGTGCTCTCGGTCAGCCCGGCGCGGAGGCACCTCTCGACCTCGGCGGCCTGGAAGTGCAGGCCGCGAGGGGTCAGCCCGGCCTCGAACCGCTCGAGCTCGACCGAGGGGCGGTCGCCGCTGTGCCGGCTGAGCGAGGTCCAGGTGAACCAGTACGGGTCGAGCTCGAGGTACCCCTCGGAGCCGATCACGGCCGCCCGGCTCGGCCCCGCCTGCTGCATCGAGAAGCGCGTGCTCGAGTAGCCGCGCTCGTGCCGCATCAGCACCGTCGCGTCACCGTCGACACCGCTCGGCAGGATGTCGCCGACCGCCTCGATCGAGGTCGGCGCCCCGAGCAGCTGCACCGCGAACGAGACGCCGTACACGCCGAGGTCGATCAGCGCGCCGCCGCCGAGTGCCGGGTCGAGATGACGGCTCCCGGCCTGCGGACGGATGGCCTGGTAGTGGCCGGTGTCGACCGAGCGCAGCCCGCCGATGCGGCCCTCGGCGATCGCCCGCCGCAGCTCCACCATGGGCGGCAGGAAGCGCGTCCACATCGCCTCCATCGCGAACACACCCGCCTCGCGCGCCGCATCCGCGACCCGCCGTGCGCTCGGCCCGTCGACCGTGAACGACTTCTCGATCAGCGCCGCCTTGCCGGCCGCGAACACCATCCCCGCGTGCTCCTCGTGCAGGCCCTGCGGGGTGGCGATGTAGACCGCATCCACCCTGTCGTCCGCCAGCAGCGCCTCGTAGCCGGCGTGCGCGTGCGGAATGCCGAATCGGTCGGCGAAGGCCCGGGCCGAGTCGCCGGAGCGGGCCCCCACGGCGGCGACGGTGTGCCCCGCGGCCACCAGATCGGCGACGAACGCGGTGGCGATCCTGCCCGCACCCAGGATGCCCCAGCGGATCGGATCCGTCGAGCCGGAAGGCATCGGGGCGGGGGGCGGAGAGCTCATGTTAGTATCCCTGTGGCTTGTCACTGCATCTGCAGGCAACACCGTAGCGGCACTCGAAGACGAGGCCGCAGACCGTGTTCCTAGGAGTGGCAGAAGTGATCGTACGGCGGGTACTGAACAACAGCGTGGTCGACGCCCTCGACGACTCGCTGCAAGAGGTCATCGTCTTCGGCAAGGGCCTGGGCTTCCACTCCAAGCCCGGCGAGAGCATCGACGAGTCGCTGATCGAGAAGGTGTTCCGGCTCGACGACGACGCGGCCAGCCGCCATTTCGCGAGCATCGTGGGCTCGATCCCGGCCGAGATCCTGTCGGCCACCGCCGACCTGGTCACCCGGGCCCGTGCCGAACTGTCGTCGAAGATCAGCGACAGCCTCTACGCCTCGCTGGCCGATCATCTGAGCTTCGCGGTGCAGCGCGCCCGCGAGGGCGGCGACTTCACGGTGCCGCTCGCCGTCGAGGTGCGCCGCTTCTACCCCACCGAGTACGCCTTCGCGAAGAGCGCCGTGACCGAGCTGAACACCCGCCTCGAGGTCGAGCTGCCGCCCGAGGAGGCGATCAGCATCGCGCTGCACGTCATCAACGCCCAGGTGGGCGGGGCGGCCGACAGCGCGGCCCGCCTGATGGAGCTCACCCACGCGATCCTCGAGATCGTGCGGCTGCACTACGGGCTCGACTACGAGGAGGACAGCCCCGCCTACCTCCGCTTCGTCACCCACCTGCGCTTCTTCGCCCAGCGCGTGCTGCTCGGCGAGACCGTGCAGCGCGACGACGCCGAACTGCTGCGCATCCTGCGCGAGCAGAAACCGGAGGCCTTCGCGAGCGTCGACAAGGTCGATGCCTTCGTGATGCGCAGCCACGGGCACGCGATGAGCGCCTCGGAGAAGGTCTACATCGGCCTGCACATCGCGAACTTCCTCTAGAAGCCTCGCGAGCATCCGGCTCCGGATGCCCGCCCACCGACCCGCACCACCCCACCCGCACCACCCCCACACCCCCAACACCGAATCCGAAGCCGCGTCAGGACCCTCCGCGTGAAGCCCGGGATTCTCTACTCATCGGAGAGTTCCATGAAGTACCAGAAAGATGCCACCGCGATCATCGCGGCGGTCGGCGGCGAGGAGAACATCGCCTCCCTCTACCACTGCGTCACCCGACTGCGCTTCGGCCTGAAGGACAACGCGAAGGCCGACCAGGGCGCGCTCCAGGCGATCGCCCCCGTGATGGGCGTGAACGACGCCGGCACGCAGTACCAGGTGATCGTCGGCAACGACGTCCCCGACGTCTACCGCGCCATCGTGGCCGAGCTGCCGCGCCTGGCCAGCGCCGAGACGGTCGACGGATCGGGCGCCGCATCCGAAGACGGATCCGGAGCCGCCACGGCCAAGGACGGCAACCTCGCCAAGCGCACCTTCGCCCGCTTCCTCGACTTCATCTCGGGCACCTTCGCGCCGATCCTGCCCGCCATCGCCGGCGCGGGTCTGCTGAAGGGTGTGCTCGCCCTGATCAACGCCTTCGGTTGGGTCGACCCCACCTCGCAGACCTTCCTGATCTTCTCGGCCATCGCGGACGCGGTGTTCTTCTTCCTGCCCGTCATCGTGGCCATCTCGGCCGCCCGCAAGCTCGGCGCCAACCCCTACGTCGCCGGCTCGCTCGGCGCGATCCTGGTCTACCCGGCCCTCGGCACGCTGCTCGGCGCCGGCGACCCGGTGGCCCTGTTCGGCATCCCGGTGACGGCGGTGACGTACTCGTACTCGGTCATCCCGGTGCTGCTCGGCGTGTACCTGATGTCGTGGGTGGAGCGCGGGTTCACCGCGATCATCCCGAGCTTCCTCAAGCTCACCTTCGTGCCGATGCTCACGCTCGTCATCGTCGCCCCGATCACGCTCATCGCGCTCGGCCCGCTCGGCACCTTCATCGGCAACGGCGTCGCCGGCGGCATCAACTGGGCCCTCGACAACGGTGGCGCCCCCGCCGGATTCGTGATCGGCGCGCTGCTGCCGCTGATCATCATGACCGGCATGCACTACACGCTCGTGCCGTTCATCTTGCAGAACCTGGCCACGCTCGGCTACGACAAGTTCCTGCCGCTCACCTACGTGCAGACCTTCGCCACCGCCGGTGCCGTGTTCGGCGTGTTCCTGCGCGCGAAGAACAAGCAGGTCAAGGCGCTCTCGCTCTCCACCACCTTCACCGCGCTGATGGGTGTCACCGAGCCGGCCCTCTACGGCCTGGCGCTGCCGCTGCGCCGGCCGCTGATCGCGTCCATGGCGGGCGCCGGCGTGGGCGGGGCGATCTCGCTCGGCCTGGGCGTCAAGGCCTACGTGCTCGCGGGCAACGGCGGGCTCCCGGGCCTGCCCGGCCTCGTCGGCGAGACCTTCATCTGGGCGATCGTGGGCATCGTGGTGGCGTTCATCGTCTCGACCGTGGTGTCGATGATCCTCGGCATCGACGAGTCGATCCTGGCGCGCACCGCCGAGAACGGTGCGGTTGCTGCTGCTCCCGTTGCCGCTGCTCCGGTCGCTTCGTCGGCGGCGACGACGGATGCCGCGACCGCGGTCTCCGGTTCGACCGCGGGCGCCGCATCCGGAACCCTCCCCACCGGCACCGGCCTCGGCGAGATCGTCTCCTCCCCCATGACCGGCGAGCTCGTGTCGCTCGACGACGTGCCCGACGCCACCTTCTCCAAGCGCATCGTCGGTGACGGCACCGCGATCCGGCCTACCGACGGCCGGGTCACCTCGCCCGTCGACGGCGAGGTCGTGACGGTGTTCCCCACCAAGCACGCCGTCGCCGTGCGCAGCGACTCGGGCGTCGAGGTGCTCATCCACGTGGGCCTGGACACGGTGAACCTGAAGGGCGCCGGCTTCATCTCGCACGTCGCCGTCGGCGACCGGGTCGGCACGGGCGACCTGCTGCTCGACGTCGACCTCGCCGCGATCGCGCTCACCAACGACACCCTGACCGTGATCGTGATCACCAACTCGGGCGACTACGCCGTGGACCCCGGAACCACGGGTCCCGTGCGCGCCGGTGACGCCCTCATCCGTGTCACCCGCACCACCGAGGGAGCCGCCGTATGACCGCCGAGAGCACTGACGCGGCCACCTCGGCCGCGGCATCCGTCGACGCCACCGGCCCGAGCCCCGTGACCGCGACCGACCCCAGCCCCGCCGGCGCCACCGGCCCCTTCCCCGAGGGCTTCCTCTGGGGCACGGCCTTCGCCGCGAACCAGGTCGAGGGCGGCTTCGACGAGGGCGGCAAGGGCCTCTCGCAGGCCGACGTCATCCCCTTCCGCACCGCCCGCGACTACGTCGACATCAGCGCGCTGATGAAGGCGACGGATGCGACGATCGCCGAGGCGGTCGCCACCCCGGGCTCGGCCGGCTACCCCAAACGCTCGGCCAGCGACTTCTACCACCGCTGGGAGGGCGATGTCGATCTCTTCGCCGAGCTCGGCCTGAAGGCCCTGCGGATGTCGATCGCCTGGTCGCGCATCTTCCCGAACGGCGACGACGCGGAGCCCAACGAGGAGGGCCTGCTGTTCTACGAGCGCCTCTTCACGCGCCTGCGCGAGAAGGGCATCGAGCCGGTCGTCACGATGTCGCACTACGAGATGCCGCTGCACCTCGTGACCGAGTACGGCGGCTGGACGAACCGCGCGGTGGTGGGCCTCTTCGAGCGCTACGCCCGCACCCTTGTGACCCGCTACCGGGGGCTCGTGCGCTACTGGCTCACCTTCAACGAGATCAACACGACCGTCATCGAGCCCTACACGGGCGGTGGGGTGATCGAGCGCGAGCCGGCGCCGGGTGTCGGCCCGCGCCAGGCCGGCTATCAGGCGCTGCACCACCAGTTCGTGGCGAGCGCTCTGGCCGTGCGCCTCGTGCACGAGCTCGACCCGGAGGCGCAGGTGGGCTGCATGCTCGCCCGGATGGCGCACTACCCCGCCTCCAGCGACCCGGCCGACATCGTGAAGGCGCAGTTCGACAACAACCTGAACCTGTTCCACACCGATGTGCAGGTGCGCGGACGGTACTCCGGAACCGTGCGCCGCTTCTGGCGCGACCAGGGCATCCACGTGGTCATGGAACCGGGCGACGAGGAGCTGCTGGCGGCGAACACCGTCGACTTCCTCTCGTTCAGCTACTACATGAGCCTGGTCTCGTCGGTGTCGCCCGAGAAGTACGGGGCGACCGGCGGAAACCTGTTCAGCACCATCAAGAACCCGCACCTGCCCACGACCGAGTGGGGCTGGCACTTCGACCCGGAAGGCCTGCGCTACGTACTCAACGATCTCTGGGACCGCTACCAGGTGCCCCTGTTCATCGTGGAGAACGGTCTCGGGGCCACCGACGTGCTGGAGGGGACGGCTCCGGATGCCGCGACCGGGGCATCCGACACCCGGCGCGTGCACGACGACTACCGCATCGACTACTTCGTGCAGCACCTGCGCCAGGTGCGCGAGGCGATCGCCGACGGCGTGCAGCTCCTGGGGTACACCGCCTGGGGCGGGCTGGACATCGTGAGCGCCTCGACCTCGCAGATGACCAAGCGGTACGGCGTGATCTACGTCGATGCGGACGACGCGGGCACCGGCAGCTACGACCGCGTGCGCAAGGACAGCTTCTTCTGGTACCAGCAGCTGGTGGCCTCGAACGGGGCCGTGCTCGACCAGGCGGTTCCGCCGGTGGCTCCGTCGGCGTCGGCATCACCCGTGGCCGCCGTTCCCTCGGCGCCTACGGCCTGAGGCCCAGGCGGTCGGCGACCCGTCCCATCGCATCCGCGAAGGCGACCTCGGCGCCGGCCGCCGCCCCTCCCGAGAGGTTCACGCCCACCACCCCGTCGAGCTCGAGCAGCTGCTCGCACAGGCGGGTGACGGCATCCATCCCCGCGGCGAAGGGATCGGCGGCGTGCAGGATGCGGTCGAGGTAGCCCTCCGGCAGCACGAGCGTGGTGAACGTCTTCAGCAGCCCGGCGCTGCCGGCGTCGACCACCATCGGCACGCACGGGATAAAACCGGGCGAGACGCCGAGCTCGCGCACCTCGTCGATGAAGCGGCGCACCGGCTCGGCGCCGCCCGCGTGGTTGACGAAGCACAGGTCGGCCCCGGCCCGCACCTTCTCGTGCAGCCGGGCCGCCCTCTTCTGCTGCGGCGGTGTGGTGGGCGACTCGCCCACCGACACGAGGTGACCGGCCTGCCGGGCGAGGGCGGCCATCCCGGTGGAGTCCAGGTCGAAGACGGGCAGAGCATCCGGCCGGTCGCCCGTGGCGGTGTGATCGCCCGTCACGCAGTGCACGGCCGCCACCCCCACCTCGGCCAGGCCCGCGAGCTCGCCCTCGAGGGCGACCCGGTTGCGGTCGCGCGCGTTCAGGCCGGCCCACACCGGGAGACCGGCCTCCTGGATGAGGTGCGCGCGGTAGCTGGGC
The DNA here is from genome assembly GCF_052048175.1 of Herbiconiux dendrobii. Lineage (NCBI taxonomy): Bacteria > Bacillati > Actinomycetota > Actinomycetes > Micrococcales > Microbacteriaceae > Herbiconiux > Herbiconiux dendrobii. The sequence continues at coordinate 37,561 of NZ_JBLZQV010000006.1, read as the reverse complement.
GAGAACTGCACGCGACTGCGCCCGGAGTCTCCGGCCAGCGTGGCATCCACCCGGCCGGCGAGCGCCTGGGCGCACTCCCGCAGCGAGGCGCGGTCGACGGATCGGCCCGGGAAATCGGCGATCAGCACGGGGCCGGCGGCCATCCTCGCGCGCATGGCTGCGGCGCCGGCGTGCGGCGCCACCGGGAACTCGTGCGCATCACCGAGGTGGTGCACCTGCACCGCGGATGCCGGCGCGGCGGGCGACTGCGGATTCGGCGCGATCCCGTGCCAGCGCACGGTCGGCGTCTCGAGGAAGACGCAGCGGAAGTCGCCCACTTCGCACGTGCCATCGAAGTCGACGCCTCCGCACGGCCCGTACTCCATGTGCTTGGGGCATCCGGCGCGATCGGGGGCGGTGACGTTCATCCGCTGATGCTATCCGCGAGGTGTGACAGCGGTGTTTCGTCCGCGTGCCCGCATTTAGGCTGGAACAGCGCCATCACCCCGACCTCTGGAGCCGCCATGACACCGCTGTACGACCTCGCGATCCGTGCCCGATCGGTGTTCGTCGACGGGGGCTGGCGGGAGGCCACGATCGCGGTGCGCGACGGCGTCGTGGCGGCCGTCGCCGAGTACGACGAGGAGGTGCCGGCGCACGAGGTCGTCACGCTGCCCGAAGGTCACGTGCTCATTCCCGGCATCGTCGACACGCACGTGCACGTCAACGAGCCGGGCCGCACCGAGTGGGAGGGGTTCACCACCGCCACCCGTGCCGCGGCCGCGGGCGGGGTCACCACCATCGTCGACATGCCGCTGAACAGCATCCCGCCCACCACCACCGTCGAGGGTCTCGCCGTGAAGCGCGAGGCCGCCGCCCCGCAGGCGAGCGTCGACGTGGGGTTCTGGGGCGGGGCCATCCCGTCGAGCCTCGGCACGCTCGAGCCGCTCTGGAACGACGGGGTCTTCGGCTTCAAGGCCTTCCTCTCCCCCTCGGGCGTCGACGAGTTCCCGCACCTCTCGGGCCCCCAGCTGCGCGCGGCCCTGGAGGAGATCGCCGGCTTCGGCGGCCTGCTGATCGTGCACGCCGAAGACCCGGAGGTGCTCGACGAGGCGCCGGCCGACGGCGGCCCGGACTACTTCGCCTTCGTCGCCTCCCGCCCGGAGCTCGCCGAAGAGGATGCCATCGCGCACGTCATCGAGGGTATGCGGGCTACCGGGGCGCGAGCGCACATCCTGCACCTGTCCAGTGCCCGGGCGCTGGCGCAGATCCGCGCGGCGAAGGCCGAGGGCCTGCCGCTCACGGTCGAGACCTGCCCGCACTACCTCAGCTTCGCGGCCGAGCACATCCCCGACGGCGCGACGCAGTTCAAGTGCTGCCCGCCGATCCGCGACGAGGGCAACCGCGACCTGCTCTGGGAGGCGCTGCTGGACGGCACGATCGACCTGATCGCGTCCGACCACTCGCCCTCGACGGCCGAACTGAAGTTCGCCGGCAACGGCGACTTCCAGGAGGCCTGGGGCGGCATCTCGGGTTTGCAGCTGGCCTTCCCGGCCGTGTGGACGGCGGCGCGCGAGCGCGGCATCCCGCTGGAGCGCGTCCTCGGCTGGATGGCGCTGAACACGTCCGCCCTCGTGGGGCTCGGCGAGCGGAAGGGGTCGATCGCGCTCGGTGCCGACGCCGATCTCGTCGACTTCGCCCCCGACGAGTCCTTCGCGGTGCACGCCGAGCAGCTCGAACACAAGAACAAGGTCACGGCCTACGACGGGCGCACGCTGCACGGGGTGGTGCACACCACCTGGCTCGGCGGATCGGTCGTCCACGTGCTCGGAGACGACGCCTCCGTCCGCCTGCCGCAGGGGCGGCTGCTCGCGCGTTCCAGCGAGTGATGCCGTACGTAAATTGGACGTAAATTCCGGCGGCCGGGTGCAGCATCCGCTCTTCCGGTCTCGGCGCAGCCGCCAGACTGGACGGGCGCGCACCCGCACCCTCCCGTCGCGCAGTGAGTAGGAGAGCATGGCAATCGTCCTCGGCCCGCACCAGTACGGCAAGGCGGAGAACCGCATCGTGCGGATCTACCGCGACTCGGCCCGGCACGAGATCCACGATGTCAACGTCTCGACCGCCCTCCGCGGCTCCTTCGACGCCGCACACCTCGTCGGCGACCAGAGCTCGGTGCTCCCCACCGACACGCAGAAGCAGACCGCCTACTCCTACGCGAAGGAGAAGGGCCTCACGTCGATCGAGTCCTACGGGCTCACGCTCGCGCGGCACTTCGTCGACGACGTCGAGCCGGTCTCCGGCGCCCGGATCGAGATCGAGGAGTACGCCTGGGAGCGTGCCCTGGTCGGCGGCTCGGAGCACGACTTCACCTTCGTGCGCAAGGGCCAGGAGGTGCGCACCGCCGCCATCACGATCGAGGGCAAGGGTGCCGATCAGAAGACCTGGATCATCGGCGGCTTCAAGGAGCTGGTGCTGCTGAAGACCACCGGCAGCGAGTTCAGCGACTTCCTCGAAGACTCGTACACGCTCCTGCAGCCCACGAACGACCGCATCATGGCCACCTCGCTGGTGGCGCAGTGGCGCTTCACCGCCCCCGACGGCAGCTGGGCCGACCTCGACTGGGAGGCCACCTACGCCGGCATCAAGCAGATCATGATCGAGGTCTTCGCCACGCTGCACTCGCTCGCCCTGCAGCAGACCCTCTACGAGATGGGCAAGGCCGTGCTCGAGGCCTACCCGTTCCTGGCCGAGATCCGGATGTCGGCGCCGAACAAGCACCACTTCCTCTACGACCTCTCCCCCTTCGGTGTCGCCAACGACAACGAGGTCTTCAACGCCGACGACCGCCCCTACGGCCTCATCCAGGCCTCGGTCCTCCGCGACGACGCTCCCCCCGCCGGCCCGGCCTGGACCATCGCCGGCGGCTTCGCCTAGCCGCCGACCCGGTCCGGTTCAAAAAGCCGCAAATATCGCAGACCGACCCCGTATACGGCCTCGCTATGCCTGAATTGCGTCCATTTCGAACCGCACCGCCACACCCCGGACGGCTCAGCTGCCGCGGTAGGTGCTGTACGCGAAGGGACTCAGCAGCAGCGGCACGTGGTAGTGCGCGGCGGCGTCGTGCAGCTCGAACGTGATCTGCACCTCGGGGTAGAACGCCCTCACCTCTTGCTCGGCGAAGTACGTCGCCGTGTCGAAGCTCACGCGGTACCGGCCGACCGCCAGCCGAACCGGCCCCAGCACGTTCACGCGCCCGTCGGCATCCGTCTCCGCCGACCCGATCATCACCCAGTTCCCCACCTCGTCGTGCTCCAGGATCACGGGCACCCCGGCGGCGGGCCTGCCGATGGTGGAATCCAGGACGTGCGTGGTGACGTGGCTGCGCTCGGTGGCGTTCATGGGTGCTCCTGTGGTCGCATCGAAGGGTTCAGGCGGGGTAGAGCTGCTGCAGGCGGAGCATCGTGATGTCGTGGAGCTCGGATGCCACGGTGGCGGCCTCCTCGGCGGGGTCGAGCTCGAGCCGGCGGGTGAGCTCCGCGAGGATCTCGGCTCGGTCGCGGCCAGCGGCGCGGATGAGGAAGACGCGGTCGAAGCGGGCCTCGTAGGCGGCGTTGCCGGCGGCGATCGCCTCGGCGAGATCCGCATCCGAGGCCTCGGCGGCCGACTGCTCCGAGCGGCTGAAGGTCTGCGAGCGCCCTTCACCGCTGGCGCGCTCACCGATGCGCGGGTGGTGCGCGAGGGCCGCGTCGACCTCGACCGGTGTCAGCGACGACGCCACGCGGTCGGCGAGGGCGAGCAGGTCGGCGTTCGATGCGAACGGAGCTCCGGCCGCCACGTCGTCGGCGAAACGATCGACGCCGAGGCACGAGAACAGTGCCTCGCGGAGGTCGGCGACCATGGCCGAGCGTCCGTCGGTTCCGTCGGGGGCTGCAGTGGGTTCCGCCATGATTCCAGCTTAGGGCGCGCCCGGGAGCGAGCCTCCTACGATGAGGTCATGAGCATCCGTCCCACCCGCGATGCGGCCCCGGAGGCCGTCGGCATCCTGCTCGCCGCCGGCGCCGGCCGGAGGATGGGCACGCCGAAGGCGCTCGTGATCGGCGACGACGGCGAACCGTGGATCGCGCGCGGCGTGCGGGTGCTGCGCGAGGGCGGCTGTGAGCGGATCGTCGCGGTGCTCGGAGCCGCACCCGAGGCGGAGTCCCTGATCCCGGCCGAGCTCCGCGAGCACGTCACGGTCGTGGTCGCAGAGGACTGGCGACTGGGCCAGAGCGCGTCGCTTCGCGCGGGCGTCCGTGCGATGCAGGCCCTGCGGGAGCTGCCGCCGCCCTCCGCGTTGGTTTCCCTGGTGGATCTGCCGGGACTCCGGCCGGCCGCCGTGCGCCGTGTCCTGTCGGCCGCCGCCGGTGCCGCCATTGATGCTGCCCGGAGGCCGGACGCGCCGGGAGCGACTTCGGCGTCGGCTTCGACTTCGACAGCGACTTCGGCTTCGACCTCGTCAGCCCTCCTCCAGGCGGCCTACGACGGCCGGCCCGGGCATCCGGTGTTCCTGGGCGCGGCGCACCTCGCACCCCTGCTGGAGCACCTGCGCGGCGACACCGGAGCCCGCCCCTACCTCCGCGAACACGGCGTGCGGATGGTCGACTGCACCGACCTCGGCGGGGGCGACGACGTCGACGGGCCGGGCTGAGCATCCGCAGCGATTTCGTTGCATTCCGGAAGTATCTGCGGCACGACGGCGTTGACTGAAGACATGACAGCAACAGGACTCACCACCATCGGACTCGTCGGCGCCGGCAACATCGGCAGCCAGCTCGCACGTCTCGCGGTCGCGCACGGCTACCGCGTCGTCATCAGCAACTCGCGCGGCCCCGAGACGCTCGCCGACCTGATCGAAGAACTCGGACCTCAGGCCTCCGCCGCCACCGCCGCTGAAGCCGCGGCCGCCGGCGACCTCGTGGTCGTCACCGTGCCGCTCAAGAACTACCGCCAGGTGCCGGCCGCTCCCCTGGCCGGCAAGATCGTGATCGACACGAACAACTACTACTTCGAGCGCGACGGCCGCATCGCCGAGCTCGAGGAGGGTCGCACGACGGTCTCCGAGATGCTGCAGGCGCACGCCCCGGGCGCCACCGTCGTCAAGGCCTTCAACAACATCATGGCCGCCGACCTGACGACCAGCGGATCGCCTTCGGGCAGCGACGACCGCCGTGCCCTCCCGATCGCCGGCGACGACGCCGCCGCGAAGGCCACGGTCACCACCCTGCTCGACGAGTTCGGCTTCGACGCCGTCGACGCCGGCCCCCTCTCCGAAGGCTGGCGCTTCGAGCGCGACCGCCCGGCGTACGTGGTGCGGATGAACGCGACGGAGGCCGTGGCCAAGCTCGCCGAGGCCGGGAGCCGGTAGTAGCTCAGAAGTGATCGGCCCCCTGTCTGCTATACAGAATTATGGCACCCAGGTCTCGGGCCGTACTCGACGACCCAAGGTGAGCGTGTGGCCGAGGGATGCGACCGAAGGCCGCGTTCCTCGACCGCGCGCTCACATGTCGCGCTGCGCCGGGCAAGGACCGGCGCAGCCCGGTCACGCCGAGCGAAGCCCGGCGCGACCGGCAACAAGCACAACTACAGCTCTAGTTCACCTAGGGCGTCGTACAGGCCGTTGATCGCGGCTATGCGGGTGCGGGAGTCGCGGGGGCGCGCGGCCAAGGCGTTCGAGGCCAGCACGTTCACCACGCTCATGGCGCTCGCGTAGCTGTCCAGCGGGGAGACGCTGTCGATGGGGCACTCGATCCAGACCGCGGCGAACTCCGAGTAGCGGCGGGCCGAGGGGTCGCCGATCAGGACGATCGGCACCCCCTGCGCGGCGATCCCGGCCACGAGCCGGCCGAAGCCCGAGGTTCGCCGCCGGAAGGCGAACACCACGGCCACGTCGCGCGCGTCCCGCTCCGCGAACTCCTCGGCGATCGTCTGCCCCGGCTGCGGCGCCAGGTGCACGCCGGCGCGGCCCTGCGCGAGCTGCTCGCGCAGGTGCAGCGCGAGGGCGAAGTTGTTGCGCAGGCCCACCACGGTCACGCTGCGGCTGCGCACCAGCAGCTCCGTCGCCTGCTCGAGCCGCTGCGGGCCGAGCGCGTCCAGACACCGCCGCAGGTTCTCCACCTCGCGCACGAGATGGGCCGACAGGTCGGCGGATGCCCCGGGCGAGGATCCCCCCACCGGAACGCCCAGCGACCGCAGCGACCGCGCGTGCTCCCGCACCTCCTGCGCATTCTCGAAGCCGAGCCGCCGGAACAACCGCGACACGGTCGCCTTCGACACCCCGCTGCGCTGCGCGAGCTCGGTCCCCGAGTAGATCGCCAGGTCGCTGAGATGGTCGAGAATGAAGTCGGCCGCCCGCTGCTCCTGCGGCGACAGCTCGCCGTACGAGCGGTCGATCCGCTGCCCGATGTTCATCGGCGCATCGGCGGCCGTCTCGATCGTCATGCGCGAGCCAGCGCCAATACCGCGTGCTCGAAGGCGTCGATCGTGGCCGCGACGTCCGCCGCCGTCACCCGCTCCTCGGGATTGTGACTCACGCCGCCCTCGCAGCGCACGAAGAGCATCCCGATCTCGGCGATCTCGGCGATCGCCATCGCGTCGTGCCCGGCCTTGGAGAACAACGACATCGGCCGCCGGTCGCCGGTCGAGCGGATGCCCTCGGCGATCACGCCGCGCAGCCGCGCACTGCACACCGCGGCCGGCGCCGAGTGCGTCTCGACGCTCTCCCAGCGCAGTCGCCGCTGCCGGCAGATGTCCGACAGCATGTCCTGGATCACCGTCCAGATGCGGTCGCGCTCGCTGTCGTACTCACCGCGCAGGTCGAGGCTGAACTCCACCTTGCCCGGGATGACGTTCACCGCATCCGGGAACACCTCGAGGTGCCCCACGGTCGCGATGAGCTGAGCGGATCGCGCGATCCGCTCGATGGCGATGATCGCATCCGCGGCCCCGGCGAGCGCGTCGCGGCGCCGCTCGTAGGGGGTGCCGGAGTGCCCGGCGCGGCCGATGATCGTCACCAGGAAGCGACGGGCGCCGGCGATCGAGGAGACGATGCCGAGCGCCTTGTTCTCGTCCTCGAGGTACGGGCCCTGCTCGATGTGGGCTTCGAGGTAGCCCACGAAGTCCGAGCGCGAGCGGGCGGCCTCGCCGATCGCCGCCGGGTCGAGCCCCCAGGCCACGAAGGCGTCCCGGAGGGTCACGCCGTCTTCGCCGCGGAGCTCCCACCAGGCGTCGTCCCAGGTGCCCGCATACGCGCGGCTGCCGAGCAGCGCCCGCCCGAAGCGGGTGCCCTCCTCGTCGGCGAAGGCGACGACCTCCACCGCGAACGGCAGCGTCGCCGCACGCCCGGAGGCGTGCAGCCGCTCCACCACGGCGATCGCGGTCAGCACGCCCAGGATGCCGTCGTACTTGCCGGCCGAGGGCACGGTGTCGAGGTGGCTGCCGAGCAGCAGCGCCGGGAGCCCTGGCGTCGCGCCCTCGAGCCGGCCGCAGAGGTTGCCCGCCGCATCCTGCCAGGTGGTCATTCCGGCGGCGCGCATCCAGTCGGCGGCGATCGCGTTGACCTCGGCGTGCTCCTTCGAGAGGTACACGCGCTCGATCAGCCCGTCGGGCAGCGAGCTGTGCGTGGCGAGCTCCTCGCAGCGGGCGAGGAGGGTGGCTGCGGTCGTGGTCTCGGGAACGTCGAGGGCGTGGATGTCGGCCATCAGGCCACCGATCCGTCGCTGTACACGTCGTAGGCGGCGCCCACTCCCCCGCCGGCCGTGACGGACGCCCCCTGCCGGCGCAGCACCTGCTCGAGCGAGGCGAGCGTGCTGAGCACGGCATCCTTGCGGGCGTTGTAGCCCATGGTGCCGATGCGCCACACCTTGCCGTGCAGCGGCCCGAACGAGGTGCCGATCTCGATCCCGAAGTCCTCGAGCAGTTCACCGCGCAAGGCGTCGCCGTTCACGCCCGAAGGGATGTGCACGGCCACGACGTTGTTCATCTTCACCGCGAGATCGCCGAACACCTCGAGGCCGAGACCTCGCACGCCCGCCAACATCGCCGCGCCGTGCAGGCGGTGCCGCTCGACGGCCGCATCCAGACCCTCCTCCACGAGCAGGCGGGCGCACTCGCGCGCGCCGTAGAGCATCGTGGTGGCCTCGGTGTGGTGGTTCAGGCGCTTCTCGCCCCAGTAGTCGAAGATCATCGCCAGGTCGAAGTAGTTCGAACGGATGCGTGACTCGCGGATCTCGGAGTCGTCGCCGGCGATCCCCGCCTCGATGCTCTTGCGGCTCTCGATCACGGAAACCGCCTTCGCCGAGAAGGTCGCGGGAGCCGACCCGGAGGGCCCGCCGAGGCATTTCTGCAGGCCGGCGGTCACGGCGTCCAGGCCCAGGGCATCCGTGTCGAAGGCGTTGCCGGCGAGGCTCGCGGTGACGTCGGTGTAGAACAGCACGCCGTGCTTCTCGCAGAGCTCACCGAGCCCCTCGAGCGGTTGCGCCACCGTGGTGCTCGTGTCGCCGTGCACGACCGCGAGCAGAGCGGGCTGGGTGCGCACGATCGCCTCCTCGATCTCGGCCGCCGTGAACACCGTGCCCCACTCGCGCTCGATCACGTGCACCTCGGCGCCCGCCCGTTCGGCGATCTCGCGCAGCAGGTGCCCGAAGCGCCCGAAGACCGGCACCAGCACGCGGTCGCCCGGTGTGACGAGGGACACGATCGCGGCCTCGATGCCGGCGCGACTCGTGCCGTCGATCAGCAGCGTCTGCTCGTTGGCGGTCTTGAAGACCTCGCGGTACAGGCCCATCGTCTCGGTCATGTAGGCGGTCATCGCCGGGTCGTACTGGCCCACCAGCTGCGCCGACATGGCGCGGAGCACGCGCGGGTCGGCGTTGATCGGGCCGGGGCCCATCAGAAGGCGGGGCGGCGGGTTGATCGGCTGACTGATGATGTCGTCTCCTCGCGGCGTGATCGAAAAGTTTGTTTCGTCGTCGCCATCATACGAAACGGACGTTTCACACATGTTTCGGACGGGCGGATCTTATCCACAGACCTCGTCATGGTGCCTGAGCATTGTTCATGTTCTGTTAGCCTCGCTCTCCATGAACACGTCGAGTCGGATCGCCTCGCTGGACGGCCTGCGTGGCCTGGCCGCGCTCACGGTCGTGCTCGGGCACGCCCGTCTGATCCTGCTGGCCGACCCGGTTCTCACCGTCGCCGGCCTGCAGCAGGTCGCCGAGGGTGTCGGGGTGATCGGCAACAAGGCCGTCTGGCTGTTCTTCGTGCTCTCCGGGCTCGTGCTCACGCGCTTCGCCACCGGCCGGTCCGGTTTCGACTACGGCGCCTACCTGCTGTCGCGCCTGGCCCGGCTGTATCTCCCGGTATGGGCGGCGCTGGCTCTCACCGCCACCAGCCTGCTGATCGCGCCGAGGGTTGCGAACCTGGGGCTCGGGCAGTGGATCGACGGGCATCCCCCCGGGATGACACCGGCCGGGCTCGTCGCCGACGCCACGCTGGTCGCGGGCACGAGCGGCACGCTCTCCCCGCTGTGGACCTTGCAGTGGGAGGTGCTGTTCTCGCTCCTCCTCGTGCTGTACATCGCCGTGCTGCGGCGCGTGCCGCCGGCCGCGGGGGTCGCACTGGGGATCGCCCTGGCCACGCTCGGCGCGCGCCTCGGCTCCGAGATCCTGCTCTACCTGCCGATGTTCGCGATCGGGGTGGCGCTCGCGCTCGGCTGGCCGCAGCTGAGCGGCCTGGCTCGCCGGCTCCAGAGCCCGGGCGGGCGACGGATGCGGGACCACCCGACACCGCCCACGTCGTCGGGCTCCCCGCGGGTGCCCGCCCTGGTCGCCACGGTCGTCACTGCCGCCGGGATCGCCCTGGCGGTCGCGTCGTGCTCAGTCGGATCGGTCCTCCGCGGCAGCGGGCTCGATACCGGGTGGCTCACCGTCGTCGACACGGCATCCGCTCTGGCCGGAGTCACGCTGGTCGTGGTGCTGGTGGGCCTGGCACCGGCGCTGATCCGGATGTCCACCAGCCGCCCCGTGCGCTGGCTCGGTGCGATCTCGTTCAGCCTGTACCTCGTGCACGAGCCGATCCTGGTGGGCGCCGTGAGGCTGTTCGGCAGTGCGCCCGGCACCGTGCTGATCGCGCTGCTCCTGTGCTTCCCGGCGGCCGCGCTCTTCGCGCTCTTCGTCGAGCGCCCCGCGCACCGTTTATCGCAGTCGCTCCGCCGCAACCCGGCATCGACCCGTCAGAATGTCCCGCTTTCGACGCCTCGGAACGGGACGAAGTGACGGGTCGGCGAGGGAAGGGATCGCGGTGGGTCAGGCACGGAGGAGCTCCGCCACTTGTGCCGCCACGTCGATGAGGGCGAGGTCGGAACCCCGCGGGCCCACCAGGCACAGGCCGAGCGGGGCGCGGCCGCCCGGAGCGGGCACCGAGAGCACGGGGGCCGAGACGGCGGGATAGCCGCCCGTTCCGGCCACCGAGGTCATCCGCAGGGTGGCCGCGCGCACGCCCGCGATCGTCTCGGCGGGCGCGTTCAGCGCCGGTGCCGCCGAGGAGGCCGAGGGGAGCAGCAGGATGCGCCCGGCGAGCACGGTGTCGAGCCGTTCGCGTGCGTCGGCCAGGTGGGCGCGCCCGGCGGCCTCGGCATCGGCGTCCACCGCGGAGGCGACATCGAATCGCTCGGCGATGTCCGGTCCGAGCACGCCCGGGTGGGCGGTGATCCAGTCGCCGTGCTCCCGCCAGGCCTCGGCGGCCTGCACCGTCCGGAAGGCGGCGAACAGCGCATCGAGGTCCCCCAGATCGACCTGTTCGATCACGCCGAACAGCTCGGCTGCCCGTGGTCCGTCGACGAGCCCGGAGAACGCCGCGCGGACCGTCTCGTCGCACCCCTCGAGCAGTCCGGGGTCGACCACGAACCTGGCCTGGAGCCCGCTCGCCCCGCCGCCTCCGGGTGCACCCACACGGCCACCCTCCGCAGCGTTCGTCGCACCGTCAAAGCCCGCCGCGTCCCCGTGCACGCCGACGATCCCACCACCTGCGGCGCCCGGCACGCCGGCGACCGCCGTCGCCCCGGGGGCACCCGCGAAAGACACCGCGGCCGCCGCCCGCAACGCCGCGGCCGAGCGCGTCAGCCAGCCGATGCTGTCGAAGCTCGGCGCGAGCGGCAGCAGACCCTCGGCGCTCACCGAGCCGTGCGAGGTGCGCAGACCCCAGAGTCCGTTGTACGAGGCGGGCACGCGGATCGAGCCCGCCGTGTCGGTCGCCAGCCCGATCGTCGCCTGGCCGAGGGCCACCGCGGCCGCGGGACCACTGGAGGAACCGCCCGGGATGGCCCCGGGCACCGCCACGTTCGGCGGGGTGCCGTAGTGCACGTTGCGCCCGGCGATGCTGTACGCGAACTCGTCGGTCTGGGCGATGCCCTGCAGCGCGGCTCCCCCGGCCCGGACTGCGGCCACCGCCGCGGCATCCTGCGTCTGCACCGGCGCCTCGGCGAGGTATTGCGGAATCCCCGCGCCGATAGCGAAGCCCGCCACGGCGTAGAGGTCTTTCACCGCGACGGTCATCCCCTCGAGCGCACGCGGCTTGGCACCGCCACCGTCGTCGCCGGCTGCCACGCGGGCCACGCCACCGCCGGGACCCGCCTCACCCGACGCAGCGGCTGCGCCCAGCGGCAGCGCCGGCACCGGAGGCACCGCCGGCACCAGCGGAACCCCGGCCACCCGCCACACCGAGCCGTTCAGCGCGGGCGGCGCTCCGTGCACGTGCGCGGCCGAGATCACCCACGCCCCCTCGCGCCGCTCCCACAGCTGGGTCTGCAGACCCGAGCCCCCCTTCACCGGTGCACTCACCGACACGATGAGCACCGCCTCGGGGCCGATCACCCGCAGATGCACCTCGGTGATCGTGCGCGGCGGCAGGCCCCCGCGCAGCCCGCGGAACGCGCTGATCCGGTCGTGCCCCACGAGCAGCCCCGAGGCATCCCCCCGAAGCGTCGACGCACCGCGCGCGAACGAGCGGTCGAGCACCTCGAGATCGTTGGCCATCAGAGCGCTCTCGTAGCCGCGGAACGCGAGCAGCAGCTCGTCGAGCGCAGCGGGCTCCAGGGCGCCGTCGATGGTGGTGACTCCGGCCGGGATGGCGTGCTCGGGCATTGCGGTTCTCTCCTGGTCTGGGCGGCCGCGGGGCCGCATCCTGTCTCGTCCGGTCCGGCGCGAGCCGGGCTCAGCGTACGAAGCGCTCAGCGTGGCAAGCGCTCAGCGCACCCCGGCGAAGTCGGACACCCGGATGCGCGCGTGCACGCCCTTCACGATGTCGACGACCTGCGAGATGTTGAAGTCGGTGGCGGCGCTGAGGTAGGCGTAAGCCAGCGCGCGATCCATGCCGTAGCGCGCCTCCAGCAGCGCGAGCGCGGCCCGTACACAGTTCTGCACGGCCACGTCGAGGTCTTCGTCCATGCCGGTGGGCACCAAGAACTCGCTCGTCTCCGCCATCGGCCCGGCGATCGCGCCGAACTCGGCCTCGGCGTCCGAGCGGGCTAGCAGGTCGAACCGCACGGTCACCCGCAGCGAGGCCTCCATCGCCGTGAGCGCCACCTCGCCGTCGCCCTGCGCGAAGTGCGGGTCGCCCACGTAGGCGAGCGCGCCCGGCACCTGCACGGGCAGGTACAGCGCCGATCCCACGGTCAGCACGTTGATGTCGATGTTCCCCCCGTGCGCTCCCGGCGGCACCGAGTGCGGTCGCTGGTCGCCCGACACCGCGACCCCCATGATGCCGAGGAACGGTGCGAGCGGAAAGCGCACCACGGGGTCGCCACCGGGCACGAGCGGCAGTGCCCCGATGCGGGTGCCTTCGAGGGTGTCCTGCAGCTCGGCGAACACGCTCACGTTGTCGGGGCCCAGCGGATGCTCGCCCACGAGCGCGCCCTTGCCGTGCCGGTTCGAGATGACCCCGTAGGGCACCCGCGGAGTGGTCTCCAGCACCGTCATCTTCAGCAGGTCGCCCGGCCGGGCCCCGCGGATCGCGATCGGCCCCGTCACCACGTGGGGTCCATCGGATGCGTGCCGCGGGTAGTCGGAGGCGGCCAGCCCGATCGCGTCCGACAGCACGAAGTCGCGGTCCACCCCGTGCGCCGCGAAGAACCCGGCCGGATTGCGGCCCTGGTCCTCCAGGATGCCCTCGTGGCTGAGGGTGTCGATCGTCACCTCGGTTCCCGGATCGATCTCGAGCACCGCACGATCGCTCGCGCAGGGCAGCCGGCCCCAGAGCACGTTGTCGCGGGTCGCCGCGAGGTATTCGGTGGCGCGGATCTCCCCCGCGCCGGGCTGCAGTGCGGCCGACATCGACATGCGGTCACCTCTCCTCACGTGCTCTCGGCGCAGCAGGGCACTCCGTGGGCGCGCCGACAACCCGAGAGTAGCGCCCGTTTGCACGGGCCCCGGCCGAGCGGCTACCGTTTCAGGGCATCGTCGGCACGCCCGCCCGGGAACTCTGCGGCATCCTCCGGCAACTCCTCCGGAATCTTTTACATGACCGAAACGTGCATCGGCTTTGATTCACACAACTCACCGACGGGAACGACAGTGCTCACCAGACTCCGCGCCAAGCGCGACAACCTGCACCTCGGGCTGATGCTCGCCCTCACCTTCTCCACCGGGGTCGTGGATGCGGTGGGCTACCTCGGTCTGGACAAGGTGTTCGCCGGCAACATGACCGGAAACGTCGTCATCCTGGGCATGGCCCTCGCCGGTGCCGACGACCTGCCCTGGGTCGGCCCGCTGCTCGCGCTGTTCGCCTTCATGCTGGGCGCCGTCATCGGCGGGCGGGTGCTGCGCCCCGTCAAGGCCGGCTGGACGACCCGCACCACCTGGCTCTTCGCCGTCGTGGGCGCCGTGCTCGCCGGACTCGCCATCGCCCTGTTCGTGCTGAACGGCAAACCGCCGCAGCCCTGGGAGCTCATCATCACGGTGCTCCTCGCCGCCGCGATGGGCATGCAGGCGGCCACGGCCCGCCACATCGCGGTGAAGGATGTCACGACCGTGGTGGTCACGTCCACGATCACCGGTTTCGCCGCCGACTCCCGGCTCGCCGGGGGCAAAGGCCAGCCCTGGTTCCGCCGGGCGGCCGCCATCGTGCTGATCGCCGCGGGCGCCGGCGTGGGCGCCCTTCTGCTCATGCTGCACATCGGCTGGGGCGTGGCCGTCGCCGCCCTCATCACGCTGATCGCCGCCCTGCTCGGCCACATCGCCGCCCACGTGAAGCACACCCCCGCGCCGGCATCCGCCCCCGCCCCGGCCGAGGCCGCCGCCTGAGAGGCCATCCGGTCAGCGGATGCAGAAATTTCGCTGACCGACCCCCTATACGGCGTCGGTCAGCCCGAAATCTGCATCCGCTGACCGACTACCGCTTCAGCGCGGCGTGCGGGCGCGGAAGGGGCGCTGGCAGCGCGGGCAGAGGTGCGAGGAGCGGTTCATGAACTGCTCGCGCACGATCGGCGTGCCGCAACGCGGGCACGGCTTGCCCTGCTGGCCATAGGCATTCAGGCTGTGCGAGAAGTAGCCCGACGCGCCGTTCACGTTCACGTACTGCGCGTCGAAGCTCGTTCCGCCCTCGGCCAGCGCCTTCTCCAGCACGATCCGCACCTCGGCGAGCAGTTCGCGCATCCGCGGCTTGGCCAGCTTGTCGGAGGGGTACTCGTAGTGCAGGCGGGCCGCCCAGAGCGATTCGTCGGCGTAGATGTTGCCGATGCCGGAGATCAGGGTCTGATCGAGCAGGGCGCGCTTGATGCCGGTGCGCTTGCGGCCCAGAGCTGCAAAGAAGCGCTCGTCGTCGAAGGCGGGGTCGAGCGGATCGCGCGCGATGTGCGCGACCTGCGACGGCACGCGCGCCCATCCGGTCGCGCCGTCCCGCCCGGCACCGAACCCGAAGTAGCCGCCGGGATGCCCGTCGGGCGTGAGCAGGAGGCGGTCGACGGCCATCGACCCGAAGATCCGCTGGTCGACGAAGTTCACCCAGAACTCGCCGTGCTCCGGATGCTCGATCTGCAGCCGGATGCGCAGCAGGCCGTCTTCCTCGACGCCCGGCGTGCGCAGCAGCACCTGTCCGCTCATCCCGAGGTGAGCGACGAGAGCGCGCTCGTCGGCATCGGGGTGGGAGCCGGCCTCGGCGGTCTTCGGCGCCGACAGCGGGAACCACAGGAACTTGCCCCGGCGACCAGCCGCGAGCATCCGGCGCCCGGTCAGCAGAGCCTCGAACGACCCCTCGAGAGGACTGTGCCGCTTGAGCGACCGCTGGTCGAACACCTCGACGCCCGTGATCAGCGCGCCCGAGACGGCGGGCTCGAGGCCGGCGCGGACGACCTCGACCTCGGGGAGCTCAGGCACCGGATCCGGTACCTGCGGGAGCGCCCGCGGCACCGCCGAGCAGGGCGAACGCCGCCGCGGCAGCGAGCGACTCGGCCTGCTTCTTGCTCGACCCGCTGCCCGAGGCGGCGACCGTGGACCCGTCGGACACCGCGCGCACCGACACGGTGGCCTCGAAGGTCTTGCGGTGGTCGGGCCCGCTCTCCTGGATCTCGTACACCGGGGCCTCGTAGCCCAGCTGGGCGGCCCGCTCCTGCAGGGAGGTCTTCGGATCCATCGAGATGCCGAAGCGCAGCGGGTCGTTCGCCAGCGGCGACACGAGCCTCAGCACGAGCGCGGTCGCGACATCCGGACCCTGATCGAGGTAGGTGGCGCCGATCAGCGCCTCCATGGTGTCGGCGAGCAGCGAGGCCTTGTCGCGGCCCCCGGTGAGCTCTTCGCCGCGACCGAGCTTGAGGTAGGCCCCGAGCCCGATGGTGCGGGCGATCTCGGCGAGCGCGACGGTCGACACCAGCGAGGCCCGACGTTTGGCGAGCTCGCCCTCGTCGAGATCCGTGAACGTCGTGTAGAGCATCACCGTCACGGCTTGGCCCAGGATGGAGTCGCCGAGGAACTCGAGGCGCTCGTTCGTGGGGATGCCGCCGTGCTCGTAGGAATACGAGCGATGGGTCAGCGCGAGATCGAGCAGGTCGGCGTCGAGCGCGATCTGCAGGGTCGCCAAAAGGTGCGACCGGTCTTCGGTGTAGTCGGAAGACACGGTCGCACCTCTCAGAGAACTACTAAACGTCGGCGACCTTGCGGCCCTTGTACTCCATGAACAGCGGGGTGCCCGCGGAGTCTTCGACGACCTTCGCGCGGTGCGGGAGGCTGTAGGTGGTCTTGCCGTTCTCGATGGTCTTGACGAGCGTGGGGACCTCGGCCTTCCACTGCGAACGACGCGCGTGGGTGTTGGAGCGTGACTGCTTCCGCTTCGGAACCGCCATGATTTTCTCTCTTCTTCTCGGCCTGCCCTGCGCTGTTCAGCACACGGCCGGGGTTCGTGGACCCGCGACTAGTTTTCGTCGGAGTCCGTGTCTGTGGAAGCTGCCGTATTTCCAGACCCAGTCAGTCCGGCCAGCGCCGACCATCTCGGATCGATCGCTTCGGGTGCAGGGGCCGCCGGCTGATCGGCCAGTCGCTCGCCCGTCACCGGGTCGAGGCCTGGGCAATCCGGCGTGCACACCGGCTGGAACGGCAGCGACAAAACCACCGTATCCCTGATCAGAGGTTCGAGATCGACATGGTCGTCGTGAACCTCGTGATCGAAAGCTTCGTCAGAAGAATACGCGAAAAGCTCCTGGAATTCGACTTCGACAGGCAGAGTGATCTCGCGCAGGCATCGCCCGCACTCCCCGTCGGCCTCGCTGGAGACCTCGGCACTCACCAGGATGCCCTCGTGCACCGACTCGAGGCGCACGTCGACATGCAGTTCTTCGCCGGCCTGAACGGCCACCAGGCCTTCGCCCAGCTTCTCTTTCACCGCCACGTCGAAGGAGTGCTCGCGCATCTCCCCCGGCTTGTGGAGGAGGTCGCGCACGTTGACCGTGAAAGGGGTCTTCTTGAATGTGCTCACTACGAGATTCTACCCGAGTCAGCGACCCCCGGGGCCGCTCACGAGGCGGGAGAGCTCTGCACCGTCGGCCTCGCGCCCGGAGATGAGCTGCACGGCATCCGGGATCTCCGCGCCGGCACGATAGGCACTCACCCACCCCGCCTTTCCGCACCCGGTGCACGCCTCTGGATTCACCACCACCGTGTTCGGCGTGGCCTTCGACGGCAGGATCTTGCGCTTCTCCACGGGAGTCAGCGCCTGCGCAGCCGCCCAGTCCGCGTGGGTGATGGCACGAACCAGCTCGGGACCGTCGGCTGCGGCATAAGCGAGATCAGGCAGCTCTTCCACGCGCGCAGTGCACGCCCGGCACACGCGATGGAATGCCGCCCGAATGCCGAGGCCGATGCCGAGAAGACCGAGCAGCCCCATCACGGGGGCGAGGGCGAACACTTTGCCGACGGTGCGCCGACTCTCCTCCTGCCCGAACACCAGAAGGAGGACGGCGGTCACGGCGAGTACGACGAACACGACTCCGACGACCAGGGCGATCGCCGCCGTGCGGTTAGGGGTGAACTTTTTCCGGATCATTCCTCGACTTTACTCGATGAATGCTCATTATCGTCAGGGGCGAGGCGGGTTGCGGTGGGCGTTGGCGGCGACCACGGCGTCGGCCTCGGCGCGGAGGGCGTCGACGACCGTGCGGACGGCGAGGCGCTCGGCGCGGTCGGGGCGCATGAGGGCGAAGATGTGGCGCTCCGAGACGACGCCGCGCAGGTTCTTCAGCACGATCTCGCTGCGGTAGGCGCCGCCGGCCGTGTAGCAGGGCAGGATGGCGATGCCGAGGCCGTTCGCCACGAAGGCCTCGGTCACCCGGGTGTCGCCGAAGCGCTGCACCACGTTCATGGGTGTGCCGGCGGCGGTCGAGATGTCTTGGATGGCCCGCTCGAACGGGTAGCCCCAGGGCACGCCGATCCAGCGCTCGCCGATGAGGTCCTCGGGGTCGAGCAGCTCCTTCGAGGCCAGCGGATGCCCCGGCGGCAGCGCGATGTCCAAAGGCTCGGTCATCAACTTCACGACCGTGATCTCGTTCGAGGGCCAGTTCATGGCGGAGGGCGAGGCGGTGTGCGCCAGCACGATGTCGAAGTCGGCGGTGAGAGCCGGGAAGTCGTCGCTCTCGGGATCGCGGTCCGAGCAGTGCAGCGTCAGCCCGCCGATGGCGTCGAGCCGCTTCACCGTGCCCGGCAGCAGCATCTGCCCGCCGGTCGGGAACGTGGCCAGTGACACCTCACCGGTGGGGTCGTTGCGGAACTCGTCCCAGAGCGCGTTCGCGTGCTCGATCGCCACGGCCACGTCGGCGGCGCTGCGCGCCAGAGCCCGCCCCGCATCCGTCAGCACGATCCCGCGGCCGGCCTTCTCGGTCAGCGGCAGGCCCGCCTCA
The DNA here is from genome assembly GCF_052048175.1 of Herbiconiux dendrobii. Lineage (NCBI taxonomy): Bacteria > Bacillati > Actinomycetota > Actinomycetes > Micrococcales > Microbacteriaceae > Herbiconiux > Herbiconiux dendrobii. Next base: position 19,167 of record NZ_JBLZQV010000006.1, on the reverse strand, counting down.
CGCTCGAGAACACGCAGTTGCTGCGATACCGCCGACGGGGTGCGGTGCGTCGCGCGGGCGACCTCGGTGATGCTCCCTCGCTCGGCGAGTTCACGCAGCAGTTCGAGCCGGCGTACGTCCATGAAGGAATCCTACACCGTAATTGCAGAATCAATCGATTGTGCTTAACACCTCGGCGCTGCCACGGTGAAGTCATCCGGCCCGCAGACGACCGGAGCATCCACCCGAGGAGGCCCCCTGATGATCGCACTGGTTCTGTTCGCCCTGGTGGCCCTCGCCGGCATTGTCGGCTCGATCGCCGTGCTGGCCCGCGACGGCTATCGTCGCGAGCCGGCACGCCGACCGGCCGGCTGGTATCAGACCTGCACGTCGAGCGAGCCGAACGCCTCGTCGTAGATCGCCAGCGCCTTCTGCACCTCGGCCTCGGTCACCACGCACGGCGGCACCACGTGCAGCCGGTTGTCGGCGAAGAACGGCAGCAGGCCCCGCGCGAGCAGCGCGGCCTTCAACTCGCCGATGACGGATGCCGGCACCGGGGCGTGCGTCGCCCGGTCGGTCACCAGGTCGAGCGCCCAGAACACGCCGAGCCCGCGCACCTCGCCGATCACCTCGTACTTCTCGGCCAGCGCAGCCAGCCCCGGGGCCAGCACCTCGCGCCCGATCCGCTCGGCGTTGTCGACGATCCCCTCCGACTCCATCGCGTCGATGGTGCCGACGATCGCAGCCATGGCCAGCGGATGCCCCGAGTACGTCAGTCCGCCCGGGAAGACGGCGTCGTCGAAGGTCTCGGCGATCGACGGCGAGATGATCACTCCGCCGGCCGGCACGTAACCCGAATTGACGCCCTTGGCGAAGGTGATGAGGTCGGGCTCCACGAGCCCACCCTCCTGCGGGGCGAGCGACTGGAACGCGAACCACCCTCCGGTGCGTCCGAACCCGGCCATCACCTCGTCGAAGATCAGCACGATCCCGTACTTGTCGGCCAACGCCCGCACCCCGCTGAGGTACCCGGGCGGCGGCACGAGTACGCCCGCCGTGCCCGGCACCGTCTCGATCAGGATCGCGGCGATCCCCGCCGGCCCCTCGGCCTGGATGATGCGCTCGAGGTGGTGCAGCGCCCGCGAGCACTCCTCCTCGACGGAGGTCGACCAGAACTCGGAGCGGTACGCGAACGGTCCGAAGAAGTGGGCGTGCCCCCGCGCATACTCGTTCGGCACCCGCCGCCAGTCGCCGGTGGCCACCACGGCCGCCCCCGTGTTCCCGTGGTACGACCGGTACTGCGACAGCACCTTGTCGCGCCCTGTGTAGAGCCGGGCCATCCGGATGGCATTCTCGTTGGCATCCGCACCCCCGTTGGTGAAGAACACCTTGCTGAACGACGGACCGGCCTTCTCCAAGATCAGCTGAGCGGCCTTGCCCCGCGTCAGGTTCGCATGAGCCGGTGCCACCGTGGTCAGCAGGTCGGCCTGCGCCTTGATGGCGTCGACGACCGCCGGATGCTGATGCCCGATGTTCGTGTTCACCAACTGCGACGAGAAGTCGAGGTACTGGTTCCCCTCGAAGTCCCACACCGTCGAGCCGGCCCCACCGGCGATCACCATCGGCTTCAGCGCCCCCTGAGCCGACCACGAATGGAACACATGCGCCCGATCCAACTCAAGCGCCAGCTGCTGGTCTCCCGGATCGAGTTCCATGCCTTTTCCCTAATTCTCTTGTCTGCATCGACTTGTACTACCAGCAGTCGATCCGGGGGTGTTCCGGCCTCCGCCGCCTTTGAGCTCTGCTCAACCCCTAGGCGGAGGACGGAACACCCCCGGATCGACGAACAGCGAGACTACTCGCCGCCCTCCTTCAACGTCACAGAGATCGGCTTGTAATCCGTTCCCATGACGTCAACACCCTCGTCCTTCAACTCGGCCAGAGCCTTCTCCACGTACTCGTTCGAGAACGCAGTAGCCGGCGGCTCCTCCGTGATCACGGTCGCACCCGTCTCGTTCGGCGTGTCCATCGCGATGGAGACCGTCTGGTCCCACTGGTCCTGGTTGATGGTTCCGACGCCCGAGGTGGAGGGCCAGATCAGCTTGTTGACCTCGTTGGTCATCCAGAGCTGGTGGCTCTCGCCGAGCTGCGAGCCCGCGGCGGTCACGATCTTCGCGGCCTCCTCGGGGTTGTCGCGGGCGTACGCCCAGCCTTCGATCGAGGCCTTGATGAACTTGACCGCGGTGTCGGCGTAGTCCGAGTCCGAAGCCAGGCGGTCGCTGTCGGCCCAGATGGCGTCCTGCAGCATGGCCGTGCCCTCGGTGTTCCAGTCGATCACGTTGAGCTCGTCGGGAGTGAAGAGCTCGCCGGTCGCGGGGTTCACCGACTCGAGAACCTGCGCGTACTCGTTGTACGTCATCGCCTGGGCGGCCTGGATGTCGCCGGCCAGGAAGCCGTTCATGTCGAAGGCCTGCGAGACGAGCGAGATGTCGGAGAGGTTCACCTTGTCCTTCGCCATGCCGGCGAACAGCTCCCACTCGTTGCCGTAGCCCCAGCTGCCGACGGTCTTGCCCTTGAGGTCGGCGACCGAGGTGATGTTCTGGTCCTTCATCGAGATCTGGGTGGTGCCCGAGCGCTCGAAGATCTGCGCGATGTCGGTGACGGCGGCGCCCTGCTCGATCGAGCCGAGCACCTTCGGCACCCAGGAGATGGCGAAGTCGGCGTCGCCGCCGGTGAGCACGTCGATCGGGACGATGTCGGCGGCGCCCTCGAGGATGGTGACGTCGAGCCCCTCCTTCTCGTAGAAGCCCTGGTCGAGTGCGGCGTAGTAGCCCGCGAACTGCGCCTGCGAGAACCACTGCAGCTGCAGGCTCACCGGGGTCAGGTCGCCGGATGCGGCGTCGGTGGAGTCGCCGGAGCCCGAGCTCGAGCCTCCGCTGGAACAGCCGGCGAGCGCGAGTGCCGTGACGGCGAGCGCTCCGACGCCGGTGATGAGACGTGTGCTGCGTTTCATGCTTCCTCCTAGTGGATGGTGCTGCGGATGGTGCGGGTGGAGCGACCGGATGCGCGGTGGTGCGGGGCATCCGGGGTCTGGTGGGCCGGCTACCGGTTCGGCTTGTAGTGGCGGGTGGCGAACGTCTCGATGGCCAGGGTGACGCAGTAGAAGAGGAGCCCGACGAGGATGGCGCCGAGCACGTAGGCCCAGGCCAGCTGGTAGTTCGACGACGAGGCGGCCGAGGTGATCGACTTGCCGAGGCCGCCGACGGGGCCGCCGAAGTACTCGGCGATCAGCGCCGAGATCACGGCGAGGCTCGACGCGATCCGCAGCCCGGTGAAGATGAACGGCAGGGCGCCGGGCACCGTGACCGTGCGGGTGGTCTGCCAGGCGGATGCCGCGTAGACGTGCATCAGGTCGCGGTGCACCGGGCGCACCTGGCGAAGCCCCCGCAGCGTGTTGATGTAGACGGGGATGAACACGGCGATCGCCGCGACGAGCTGCCGCGCGGTCTCGGCTCCCGCCCCGAACATCGTGTAAAGCACGGGGGCGAGGGCCACGATCGGCACCACGGCGAGCGCCGCGATCACGGCCGCGCTCAGCTCGTCGATCACGCGGACGAGCGCCGAGACGATGGCGAACAGGATGCCCAGCACTCCCCCGATGACGAGCCCGACGAGGGCGTTGCCGCCGGTCACCAGGGCGCCCGCGAGCACCGTGTCGAGGTTCGAGCCGAACTGCTCGCCGATGGCCAGCGGCCCGGGCACGATGAACGGCTTGATCTCGAACGCCACGATCAGCAGCTGCCAGAGCGCTAGCGCGGCCACGCCGAGCAGCACCGGCGCGAGCACGGTGCGCAGGCGGCCGGCCGAGGCGTTCATCGGGTCTCCACCCCGCGGATGCCGACCGGCGCCTCGCCGTGCAGCAGTTCGCGCACCTTGCTGACGTTCTCGAAGAAGGCCTCGTTCTCGCGCAGCTGCTCGGTGCGTTCGGCGGCGCTCCCGAGCGAGACCGTGAGGATGTCGCGGATGCGCCCGGGCCGCGGCGACATCACGACGACGCGGTTGGAGAGGTACACGGCCTCCGGGATGGAGTGCGTGACGAACACCACGGCGGCGCCGGTCTCGGCGGTGATGCGCACGAGCTCGGTCTGCATCCGCTCGCGGGTCATCTCGTCGAGCGCTCCGAAGGGCTCGTCCATCAGCAGCAGCCGGGGGCTCTCTGCGAGCGAGCGGGCGATCGCGACGCGCTGCTGCATGCCGCCCGAGAGCTGGTCGGGGTAGCTCTCGGCGAAGTCGGAGAGGCCGACCAGCGCGAGCAGCTCGGCCGAGCGCGCCTTGCGGGCGGCGGCGCCCACGCCGTGCAGCTCGAGCGGCAGCTCGATGTTCGCGGTGACCGTGCGCCAGGGCAGCAGGCCCGCCTGCTGGAAGGCGATGCCGTACTCCTGGTCGATCCGGGCCTGGCGGGCGGTCTTGCCGAACACCGAGATCGTGCCCGTGGTGGGCGTGTCGAGATCGGCAATCAGGCGCAGCAGCGTCGACTTGCCGCATCCGGAGGGCCCGATCAGCGACACGAACTCGCCCGGTGCCACCGTGAGCTCGATCTTCTCCAGCGCCGTGACGGTGGCCTTCTTCTTGCCGGTGAAGATCTTGTCGACCCCGGTGACCAGAACTGCGGATGCCTCGCTCACGCGGGCACCTCCCCTCTGCGGTAACGGCGGAGCACGACTCCGAGCAGTGCGATGAAGCCGGCGGCGACGAGGCCGACCGCGATGGCTCCGAAGATGGGTGCCCAGGTCTTGGCGGGATCGCCGGAGGCCTGCTGGGCGTATTCGATGATCATCCGGCCGATGCCGCCGCGCAGGCCGATCGACACCTCGGCGACGACCGTGCCGATGACGGCGTTGGCGGCCGCGAGGCGCAGCGCCGGCAGCAGGTACGGCACGCTGGCCGGCAGGCGCAGGGTGAACAGCGTCTTCCACCAGCCGACCCCGTAGCTGCGGAACAGCTCGACGTGGATGGCGTCGGGCGAGTTGAGCCCGCGGAGGGCGCCGATCGACACCGGGAAGAACGCGAGGTAGGAGGCGATCACGGCCACCGACATCCAGTTCTCCCAGGTGAAGTCGCCGAACTCGAGCTGCGAACCCCAGCGGCGCACCAGCGGGGCGATGGCGATCAGCGGAACGGTCTGGCTGAGGATGATCCACGGCAGCACCGCCGACTCGGCCGTGCGGAAGCGCTGCATCAGCACGGCCAGCAGCAGCCCGACGGCCACGCCGACCACCCAGCCCACGGCGGCGACGCCGAGGGTGAACACGGCGGCCTGCGCCACGGCCAGCCACACCGGCTGGGCGTTGCGGCCCGATCCGGTCTCGCCGAACAGCCGGCCCACCATGTCCCAGACGTGCGGCATGGCGAGGTCGGTGGTGCGCGGCAGGATGGTGAGGTCGCCCACGACGACTCCGGATGCGGGGCCGAGCGCCTTGTACAGCTCCCAGAGCACCATCAGCAGCAGCACGCCGCCGACGCCGAAGGCGATCCGCTTCAGCACCGCATTGCCGCGGGGCGCGTTCTGCCCGCCCGGGCCGGAGCGCGGCCGGGGAGCCTTCGCGCGAGCGCTCGACGAGGGGGCTGCGGTCATGCCTTGGCCGTGATGTGCTCGCGGATGGCGGGCATCACCGTCTCGCTGTACACGCGGAGGGTCTCCTCCTTGTTGTCGTGCTGCAGGTACCCGGCGAACTGGTCGACTCCGATGTCTTTGAACTGCTGGAGCTTCGCGATGTGGTCCTCGGCGGTGCCGAGGATGCAGAAGCGGTCGACGATGTCGTCGGGCACGAAGTCGGCGTGCGTGTTGCCGGCCCGGCCGTGCTCGTTGTAGTCGTAGCCCTCGCGGCCCTTGATGTAGTCGGTGAGCGCCTGCGGAACCGCGCCATCCGTTCCGTACTTCGAGACGATGTCGGCCACGTGGTTGCCCACCATGCCGCCGAACCAGCGGCACTGGTCGCGCATGTGCTCCCAGTCGTCGCCGATGTACATCGGGGCGGCCACGCAGAACGTGATGGCATCGGGGTCGCGGCCCACGTTCTCGGCGGCCTGGCGCACGGTGGCGATCATCCACTTGGCGATGTCGACGTCGCCGCACTGCAGGATGAAGCCGTCGCCGACCTCACCGGTGAGCTTCAGCGCGAGGGGACCGTAGGCGGCCACCCACATCTCGAGCTCGGAGCCGTGGCTCCACGGGAACTGCAGGGTGGCCCCGTTGTACTCGACCGAGCGCGACGACGCCAGCTCGCGGATGACGTGGATCGACTCCCGCAGCGCCTTCAGCGTGGTGGGCGCCCCGTTGGTGACGCGCACCGCCGAGTCGCCGCGGCCGATGCCGCACACCGTGCGGTTGCCGTACATCTCGTTGAGCGTGGCGTAGACGGATGCCGTGACCGTCCAGTCGCGCGTGGCCGGGTTGGTGACCATCGGGCCGACCTTGATCTTGTGCGTCTCGGCGAGGATCTGCGAGTAAATCACGTAGGGCTCCTGCCAGAGCAGGTGCGAGTCGAAGGTCCAGAAGTAGTCGAAACCGTACTGCTCGCTGAGCTTCGCCAGTCCCACCGTGCGGGCGGCGGGCGGGTTGGTCTGTACGACGACGCCGAAATCCATGCTGTGTGTCTCTCTCTCAGATCAGGTACTGGCTCAGGCCGCGCTTGAAGTACGCACCGTCGCCCTTGGCGCCGAGGTAGGCGTTGTCGTCGACGATCTTGCGGCCGCGCGAGAACACGGTGTCGACGTGGCCGTCGATCTCGTAGCCCTCCCAGGCCGAGTAGTCCATGTTCATGTGGTGGGTGCGGCCCTCGCCGATGCCGATCGAGGTGTGGCCGTTCGGGTCGTAGATCACCACGTCGCCGTCGGCGCCGGGCTGGATGACGCCCTTCTTGCCGTAGATGCCGAACATCCGCGCCGGCGTCGTGCTGGTCAGCTCCACCCAGCGCGGGAGCGAGATCTCACCCATCACGACGCCCTGGTAGATCAGGTCCATCCGGTGCTCGACCGAGCCGATGCCGTTCGGGATCTTCGAGAAGTTCCCGATCCCCATGTCTTTCTGGCCCTTCATGCAGAAGGGGCAGTGGTCGGTGGAGATGACCTGGAGGTCGTTCGTGCGCAGGCCCTGCCACATGTGGTGCTGGTGGCCCTCGTGCTTGGAGCGCAGCGGGGTGGAGCACACCCACTTCGCGCCCTCGAAGTCGCCCCACTGCTCGCTCGTGGCGCCCAGCTGGTCTTCGAGCGACAGGTAGAGGTACTGCGGGCAGGTCTCGGCGAACACGTTCTGGCCGGTGTCGCGGGCCTGGGTGATCTGCGCGAGCGCCTCCTTGGCGGAGACGTGCACGATGTAGAGCGGGGCGCCGGTGAGGTTCGCGAGCATGATCGCGCGGTGCGTGGCCTCCTCCTCGGCCTGCCAGGGGCGGGAGACGCCGTGGTAGAACGGGGTCGTCTCGCCGCGCTCGATGTGCTGCTGCACGAGCAGGTCGATGACCGAGCCGTTCTCGGCGTGCATCATCATCAGCGCCCCGTTCGAGGCGCCCTTCTGCATGGCCTTGACGATCTGGCCGTCGTCGCTCAGGAACACGCCCTTGTAGGCCATGAAGAGCTTGAAGGAGGTGACGCCCTCGTTGATCAGCTCATCCATGGCCGTCAGCGAGCTGTCCTGCACGTCGGAGAGGATCTGGTGGAAGCCGTAGTCGACCGCGCACTGGCCGGCCGCCTTCTCCTGCCACAGGTTGTACTGGTCGAGGATGTTCTCGCCCGCGTACTGCACCACGAAGTCGATGATCGACGTGGTGCCGCCGTGCGCCGCGGCCCGGGTACCGGTCTCGAAGGTGTCGCTCGCGAACGTGCCGCCGAACGGCATCTCCATGTGCGTGTGCGCGTCGATCCCGCCGGGGATCACGTACTTGCCGGCCGCATCCACGACCTCGTCGACGTTGCCCGCGAGGTCGAACCCGAGCAGGGTGCTGCCGGGTGCGAGCACCGCGGCGATGGTGTCGCCGTCGATCAGCACGTCCGCCTGCGCCGTGCCGGTCGCATTCACGACGGTTCCGTTGGTGATCAGGGTCTTGGTCATCGTCAGCTCCGTTGCTCGCTCGGTGGTTACGGTTTCGGGATGCTCGTGTACGAGTCGGGGCGACGGTCGCGGTAGAACTGCCAGTCGTCGCGCACGGCCCGGATCATGTCGAGGTCGAGGTCGCGGATGACGAGCTCCTCCTCGTCGCCCGAGGCGTAGCCGCCCACGATGTTGCCCTGCGGGTCGGCGAACTGGCTCGTGCCGTAGAAGGTGACGGCGAGGTCGCCGTATTCGTTGTCCTCGCGGCCCACGCGGTTGGGGGCGGCCACGAAGTAGCCGTTGGCGGCCGCGGCCGCGGGCTGCTCGAGCTCCCACAGACGGTTCGAGAGGCCGGGCTTGGTGGCGTTGGGGTTGAACACGATCTGGGCGCCGTTCAGGCCGAGCTCGCGCCATCCCTCGGGGAAGTGGCGGTCGTAGCAGATGTAGACGCCGATCTTGCCCACGGCGGTGTCGAACACCGGGTAGCCCAGGTTGCCCGGACGGAAGTAGAACTTCTCCCAGAAGCGGTCGACGTGCGGGATGTGGTGCTTGCGGTACGAGCCGAGGATCGTGCCGTCGGCATCCACCACCACGGCGGTGTTGTAGTAGATGCCCGGCTGGTCTTCCTCGTAGATCGGCAGGATGATCACGAGGCCGAGCTCTTTGGCCAGCGCCGCGAAGCGCTGCACGATCGGGCCGTCGGCCGCCTCGGCGTAGGCGTAGTACCTCTTGTCCTGCGTGATGCCGAAGTAGGGGCCGTAGAACAGCTCCTGGAAGCAGATCACCTGCGCGCCCTCGGCCGCCGCGTCACGGGCGAACTGCTCGTGCTTGGCGATCATGGATTCCTTGTCGCCCGTCCAGGACGCCTGGGTGATCGCCGCTCGGATCGTCGCCATCTGCACTGCCTTTCGGTGAGGGACGAGCAGCTTGTCTCCGCAGCCCGTTTTGTTATTATTCGGTCTGAACATTTCTCGTGTGTTTCAGACTGTGACGCGAGAGTAAATATGTCAAGAGTTGCGAGCACCACCCCCGGTGGGCTATCACCGGGTCCTTCGACGAATCGGAGCCAGATGCTCGACACGATCGTGGAGGCGGTCGAACACCGCACTCCGGAGGGCATCGCCGCCGCCATCTCGCGGCTCATCCGCACGGGAGCGCTGAACGCCGGCGACCGGCTGCCGACCGTTCGCGACGTGGCCTCGAACCTCGGGGTGAGCCCCGCCACGGTGAGCAGCGCCTGGCAGGCGCTCAGCGGGGTGGGACTCATCACCTCGCGCGGCCGGGCCGGCAGCTTCGTGCTGCAGGCGACCGCGCCGTGGATGCCGCCGCACTTCGGCGAACTCGCCGGCTCGCACGTCGTGGCCCGGCTCGACCTCTCGACCGGAACACCCGATCCGCTGCTGCTGCCCGACCTGTCGGCCGCCCTCACCAAGCTGCCCACCCGCGCCGACACCGCCAGCTACCTCTCCAGCCCCGTGCTGCCCGAGCTGGAGCGGCACCTGCGGGCATCCTGGTCCTATTCCGTCGGCTCGCTGACGATCGTCGACGGCGCCCTCGACGCCGTCTCGCGCTCGCTCGAGACCCTCGTGCGCTTCGGTGACCGGGTCGTCGTCGAGAACCCCGGCTTCCCGCCCTTCCTCGACCTGCTGGAGCACCTGGGGGTCGAGCGGATCCCGGTGGAGCTCGACGCCGAGGGGATGCGACCCGACCAGCTCGCCCGGGCCCTGCTGCTGAACCCCGTGGCGATCATCCTGCAGCCGCGCGCCCACAACCCCACGGGCATCTCGATGACGGCGGGGCGGATGCGCGAGCTCGCGCGGGTGCTGCGGGCGCACGAGCACCTGGGCGATCCGGTGATCATCGAAGACGACCACTCGGGAGAGATCTCGTCGTCGCCGTCGCAGAGCCTCGGCGCCTGGCTGCCGCAGCGCACACTGCACATCCGCAGCTACGCCAAGTCGCACGGGCCCGATCTGCGGATCGCGGCGCTCGGCGGCCCGGAGGCGCTGATCGACCGGATCGTGGCCAGACGGATGCTGGGCCCGGGATGGACCTCGCGGATGCTGCAGACCATCCTCTACCAGCTGCTCACGGCGAGCGTCTCGGTGAACGCCGTGCACGACGCGCGGCGGATCTACCAGGCCCGGCAGCGGATGCTCTCGGAGGCCCTGGTGCGCAACGGGGTGCCGCACACCGCGTCGGACGGCATCAACACCTGGATCCCCGTGGCCGACGAGAAGGCGGCGATCGTGACGCTCGCGGCCAGCGGCATCCGCGTGGCGGCGGGGTCGACGTTCTCGACGGCGCCGGGCGGCGGGCAGTTCCTACGCGTGACCGCGGGGCGGGTCAGCGAGGACTTCGAGCTCGTCGGCGGTCTGCTCGCGGCGGCCGCGCTGGCTCAGGCCCGCTGAGGCGCGGGCGCGGGCGCGTGCGCGTGCGGCGCGTCCGGCGCGTGCGGAGGCCAGCACGATCACCGCGAGGGCAGCGGCGCTGAAGGCGGCGCCCGTCCACAGGGGCGAGGTGTAGCCCAGGCCGGCGGCGATGGTGAGGCCGCCGATCCAGGCTCCGAGTGCGTTGCCGATGTTGAACGACGCGATGTTGGCGCTGGAGGCGAGGGTGGGGGCCGCGGGGGCGAAATCCATCACCCGGGTCTGCAGAGCGGGAACCGTGCCGAAGCCGAAAGCCCCCATCAGCACGAGCGCGATCACCGTGGCGATCTGGTTCTGCGCCGTGAGCGCGAACGCGGCCATCACCGCGGTGAGAGCCGCCAGCATCACGATCAGGGTGCGGTCGACGGATCGCTCGGCGAGGCGCCCGCCCACGAGGTTCCCGGCGAACAGGCCGATCCCGAACACCACGAGCAGCCACGGCACCACGGAGGCGTCGAAGCCGCTCACCCCGGTGAGCGTGTAGGCGATGTAGGTGAACGCACCGAACATGCCGCCGAAGCCCAGCACGGTCACCACGATCGAGAACCAGACCTGGCCGGAGCGGAAGGCGCTCAGCTCCGAACGGATGCTCGAGCGGGCGGGCGCATCCGTCGCGGCTTCGTCGCTCCCGCCGGCCCGCGCCTTCTCGGGGGCGGGCACGAGGGCCGCGATGCCCGCCAGGGCGATCACGCCGATCACCGTGATGGCCCAGAAGGTGGCCCGCCAGCCGTAGGCCTGGCCGATGAAGGTCCCGAAGGGCACACCCAGCACGTTGGCCAGGGTGAGCCCCGTGAACATCACGGCGATGGCGCTCGCACGCTTCTCGGGTGCGACGAGGGAGGCCGCGACCACGGCTCCGATACCGAAGAACGCGCCGTGGCACAGAGCGGCCACGACGCGGCCGGCGAGCATTACGCCGTAGTCGGGGGCGAGCGCCGAGACGAGGTTGCCCACGATGAACAGCACGAGCAGCCCCATCAGCACGGGCTTGCGGGGCAGTCGCGTCACGGCGAGCGTCACCGCCACCGCACCCACGGCCACGCTCAGCGCATAGCCCGAGATGAGCCAGCCGGCCGTGGCCTCGTCGACGCCGAAGTCGGCGGCCACCTCGGGGAGGAGCCCCGCGATCACGAACTCGGTGAGGCCGATGCCGAATCCGCCGAGGGCGAGGGCGATGAGGCCGAGGGGCATGGCTGTCTCCTGGTGTGGTCGGTTATGATTACTTGCACACGCGGGATAATGCGTGGCCGAGTTAGATAGTTGCACACGCTTACTATTAGCGCAAGCAAGCTTTCGTGGATGCAGGGAGCTCTCGTGGGAATCGCCGACGATGCCGTGGAGATCCGCGCGCAGGGGTGGCGCACGCTCGCCGCACTGCACGCGCTGCTCGAGACCCGGCTCGAGCAGGCGCTGGGAGCATCCGCGTCCCTGTCGGTGGTCGAGTTCACCGTGCTCGACGCCCTCGGCCGGCAAGACGGCTGGCACATGCGGATGCAGCAGCTGGCGCGCGCCTCGGCACTCTCCCCGAGCGCCACGACGCGCTTGGTGAACCGGCTGGAGGATCGGGGCCTGTTGCGCCGCGTGCTCTGCGCCGACGATCGCCGGGGCATCTACACCGAGCTCACTCCCGCGGGCCAGTCGCTGCTGGCGACGGCACGCCCGGTGCACGACGAGGTGCTGGAGCAGGCCCTCGACGAGGCCGCCTCGGCACCCGAACTCGCCCCCCTGGTGGCGGCACTGCACACGCCGGCGCTCACTCTCTGACCGATCGACGATCCGTGGGGAGGATGAAATCGTTCGCCTGACGTCCCGGGGTTCTCGATGGGATTGAATGGTGACGTGAAGATCACGGTGCTGGCGGGCGGAGTCGGGGGTGCGAGGTTCCTGCGGGGGCTTCGCACGCAGTTGCGGAAGGCGTATCCGAACGGCGACGGAGGGTCGACCGCCGAGATCACGGCGGTGGTGAACACCGGCGACGACATGTGGCTCACAGGGCTGCGGGTGTGCCCCGACCTCGACTCGATCATGTACACCCTCGGCGGCGCCAACGACGACGAGCGTGGCTGGGGCCGCAAGGGCGAGAGCGAACGGGTCTCGGCCGAACTCACCGCCTACGGCGTCGGCTGGCCGTGGTTCACGCTCGGCGATCTCGACCTCGGCACCCACATCGCCCGTTCGAGCTTTCTGCGCGACGGCCTGACGCTCACCGAGGCCACCGCACGCCTCGCCGAACGCTGGAACCTCGGCATCCGGCTCCTTCCGATGAGCGACCAGTCCGTCGAGACCCACGTCGAGATCGAGCTCGACGGCCGGCGCCGCATCGTGCACTTCGAGGAGTGGTGGGTGAAGCACCGTGCCACCGTGCCCGCCAAGCGCTTCATCCAGGTGGGGGTCGACGCGGCCTCGCCCACGGCCGAGGTGCGGCACGCCATCGCGCACGCCGACATCGTGCTCATCGCCCCGTCGAACCCCGTCGTCTCGATCGGCACCATCCTCGGGGTGCCGGGCCTGCGGGCGGCCCTGCGCGAGGCGAAGGCGCCGATCGTGGGGGTCTCCCCCATCATCTCCGGCGCGGCCGTGCGCGGCATGGCGGACGCCTGCCTCACGGCGATCGGTGTCGAGACCACCGCCGCAGCGGTCGCCAAGCACTACGGCTCCCGCCGCCGCAGCACCACCGGCCTGCTCGACGCCTGGCTGGTCGACGAGACGGATGCCGCATCCGTCCCCGTGCTCGAGGCGGCCGGCATCCGCACCCGCGCCGTCCCCCTCTGGATGCGCGACGCCGACACCAGCGCCCAGCTCGCCGCCGACGCCCTGGCGGCCGCCCTCCCCTGACCTTCCCCGGCGCGGGAGCGAACGACGCTAAGCGGCCCGGATCGCGATCAGCCAGGCGTAGACGGCCATCGAGATCGCGTAGACGGCGATCACGATGGCGTAGCCGTAGAAGTGCACCCGGGCGGGCTGGTTGCGCTTGATCCACCAGCCGAACATCCGGAACGCCCAGGGCACGAAGAGCCAGCCGAGCAGCTGGGTCGACACCAGGTTGCCGATGAACAGCGAAAGCCAGAACGGCACCCCGTGGTCGTCGAACAGCGGCGCCGCCACGAAGTAGCCCCAGAGGAACACGATCGGGTAGAGCATCATGAGCACCAGCAGGTTGCTCTTGAACACCGGATCGGGCAGCGGTTTGTCCTTCTGCCCGCTCCAGAAGCCGAAACCGTAGCTCGCCTTGGTGAGCGACAGCTTCTCGTTGTACGCCTTGCCGACTTCCAGCAGCGCCTTGCGCTCGGGCGAGTCGATCCAGGCGTTCAGGTGCGCGTCGGTGTCGAAGCTGAGGATGACCACCCAGTCCTCCTGCACCCCGGGCACCGGCCGCTCGATCTTGTGGCCGAGGAATCCGTCGAAACGCGACTCCACCGCCGAGATCTCGCGCTGCCAGTCGAGGTAGGCCGACTCGTCCTCCGGCGCCACCTTGCTCGAGATGAGCACCGACGCCGCCTCGGAGGGATGCTTCGCCTCCTCGGTGAACAGGTGCACGTCGTCGTTGCCGATGAACTCGTCGCGGATCTCCGTCATCAGCTGCTGGCGCTCGGCGCTCTGCAGCCAGCCGCGCGCCGAGTCGACGTCGCGGAAGCGCTGCACCACCACCCAGTCCACCTGCAGCGGCGGGTCGGGACGGATGACCTGCCGGTCGAGAAAACCGGGCCACTGGGCGATGTGCTCGCCCACCCGCTCCTGCCAGGCCGCGTACGTCTCGTAGCTCGACTCCGCCAGGCGCCGGTGCACGACCAGAGCGACCGGACCGCCGGCCTTCTCCGCCGCCGCCGTTCCCGCGCTGGTCTCGGTCACGGCAGTCACGCCTTCTGGTAGGCGAGCTCGCCCATCACCCAGGTCTGGTCGACGGCGCGCTCGTCGGCGACCATCATGATGCCGAACAGCAGGTCGGTGACGGTCTGCAGGTTCAGCACGTCGCCGGCCTTCTCCAGCAGCAGCGAGGCGTGCCACGGCGCGGCGGGCGGACCCTGGGTCCAGTCGAGGGCGACGAAGTCGGCCTCCTTGCCGATGTCGAAGGTGCCGACCTTGTCGTCGATGTACAGCGACTCGGCACCACCGCGGGTGAGGAGGTAGAAGGCGCGCAGCGAGGAGAGCTTGTTGCGCTCGGACTCGGCGAGGTCCTGGTCGCTCGGCACGATCGAGCCGTCGAGGATGGTGTTCTGCAGCATCCCGACCTTGTAGGCGTCTTCGAGCGAGTTGAGCAGGCTGAAGCGGTTGCCGCCGCCCATGTCGGTGCCGATCGAGATGAGCACGCGGTGCTCCGGATCCAGCGCGCGGCCGAGGCGGAACAGGCCCGATCCGAGATACAGGTTCGAGCACGGGCAGAACGCCACGGCGGCGCCCTTGTCGCTGAAACGGCGGAACTCGTCGTTGGAGAGCCAGACACCGTGACCTCCGGTGAACTTCGGGCCGACGAGGTCGAACTTCTCGTAGACGCCGAGGTAGTCGGTGCAGTCGTCGTGCAGGGCGAGCACGCCGTGGATCTCGGCCGGGTTCTCCGAGATGTGGGTGTTGATCCACAGGTCGGGGTACTCCTGCTTGAGCGTGCGGCAGGCCTCCATCAGCTCCACCGAGGCGCCGAAGGCGAACCGCGGGGTGATGGCGTAGAGGTTGCGGCCGGTGCCGTGCCACTTCTCGATCAGCGTCTTCGAGTCGGCGTAGAACTGCTCGGGCGTGTTGGCGAAGTAGTCGGGCACGTGCGTGTCGATGCCGGTGAGGCCGCCGATCATGCGCATGTTGCGGCGCGAGGCCTCTTCGAAGAAGACCTCGTTGCAGGTGAGGCTGCCGGTGGTGAAGGTCTGTGCGGTGGTGGTGCCCGAGGCGAGCAGGTTGTCGAAGAAGTGCTTGGTGCCCTCTTCGGCGTAGTCGCGCTCGGCGTAGCGGTGCTCCTCCGGGAAGACCCACTTCTGCAGCCACGGCAGCAGCTGCTCGCCGTAGGCGCCGAGCACGCGGGTCTGCGGGAGGTGGATGTGGCCGTCGATGAAGCCGGGGAGGATGATCCGGTCGGCGATCTCGGTGACCTCGGCCTCCGGATGCTTCGGGGCGACCTCGGCGTACGGGCCGAAGTCCACGATGATGCCGTCGTCGATGACGAGCAGGCCGTCGAGCTCGAAGCGCACGGCGGCCTCTTCGTTCCCGACGTGCTTCCACGGGTCGTCGATGAAGTCGAGGAACGTGCCGCGAACCGCTTTCAATGCCATGAGATTCCCATTCTCTAGATGGGGAAATGCTGTCACACAAGGCAGGATCGCGGATGCTCCCGAACAGGGGGTTAAGGCCCTGAGGATCGAAAGGGGGGTGTGCTCGGGCGCCGCTCAGCGGGCGGCGATCAGGGGCGGTCGCCGGTGTTCGAGACGGACACCGTCGAGCTCGTCTTCTGGCCGTCGGCACCCACCACGGTGAAGGCGTAGACGTGGTCGTCGTAGCACTGGAAGTCGATCGTGATCGAGCCGCCGTCGGGCGACACCGACTGGTACGGAGCGGCCTGCGCATCCGAGGTGTCGACGCCGAACCAGGCCTTCGCTCCCCCGCTGCTGGACCAGCTGAACGTGATCGGCGTGCTCGCGAGGCCCGGGAAGCCCGGTGCGTCGACCGAGCACGGCACGGTGTTCTGCGAGGCCGAGAACGAGATGATCACGGGCGCGGCCACGCCGGGCTGCGGATCGGGGCCCGGGTCGGGATTCGGATCCGGGTCCGGGGCGGGATCGCTGGACGGCGACGCGGACGGCGACGCCGAGGTGGTGGGCGTCGGCGTGCTCGTCGCGGTGGGGCTCGGGGTCGCCGAGGCGGTCGAGGATGCGGTCGGAGCCGGGGTGTCGGCTCCGTTGCCGAAGACCAGGCCCAGCACCACGGCAACCAGGGCCAGCACGGCGACCGCGAGCACGATGATCCAGATCCAGGCCTTGGATCTCTTCGGTGGCGGTGAACCGGGTGGCGGTGAACTTGACGGCGGTGGGCTCGACGGCGGTGGGCTCGGCGGCACGGCACCGGACGGCGGCCCCGCCGGTGGGCCGACGGGCGGTCGGGGTGGCGTGGGCGGACTCGGAGGCGTGTTCGCCCCGGGAGGCAGCGGCGGGATCCCGCCCGCACCCGATCCGGAGCCGCCCGGCGGGAAGGCCGGGTACTTCTCGGTGGGACTGTCGCTCATGAGGGACCCCGATCCAGAACGCGCGTACCGGTCTAGAGGTCACCCTGGCACAGCCGGGCATCCCGCATCAAGACCCGGATGTCGCTCGCCGGACCCGAGGAACGGATGCTACGGCCGGGCGAATGCCCCGAGCGCCGCTTCGGGGCTCTCGTACGGCCCCGACCAGGCCTGAGCGGTGTGCAGCCGTGCCAGCTTGGCGTGCCAGCCGTCCTTCAGCTCGAACAGCACCGCGGTGGGCACCTCGGCCTCCCCCACGAACAGCAGAGCGCTCTTGTTCTCGTGAAACTCAATTCTCCCCATGCCCCCACGCTAACCCCGCCGTGTTTCAGCCGTATGAACCCCACGTGAAACCCGTAACACGGTGACACCCACAAGACCTCACGCATCAACCCCGACACCCGCGTGGCACCACGCAACAGGCCCTACTCGACGACCCAAGGTGAGCGTGTGGCCGACGGGTGCGAGCGAAGCCCGCGCCCGTCGACCGCGCGCTCACATGTCGCCCTGCGCCGGGCAGGGACCGGCGCAGCAGCGGACGCCGAGCGAAGCCCGGCGCCCGCGCAATCTACTCAGTGTCAGAGTCGACCCAGTCGAGGGTCTTCGTGACGGCCTTCTTCCAGTTGCGCAGCTGGCGCTCGCGCTCGGCGTCGTCCATGTTGGGCGTCCAGCGCGAGTCCTCCTGCCAGTTGGCGCGGAGCTCGTCGAGCGAACCCCAGAAGCCCACCGCCAGGCCGGCCGCGTACGCCGCACCGAGCGCCGTGGTCTCGGCCACGACGGGCCGCACCACGGGCACGCCCAGGATGTCGGCCTGGAACTGCATCAGGGTGTTGTTGGCGATCATGCCGCCGTCGACCTTGAGCTCGGTGAGGTCGACGCCGGAGTCGGCGTTGACCGCATCCAGCACCTCGCGGGTCTGGAACGCGGTCGCCTCGAGGGCGGCCCGGGCGATGTGCCCCTTGTTCACGTAGCGGGTCAGGCCTACGAGCGCACCACGGGCATCCGACCGCCAGTACGGAGCGAACAGCCCCGAGAACGCCGGCACGAAGTACGCGCCGCCGTTGTCGTCGACCGTCTTGGCCAGCTCCTCCACCTCGGGGGCGGAGGAGATGATGCCGAGGTTGTCGCGCAGCCACTGGATGAGCGAACCGGTCACCGCGATCGAGCCCTCGAGCGCGTAGTGCGCCGGGGCGTCGCCGAGCTTGTAGCCGAGGGTGGTGAGCAGTCCGTTCTTGGAGTGCACGATCTCGGTGTCGGTGTTGAAGATCAGGAAGTTGCCGGTGCCGTAGGTGTTCTTCGACTCGCCGGCGTCGAACGCGGCCTGACCGAAGGTGGCGGCCTGCTGGTCGCCCAGGATGCCCGCCACGGGGACCTCGCGCAGCAGGTTGGACGACTCGACCTGGCCGTAGACCTCGGAGGAGCTCTTGATCTCGGGCAGCATGGACTTCGGCACGCCGAAGGCCTCGAGGATGTCGTCGCGCCACTGCAGCGTCTCGAGATCCATGAAGAGGGTGCGCGAGGCGTTCGTCACGTCGGTGGCGTGCACGCCGCCTTCGGTGCCGCCGGTGAGGTTCCAGAGAACCCACGAGTCGGTGGTGCCGAACAGCAGGTCGCCGGCGTCGGCGGCCTCGCGGGCCCCTTCGACGTTCTCCAGGATCCAGACGATCTTGGTGCCCGAGAAGTAGGTCGCGAGCGGGAGGCCCACGATCTGCTTGAAGCGCTCGACGCCCAGGTCGCTGTCGGCCGCGAGGCGGTCGACGATCGACTGCGTGCGGGTGTCCTGCCACACGATGGCGTTGTAGACGGGCTTGCCGGTGTTCTTGTTCCACACCACCGCGGTCTCGCGCTGGTTGGTGATGCCCACCGAGGCGATGTCGTGGCGGGTCAGGTCGGCCTTCGAGAGAGCCTGCCCGATGACCTCGCGCACGTTGTCCCAGATCTCGATCGGGTCGTGCTCGACCCAGCCGGCCTTCGGGAAGATCTGCTCGTGCTCCTTCTGGCCGGTCGAGACGATCGTGCCGGCGTGGTCGAAGATGATCGCCCGCGAGGAGGTGGTGCCCTGGTCGATGGCCAGGACGTACTTCGTGTCAGTCATGTCTAACTCCTTTGTAGAGATGGTTCTGAGAGGTGTTCTGTTGGATCAGGGAGACGGATGCCCGGCTCAGGTGAGGATCGGCAGCAGCGGGATCGCGGCGAGGCCGGCGAGCACACCGCCGATGATCGGTCCCACCACCGGGACCCAGGAGTAGGACCAGTCCGAGGATCCCTTGCCCTTGATCGGCAGGAAGGCGTGCGCCAGGCGCGGGCCGAGGTCACGAGCCGGGTTGATCGCGTATCCCGTGGGGCCACCGAGCGACGCGCCGATCGCGATCACGAGCAGCGCCACCGGAAGGGCACCGAGGGCGGCGAGTCCGCCGTCGCCCTGACGGCCGCCGCCGAAACCGATCACCACGAACACCAGCACGAAGGTGCCG
>NZ_JBLZQV010000005.1:202674-237585 GCF_052048175.1 Herbiconiux dendrobii | reverse complement strand
TGCGGGGCGGGGTATTCGCCCGCAGGTGATCCTTACCGTTCCCGCCCTGTCACTCCTTGGCCACACCGAACAGCCGGCTGAGTTGCATGGGTATGGTCCGATTGATCCGGTGACGGCTCGCCGGTTGACGGCGCAGGCGCCGAGCGTGACTCGCTGGTTGACCGACCCGGTCACCGGCCACACCCTCTCGGTCGGGCGGGAAAGCTACCGCATCCCCGCCGACCTGCGACTTGCTCTCACGATTGAGGATGAGACGTGTCGGTTCCCGGGCTGCCGGAGGCGGGCGCAACGCTGCGAACTGGACCACGTCCACGCCTGGGCCGAAGGCGGCGAAACCTCCCACGGCAACCTCGCGAGCCTGTGCCCGAAACATCACCACTTCAAACACGAATCCGACTGGACAGTCGAAGCCCTACCGGGCCGGGATTTGCGGTGGACATCCCCGATCGGGCGGGTGCACGTCACCGAGCCCGCGAACCCAGCCCACCCACCCTGGCCCGAGAGTCCGAGCCGGCCGGAAAGCCCGCCGGCCGACCTCGAGTCACCGCCACCGTCACCCACTTTCCACCCCGTCGACGAGCAACCGACCCTGCCCGCCGAAGCGCTCGACTGGTCAAACGCGTGATCAGAACCAGGTGCCTAGGCAGATCTCGCTCGCCCGGGCCGACTTCGAATGCGCAGGGTGAGCTCGGCGTGCGGAATGAATGGCGTGCGGAATGAATTCGGTGCCCGTTCTACGTCCGGAAGTTCGGCGGCGGGCGTCAGCGGCACGGAGGCTAGCGACGCGGGCGGGCGCGCTCGTAGGGGGCGGGCCAGTAGTCGATGTCCACACCGAGCTCCGTGGCGGCACGAAGGGCGAAGTGCGGGTCGCGGAGCAGTTCGCGGGCCAGAAAGACCGCGTCCGCACGGCCGGAGGCCACGATCTCCTCCGCCTCCTGAGGGGTCGTGATCAGACCGACCGCTGCGACGGGCGCCTCGGCGTTCTCCTTCACATACTCGGCGAAGGGGACCTGGTACAGCGGACCGACCGGGATCCGCACGCCCCGCACGTTGCCCCCGGTCGAGATGTCGAACAGATCGGCACCGGCATCCTGCGCCCAGGCCGCGACCGTCGCGGTCTGCTCCTGGTTCCACGGGGCGGCATCCTCACCGTCACCGGGCTCGTCGAGCCAGTCGGTCGCCGACAGGCGCACGAACAGCGGCACGTCCTCGCCCACCTCGGCGCGCACGGCGCGCACGATCTCCAGCAGCAATCGGGCGCGGTTCTCCAGAGAGCCGCCGTATTCGTCCGTGCGCTCGTTCGACGCGGGGGAGAGGAACTGGTGCACCAGATAGCCGTGCGCCGCGTGGATCTCGATCACCTCGAAACCGGCCTCGAGGGCACGACGCGAGGCCACCCGGAAGTCCTCGACCACACCGGCGATCTGCTCGACGGTGAGGGCGAGCGGCACGTCGTATCCGGTGAACGCCAGCGCAGAAGGGCCGACGGTCTGCCAGCCGCCCTCGCTCACCGGCACCGTGCCCTGCACGGGGCTCCAGGTGCGGTACGTCGACGCCTTCCGGCCGGCGTGGGCGAGCTGGATGCCGGGAATCGCGCCCTGGCCGCGCAGGAACGCGGTGATCCGGGTGAACGCATCGCGCTGGTCGTCGTTCCAGATTCCCAGGTCTTCGGGCGAGATGCGGCCCTCGGGCGACACGGCGGTGGCCTCGGTGAGGATCAGGCCGGCACCGCCGACCGCGAAGGAGGCGAGGTGCGCGAAGTGCCAGTCGCCGGGCATCCCGTCACGCTGCTCCGCCGAGTACTGGCACATGGGGGCGACCCAGATGCGGTTGCGCGTCGTGACCGAGCGGAGAGTGAGAGGGGTGAAGAGAGCGGAGTCGGGCACGCGCAGCCTTTCGGAAGGGCATCGGGGGTGGAAGGGCATCGGGGGTGTCCTTCGATTATCGTCCTTGGACGACGAGCCCCTGTCGGCCGCTCGTCCTATCGTGGAGTCATGAGCGAGCAGGCATCCGACACCGACTGGCGCGACTGGACCGAACTGGCGGCGGCCGAGTGCTTCACCGCACCGGGGGCCGACGACGACAAATACTCCCGGGGCGTGCTGGGCGTGGTCACCGGATCCGACGAGTTCCCGGGTGCCGCCGTCCTCGGCGTCGAGGCGGCGGCGCGCACGGGCCTCGGCATGGTCCGCTACCTCGGCCCCGACACCGCGAGCCGGTTCGTGCTGCAGGCCCGACCCGAGGCCGTCACCGCATCCGGCCGCGTCCAGGCCTGGCTCGTCGGCTCGGGGATGAGCGCCGCCACCCGAAGCGACGACGACCGCGAGCGACTCACCGCCGCCTTCACCGACGGCGCCCCGATCGTGGTGGATGCGGGCGCCCTCGACCTGCTGGGCTCCGTCACCGGGCCTGCTGTTATCACTCCGCACGCCGGCGAACTTGTCGGGGTGCTCGGGGTCCACGGCATCACCGTCGACCGTGCCGCGGTGCAGGCCGACCCCGCCCACTGGGCCGAACGGGCGGCCGACGCCACCGGCCTGGTGGTGCTGCTCAAGGGCCGCACCACCCACGTCTGCTCGCCTTTACGCGACGGCGAACGGATCGGCGCCCGCATCGAGGCCCCCTCGAGCTGGGCCGCGACCGCGGGGTCGGGCGACGTGCTGGGAGGCATCCTCGGGGCCGTCATCGCCACCCATGCCGAGGAGGCGGCCGATCCGCAGCGCCTGGTCGCCCTGGCCGCCACCGCTGCCTACGTGCACGCCTGGGCCGCCGAACGGGCCTCGCACGGCGGGCCGATTGTGGCCTCCGACATCGCGGCGTCGGTGCCGCGCGTGATCGCGAGGCTGATCAGCGGCATCGACGACTGAGGAACCGGCGCGACGGGCTCGACGCCTGGCAGCGACCTTCTTACTCGACCGGGGCGGCGGTGAGCGAGACCTCGATGGTCGAGCGACCCGACGCGGCACCCGGCACGGTGATGCCGTAGTCCGCCAGGTCGACCGGGATGCTGCCGGAGAGCGTCACCGTCTCGCCGTCGGTCTCGAGCAGGGCATCGAGCGACACGGAGTTGCTCACTCCTCGCACGGTCAGGATGCCCGACACCGGGACCGTCTCGTCGTCGCCGCCCTCGGTCTCCAAGGGGATCGGCTGGGTGAGCACGAAGGTCGCGGTCGAGTTGCCACCGGTCGCGGCGATCAGGCCACGCAACACCAGATCCTGAGCCGGATCCTCGCCGGAGAGGGTCGAGAGATCGACCATGAACTCGGCCTCGGTGACCGCGTCGGCGGTGCGCCCGATCATGCCCGAGATGTCGGAGGTGCTGCCGCTCACGAGCTGCTCGCCCGCCGCACTAAGCCGGTATTCCACCCAGGAGGAGGGATCGATCTGCCAGCTGCTGGTCGTGTTCGCCGCACCGGCCACGTCATCGGCCGGGCTGCCGACCACCGTGGGTACGATCTGCTGCATCGTGGCCGCGGAGTCCAGAGCCATGCTGCGCCCGAGGATGGGCATCGCCACCACCGCGACGGCACCCACAGCGGCCGCGCCCGCGATGAGGGCGACGACGTACTTGACGGAGTTCTTCACAGGGCGCTTTCGGATCGGGGCGCTTTCGGATCGGCGATGCTGCCCAGTCAAGCAAGCGAAGGTGGTCGATCCCTGGGAACCGCCGGAATGCGACCTGCATCTTCGGACACCGTGCATTCAGAGTGCGCCCACTATGCTGACCCACGTGCTGACACGTGTGCGACGACTCGCTAACCGGCCCGTCGTCCTCTGGTCGGCGTTCGCGCTGACCCACCTGTGGCTGGGCTGGGTGGGACTGAACCACCCGAACCTGCCGTTCGGCGACGTCACCAACGTCTACCTGCCCTGGGTGCAGCAGTCGCTCGACGGCTACCGCCTCGGCATCGACGGCCCGTGGGTGTACCCCATCCTGGCGTTCCTCCCGATGCTCGCCTCCCTCGTTCTCGGGCCGGGCCTCTACGGCATCGGCTGGATGCTCATGGTCAGCCTCGCGGATGCCGCGATCTTCGCGTTCCTGATCACCCGGAGCTCCCGCGGCGAGAGCTCCGCCGCCGGGCACGGCCTGCGGATCGTCGCCGCCTGGTGGTGGCTGGCGTTCCTGCTGCTGATCGGCCCGGTCTCGGTCGGCCGGATCGACATCTTCACCGTCGACCTGGTGATCGCGGGCCTGCTGGTCGTCCGCAACCGGCCCGCCCTCGCCGGCGTGCTGCTGGGCTTGGCCACCTGGGTGAAGGTCTGGCCCGCCGCCCTGATCGCCGCCGCCGTGATCGCGATGCGCCGGCGCCTGCGGGTGGCGGTCGGCGCGCTGATCACCCTCGTGGGCGTGGCGGTCGGCGCCCTGGCATTCGGCTCCGGCCTGAACGCCTTCAGCTTCGTGACCGAGCAGACCGGGCGGGGGATGCAGGTCGAGGCACCCGTCTCGGCGCTCTGGATGTGGCTCGCCTTCTTCGGCGACCGCACACGGGTGTACTACGACCACGAGATCCTCACCTTCCAGGTCACCGGCCCCGGTAGCGACGTCGCCGCGATGCTGATGACGCCGCTGCTCGTCGTCGCGGTCGCCGCCATCCTCGTGCTCGCCGTGTTCGTGGTGCGCACGGGCGCCGCCTCCACCGTCGTGCTGCCGCCGCTCGCCCTGGCGCTCGTCGCGGCCCTGATCGTGTTCAACAAGGTGGGATCGCCGCAGTTCATGGTGTGGCTGTCGGCCCCGATCATCCTGGGCATCGTCACGCAGGGCCGGCGGTTCTTCCTCCCGGCGATGATGGCCTTCGTGATGGGTGCGCTGACACAGGTGATCTATCCGATCGCCTACGACTGGGTGCTGGGGCTCGACCCGCTGATGCTCGGTGTGCTGACCCTGCGCAACCTGCTCTCGGTCGTGATGCTCGGGGTCGCCGTGGTGATGCTGTGGCAGAGTAGGAAGTCCCCGCGAGGGGTGAGCCCGAGAGAGGTGGATGAGCATGCTGGTGGCCTTTTCCGTGGCACCTTCCGGCGGGCCGTCGCAGAGCGGTGACCCCGACGGCGCGAGCCTGCACGATGCGGTCGCCGCGGCGGTCGAAGTGGTGCGCTCCTCGGGCCTGCCGAACTCCACCGACTCGATGTTCACCACCATCGAGGGCACTTGGGACGAGGTGTTCGACGTGGTGCGGCGCGCCACGGAGGCGATCCAGGCCTACGGGCCGCGCGTCTCGCTCGTGCTGAAGGCCGACATCCGCGGCGACCGCACCGGCGAGCTCGAGGGCAAGGTCGAGCGTCTCGAGGCCGCACTCGTTCGACGCGAGAAACCGCCGGCCGAATAGGCCTCAGAGCATCGGGCCTCAGAGCCTGCCCAACGCGGCCATCGTGGCGGCGGAGACGGAGTCCTCCCCGCCCAGTACGGTGATGCGGGAGGTGTTCATCCGCGTCAGTTCGGCGGCGACGCTGGCCGGGATGGAGTCCTTCTGAACCAGCAGCAGCGGTCCGTCGGCGTGGATCGCGGCCGGGCCGCCCGATAGGGCGTCGGCGAAGCCGGCTCCCGACGCGATGTAGACGTGCGGACCGCTCCCGTCGGCGACCGTCGTGGCCGAGACGCCCGCCGACACCTCGAAGCGGTCGGCGCCCGCGATCCGGATGACCGGCGCGATGGCGTTCAGCTGGCCGAACACCGCATCCGACACGCTGTTCACCCCGCCCAGCACCACGATGGTCCGCGGCTTGGTGCGCGTCAGGTAGGCCAGCACGTCGGCGGGAACGGCGTCGTGGCCCGTCAGGAGGAGGGGGCCGCGACCGTGGCCGGCCGCAGCGCCGCCCGACAACGCATCCGGAAAGGTCTCTCCCGAGGCCACGTAGGCGATCGGGGGCTGGCGGGCGAAGGCGGCCTCGGCGACGGCCGCAGACACCGCGTAGCGATCCGCTCCGGCGATGCGCTGCACGACGGGGGCGTACACCGCGAGGGCGGTCTCGACCGCGGGGGAGACCGTCGTGGGTCCTCCCACGATCACGATCGCCGCCGGCTTCAGCCGCCCGAGCTCGGCCGCGACCACCGGGGGGATGCCGTCCCGTGTGACGAGGAGCACGCCGCCGCCCTCGACGCCCACGGCCGCCGACGCCGACAGCGCATCGCTGAACACCGCACCCGACACGATGCCGACCACGGGCACGCCGGGCGAGAACGTCTCGGCCGAGAGGGCGGCCGACACCTCGTACCGATCCCCACCGCCGATCCGCTCGATGGCCATGCGCTGCTCCACCTGCGCCGCGGCTCCGACACTCGCCTGTGGTGGTATCCCGGCCTCGGCGGATGCCGCTGAGGGGAGAGCCGTGCAGAGCAGAGCGCCCACGATGACCACGCAGGCGGAGATTCGGTAGGTCAGAAGTTTCATGAAATGAGAATACGTCGCGTTTACGCGATTGTCCGAGTATCCTTCCCAGAGCGGCCTGCGTGTCACAGTGCGAATCACCACGCCGCACCGAAGAGGAGTGCCGAATCGTGAGTCCCTATGCCGGCCCGGAAGGGCTCTGGAATGCCGACCCCTCAGAACTGGCGGCGCGCCTGTTCGTCACGGTGTACTCGCCCCTCGCGCTCTGGCCCCTTCCGGAGCGGAGCCTCCCAGAGCTTCAGCGGGCACTCGCGTCACTCGGTGGCTACGCCGTACCGGGGATCGGATCCCACAGCTTCCTCGGTGGCCAGCGGAACACTCAGCCGCTGGGGCTGACCATTCAGCTCGTGCACGAGGTCGAGCTCCTCTGGGAACGAGCAGGCATCGCCGCACGCAGCTCGAGGTGGAGCGGTAGCGGGTGGGACGAGACGACCGTGGTCATGCTGCGTGCGGGAACGGCGATGCTCGCAGCGAGCGATCCGGTGGCCGACTTCAGGGCACGGCTCGCGCACTGATGCCGGTTACCGGCCCGCGCGGGGCAGCACTCCGCCGCAGGCAGGATCACGCCGTCAGTTGATGGGGAGCGGCTGGTCGTCGTCGGGCTGCGGGTTGGTGAGGTACTCGTCGCGGGGGAGCAGGCCGTCTTGGATGGCACGCTTGCGCAGGGCGACCTTGGTGCCGACGTCGATGCCCACCACACGGTACTTCTCGCGGATCCGCTTGAGGTACGACTTGGCGGTCTCCTCGGAGATGTCGAGGGCCTTCGCCACCTGCTTCACGGGCTCGCCGCCGCCGTACAGGGCCATCACACGACGCTCCTGCGCGCTGAGGCGCGGCGAGGCGTCGAGGTCGTCGGCCGCGAGGGCGAGATCGAGCTCGGTGGAGATGAAGCTGTCGCCCACCGAGGCGGCGCGGATGGCCTCGACGATCATGTCGGCCTCCTCGCTCTTCACCAGGTAGCCCAGCGCACCCGCGGCGATCGCCTCGCGCACCACGACCGGCTCGGAGTAGGTGCTCATCAGCACGGTCTTGACCCCCGCCGACTTCAGGGCGCGCAGCTTCACCGAGACGGGCAGCTGGTCCTTCAGGTCGAGGTCGAGCAGCACCACGTCGACCGGGAACTCCGGATGCGTCAACAGGTCCGGCCAGGTCGTCACGGCCGCCACCATGCTGATGTCGTCGGCGGCTCCGCGGATCCACTCGGTGAGTGCACCGAGCAGCATGCGGTGGTCGTCGACGATGGCCAAACGGATCGGGTCCCGCTCGATCGTCACTGGGGCTCCTTCTTCATAGGTCGCACTTCATAGGTCGGACCGCGAGGCATCCGGCACGACGACGTGGGCATCGACGCTGACCCGCAGTCTGCCGGTACGAGTCTCCAAGGAGTACCGGCCGACCCGCGACAGCGCCGACCAGACAGCGGGATCGATTCGGCGGCGGGGTATGCCGTCGATCGAGAGGACTATCGGCAGCACCATCCTATCGGCAGGCACCCCGCCGTTCGCGGAACTCGGCCGCCCCATCGACACCTCGATGCGCGGGGCGTAGCGCCCGGATTCGTCGACGATCAGCCAGAGCGCCGAGAGCAGCCCGTCCCGCTGAGGGGGCTCCAGGTAGCCGGCCAGCCCGTCGGCGTCGTGCAGCACGACGGCATCGCCGAGCACGGCCGACTCGGTGGTGGCGTGCTTCAGCCAGGTCTCCCGGCGGCCCGCCACCAGCAACCGGCGCAGGTCGGTGGCCAGCATCGACGCCTTCGAGGACAGCGACTTGTCCAGCGGCAGCGCGGCCCGGCCGGTCGCCACGTCTTGCAGCAGTTCCTCGGCGGCGAGGTCGAGCAGGGCGAGCTCTTCGGATGCCAGCAGCCCGAGGCCGTAGCGGGGAGCACTGATGGTGCTCTCGGCCACGGTCCGGTCCAGTTCCCGCTGCACCAGGTCGCCGAACGAGCGCACGATGACGATGCCGGCGAACGCCGGGGCGACGGTGAGCACCACCGAGGAGATGCCCAGTGCCGCGGTGCCCGGCGTGGAGACTTCCAGCACGCCGAGCATCACCAGCTGCACCACGGTGAGCCCGCAGACGGCGATCAGCACGTTGTTCGTGGGGCGGAAGGTGACGCACGCCAGCATGGTGGCACCGATCCCGATGGTCACCGTCACGTAGCTCGCGGTGGGCTCGCTGTGCATCAGGGCGATGTAGTCCAGCGCGAGGGCGACCGAGTCGGCCGCCAGCACGCCGGCGAAGGCCCAGAGCGGCAGCACACCCCGCCCGCGACGAGCGGTCAGCACGGCCGCCCCGAAGGCGAGCACGACGACGATCCAGCCGATCAGCGAGCCGAGCAGCCAGTCGTTGACCTCCCAGGTCCAGCCGAACGAGACCAGACCGCGCACGATCAGGATGAGCCCCACGATGACCGCACCGATGCCGAGATAGCCGATCCCGAGCCGGGAGTCGCGCTGGATGTCCTGGCGCAGGGCGTCGACCGCCCGCGGGCCCGCCCGGCGTGCCCGGATCATCTCGGTCAGCACGCCGTTGTCGGTGGCGCGCGGCCGGCGGCCCTCCGGGACGCCGCTCACTTGGGCACCTCGAGCACGACGGTGGTGCCGGATCCGGGCGAGGAGAACACGCGCACCTTGCCGCCGACGTCGTTGATGCGGGCGATCACGGATTCGGCCAGTCCCAGCCGCCCCACGTCGACCGACTGCAGATCGAAGCCGACTCCGGAATCGGTCACCATGGCCCTCACCGTCTGATCGTCTTCGGTGATGGTGACGTCGGCGGAGCCGACCTCGGCGTGCCGGCGCACGTTCTCGAGGCACTCCGACAGCGACAGCAGGAAGGCGTCGAGCACATGGCTCGGCAGCAGGATCTGCCCGGATCCGTGCCACGCGACCTCCAGGCCCATCCGCCCGAACCGCTGCTTGACCGACTCGAGGGTGTGGCCGAGGTCGCTCGTCTCGACCGGCTCCAGGGTGTATCCGCCGGAGGAGCGCGGCATCGGGGTGCCGCCGAGGCGCAGCTGGCGCAGCAGCCGGGCATCCTCGCCCGCCTGGTTGCGCAGGGCATCCGGGCTCACGCCGATACCGGAGTGCGCGAGCAGCGTGAGGGTGGCCAGCACCGTGTCGTGCAGCAGGCGTGCGCCGTGGCGGCGCTGCGCCTCGATCTCGCTCGCCTGCCGCTCGACCGCGTGCGCCCGTCCGAGCCGGGCCATGCCGGCGAAGGCGCGCCGCAGGCTCGCCGACAACCAGGTGGCGGCCACGAACAGGGCCACCCAGCCCACCACGATCGAGGCGATCACGAACGCGGCCCGCCCGCTCTGCCAGGTGGCGATGGTGGCCAGGGCCAGCACCGGAACGTAGGCGGGCAGCACCAGCCAGAGCAGCCGGGGGGACGCCGAGATGGTGGCGATCAGCGAGGGGATGGCGGTGGAGGCGAAGAAGGTGAGCCCACTGGTGGTGGGGATGTCGTCGATGGCGTCGCCCGGGAGCAGGAAGCTCGCGAGGGTGGCCACCCCGAGCAGGTAGGTGACGCCCGGCCAGAGCAGCGAGCGGCTGTTGCCGACCAGCGAGAACCCGAACGCGGTGAGCGCCATCAGGGCCAGGTTGAGGCCGTAGTCGCCGAGGTGGGCGAGGTTGGGCACCAGGATGCTGACGAACGAGGCGCCGGTGAACAGGAGCCCGAGACTGCGGGAGGTGCGGTTCAGCAGCTTGCGGCGTTCGCGATCCGTTCTGGGCATCAGTTCACCGCTCTGGGCATCAGTTCACCGCACGCAGTGGATGTCGCAACGGCATTTCTGCATGATAGCGCGACCATGCGGCACCGGCGGTCGCGGAGCGGGCAGGCATCGCCCGCGTTGCACAGATCCCGTGTTAGCGCTGCCCCCTGAATTGGGGAGTTGGTCTATCGACAGGTGTCGGTAAACTCGAACCAGATCCGGGGGGAATTGGCCGGGGAGCGAGCTCAGCGCCGCTCCCCGGCCGCTTTTTCGTGCTCAGAGCGCGAGCAGGCGCGAGATCTCCCGGCCCACCAGGTCGAACTCGATCAGGAAGCCGTCGTGGCCGAACTTCGACTCGATCACGATCGGGCGCGTACCGTCGATGTTCCCCGGCACGTGGGCCGCGATCAGCTCCTGGTCTCCGACGGGGAACAGCCTGTCGCTATCGATGCCCACGATCAGGGCTTTGGCCTGCACCGACTCGAGGGCGGCGATCACGCCCGCGCGGCCACGCCCGATGTCGTGCGAGTTCATCGCCTCGACGAGGGTGATGTAGGTGTTGGCGTCGAAACGGCGGGTGAACTTGTTGCCGTGGAAGTCGAGGTAGGACTCGACGGCGAAACGACCGCCGCCCCCCAGCGGACTGATGCCGCTCTGCCAGCTGCGCTGGAAGCGGTCGTTCAGCTCGCTCGGGCTGCGGTAGTTCAGCAGTGCCATCCGCCTCGCCAGCGCCAGACCCTGGTGCGGGCCCTCGCCGTCGGGGGCGTCGTAGTACTGGCCGTCCTGGAAGAACGGATCGGCGCGGATGACCTGCACCTGCACCGAGTTGAGCGCGATCTGGTCGGCCGAGCTCATGGCAGGCGCGGCGATGATCGCCACCCTGTCCATCTCGTCGGGATAGCGCACGGCCCACTCGAGCACCTGCATCCCGCCCATCGAGCCGCCGACCACGGCGAACCAGTGCTCGATGCCGATGGCGTGGGCCAGGGCGTGCTGCGCCACGACCTGGTCGGCGATGGTGGTGAACGGGAAGCGCGCGCCCCACTCCACGGCGTCGGGCGCGATCGAGGAGGGCCCGGTGCTGCCCTGGCAGCCGCCCAGCATGTTGGGGGCGACGATGAACCAGCGGTCGGTGTCGAGAGGGAGCCCCGGGCCCACGAGCCCCGGCCACCAGCCGTCGGTCGGATGCCCGGGCTCGGCCGGGTGGATGAGGTTGCTGTCGCCGGTCAGGGCGTGCAGCACCAGGATCGCGTTGTCGCGCTCCGGCGACAGGGTGCCGTAGGTCTGGTAGGCGATGCGGGCTCGAGGGACGACCTCGCCGCTCTGGAACGTGAAGTCGCCGATCTCGGCGAAGCGGCGCCGCCCCACGGGGTCGCCCACCCGCCAGGCTCCGGATGCCGGCGGCTTCCCGAGCACCGACCGGATCTGCGCGTCGCTGATGAAGCCGCTGGGAACCGTGTCCTCGTTCGTCTGCCAATCCATAACACGTCAATTCTGTCGTGCCCCGGGAGTCCCGACGGCATTGTTACGCCCCACACGACAGCGACCCGTCAGTTGGTCCCGCTCTGACGAGGCGGAGGCGGGACAAACTGACGGGTCGGCTGGGGTGGTGCGTGTTAAACCGCGTTGGCGCGGACCGTTTCGCGGGCGGCCGCGAGGCCGGTCTCGAGGTCGGCCTTCAGGTCGTCGATGTTCTCCAGGCCCACCGAGAGGCGCACCAGGCCCGGGGTGACACCCGTGGTGAGCTGCTGCTCGGGGGTCAGCTGGGAGTGCGTGGTGGAGGCCGGGTGGATGACCAGCGAGCGCACGTCGCCGATGTTGGCCAGGTGGCTGAAGAGCTCGAGGCTGTCGACGAAGGTGCGTCCCGCATCCACCCCGCCCTTCAGCTCGAACGAGAGCACGGCGCCGACGCCCTTGGGGGCGTACTTGTTCGCGGCCGCGTACCAGGGGCTCGACGGCAGGCCGGCGTAGTAGACGGTGGCGATGTCGTCGTGCTCGTCGAGCCACTCGGCGATCTCCTGGGCGTTCTGCACGTGGCGTTCGATCCGCAGCGACAGGGTCTCGATGCCCTGGATGAGCTGCCAGGCGCTGGCCGGTGCGATCGAGGCGCCGAGGTCGCGCAGCAGCTGCACGCGCGCCTTGATGATGTAGGCGATGCCGTCGCCCAGCACGCCAGTGTAGCTGGCGCCGTGGTAGGAGGGGTCGGGCTCGGTGAGGCCGGGGAACTTCTCGACGTTCTTGCTCCACTCGAACTTTCCGCCGTCGACGATGATGCCGCCGATCACGGTGCCGTGGCCGCCGAGGAACTTGGTGGCCGAGTGCACCACGATGTCCGCCCCGTGCTCCAGCGGACGGATCAGGTACGGCGTCGCGATGGTGTTGTCGACGATCAGCGGCACACCGCTCGCGTGCGCGACCTCGGACACCAGCGCGATGTCGAGGATGTTGATCTTCGGGTTGCCGATGGTCTCGGCGAAGAACAGCTTGGTGTTCGGGCGCACGGCCCGGCGCCACTCCTCGGCGTCGTCCTGGTTCTCCACGAACGTCGTCTCGATGCCGAGCTTGGCCAGCGTGTACTTGAAGAGGTTGTACGTTCCGCCGTAGATCGACGACGACGACACGATGTGGTCGCCGGCCTGGGCGATGTTCAGCACGGCGAAGGTCTCGGCGGCCTGGCCCGAGGCGACCAGCAGCGCTGCTGTTCCGCCTTCGAGGGCCGCGACGCGCTCCTCCACCACGTTCTGCGTGGGGTTCTGGATGCGGGTGTAGATGTTGCCGAACTCGGCCAGCGCGAACAGGTTCTGCGCGTGCTGGGCGTTGTCGAAGACGTAGGAGGTGGTCTGGTAGATCGGCGTGGCGCGGGCGTTCGTGGTGGGGTCGGGCTGGGCGCCGGTGTGGATCTGCTTGGTCTCGAACTTCCAGTTCGCAGCGTTGTCGCTCATGGACTTCTTCCTCAAAGTCGTGGGATAGGACTGAGGGAAGGTTAGGTGCGCCGCGCGAGAGGGGTCAATCGGCTCCGACTCGGGGCGTAACGCGGGTCTTCCCCCTCAGGTGCGTCGCGCGAACAGCCAGTCCGCGTGCGGCTCGACCAGCGGCCGGAACACCCGCCGCACCGGATTCGTCGAGAGCGCGACGGTGAGCAGGATGCTGAACAGGATCATCCCGATCAGCAGCAGGTCGGACTGCGGTCCGTCGAGCATCCCGCTCTGCCGGATCGGGTAGAGCACGAAGGTGTGCAGCAGGTACACGTACAGCGTCGCCTGCCCGAGCGGCGAGAACCAGGTGCCGCGTCGCGGCATCAGGGTGAGGAAGGCCAGCACGAGCAGCCCGGCCAGCGCGATGGCGCCGAGCCGCAGTGCCCCCGCCCACCACTGGTCGTAGCCGAAATCCGGGTACGCCTGCTGGAAGAGCAGCACCCGTCGCAGCTTCACCTCACGCCAGAGCGGCACGTTCGTGGCGATGACCAGGGCGAGGGCGGCGAACAGCACGATCGACCCGGCACGCACGAGCCACACCGTGCGCTGCGAGGCCGCCAGCCAGATCGCCGTCCAGGGCAGCTGCCGCAGCTTCCAGCCGAGCACGAAGAAGGGCAGCAGGGCGAGCGTGCGGTCCAGCGCGAAGACGCCGCCGATGCCGGGCAGATACCCGGCCGCCACCGAGACGACGACCGAGATCAGCAGCGGGTACCGCAGCAGCGCGAGATAGGGGAGGGAGACCCGCCAGACGATCAGTGCCAGCAGGAACCACAGGGTCCACGAGGGGTTCGCGAAGTCGACCCGCGGCCGCCCGTCGACGAGGGACTGGATGACGCTCCAGATCGCCTCGAAGATCAGGTACGGGAGCACGAGATCGGTCACGATCCGCTTCAGCTGCTTGGGCCCCGGCGCATCCGCCTTCGCGAAGTACCCGGCCACGGCCACGAACACCGGCACGTGGAAGGCGTAGATGAAGAGGTACACACCGTACGCCGTGTCGGACTCGGCGATGAGTTTCAGGATGGCGTGACCGACCACGACCAGGGTGATCGCCACGAAGCGCGCGTTGTCCCACAGGGGCTCCCGCTTCGGGCGGGCGAGCGGGGCGGACATCATTCCAGACTACCTTTGTGGGTACGGAAGGGACCGGGGAGGTCCCGGTCCGGCGAAGGGACGCGGATGAAGCGCGCGGTTGTGACAGGGGCGAGTTCGGGCATCGGAGCAGCGACGGTGAGGCTGCTGCGCGCCCACGACTGGGAGGTCGTGGCGGTCGCCCGCCGGGAGGATCGCCTCCGGGCGCTCGCCGACGAGACGGGTGCCTCCTACTTCGTGGCCGACCTCACGAGCGAGGCCGACGTCGAGGCGCTGCGGGTGAACCTCGAGGCCACGGGCGGCGTCAGCACCCTGGTGAACAACGCCGGCGGCGCCTTCGGGCTCGACCCCGTCGAGGGCGGCTCGATCGACGACTGGCGCCGGATGTTCGAGATCAACGTGCTGGCCGTGAAGAGCGTCACCGCTGCTCTGCTGCCGCTGCTGCGGGCGTCGGTGCAGCCCGGCGGATGCGCCGACATCATGACGGTCACCTCGATCGCCGGCCACGTCTCCTACGAGGGCGGCGGCGGGTACAACGCCGCGAAGTTCGCCGAGCACGCGATGCTCGACGTGCTGCGCCTCGAGCTCAGCGGTGAACCGATCCGGGTGCTGGAGATCGCCCCCGGCATGGTGCACACGGAGGAGTTCTCGCTCAACCGTTTCGGCGGCGACCAGGGCCGGGCCGACTCGGTGTACGCGAACGTGCCCGATCCGCTCTCCGCCGACGACGTGGCCGCGACCATCGTGGCGACCCTCGAACTGCCGCCGCACGTGAGCCTGGACCTCGTGGTGATCAAGCCCGTGGCCCAGTCGGCCGCCTACAAGGTGGCGCGCGGCGAGCTGAAGGTCAAGACGCCGGACGCCCGCTAGCCGGATCGCCGACCGCATCGGCGGTCGCCGGCGCCTCGTCCAGGGGGACGGTGGCGTCGGCGAACGCCAGCTTGGGCACGAAGAACAGCAGCACGGCGGCCACGACCGCGCCGCCGGCGCAGATCGCCCACACGGTCATGTAGCCGAAGAGGCTCGACGCCGTGGCGGTCACCGCCGTCGAGGCGCCCTGGAACAGCACCAGCGCGAACACCGCCGAGGCGAACGATCCGCCGATCGTCTTGGTGGTGTTCGTCAGGCCGGCGGCGATGCCGGTCTGCCCGATCGGGGCGGCGGCTGCGGCGGCCGCGGGCAGGGCGCCCACGAGCGCGCCGGAACCGAGCCCGGCGATGAACATGTTCGTGAAGACCTGCCAGGTCTCCTGGTGGAACGGCAGGAACAGGCCGTAGCCGACCGCCACCAGGATGGTCGCGCCGATCAGCGCGATCCGCGGGCTAGCCCGCCGGGAGGCGAGCGGGAAGAGCAGCGCACCGATGATCATCGAGAGCAGATACACGCCGATCAGGATCGACCGGCTCGACGATCCGAGGCCGAGACCGTAGCCGTTCACCGGATCGGTGCCGGCGAAGGTACTGAGCGGTGCCTGCGCGCCGAGCAGGCTGATGCCGATCAGGCCCGCGGTGAGCTGCACCGGCCACATCGACGGCTGGCGGAGCACCCGCAGGTCGATCGCCGGATCCTTCTGCCGCAGCTCGTAGCGGCCGAACGGGATGAACACGAGCACCCCGAGCGCGATCAGCAGCCACACGAACCAGGCGCCGGGGCCGTTGATGCGTAGGAAGGTCAGGCCGCTGGTGATCAGCAGCAGCCCGAAGGTGAGCATCGTGAAGCCGACGATGTCGAGGGAGCGGCCGGGCTGCGGGGTCGACTCGGGAACGCCGAACAGGATGGCGAAGAAGACCAGCGTCACCGCGACGGCCGGGATCGTGAGGGTCAGCGCTACGTTCTCGTTCAGGGCGCCGAACAGCACGCCGCTCGCGAGAGCGCCGATGATGGCGCCCGCCTCGAGGGCGACCACCAGCAGGCCCGCGGCGCGGCGGGTCTGCGAGGCGGCGCGGCCGGTGCGGCGGCCGCGGTCGAAGATCAGCGCGATCTCCAGCGGAAGCCACACCACGTAGAAGCCCTGCAGCGCCCAGGCGATCAGGAAGCTGGTGAAGTCGCCGGCGGCCACCAGCCACCAGCTCGCGCCGGCCGTCAGGACGGTCGCCAGCAGCAGCATCCGCTTGTGCCCCACCATGTCGCCGAGCTTGGCGAGGATCGGCACGACGATCGCCGAGAGCAGCAGCTGCGCCGCCTCGAACCAGTTGAAGTCGGCGTCGTGGATACCGAGGTGCTGCACCAGATCGGGGATCAGCGGCACGTAGAAGCCCTGCAGGATGCCGCTGGTGATCTCGACCAGGAACAGGAAGCCGATCAGCGAGGCGGTGACGCCGACGACTCCGGCGCGGAGGCCCCGGGCGGGAGGCGGCGGCGATGTCATGAACGGATGCTAGCCGCTCGACGAGCCGCACGATCGGCATTCTGAGCGACACGCGGATTCCGGTAGCGTTGCCTGCATGAATTCCGCCGCCCCTGACGCCGAGACCACCACCGAGACGGCGTCCGCGCCCGAGAGAGAAGTGCTGGGGTGGCTCGAGTTCGGCGACGCCTCGCGCGCGCTCGCCCGCGACATCGTGGAGAGCGGCTTCGAGCCCGACTTCGTGATCGCCATCGCCCGCGGCGGCCTCATCCCGGGCGGCGCCCTCGCCTACGCACTCGGCGTCAAGAGCTGCGGCAGCCTCAACGTGGAGTTCTACTCCGACATCGAGGAGACGCTGCCGGAGCCCATCATCCTGCCCCCGCTGCTGGACAACGAGCCGCTGATCGGCAAGAACGTGCTGCTGGTCGACGACGTGGCCGATTCCGGGCGCACGCTGGCGCTCGTGGTCGACCTCCTTGAGAAGCTCGACATCACGGTCAAGTCGGCCACCCTGTTCATCAAGCCCCGCTCGGTGATCAAGCCCGACTTCCACTGGAAGTCGACCGACCGCTGGATCGTCTTCCCCTGGTCGGCGCACCCGCCCGTGAGCGCCGAATGAGCATCCATCTGGTCGGCGGCGGCTGGCCGCTCGAAGACGACGCCGCGGTGTACCGGCCGTTCTTCGAGGAGGTCGCGGCGCAGGCCGAGGCCGCCGGCAAGCTCGAGGGCGCGCACGTGGCCCTCGTGCTCGTGCGTGACGGCGACGCCCCCGAGAAGTACGCCGAGCTGGTGACCGCCTTCGAGCAGGTCGCCAAGTTCGTTCCCGTGCCGGTGCTCTCGCCCGAGAACGCGCCGATCCAGCCCGCCGCGTTCGCCGAGGTCGACGGCATCGTGGTGTGGGGCGGGCTCACGCCGGCCTACCGCACGTCGCTCGAGCCCTCATT
The DNA here is from genome assembly GCF_052048175.1 of Herbiconiux dendrobii. Taxonomy (NCBI): domain Bacteria; kingdom Bacillati; phylum Actinomycetota; class Actinomycetes; order Micrococcales; family Microbacteriaceae; genus Herbiconiux; species Herbiconiux dendrobii. The sequence continues at coordinate 220,132 of NZ_JBLZQV010000005.1, read as the reverse complement.
CGGCGAGATCCGCCGGCTCGTCGCCTCCGGCATCCCGTACCTCGGCTTCTCGGCCGGCGCGGCCATCGCGGCCGAGCACGCGGTCGTGGGCGGCTGGAAGATCGACACGGTCGAGATCGGCACCGAAGACGCCTCCGAAGACCTCGAGCAGCTCACGGTGGCGCAGGGGATCGGCCTGATCGATCTCGCGGTCGACGTGCACGCGGCGCAGTGGGGCTCGGTGTCGCGGCTGATCGCGGCCACCGAGGCCGGCCTGGTCGACGGGGGAGTCGCAATCGACGAGCACACCGCCCTGGTGGTGGGTGAGGGCCCGTTGCGGGTGCTCGGCCGGGGGAGTGTGTGGAAGGTCACCCCCGACTCCGGCAGCGTGCGGGTCTCCACCGCCGGCGCCGCGTGACCCGGGCGCTCTGACCGTGCCGGGGCTCTCCCTCGCCGAGCTCGCCTCGAGCGGGCAGATCGATGCCGGGTGGGCCGCCGCTCTCGAACCGGTCGGCGAACGGATCGCGGCGATGGGGGAGTTCCTGCGCGCCGAGAACGCGGCCGGTCGGGGCTACCTGCCGGCTGGGCCGAACGTGCTCCGCGCCTTCCGCGCGCCGCTCGCGTCGGTGCGCGTGCTCATCGTGGGGCAGGATCCGTACCCGACCCCGGGGCATCCGATCGGCCTGTCGTTCGCCGTGGAGAGGGACGTGCGGCCCGTGCCGCGCTCGCTCGGCAACATCTACAAGGAGCTGGCCTCCGACCTCGGCATCCCGCCGGCGGCGCACGGCGACCTCTCGGCCTGGAGCGACCACGGCGTCATGCTGCTGAACCGCGTGCTCACGGTCCAGCCCGGGCTCGCGGGCTCGCACCGAGGCAAGGGCTGGGAGGCGGTCACCGAGCACGCCATCCGTGTCCTCGCGGAGCGCGACGCGCCGCTCGTCGCGATCCTGTGGGGGAAGGATGCCGCGGGCCTCATCCCCCTGCTGGGCACCGTGCCGCACATCACCTCCCCGCACCCCAGCCCCCTCTCGGCCAGCCGCGGCTTCTTCGGCTCGAAGCCTTTCAGCCGAGCCAACGCCCTCCTCGAATCCCAGGGCGCGCCCCCCATCGACTGGCGCGTCGAATAGGCTGAACCCCGTGTTGGAAGAGGAGTATCAGCCGCGTCGGGCACTGCCGCGCGCGTTGCGGCCGATGAGCTCCGAGAAGCCTCCGCTGGAGGTGCCGTTCGAGTACTCGCTGCGCGATGCCGTTGAGACCGATCTTCCGTACATCCGTGAGATCTACAACCACTACGTGGCCAACACGGTGGTGACCTTCGACGAAGACGCGATGACGCTCAAGGAGTGGCGGCACAAGTTCGCCTGGACCAAGAAGCTCAACTATCCGTTCCTCGTGGCGGTGTCACCGGGCGGCACGCTGCTCGGCTTCGCCTACGTCTCGGCCTGGAAGCAGAAGGCCGCCTACCGCCGCACCGTCGAGAACTCCATCTACCTCGGCCCGGCGGCCACGGGCAAGGGACTCGGAAAGGCCTTGCTCGGCGAGCTGATCGTGCGCTCCAAGGCGGCGGGCATCAAGGAGATCCTCGCGGTCATCGCCGATCAGGGTGCGGATGCCTCGATCAGGCTGCACGAGGGTTTCGGCTTCAAAGAGGTCGGCCGGCTCGGCCGGGTCGGCTTCAAGTTCGGGCACTGGCTCGGCACGGTGCTGCTGCAGAAGTCGCTCAAGTAGCGCGAGCCGGGCCTAGTGGGTCAGGGCTTCGGCCGCCGCATCCGTCGCGTCCCGATGGCCGCCGCCCGCCTCGATCAGCACCACGCCGCCCACCACGAGCGCCATCCCGAGCAACTGCTGCCAGGTGAGCAGCTCGCCGAAGGCGATCCAGCTGACCAGGGCCACCAGCACCACCCCGACGCCGGCCCAGACCGCGTAGGCGATGCCGAGCGGCACCCCGTTCGAGAGCGTGAGGCTCAGCATCACGAAGGCGAGCAGGTAGCCCGCGCCCACGATCAGGTAGGCCCACCAGCGCGAGCCCTCCACCGAGGCGACGCGCAGAAAACTCGTGGCCACCACCTCGGCCACGATCGCCACGGCGAGGTACAGGTATCCCATCGATTCTCCTTGGTCGTGCAGATCTGATTCGTCGTGGTGAGGGCGGCGTCGTGCTCTGACGGCGTCGTGTTCAGGATGGCGTCGTGTTCAGGATGGCGGCGGAGGCAGGGTGCCGTCCAGGCTGCGGTCGAGTTCGGCGGCCTGCGCGTCGAGCTGTTCGAGCTGGGCCCGCAGCTCGTCGTAGTGCGTGTACTGCGGTTCGAGGCCGTCGTAGCGGGCGTCCAGCTCGTCCGATCGCGCCTGCAGCTCGTCGCGGCGCTCGGTGAGCTCGGAGTAGCCGCCGATGCCGGCCTCCGCATCCGCGTTGTAGGCGCCGATGTCGGCCGCCAGCGTCTCGGAGTCGGCCCGGAAGGCCGAGGATTGCGCGTCCAGCGAGTCGCCTAGCGCGGTCAGCTCGGCGGCCAGGCGCTCGGCCTGGCCGTTCACCTCGGCCAGCACGCCCTCGTAGGCCGCGTTCAGGCCCACCACCACGGAGCGGTCGGTGAAGTAGCGGCCGTAGTACGCCTCCAGGGCCGGGTCGAGCTCGGCCACCTCGGTGGCGAAGATCGAGTGCAGTTCGGTCAGCAGCGAGCGGCCCTCGAGCTCGCCGTAGCTGCCCATCCGCTCCAGGAACACCGGATCGGCCTGCTTCTTCTCCCACTCGGCGCGCAGCAGCGGGTCGAGTGTGCGCCGCTCGTCGTCGCTCAGTCGCACGAAGGCGGCGTGCAGCATCTCGTGGGCCGCCGTCACCTCGCGCACACCCGCGAGGCGTTGGTCGAGCACATCGAGCACGAAGATGGACCTGCCGTCGTAGCATCCGAGCACGTGCCCGCCGAGTTCGGGCAGCTCGCAGCTTCGCTGGAACTCCTCCTGGCCCTGCACGGTGGGCGCGGAGGCGAGGTACAGGAAGCGCCCCTCGTCGCTGAGCGCGGTGGCGTCGGCGAGCGAGGTGGCCTCCACGGTGGCGGGGCGGGTCCAGATCGAGATCTGGTCGTCGACCCACACCCGGTGACCGGAGTACCAGGTGAGTCCGGCGAGCAGGATCGCGGCGGCGACGAGGCCGATCACCACCTGCACGATCATCCGGCGGCGCCGGGAAGCGCGGCGGCGGAAGGGGGTGACGGTCATCACCCTCGAATCGTAACGGAGCCGGGCACGCCCTCGGTGCGGGCGTATCGTCGAGGGCATGGTGCAGATCCACGAATTGAGCGCCCTCGAGCAGTACCGCCTCATCCAGCGCCGCGAACTCGGCGTGCTCGAGGCCGTCGACCACTACATCGAGCGCATCGACCGGCTCGATCCCGACCTCGGCGCCTTCCACACGGTGACCGCCGAGGCGGCCCGGGAACGGGCGCGGATGCTCGACGCGGCCGAGGACCGCACGGCACCGCTCTGGGGCCTCGCCTCGGCCGACAAAGACCTCGCGCGCCGGGCGGGCGTGCGCACCACGTTCGGCTCGCGGCTGTTCGAGCACTTCGTGCCCGAGACGACGGATGCGCTGCCCGGCCAGCTCGACGCCGCCGGCACGGTGAGCCTCGGCAAGACCGCGACCCCCGAGTTCGGGCTGGCGAGCTACAGCGAGAACCTGGTGGCGCCGCCCGCGCGCGACCCGTACGATCTCGCGCTCGGCCCCGGGGGCTCGAGCGGGGGCGCGGCGGTGGCGGTGGCGGCGGGACTGCTGCCATTCGCGACCGGAACGGACGGCGGCGGGTCGATCCGCATCCCGGCCGCCGCGTGCGGGCTGGTCGGGCTCAAGCCGTCGCGTGGTCTGGTGCCGGCCGGGTCCGGAGTGGACTCGCTGGCCGGGCTGCCGGTGGCAGGGCCGCTGGCGCGGTCGGTGCCGGATGCGGCGATGCTGCTCGACGGCATGATCGACCGGCGCGGCGACCGCATCCGGCATCCGTTCACGCTGCGGGCGCCCGTCGACGACGACGGGGCGTTCCTCGGAGCGGCGCTCCGCGGCGAGGGGCGCTTCCAGATCGGGCTCACCACCTGGTCGCCGTGGGAAACGGCCTACGACATCCGGGTCGAACCCGAGGCCCAGGATGCCCTGGCCGTCGCCCGCGATGCCCTGGTGGCCCTGGGGCACGGTCTCGAGGAGTTCACGCCCGAGGCGGCGCCGGAGTACCCCGACGCCTTCCGCGTGATCTGGCAGGTGGGGGCCGGCTCGCTGCCCGCCGACGCGACGAACGAGCACCTGCTCGAGCCGCTGACCCGCTGGCTGATGCACCGGGGGCGCGCGCTCCCGGCCACCGACCTGGCGGCGGCGCTCGGCACCCTCTCGGCGTTCGAACGCTCGATCATCCGCCAGTTCGACCGCTACGACGCCGTGCTCACGCCCACCCTCGCGCAGACCCCGCGCCCGATCGGCTGGTACGACGCCGACGACGGCGAGCGGAACTTCGAGCAGCAGTGCCAGTACTCGCCCTTCACCTCCTTCGTGAACGTGAGCGGGCTGCCCGCCATCTCCCTCCCCGTGCACATGACCGCTGCGGGGCTCCCGATGGGCGCCCAGCTGATCGGCCGACCCGGTGGCGAGGCCACGCTGCTCTCCCTGGCCCGCCAGCTCGAACGCCGCCTCCGCTGGGACACCCGCCACCCGCCCCAGTACTGACAGCAAAGCCCCAGTCCCGACAGCGAAGCAGGTATGGCAATCCTTAGTTAGGCATGCCTATACTTAGGGCAAATGTATGTGATCGCTTCCGACTCCACCGTCGTCTCCCAGGCCGCCGGCCGCGTGCTGCTCGCCGGCACCGAGTCGAATCTCGACGAGATCCGCGCCATCGTCGCCACCCTCGGCGAGCGGGCGATGGGTCAGGTCTTCGTGGAGGTGCCGTCGGCATCCGACATCGATCCGATCGCCACGCCCGAACGCGTGACCGTCACCTGGCTCACCCGCGACACCCGCACCGGCGAGATGGGCACCGGCCTCGCCTGCGCCCCCGGCCAGGCCGTGGGCCGCGCGGTTCGCGCCTGGATCGGCGAGATGTCGACCGGCGTGGCCGAGATCGACGGCGACGACCTGTGCGTGTGGATCGCCCGCGACGTCGTCCAGGGCTGACGCGGCCTAGTCCAAGTCTGACTCAGCGCCGCACGTAGTTGCCGTCCTGCAGCCCCGCCTCGATCTCGAAGTGGTTGTGCAGCGGATCCTGGCCCGCGAGAGCGTAGAGCAGCGGGAACATCATCCCGTAGGTCTTCCACTGCTGCCGATGCACGCCCTCGTGGCGCAGCACCCGCGCATCCGCGTTCCGATCGGTGAGGTAGACCCCGCCCACGCAGGTGCCTCCGCGCCGGAATGCCCAGCTCGGCATGCCGGTGCAGACGAAGAGCCCGTCGACCCGGCGGATGCGGCCGGTGCCGAGCACCGCCCCGAGCGTCAGCCCCACCGCCGTCGCGTACAGGTACCCGGCACGCGCCAGCGGGGGAGCGTAGAGGATGCGGCGCACGCGCTCCATGCGGTCCGGCCCGGCCGGGCGGTCCGACCCGCTCAAGCGGAGTCGTCCCGCCCGTAGGTCTCCAGCAGCCGCAGCCAGACCTCGCTGATCGTCGGGTACGAGGGAACGGCGTGCCACAGCCGCGACAGCGGCACCTCGCCCACCACGGCGACCGTCGCCGAGTGCACGAGCTCCTGCACGTCGGGCCCCACGAAGGTGACGCCGAGCACCACCTTGCGGTCTTCGTCGACCACCATCCGGGCCGTGCCTTTGTAGCCGTCGGTGTGCACGCTGGCCCCCGCCACGTTTCCGATCTCGTAGTCGACCACGCGCGTGCGGTAGCCCGCCTTCTCGGCCGCGGCCGCCGTTAGACCTACGGAGGCCACCTGCGGGTCGGTGAACGTGACCTGCGGAACCGCCTCGTGATCGGCGGTGGCCACGTGCCGGCCCCACGGCCCCGTCGCCAGCGGCTTGCCGGTCGCGCGCGCGGCGACGACGTCGCCGGCGGCGCGCGCCTGGTACTTGCCCTGGTGGGTGAGCAGCGCGCGGTGGTTCACGTCGCCCGTGGCGTAGAGCCACTCGCCCTCGAGCGGCTGCCCGTCGTCGCCGAGCACGAGCAGCGTGTCGTCGGTCGTCAGCCAGTCGCCGGGTGTCAGCCCGATCGTCTCGAGGCCGAGGTCGCCGGTGCGGGGGAGCCGGCCGGTGGCCACCAGGATCTCCTCCGACTCGATCACCTCGCCGCCCTGCAATGTTGTGCGCACGATGCCGGCGTCGTCGCGCCGCACCTCGGAGGGGGAGGCGCCGAGCTTGAGCGTCACACCGAGATCGCGCAGCGCATCCGCCACGAGCTCGCCGGCGAACGGCTCCTGGTTGGCCAGCAGGCCTCCGCGCGACACGAGCACGACCTTCGTGCCGAGCGAGGCGTAGGCCGTGGCCAGCTCGCAGGCGACGACCCCGCCGCCGACGACCGTGAGCCGGGCCGGGGCGCTCTTGGCGCTGGTGGCCTCGCGGCTGGTCCACGGCTTCGCCTCGGCGAGCCCGGGGATGTCGGGCAGCAGCGCCACCGAGCCGGTCGACACGACGATGCCCTGGCGAGCCCGCAGCTCGGTCACGGTGCCGTCGGACGCGGTGACGGTGAGCTGCTTCACGCCCGTGAAGACGGCGTGGCCGCGCACGAGGTCGATGCCCGCGCCCTCCACCCAGTCAGCCTGGCCCGAGTCGTCCCAGTCGCTGGTGAAGGAGTCGCGCCGGGCGAACACCGCGGCGGGATCGATCGAGCCCGTCACGGCCTGCTTCGCGCCGTCGACGTGCTGCGCGGCCCGTACCACCTCGCCGGCCCGCAGCAGGGCCTTCGACGGCATGCAGGCCCAGTAGGAGCACTCGCCGCCGACGAGTTCGGCCTCCACGATCGCGGTCGAGAGTCCGCCCTGCACGGCTCGGTCGGCGACGTTCTCGCCCACTGCTCCCGCGCCGATGACGATGAGGTCGTATTCGGTGGTCATGCGTGCTCCTCTTGCTGACGGGCGGATGCGGCATCCGCTGTTCTCATCCTGCCTCGATCCGCCGACACCGCCACGGCCGGGTTCAGCGCACGAGGGCCGACACGATCCGCAGGATCGCGGGCAGGTCCTCGACCGAGGCCTCGGGTGCCGAGGGGGCGAACTCGGTGATGCCGGCGCCGACCAGCGGGAACTGCTCCCGCAGCGCCCGGATGGCGGCGGTCAGCTGCGCGGTCGTCACCCCGAACGGCTCGGGGAAGGCCACGCCGTCGATCTCGCTCGGGTCGAGCACGTCGAGGTCGACGTGCAGGTACACGGAGCCGGCACCGGTGGCGCGCACCGCGTCGACCAGGGCCTGCGGATCGGCCAGCTCGGCGGGGGAGAGCACCGCGAGGCCACCGGCGTCCAGGTAGTCGGCCTCGGCGTCGTCCAGAGCGCGCGTGCCGGCGAAGACGACCCGCGAGGGCTCGATCACCGGGGCCGGCGCGAGCTCGGCGGGGCCGCCGCCGAGCAGGGTGCGCACCACCATCCCGTGGAAGGCTCCGGACGGCGAGCTCTCGGGGGTGTTCAGATCGCCGTGCGCGTCGAACCACACGAGGGCCGTGTCGGGGGTGCCGGCGAGCGCGTGCCGCACGGCCGCGAACTCCACGCCGCAGTCGCCGCCGATCACGATCGGGACGGTGCCGGCCGCCGGGGCGCCCTCGGCCGAACCCCCGGGGCCCGCGCTCAGCTCGCGGAGTGCGGCATCCGTCGCCTCCACGATCGCGGCGATCGACGAGAACCGGTGAACCCCCGTCTCCAGGGCTTCACCGGCCCCCGCCGGAATCTCCACCACGGTCGTGGCCGCGGCCGGGAGGTCGCCGCGGATCGCCTCGGCGCCGTCGATCAGCCGCATGGCGCGGCTGGATCCCGAGCCCTGCCAGGCGGGGACGACGACGAAGCGCGCGGGCACGGACGAGCCCTACTCGCCGCTCGTGACGGCCTGCGGGGCCGATCCCGAACCCGAACCGGCCTTAAGGGCGGCCAGGCGCGCCTCGACCTCGGTGAGCTCGCCCAGGTCGTCCAGGCTCTCGAACTGCGAGTCGAGGTTGGAGGCGTTGAGCTCCTCCTGGCCGCGCACGCGGGCCTCCTCGCGGCGGATCTTGTCCTCGAAGCGGCCGAGGTCGCTCGAAGGGTCGAGCACGTTGATGTTCTTCAGCGCATCCTGCACCTGGCCCTGCGCCTCGGCGGTCTTGGCGCGGGCGACGAGGCTGTCGCGCTTGGATTTCAGCTGGCTCAGCTTCTCCTTCATCGAGGCCAGGCCCGACTTCAGCTTCTCGACCGACTCGGTCTGCGAGGCGATCGAGGGCTCGGCGTCCTTCGCCTCCTTCTCGGCCTGCAGCTGGCGGGTGAGCGCCACCTTGGCAAGGGCGTCGAACTTGTCGGCGTCGACGGTGTTGCCGGCGGCGCGGAACTCGTCGCCCTTCGTGCTCGCCGCAAGGGCCTTGCGGCCCCAGTCGGCGGCCGCGGCCACGTCTTCGCGGTGGTCGTCCTCGAGCAGGCGCAGGTTGCCGATGGTCTGGGCGATGGCGCTCTCGGCGTCGGCGATGTTCGAGCTGAAGTCGCGCACCAGCTGATCGATCATCAGCTGGGGGTCTTCGGCCTGATCGATGAGGGCGTTGATGTTGGCCTTGGCCAGCTGGGCGATGCGCCCGAAGATCGACTGCTTGTTGGACATCGTGGTCTCCTTCTGTTGCGGATGGTGCTGAGAACTGCGGGAGGGCCGGCTGCTGCCGAGCCGATGGTGGTTCGGGCCGCGGGTCTAGTGAACCGCGGGATGCGGATGAGCGCTCAGAATCGGCCTCCGCCTCCGCGACGGCCGCCCCCGCTGGAGCGGCTGCCGCCACTGGAACGCCGGCTGCTGGAACCGCTGCTGCGACTGCCGCCGCCACGGCTCCCGCCACCCCAGCCGCCGCCCCACGAGGAGCCGCCGCCGCTGTAGCCGCCGCCCCCGCCGCCTCCGCCGAGGAGGTTGCCGAGCAGGCCGCCGAGGAGCGCGCCGTTGAAGTCGCTGCCGCCGCCCGAGTTGCCATAGGACGAGCCGCCGCCGTAGCCGCCCTCGGACGACTGCGCCCACGACACGTCCTGCTGGGCCGAGGCCGAGGCGCGGGAGGCGAGCTGCGAGGCCGTGGTTGCTTCGCGAAGCGACCCCTCCGGATCGGCGATCGCGATGGCGACCGCCTGGTCGAGGTGTCGCTGGGCCTCGGAGAGCCGGGTCCGGGCATCCGGACCCACCGCGCCGCGACGGGTCTGCAGGTAGGCGGCTGCCTGGGCGACCTCGCTCTGGGCGCCGGCGATGGCACGGTCGCGCTGGGCGGTGACCCGGGCGATCCGCTCCTGCTCACCGCGCACGGCGGCGAGGGCCTGGTCCAGCGGCACGTCGGCCTTCTCCAGGGCGAGCCGGGCGTTGAGCGGATCGCGGGCGCCGGTCGACCGGGCGCGCTGCAGCTCCACGCCGACCGCACTGGAGAGCGAGGTGAGCGCGGGGTCGCTCACGGTGCCGGGGGTGGCGGATGCGGTGGCTTGCAGGCGCGCGACGTCGGCCAGGTCTTGCTCGGCGTCGGCGATCGCGGCGGCCAGGGCGGTGCCGGCGGCGGTCAGGTCGGTCTCCAGGCCGGCCACCGCCGTGGTGAGCGTCTGCGCCTGCGCGATCGCCTGGCGGGCCGTGCGGATCTTCAGCGCGGCCGAGGCCGTGTCGCCAGCCGTCACCGCCGCGGCGGCCTCGGCGATCTGCGCCTCGGCGAACACCCGCAGCCGGTCGATCTGCTCGGCGCTGCCGCTCACGGTCGTGAGGGCGGGGGCGTCGTAGGCCTGGCTCAGCCGGAGCAGCCGCTCGCGCGCATCCGCGCCGCCGGTGGCGATCGCGGCCAGTTCGCCGCGCGCCGTCTCCAGTGCGGGTGCCGGGTCGCGCTCCACGTCGCGCAGGGCGGTGAAGGCGGCGAGCTGCTCGTCGAGGGCGTCGGAGGCCTGGTCGCAGATCGCGATGATCTGCTCCGACCAGCTGCGGCGCTCCTCGGCGGTGTCGGGCACGGCGTCGTCGAGCTTCTGCTTGAGGGTGAAGGCCTGCGAGAGCGAGGCCTTCACGGTGGCCAGGGTGTCGGAGAAGCCCTTGGTGGCCTCCGTGCCGAACTGGGCGACGGCGAAGCCGAGCTCCTCGTCGCTGGAGGTGACGGCGTCGTCGAGGTCGACCAGCACGGCGCCGACCTGCTGGTCGAGCTCCTTCTGCGTGGGCCCGGCCACGGCGGCCTGCTCGGTGGCGCGGGCGTCGAGCTTCTTGCGCCGGCGCACCAGGAAGAAGATGAGGCCGCCGAGCACGAGCAGGATGATGACGATCGCGATCAGCCACGACGAGACGGCGAAGCCGCTGCCGCTCGCCTCGGAGGACGACGATCCTCCGCCGAGTTCGTCGCCCAGCCCCTCGGCGGCCGCGACGGCGGCGCCCGCCCAGTCGCTGTCGCGCAGCTGCGGCACGATGTCGTCGTTCTCGACGCTGCTCAGCTGGGCGTCCGACAGCGGGAAGTCGGCATCCACCGAGAGCTGGTAGACCCGATCGTCGACGGCCACCGCGAGCAGCACGTCGTTGGTGCCGAACTGGTTCTGGTTCGCGACATCCGTGGCCCACTGCTGCCGGTCGGAGGGGTTCGTGAACGCGTCGGTGTACACCACGAAGAGGTTGACGCCGTGCTCGGTGGCGAGGGTGTCGATGGCATCCTGCACCTCGCTCTGCTGCGAGCCGAGCACGCCCGCCTCGTCGACGATGTAGCGGCCGTTCAGATCGACCGGATCCCCGGCGAAGGCGGGAGCGGCCGGAGCCAGCAGGGCGAGGCCGATCGCGGCGACGGCGGTGGCGACGAGGGTTCGGAGGGGCGCCGCTCGGCGCGTCCGGTGCGGGTGTCTCATTGCGATGAAGTCTAGGAGAGCCGCGCCGCGAACGTCTACGAAACTGGGTGTTCTCCCCACGATTCCCGGGAGCCTCGGATGTTGCCCACCCGGTTCCCCGTATGGCATCGAGCACGGGGCTTATGTTGCACCGGGTTACGGGAGGGCGTGCATCCGGATGCCGCACTGGGCAGGATGGGCGGATGGAACCCGACCGCCTGAGCATCGTCGTCGTGACGCAGGCGCGCCCGCACGCGCCGGAGTACCAGCGGTACTCCTCTCTGCTGCTTCAGCGCGCGGTCGCGGCCTCGCGGGCCGAGGGCTGGCAGGTCGCCGTGATCGCCGCGCAGGAGGCGGGACCGACCGGAACCCTCGCCGCCGCCGACCGGTCCGCCGCCCTGCTCGTGCTGGGTGGCGAGGACATCGCCCCGGAGTTCTACGGTGCAGCCCGCGGCTACGCCGGCGAGGGCGCGCACGCCGAACGCGCCGACGAGGCGCAGATCGCGCTCGTGCAGCGGGCCGTCGACCGCGGTACCCCGGTGCTCGGCGTGTGCCGCGGCCACCAGATCATCAACGTGGCCCTCGGCGGTACCCTCATCCAAGACCTCGGCGAACGCTCCTCCCACCGTCACGAAGACGTGCCGATCGAGTTCGTGATGGCCGACCACCTGGTGCGGATCGAGAGCGGCAGCCGCCTGCACGCGCAGCTCGGCGACACCGCCACCACCCGCAGCGCCCACCACCAGGCCGTCGACCGGCTCGGGGCGTCCCTGCAGGGCGTGGCCACGGCATCCGACGGTCTCGTCGAGGCGATCGAACACCGCGACGCCCCCGTGCTCGGCGTGCAGTGGCACCCCGAAGACCCGGGGGCGATCGCCGGGCAGCTGGAGAGCCTTCTCGGCGTCCTCGCGCCGGCGCGGGCTCTCGCGGCCTGAGCTGCGCGCTCACAGCGTCCCACCTCGAATCCCCGTCTCGACGGGTGTCTTATACGCCTGCCTGCACGAAAAAGTGTGTAAGAAACGCCGGGGAGTTGCTAATGTGGTCGATGTTGTTGCTGTTGCGTGTGTTACTGATGTGAATTCAGAGCCGCGTCACTCGATCGTTCGGGGGAGTCATGCGGGCCACCGCTCCAGTCGTGCCGGCCAGGAAGCGCTTCGCCGCGGCCGTCGCCCTCGTGGGTGCCGTCGCCCTCGGGTCGACGCTCTTCCTCACCAGTCCCGCCTCCGCCACGAACTACCCCTCGTGGGACGACGTCATCGCCGCCAAGGCCAGCACCGACGCCACGGCCGCGAAGATCGACGACATCCAGGGCCTCATCTCCGGCCTCGCCGCCGAGGTGGATGCGGCCCAGGCCGTGGCCGACCAGGCCTGGGCGGCCGACCAGGCGGCGCAGAACGCGCTGGCCGAGGGCACCCGCAAGTCCGACGAGCTGGCCGCGCAGGCCACGGAGGCCGCCGCGCAGTCCGAGGCCTCGAACAAGCGCGCCGCCGCCCTGGCCGCGCAGTTCGCCCGCAGCGCCGGCAACGACCTCACCTCGCACCTGATGGTCTCGGGCAGCGACAGCGACGACCTGCTCTACCAGCTCGGCACGATGTCCAAGCTCAGCGAGACCAGTCAGGACGTGTTCGCGAAGGCCGAGCAGGATGCGAACACCTCCGACCTGCTCAGCCAGCAGGCCGCGATCGCCAAGAACGGTCTGGAGTCGCTCGCCGCCGCGGCTGCGGCCTCGCTGCAGTCGGCCGTCGACGCCCAGAAAGTGGTGCAGTCGGCGCTGATCGAGCAGCAGAACCACGAGGCCGAGCTCACCGTGCAGCTCGCGGCCCTGACGCAGAACAGCATCACGACCGAGGCGCAGTACAACGCCGGCGTCGAGGCCGAGCGGCAGCGCAAGCTCGCCGAGGAGAAGGCACGCGCCGACGCCGAGGCCGCGGCCGCAGCCGCCGCTGCCGCAGCCGAAGAGGCCAGCGGCGGGTCGGGCGGCTCGGATTCGGGCTCGTCGGGATCGGGATCCGGGTCGGATTCCGGATCCGGATCGGGCTCGTCCGGTGGGGGCGGTGGCGGCATCAACGTCTCGCCGCCCGCGCAGAGCTACAGCGGCGAGGCCGTGGTGGCCTACGCCGAGCAGTTCGTCGGCGTCGTCCCCTACGGCTGGGGTGCCGACCCCAACGACAGCTTCGGCTGCGACGGCCTCACCCAGTACGTGTACGGGCAGTTCGGAATCTCGCTGCCCCGCCTCGTGAGCGCGCAGGCCCGGATGGGCGTGCAGGTCTCGCCGCAGAACGCTCAGGCCGGCGACCTGGTGGTGTGGCCCGGAGCGCACATCGGCATCTACGACGGCAACGGCGGCGTCATCCACTCGCCCGACTGGGGACGCTACGTGACGCACGCCACCAACCTGTGGGGCAGCTACTACTTCGTGCGGCTGGTCTAGCCGCTCACACCTCGGTGGGTGCCGGGGTGTAGGCGGTCACCGATTCCACGGTGCCGTCGGCGTTCTTCACGATGTGGTCGCAGTGCCGGGTTCTGGCCCAGGTGCGGCCTTCGGCGATCGCCTGGCTGCGGATGACGTGGCTGGAGAGGTCGCTCTCCTCGCCCTGCATCCGGTTGTGCCACATGTTGTGGCTGCGGTAGGTCTCGACGGCATCCATGCTCTCGGATCCTTCCTCATCGACGGATGACGCGGAGGGGTCGTCCGCGCCCGACGCGGATGGGTGCTCCGCGTGGCGGCATCCTACCGCCGATAGGCCCCGAGAAGACCTGAGATGGCCGAATGGCCCGTTGCGCCGCAGGGGCGGCGGCGCGATATAAGCACATGGCGGCGGCGCGATATAGGCACAGTGCCCCCAGTAGGATTTGAACCTACGGCCTTCTGCTCCGGAGGCAGACGCTCTATCCCCTGAGCTATGGGGGCTCGGGGTGCTCGTCAAGGTTAGCAGGCCGCCGGGGCCGTTTCGGTCATCGGATGCGGCCCGAGCGTGTCAGGATTTGACCATGCAGCGATCCGTCTCCGTCCGCATCGACGCCACCGTCGATCTCGGCACCACCGTCGTGTTCTCCATCGCCACCGCGCAGGACGTGCCGCTGCTGCGCGAACGGATCGAGTTCGCCATCGACGGCGAGCCGATCGAGCCCACCGAGCTGCTGGATCAGCACGGCACCCGCCTGCACCGGTTCGCGGTGCCGGCCGGCAGCTTCACGGCCAACTACGAGGCCGTGGTCGACGGGCAGGCCGAGCCGGCGCCGGTGGAGCAGGTCGACCTCATCCGCTACCTGCGCCCGAGCCGCTACTGCGAGTCCGACACCCTGATGCCGACGGCGCTGGGGGAGTTCCGGGGCCTGACCGGCCGCACCCTGCTCGAGGCGGTCAGCTCGTGGGTCGGCTCCGAGCTGCGGTACGTGCCCGGGTCGAGCCTGCCGACGGACGGCGCCGTGCAGACCCTGCTGCTGCGTCAGGGCGTCTGCCGCGACTACGCGCACCTCGTGATCGCGCTGCTGCGCGCGCTCGACGTGCCGGCCCGCCTGGTGTCGGTGTACGCACCCGGCCTGTATCCGATGGACTTCCACGCCGTGGCCGAGGCCTACGTCGACGGCGCCTGGAACGTCGTCGACGCCACGACGCTCGCTCCCCGAAGCAGTCTGGTGCGCATCGCCACGGGCCGCGACGCCGCCGACACCGCCTTTCTCACCAACCACGGCGGCAACCTGGTGCTTGACCACTTCGAGGTCACCGCGGTCGCCGACATCCTGCCCACCGACGACCTGATGCAGCTGGTCGCCCTGCGCTGACGCGCACCACGGGAGGGCCCGGCCTGCGCGAGAGCGGTAGGATCGTACGCCGTGACTCCTGAAGCCCTCTCCGCTCATCTGTTCGCCATCGTGAGCGAGCGCCTGTCCACCGTCGACGGCGTCTCCATCACCGAATCGGATGCGGCACTCGAGCGCCCGCGCAACCGCGACCACGGCGACTGGGCCTCCAACATCGCCATGAAGCTGGCCAAGAAGCTCGGCACGAACCCGCGCGAGTTCGCGCTCGAGCTGGTGCCGTCGATCCAGGCGATCGACGGTGTGGCCGCGGTCGACGTGGCGGGCCCCGGCTTCATCAACATCACCCTCGACACGGCGGCGGCGGGCGCGATCGCGCGCACCATCCTCGAGGCGGCGGAGTCGTACGGCCACAACACCGTGCTCGCCGGCCACACCATCAACATGGAGTTCGTCTCGGCCAACCCCACCGGCCCGCTGCACATCGGCCACACCCGCTGGGCGGCGCTCGGCGACTCGATCGCCCGGGTGCTCAAGGCATCCGGAGCCGAGGTCAGCACCGAGTACTACATCAACGACGCCGGCAGCCAGATGGACATGTTCGGCCTCTCGGTGCTCGCGGCCGCCAAGGGCGAGCCGACCCCCGAGAAGGGCTACCCCGGCCCCTACATCGGCGAGCTCGCGAAGCAGGTGCTGGCCCAGGTGCCCGACCTGCTCGAGAAGCCGCACGACGAGGCGGTCGCCATCGCGCGCGACGCCGCTTACGACCTGCAGATGGCCGAGATCAAGCACTCGCTCGAGACCTTCCACGTGCACTTCGACGTGTTCTTCTCCGAGCGCACGCTGCATGCTCCGGATGCCGTCACCGGCAAGACGGCGATCGACGACGCGGAGGAGCGCCTGCGCGCCCAGGGCCACGTGTTCGAGGCCGACGACGCCGTGTGGGTGCGCACCACCGACTTCGGCGACGACAAAGACCGCGTGCTCACCCGCGGCAACGGCATCGTCACGTACTTCGCCGCCGACGCGGCCTACTACCTCTCGAAGAAGGACCGCGGCTTCCCCGAGAAGATCTACCTTCTCGGCGCCGACCACCACGGCTACGTGGGGCGCCTGAAGGCCCTCGCTGCGGCCGCCGGTGACGACCCCGACACCGGCCTCTCGGTACTGATCGGCCAGCTCGTGAACCTGAACGGCGCGAAGCTGTCCAAGCGCGCCGGCAACATCATCGAGCTCGACGACCTGCTCAGCTGGATCGGCGCCGACGCGCTGCGCTTCTGGCTGGCCCGGTATCCGGCCGACTCGCCGCTCGCGCTCGACGGCGAGAAGCTGCGTTCGCGCACGAACGACAACCCCGTGTTCTACGTGCAATACGCGCACGCCCGCACCCGCTCGGTGGCGCGCAACGCGGCTGCCGCCGAGGTCACGCGTGACGACTTCGAGCCCTCGCTGCTGGTGCACCCCACCGAGACTGCGCTGCTCGGCGCGCTGCAGGAGTTCCCGCGGATCGTGGCGCACTCCGCCGAACTGCGGGAGCCGCACCGCGTGGCCCGCTACCTCGAGGAGCTCGCCGGCTACTACCACCGCTGGTACGACGCCTGCCGCGTGCTGCCGCTCGGCGACGAGCCCGTCACCCCCGTGCACGGCACCCGCCTCTGGCTGAACGACGCCACCGGCCAGGTCATCCGCAACGGCCTCGCCCTGATCGGAGTCTCGGCCCCCGACCGCATGTAACCTCCGCGTTCCGTCAGCGGATGCAGAAATACCGTGGACCGACGCCCTATACGGTGCCGGTCCACGGGATTTCTGCATCGGCTAACCGAAATCGTGCGTGGTGCCCAATCCCGCGCGCCTGTGTCCCGCCGACCAGCGGTGCTCCTGCCGCCCCACGAGCTCGCGGATCAGCGCGACGACCCGCCCCCATTCGTCCATGACCTGGTCGTACGTGAGCCGGATCACCTTGTAGCCCAGCTCGTGCAGGATGAGGTCTCGCCGCCGGTCCTCCTCGTACGCTTCGTCGCTCGAGTGGAACTCGCGGCCGTCGAGCTCGATCACAAGCCGGTCGCCGACCAGAAGGTCGACGAATCCGGCATCACCGATCTCGACCTGGCTGCGGTACGGGATGTTGAAGCGGTGCAGTCCGAGTCGCGCCTTGGTCTCCAGCCCGGACTGAGCGCTCTCGTCGACCAGGTCGAGGTACCTGCGGTACGAACTCGGCAGCTCGCTCATCAGGAACTCCAGCGCGGTGCGGGAGATGCGCTTGTTGTTGAGAGCGGAATCGAGGGTCACGATGGCGTCACCCTTGCTCTGGCAGCCGATGGCGTGCAGCAGCGACCATTCGAAGCTGTCGACGGGGCCCTCCGGCTCATCCAGCCCATAGGCGCGGTGCGAGCGGTGGATCACGACGCCCCATCGTTCGGGGTTCCCGAGCGGCACGGCACGGTCGTGCGGCGCCGACAGGCCGCGGGCGCCCGGAGCCACCCGCACGTGCAGGCGCCGGTCGTGCGCGCACCAGATCTTCTCCTCGAGCAGCACCGAGACGCAGCTCAGACGGCCACCCACCCGAACCGCGCGCATCACCTTCGCGGGAGCGCCGGGAAGGGCGACCCAGCCGACTCGGATCCGCTCGATCGAGCCCGCGCGCAAGGCGCGTGAGATGTCGACCATCCGCGCGCCCCGCATCTGCAGCTGGACGGTGGACGCGATGCCGCCCTCGTTCTCGAGCAGCTCTGTAACATGATGCATGCTCAGATAATGGGGTATTCCGTCAGCGGATGCAGA
>NZ_JBLZQV010000005.1:0-202517 GCF_052048175.1 Herbiconiux dendrobii | reverse complement strand
GGGGGGGGGGGGAGTGACCCCATATACGGCGTCGCTCCTCAGAATTTCTGCATCCGCTGACCGAAACCTCTGCCGATGGGACGTTCCCCTCCTGGGTTCCGGGGGAGTGCGGAGGCGGGATGCCAGGATGGTCGCATGACCGCCGAATACCCCACAGTCCCGCTGCCCGACGCGCCGCTGGGTGCGCCCACCGCGTCCGAGGCACCGCCGAAGCGCCGCACGCGCTGGGTGTGGTGGCTAATCGGTGTCGTCGTGCTGCTCGCGGTGCTCGTCGTCGTGGCCGACATCGGGTTCCGGGCGTACGCGCAGGGTCAGGCGGAGGCCGAGATCCAGAAGCAGCTGCCGGAGGCGGTCGACGGCGACGTCGACGTCGAGATCGGCGGTTTCTCCTTCCTGGCCCAGCTGGCCGCCGGGATCTTCGACGAGGTGAAGGTGGATGCCCCGTCCCTCACGGTCGACGGCGTGCCCGTCGAGGCGCACGTCGTGGCCACCGGCGTGCCCACCGACTTCGCGAAGCCGGTCGGCGACATCCAGGCCACCCTCACGCTCGACCAGGCGGCCGTGAACGACGTCGTCCAGCTTCCGGACGGCGCCACCCTGGAGCTCGGAGACGGGGACGTCTCCTACGACGGCGAGGCCTCGGTCTTCGGCCTGCCGATCGGCTTCCGCGTCACCGGCGCGGTGCAGGCGGGCGGTGACACCGTCACCATCGAGCCGACCGGCATCGCGGTGACCCAGGGCAGCACCTCGCTCGACCTCTCGAAGCTGCTCCCGGGCGTCGCGAAGTCGCCCATCACGGTCTGCGTCGCCCAATACCTCCCGCAGGGCGCCTCCGTCGACACCCTCACGGTCACCCCCGGCACGGTCACCGCGGAGCTGAGCGCGCAGCAGTTCGTGCTCGGCGAGGAGAGCCTGCGCACCCTCGGCACCTGCGGCTAGGCCGGTCGGCCCGGCCGTCACATGACGGAGGCGGCATCCGTCGCCCGCTAAGATCGTCGGTACGTCCGGGTGATCATCCCCCGGAGCCGGCTTCAGGGACCAAGCCAGGTCCGCTCGCCCCTTGTGCCGCCGCGGCACGCGCCCGAGACCCGCCGAGGGTCGACGACACAGCAAAGGGATCCGTCCATGACCTCCAGCCCGCTCGCGCCCGAGTGGCTCGACCATCCGGCCGACGCGAATGCACTCCCGGCCGCCATCTGGCCGCGCTCCACCGCCCGCACCATCGAGGGGGAGATCGCGATCGGCGGCCTCTCCGCCCCGGACCTCGCCGAGCGCTTCGGCACCCCCCTCTACGTCGTCGACGAAGCGGATGCCCGTTCCCGCGCCCGCGAGGTGCGCGAGGCGTTCCAGACCGAGGCCGCGAACGCCGGCACGACGGCCACCGTCTATTACGCCGGCAAGGCCTTCCTCAGCATCGAGGTCGCGCGCTGGATGGTGCAGGAGGGGCTCTCGATCGACGCCTGCAGCGGCGGCGAGCTCGCGGTCGCCCTCGCGGCCGGTGCCGATCCCGCGCACATCGGGCTGCACGGCAACAACAAGTCGCTCGACGAGATCGACCGCGCGGTCGCCGCCGGGGTCGGCGCGATCGTCATCGACAGCGCGATCGAGATCGAGCGGGTGGCGGAGGCCGCGGCCCGGCACGGCGTGGTGCAGGGCGTGCGCCTGCGGGTGAACAGCGGTGTGCACGCGCACACGCACGACTTCCTGGCCACCGCCCACGAAGACCAGAAGTTCGGCGTGCGCCTGGAGCAGGCCGCCGAGTACGTCGCCGCGATCCGCTCGCACGACTCGCTCCGCTTCCGCGGCCTGCACTGCCACATCGGCTCGCAGATCTTCGGCGCCGCCGGCTTCGCCGAGTCGGCTGCGCGTCTGCTCGCCGTGCACGCCGAGCTGCGCCGGGGCGGCGAGGTGCCCGAGCTCAACCTCGGCGGCGGGTACGGCATCGCCTACACCGGGGCCGACGACCCGACCCCGATCGCCGAGCTCGCCGCCGGCATCGTCGCCGCGGTCGCGGGGGAGTGCGCCCGTCTCGGCATCCCCGTCCCGGGTCTCGCCTTCGAGCCCGGCCGCGTGATCATCGGCAACGCCGGCGTCACCCTCTACACCGTCGGCACCGTCAAAGACGTGCTGGTGGGGCACGGTGACGGCACGGATGCGGTGCGCCGCTACGTGAGCGTCGACGGCGGCATGAGCGACAACCTGCGCCCCGCCCTCTACGGCGCCGACTACACCGTGCGCCTGGCTGGCCGGGAATCGGATGCCGACCCGGCCCTCGTGCGCCTCGCCGGCAAGCACTGCGAGAGCGGCGACATCGTCGTCTACGCCGACTACCTGCCGGGCGACGTGCAGCCGGGCGACCTCGTGGGCGTACCGGCCACCGGCGCGTACTGCTGGTCGATGGCGAGCAACTACAACTACCTGGGGCGTCCCGCGGTCGTCGCGGTGTCGGATGGTGCGGCTCGCGTGCTGATCCGGCGCGAGACCGAGCACGACCTGCTGTCGAGAGACGCGTCCTACCTACCCGCCACCCCGTCAAAGGCAGTGAAGCCATGATCGAATACCGCAACCTCCGGATCGCGCTGCTCGGTGCCGGCTCCGTCGGCTCGCAGGTCGCCCGTCTGCTGCTGGAGCACGGCGACGAGCTAGCCGCCCGTGTGGGCGCCGGCCTCGAACTGATCGGGGTCGCCGTGCGCGACGTGGACGCCCCGCGCGACACCAGCATCCCCCGGCACCTGCTCACCACGGATGCCGCGACGCTCATCCAGTCGGCCGACGTGGTGATCGAGCTCATGGGCGGCATCGAGCCGGCCCGCGAGTACATCCTGCTGGCCATCAACTCCGGTGCGGATGTCGTGACGGGCAACAAGGCGCTGCTCGCCACCCACGGCCCGGAGCTCTTCGACGCCGCCGAGCAGGTGGGCGCGCAGCTCTACTACGAGGCCGCCGCCGGCGGGGCGATCCCGATCATCCGGCCGCTGCGCGACAGCCTCGCCGGCGACCGCGTGAATCGCGTGATGGGCATCGTGAACGGCACCACGAACTTCATCCTCGACCGGATGGACGTGGAGGGCGACACCTTCGAGAACGCCCTGGCCATCGCCACCGAGCTGGGCTACGCGGAGGCCGATCCGACCGCCGACGTGGAAGGCTACGACGCCGCGCAGAAGGCGGCCATCCTCGCGAGCCTCGCGTTCCACACCGCCGTGCCCGTCGAGTCGGTGCACCGCGAGGGGATGACCTCGGTCACCGCCGCGCAGGTCGTCGCCGCCCAGAAGGCCGGCTACGTGGTGAAGCTGCTCGCGATCTGCGAGCGGCTGACCGATCCGGAGACCGGCGTGGAGGGGGTCGTGGCGCGCGTGCATCCGGCCCTGATCAGCCGCCGGCATCCGCTGGCCGCCGTGCACGACGCCAAGAACGCCGTGTTCGTGCAGGCCGAGGCCGCCGGAGACCTCATGTTCTACGGCGCGGGTGCGGGGGGCGTGGAGACGGCCTCGGCCGTGCTCGGCGACCTCGTGTCGGCGGCCCGCCGCCACGTCGCGGGCGGCCCGGGTGTGGGGGAGTCCACGCACGCGAACCTGCCGATCCTCGGCATCGGCGCGGTCAGCACCCGCTACCAGCTCACCCTGATCGTGGCCGACCAGCCCGGTGTGCTGGCCCAGATCGCCGGCGTGTTCAGCGAGCACGGCGTCTCGGTCGAGGCACTGCAGCAGACGGTGCAGCCGACCACGCCCTCGGCCCTGGCCGTCGCCGGGGCGCCGGGTCAGGCATCCGAGCCGCTCACCGCTACCCTTGTCATTGTCACGCACGAAGCCAGCGACGCCGCCCTGTCGGCGACGGTGGCGGCTGTTTCCTCCCACGACGCCGTCGTGCGGGTGGAATCGGTCCTACGAGTTGAAGGAGACACGCCCTAGTGGCCGACAGCACCCCCCGCATCCCGTCCCGCCAGTGGAGAGGCGTGCTGCACGAGTACGCCGACCGTCTCGGCATCACCGATGCGACTCCCGTCGTGACCCTCGGCGAGGGCGGCACGCCGCTCATCCCGGCACCGGCGCTCTCCGCGCGCACGGGGGCGAAGGTCTTCGTCAAGTACGAGGGCATGAACCCCACGGGCTCCTTCAAAGACCGCGGCATGACCATGGCCATCTCCAAGGCCGTCGAGCACGGCGCCAAGGCCGTCATCTGCGCCTCCACCGGCAACACCTCGGCCTCGGCCGCCGCCTACGCCACCCACGCCGGCATCACCGCCGCCGTGCTGGTGCCCGAGGGCAAGATCGCCCTGGGCAAGCTCAGCCAGGCCATCGCGCACAACGCTCAGCTGATCCAGGTGCAGGGCAACTTCGACGACTGCCTCGACCTCGCGCGCGAGCTCTCGGCCAACTACCCCGTGCACCTGGTGAACTCGGTCAACCCCGACCGCATCGCCGGCCAGAAGACCGCCGCCTACGAGGTGGTCGAGGTGCTTCAGGATGCGCCCGACTTCCACCTGCTGCCGGTCGGCAACGCGGGCAACTACACCGCGTACTCGCGCGGCTACACCGAAGAGCTCGAGCGCGGCGTCACCACGAAGCTGCCCCGCATGTTCGGCTTCCAGGCCGCCGGCTCGGCACCGATCGTGCTCGGCCACGTCGTGAAGAACCCCGACACCATCGCCAGCGCGATCCGGATCGGCAACCCCGCCTCGTGGGAGCTGGCCCTGGCCGCCCGCGAGGCCACCGACGGCTACTTCGGCGCCATCGACGACGACCACATCCTCGAGGCGTACCGCATCCTCGCCGGCGAGGTGGGCATCTTCGTCGAGCCCGCGTCCGCCATCAGCGTCGCCGGCCTGCTCGAGCGCTCCGAGGCGGGCGCGATCCCGGCCGGCGCCACCGTGGTCCTCACGGTCACCGGCCACGGTCTCAAAGACCCGCAGTGGGCGCTGCGCACCGCCGACGGCTCCGACGTGACCCCCACGATCGTTCCCGTCGACGCCGCCGAGATCGCCGGTGTGCTCGGCCTGCAGGCTGCAGCCCCCGCCACGGCGGCGCAGGGCGACGCCTCGTGACCCTGCTCGGCCGTTCGGTCACGGTGCGGGTTCCGGCCACCACCGCGAACCTCGGCCCCGGTTTCGACACCCTCGGTCTCTCGCTCGCGCTCTACGACGAGCTGACCGTCACCGTGCGCGAGGAGCCCGGCGCGTTCGTCGACGTGAACGGCGTCGGCGCGGGCGAGGTGCCCACCGACTCCTCCAACCTCGTGGTGCGGGCCATCGCGCACACCTTCGCGGCCTACGGCCAGGAGCTGCCGGGGCTGCACCTCACGGCGAACAACGTCATCCCGCACGGCCGGGGCCTCGGCTCCTCGGGTGCCGCGATCGTCTCCGGTGTCATGGCGGCCAAGGGACTGCTCACCGGCGTGGTCGACATCGACCCGCTCGGTCTTCTGGCCCGCGCCACCGAGCTGGAGGGGCACCCCGACAACGTGGCTCCCGCGCTGTTCGGCGGCCTCACCATCGCCTGGACCACGCCCGAGGGCCCGCAGTTCAAGAAGCTCAACGTGCACCGCGGCGTCTCGCCGCTCGTGCTCGTGCCGCACGAGACCATGTCGACGGCGCTGGCCCGCAGCCTGCAGCCGGAATCGGTGCCGCACGCCGACGCCATCTTCAACGTCTCGCGGTCGACGCTGCTGATCGCCGCCCTCATCCAGAGCCCCGAGCTGCTGCTCGCGGCCACGGAGGACAAGCTGCACCAGAGCTACCGCGCGAGTGCGATGCCCGAGACGGATCGACTGATCCAGGCGCTGCGGGCCGAGGGCTTCCCGGCCGTCGTCTCGGGTGCCGGGCCGAGCATCCTGGTGCTGTGCAGCGATCCCGGTCAGCGACTGGAGGCGGCCGCGCTGGTCGAGGCCAAGGCCGCGACACCCTGGCAGTCCCTGGTTCTGGCCGTGGACTTCAAAGGTGCTACAGTGGTGCTGCACCCGGACGAAGTCAAGTAGACCTCAGGTTCCGCGCATCCCGATCCCTGAAGATCGAGTGCGAGGCGGCCCGAGACAACTTCGAATCCCGTCCCGGTCGTATTCCTCTTAACTCATCCTGCCGTGGCCCTGTGAACGGCCTCGTGTGAATCCTCCCGATTTCCACAGCCTTCGCGTACCGGCGCACGGTCAGTTCTCTGCCTGGCTCGTCATAGCCGACAGGGGAAGGACACCACTTCCGTGACTGACGTCAACACCCGCGCCGACCTGTCGACCTTGAAGGTATCCGAGCTCCAGGCGATCGCCGCCTCGCTCGGCATGTCCGGCGCCTCCAAGCTCCGCAAGGGCGAGCTCGTCGAGGCCATCCGCCTCGTGCAGGAGGGGGCCACCGAGCTCCCGGCCGGCTCGCCCGTGACCCTCGAGTTCCCCGTGGACGCTGCGGCCGAGGCCGCCGCCCCCACCATCGAGGAGTCCACTCCGGCCGCAGCCGCTCCGGCCGAGGCTGCTCCGGCCGCCGAGCAGGCTCCGGATGCCGCTGCGGCACCCGCTGCCGACGAGGCCCCCGCGCCCGCTCCCGTGGTCGACGGGCCGATCGTGCCCGACGAGCTGCTGCTGCCGGCACCCGCCACCTCCTCCGCTCCCAAGGAGCAGATCGTCATCGAGCTGCCCGAGGGCCCGGTCTCGCCCAAGCGCCGCCCCTCGCGCCGGGTCACCACCGACCGCGTCTCCGCGGCCGGCCACGCGAACACCGACGGCGCCACCGAGGCGCCGATCCTGCCCGCGGCCGATGCCCCGGCTCCGGCCTCCGCAGCCGACACCGCCGAGGGCGACGCCGCGTCCGGCGAGGGCCAGAACGAGCAGTCCGAGCGCCGTGAGGGCCGCGGGCGCAACCGCAACCGTCGTGGTCGCGGCAACAACGACAACGCCGAGAACGGCAACGGCCAGAACAACAGTGGTCAGAACAACGGCGGCCAGAACGGTGCCGCCCAGAACGGTAACGGCCAGAACGGTAACGGCCAGAACGGCAATGGCCAGAACGCGCCCGCCCAGAACGGCGCCGCCGGCTCCGAGCAGACCGACCGCAACCAGAACCAGCGCGGGGCGCAGAACGGCCGCAGCCAGGCCGCCGAGCGCGACGCCCAGAAGCAGGACGCCGAGGCCCAGCGCAGCCAGGCCCAGCAGAACCAGGATCGCGGTCCGCAGCTGGACGGCGACGACCGCAACGACCGCGGAGCGCGCAACCGCTACCGCGACCGCAAGCGCCGCGGTCAGACCGGGGGCGACGAGATCGAGCCCGAGATCAGCGAAGACGACGTGCTGATCCCGGTCGCCGGCATCCTCGACATCCTCGACAACTACGCCTTCGTGCGCACCTCCGGCTACCTGCCGGGCAACAGCGACGTCTACGTCTCGCTCGGCCAGGTGAAGAAGTACAACCTGCGCAAGGGCGACGCGGTGGTCGGCAGCATCCGTCAGCCGCGGGAGGGCGACTCCAGCGGCCGCCAGAAGTACAACGCCATCGTGCGCATCGAGTCGATCAACGGCCTGCCCGTCGACGAGGCGCAGAACCGCGTGGAGTTCGGCAAGCTCACCCCGCTCTACCCCCAGGAGCGCCTGCGCCTGGAGACCGAGCCCGGCAAGCTGACCCAGCGCATCATCGACCTGGTCGCCCCGATCGGCAAGGGCCAGCGCGGCCTCATCGTCGCGCCGCCCAAGGCCGGCAAGACCATCGTGCTGCAGCAGATCGCCAACGCGATCTCGACCAACAACCCCGAGGTGCACCTCATGGTCGTGCTGGTCGACGAGCGGCCCGAAGAGGTCACCGACATGCAGCGCACCGTCAAGGGCGAGGTCATCGCGAGCACCTTCGACCGCCCCGCCGAAGACCACACCACGGTCGCCGAGCTCGCCATCGAGCGCGCCAAGCGCCTGGTGGAGCTCGGCCACGACGTGGTCGTGCTGCTCGACTCGATCACCCGCCTCGGCCGCGCCTACAACCTGGCGTCGCCGGCCTCGGGCCGCATCCTCTCCGGTGGTGTCGACGCCTCGGCGCTGTACCCGCCGAAGCGCTTCTTCGGGGCCGCCCGCAACATCGAGAACGGCGGATCGCTCACGATCCTCGCCACCGCCCTGGTGGAGACCGGCTCGAAGATGGACGAGGTGATCTTCGAGGAGTTCAAGGGCACCGGCAACTCGGAGCTGCGCCTGTCGCGTCAGCTGGCCGACAAGCGCATCTTCCCGGCGGTCGACGTGAACGCGTCGAGCACCCGCCGCGAAGAGCTGCTGATGGGTGTCGACGAGACCAAGATCACCTGGAAGCTGCGTCGCGCCCTCGCCGGCGTCGACCAGCAGCAGGCGCTCGAGATCGTGCTCGGCCGCCTGAAGGAGACCTCCTCGAACGTGGAGTTCCTCATGCAGGTGCAGAAGTCGATGCCCGCGCCCGAGCAGAAGAGCCACAACGGGCACACCAGCCACAAGGGCGAGTGATGTCCCAGGCAAGCGGGATGTTCGAATCCGTGGCCACCCTGCAGGCCGAGCACGACGACCTGCAGCGCCAGCTCTCCGATCCGGAGTTGCACAGCGACCCGGCGCGCTCCAAGCGCGTCAACCGCCGCTATGCCGAGCTGAGCCGCATCGTCGCCGCGCACGCCGCCTGGGTGCAGAACGTCGAAGACCTCGAGGCCGCTCGCGAGCTGGCCACCGAGGACGAGTCGTTCGCCGCCGAGGTGCCGTCGCTGGAGGCGAGCCTGGCCGAGGCGGAGGAGAAGCTGCGCCGTCTGCTGATTCCGCGCGACCCGGATGACGCCCGCGACGTGATCATGGAGATCAAGGCCGGTGAGGGCGGTGCCGAGAGCATGCTCTTCGCCGCCGATCTGCTGCGCATGTACCTGCACTACGCCGAGTCCAAGGGCTGGAAGACCGAGCTCCTCGAGCGCACCGACAGCGACCTGGGCGGCTACAAAGACGTGCAGATCGCGGTCAAGGGCAAGTCGACCGACCCCGCCGAGGGCGTCTGGGCGCACCTGAAGTACGAGGGCGGCGTGCACCGCGTGCAGCGCGTGCCCGCCACCGAGTCGCAGGGGCGCATCCACACCTCCGCCGCCGGCGTGCTCGTGTTCCCCGAGGTCGACGAGCCCGAAGAGGTCGAGATCAGCCCGAACGATCTCAAGATCGACGTGTTCCGCTCGAGCGGCCCCGGCGGTCAGTCGGTCAACACCACCGACTCCGCGGTGCGCATCACCCACCTGCCCACGGGCATCGTGGTGTCGATGCAGAACGAGAAGAGCCAGCTGCAGAACCGCGAGGCCGGCATGCGCGTGCTGCGCGCCCGCATCCTGGCGAAGCAGCAGGAGGAACTGGACGCCGAGGCGAGTGCCGCCCGGCGCAGCCAGATCCGCACGGTCGACCGCTCCGAGC
This sequence comes from Herbiconiux dendrobii, assembly GCF_052048175.1. Classification (NCBI taxonomy): domain Bacteria; kingdom Bacillati; phylum Actinomycetota; class Actinomycetes; order Micrococcales; family Microbacteriaceae; genus Herbiconiux; species Herbiconiux dendrobii. The sequence goes on along the minus strand of NZ_JBLZQV010000005.1, from coordinate 193,148 downwards.
GCATCCGCACCTACAACTTCCCCGAGAACCGCATCGCCGACCACCGCACCGGGTACAAGGCCTACAACCTCGACCAGGTGATGGACGGCGCGCTCGAGCCGATCATCCAGTCGGCCATCACGGCCGACGAGGAGAGCCGGCTCGCGGCGGTGGGCAACGAATCCTGACCTGTCCCGTATGACCCTCATGACCGATACCACCCACCGCCCCGTCACCGTGCGCACGCTGCTCGAGCGCTCGACGGGCATCCTCGCCGCCAGCGGCATCCTCGACCCCCAGGTCGACGCCGAGCTGCTGATCGCCCACGTGCTGGGCGCCTCGCGCGGCCGCGTGCAGTCGCTGAGTGTCACGGATGCTCCGATCGGCGTCGAGGAGAGCCTCGCGGTCGTCGAGGCGGTCGAGCGCCGAGCCGCCCGCGAGCCGCTGCAGCACATCACCGGTGTGGCCTGGTTCCGCTCGCTGGAACTCGCGGTCGGCCCCGGGGTCTTCGTGCCCCGCCCCGAGACCGAGTTCGTGGCGGGCCTCGGAATCGACGCGCTCCGCTCGGTCGTCCCGGCTCCGGATGCGCATCCGCTGGCCGTCGACCTCGGAACCGGCAGCGGCGCCATCGCGCTGTCGCTGGCCACCGAGGTCCCGCACGCCCAGGTCGTCGCGGTCGAGAACTCGACCGCCGCCTTCATCTGGGCCAAGCAGAACTTCCGCGCGGTCGCCGCCGACAACGCCCGCCTCGTCTTCATCGACCTCGCGGATGCTCTCCCCGAGCTGAACGGCACGGTCGACGTCGTGGTCTCCAACCCCCCGTACATCCCGCTCGGCGCCATCCCGCGCGACCCCGAGGTACGCCTGCACGACCCCGCCCACGCCCTCTACGGCGGAGAAGACGGCCTCGACGTCGTCCACCAGGTGTCAACCACGGCGCGGCGGCTCTTGCGCCCCGGTGGCACCCTCGTCATCGAACACGGCGACCTCCAGGGCCCCGACCTGCGCGCCCTCCTGGTGGCCGACGGCTGGCGCGCCGTCTCCACCCACCGCGACCTGACCCTGCGAGACCGGGCAACAACCGCCACCCGCTAGCTGTGTTAGCTGCCGGGGGCGCCGGGCTTCGCTCGTCGCTCCCGGGCTGCGCCGGTCCCTGCCCGGCGCAGCGCGACATGTGAGCGCGCGGTCGCCGGGCGCGGCCTGCGGTCGCACCCGTCGGCCACCCCCTCACCCTGGGTCGACGAGTACGGCCCGAGACTTCGCACCCTCCACCCCCGTTTTTTGTCTGCCACGAGCCACCCGATGCCCGCACAAGCCGCACCGACCTACCCAGCGGCCCCCGATACACTCGGAGCATGGAACCCGTCTCCTTCACATTCGGCATCGTCGGCCTGATCGTCTTCATCGTCACGGTCGTGTCGATCGTCAAGAACCCCAACCACGGGGGAGTGGGCAAGTTCGTCTGGATCCTGGTGGCGTTCTTCCTCTCGATCCTGGGCTCCATCCTCTGGCTGATCTTCGGCCGGGGCCGCGTCAACCGGTAGCCGCACGGCGCCGGGGAGTGGCGCGGCCGATCCCGCAGGTCGCGCCGGGTAACATGGTGGGCGAGATGGCTGCCCTATACGACTGCTCCGCACCGGCCGAGCTGCTCACCGGAATGCGCCTCGCCCGGGCCGCGCTCGGCCGCGGCGAGCTCGTCGTCCTCCCCACCGACACGGTCTACGGTGTCGCCGCCGACGCCTTCTCGCCGAGGGCGGTGCAGCGACTGCTCGACGCGAAGGGCCGCACCCGCCAGTCGCCTCCGCCGGTGCTCATCCCCTCCACCGCCACGCTCGAGGCCCTCGCCACCGAGATCCCCGACGAGGTGCGTCCGCTCGTCGAGGCCTTCTGGCCGGGTGGGCTCACCCTCATCCTGAAGGCCACGCCGTCGCTGATGTGGGACCTGGGGGAGACGCACGGCACGGTCGCCCTGCGGATGCCGAGCGACCCGATCGCTCTGGAACTCCTGGCCGAGACCGGCCCGCTGGCCGTCTCCAGCGCGAACCTCACCGGCCTGCCCGCCGCCACCGACGCCGCCGCCGCGCGCGACATGCTCGGTGACGCCGTCGAGGTCTATCTCGACGCGGGAGAGCGCTCGGCCACGGGTTCGTCCACGATCCTCGACGCCACGCTCGTCACCGGCCGCTTCCGGATCGTGCGGCACGGCGCCGTGAGCGACGAGTCGCTGCGTGAGCTGCTCGGCGACCGCCTGCAGGATTCCGGCGCCTGAGGCATGCGGTTCTACCTCCTCGTCGCGCTCGTCTCCGCCGTCGTCACCTTCGGCCTGACCTTCGTCATCTACAAGCTCAGCCACAAGTACCGGCTCTACCCGAAGATCCGGGAGCGCGACGTGCACACCCGTCCGACGCCGCGTCTGGGCGGCATCGCGATGTTCTTCGGGGTGGTGATCGCCATCGCGGTCGCCTCGCAGATCAGCTGGTTCCGCCTGGTGTTCGCCGAACCCGGCAAGGTCTGGGCCATCCTGGGCGCGGCGCTGATCATCGTGCTGATCGGCGTGGCCGACGACATCTGGGATCTCGACTGGCTCACGAAACTGGCCGGCCAGATCATCGCCGCCTTCCTGCTGGCCTGGCAGGGCGTGCAGATCGTCTCGCTGCCGATCGGCGGCCTCACCATCGGGTCGAGCGGCATGTCGCTCGTGATCACCATCCTCACGGTGGTGCTCGTGATGAACGCCATCAACTTCATCGACGGCCTGGACGGCCTGGTGGCCGGTGTCGCCCTGATCGCCAACGGGGTGTTCTTCATCTACAGCTATCTGCTGGCGCAAGACACCTCGCCCACCGACTACTTCAACCTGGCCTCGCTGATCACCGCCGTGCTGATCGGCGCCTGCGCGGGCTTCCTGCCGCTGAACTTCCACCCCGCGAAGCTCTTCATGGGCGACGCGGGCGCCCTGCTGGTGGGGCTGCTGATGGCCACGAGCGCCATCGCCGTGACCGGCCAGGTCGACCCGGCCCAGCTCGGTCGTTCGCAGCTGTTCCCCGCGTTCCTGCCGATCCTGCTGCCCTTCGCCATCCTGGTGATCCCGCTGCTGGACTTCGGATTGGCCGTGTTCCGCCGGCTCCGCGCCGGCAAGAGCCCGTTCAGCGCCGACCGCAAGCACCTGCACCACCGTCTGCTCGACATGGGGCACAGCCACCTGCACGCCGTGCTGATCTTCTACGCCTGGACCACGGTCATCTCGGTGGGCTGCCTGCTGCTGTTCGTGCTGCAGCCGTACTGGCTCGCGTTCCCCTTCCTCGGGCTCGGCATCATCGTCTGCGCCGCCGTCACCCTGGCCCCGCTCGGGCGCGCGAAGCGCCGCGAGATCGCGGCCCAGACCGCCGATGCCGGTACCCTCGAAGCCGAAGTCAAAGCCGCCGACGACCCGCTCGATGCGGCCGCCGACGAAATCAAGGAGCAGTAGAACCCCGTGAGCGAAGCCGACAGCGCCCCCGACGCAGACCGCAACCCCGAGGCGCAGCCCGCCGCCGAGCCCCGCATCCGTGGGAACTACCCGACACCCTCGTCGAGCCCGGTCTTCGCGACCATCCTGAAGTACGACGTGCTGCTGGCGGTCGTGATCGCCATCGTCGGCGGCATCATCGGCTTCGTGGTCGACGGCTGGACGGGGGCGGTGAGCGCTCTCATCGGCACCGTGATGGTGCTCGTCTTCGCGGGGATCACGGCCGCGAGCATCCTCGTGGCGAACCGCTTCGTCGCGTCGCCTTTGTATACGACCCTGTTCTTCGTGATCGTCCTCGGTTCGTGGATCGTGAAGTTCCTGCTGTTCATCGTGCTCGTCGTGCTGCTGCGCGGACAGCCCTGGGTGAACGACATCGTGCTCTTCCTCAGCATCGTGGTGGCCGTGCTCGGCACGCTCGTCGTCGATGTCGTCGTGGTCGCCCGCACCCGGATGCCCTACGCCTCGGATGTGCGTCTGCCGGGCGATCGCTGAGCGTACTCCGATTAGTCAGGAAGCCCTAAGTCTTGATAGGGTTATGACGTTCGTTCCGCAGTCCTGCAATGTATACAACGTACGATGTTGATGGCATTCTGAGGCAGCAAACCCCCCACCCGTTCGTCGTCGCGAGAACCCGAAAAGTTCCACGCCCCGAAACAGGAGATAGCGCTGATAGCTAACGCTGTGAACCTGCTAGCCCCAATGGCAACCTCCGACGATGGTGGTTTCCACGGTCCGTCGATCGAGGAGTTCTTCCCGGACGCCATTTTCTTCGCTGGCACGCCGTTCGAAATCAATCGGATCATCCTCATCCGCTTCATCGCGATGCTGGCCATCATCCTGATCTTCTGGATCGGGACGCGGCGGATGCGAGTCGTCCCCGGCCGCTTCCAGAGCGTCGTCGAGATGGGCCTGGACTTCGCCCGCGTGAACATCGCGGAAGACCTGCTCGGCAAGAAGGACGGCCGGCGGTTCCTCCCGCTGATCACGACCATCTTCTTCGTGGTGCTGTTCGCGAACCTCACGGGCATCATCCCGTTCATGAACATCTCCTCGAACGCGATCATCGGCATGCCGCTGGTGCTCGCGGTCGTGGCCTGGCTCGCCTTCATGTACGCCGGCATCAAGAAGCACCCGGGGGCGTTCTTCAAGAACGCGCTGTTCCCGCCCGGAGTGCCCAAGGTGCTCTACATCATCGTGACGCCGATCGAGTTCTTCTCCACCTTCATCCTGCGGCCGGTCACGCTCACGCTGCGACTCCTGATGAACATGCTCGTCGGCCACCTGCTGCTCGTGCTGTTCTTCTCGGCCACCCAGTTCTTCCTCTTCACCGCCACCCAGACCAGCATCTTCTACGGTCTGTTCGGTGTGGGAACCCTGGCCTTCGGCTTCGTCTTCACCCTCTTCGAGGTTCTGGTCGCCGTGCTCCAGGCCTACGTCTTCGCACTCCTCACCACGGTCTACATCCAGCTCGCGCTGGCTGACGAACACTAAAACGGCGCCAGGCACCCGCCTGCTCCACCATCACGAAAGGGAACAACAATGGCAGACACAGCCATCCTCGCCGAGGTCACCGGTAGCATCGCCACAGTCGGATACGGCCTCGCGGCCATCGGCCCGGCCATCGGCGTGGGCATCGTCGTCGGCAAGACCATCGAGGGCGTCGCCCGTCAGCCCGAGCTGGCCGGCCGACTCCAGGTGCTGATGTACATCGGTATCGCGTTCACCGAGGCACTCGCCTTCATCGGTATCGCCACCGGCTTCATCTTCGGCTTCTAGACCCTCTTTCACACCTAGGAAGGAGGCGTCATGCTTCAGACCATTCTGGTCGCAGCCACCGAGGGCGAGACATCGTCCAACCCGCTGCTGCCTGAGCCCTATGACATCATCTGGTCGCTGGTGTGCTTCGTCGTCATCCTGTTCTTCTTCTGGCGGCTGGTGCTGCCTCGCATGAAGAAGCTCCTCGACGAGCGGTCCGCCGCGATCGAGGGCAACATGGAGAAGGCCGACGAAGCGCAGCGCGAAGCGGAGGCCGCTCTCGAGCAGTACACCGCCCAGCTGGCCGAGGCACGTGCCGAGGCGGCGAAGATCCGCGAGACCGCTCGTGTCGACGCCCAGCGCATCGGCGCCGAGATCACGGCCCAGGCCCACACCGACGCCGACCGCACCAAGGCGAACGCCCAGGTCGCGATCGAGGCCGACCGTCAGGCCGCCCTGGTCTCGCTGCGGTCCGAGGTCGGAAGCCTCGCCATCGACCTCGCCTCCGGCGTGGTGGGCGAGTCGCTCTCCGACGACGCCAAGGCAACCGCACTGGTCGACCGATTCCTGGCCGACCTCGAGGCCGACACCTCGGGAAAGAAGTAAGCACATGGGAAGCGCGACCAGAGTTGCCCTCGGAGAGGCCAAGGCTCGACTGTCGAGCCTGGGCTCCCAGGTCGATCTGGCCACGGGAGAAGAGCTCTTCGCCGCTGGTCGGATCATCGGTGATTCGTCTCACCTGCTGTCGGCTCTCTCCGACCCGGGTGTCGACGCTTCGGCGAAGGTGGCGCTCGTGAAGCAGCTCTTCGGCCCGAACTACGGTTCGGTCACCGTCGACCTGCTCGCGGGCATCGCCTCCAGCCGGTGGTCGACCCACCGCGATCTGCTGGCGGGCATCGAGGAGATCGGCATCCGCGCCGTGGCCGGATCCGCTCCGTCCTCGGCGGCGATCGACGCCGAGCTGTTCGAGTTCGCCCGGGCGGTCACCTCCGACGCCCAGCTCGAGCTGGCGCTGGGTTCCAAGCTCGGCTCCACCGAGCAGAAGCGCCAGCTGGTCGAGCGTCTGCTCGGCGGGCGTGCCTCGGCTCCCACCACCGCGATCGTTCGTCAGCTGGTCACCCAGCCGCGCGGCCGCCGGATCGGTGAGCTGCTGCGCTACGCCTCGTCGATCGTGGCCGACCAGTCGGGTTCGGCCGTCGCCACGGTCACCGCCGCGGCGCCTCTGGCCGCCGCGCAGATCGACCGCCTGCAGTCCACGCTGGCCGCCAAGTACGGCCGTACGGTGCAGATCAACCAGGTCATCGACCCCGCCGTCGTCGGCGGGGTGCGGATCCAGCTCGGCGACGACGTCATCGACGGATCCGTCGCCACGCGCATCAACGATTTGAGACTTCAGCTCGCCGGCTAAGGCGCGCACCGGAACACACTGGGGTGCAACCCCATCAGAAAAGGGAAAACGATGGCTGAACTTACGATCCGCCCCGATGAGATCCGCGATGCTCTCAAGGACTTCGTCGCGGCGTACGACCCCAGCAAAGCGGCCACCACCGAGGTCGGTCACGTGATCGACGCCGCCGACGGCATCGCGCACGTCGAGGGCCTGCCCGGCGTCATGGCCAACGAGCTGATCCGCTTCGCGGACGGCACGCTGGGCCTCGCCCAGAACCTCGACGAGGACGAGATCGGTGTCGTCGTGCTCGGCGAGTTCACCGGCATCGAAGAGGGCCAGGAAGTCACCCGCACCGGCGAGGTGCTCTCCGTGCCCGTGGGAGACGCCTACCTCGGCCGCGTGGTCGACCCGCTCGGCAACCCGATCGACGGTCTCGGCGAGATCGCCTCGGAGGGCCGCCGCGAGCTCGAGCTGCAGGCGCCCGGCGTCATGGCTCGTAAGAGCGTGCACGAGCCGATGCAGACCGGCATCAAGGCGATCGACGCCATGATCCCGATCGGCCGCGGCCAGCGTCAGCTGATCATCGGCGACCGCCAGACCGGCAAGACGGCCATCGCGATCGACACGATCATCAACCAGAAGGCCAACTGGGAGTCCGGCGACGAGAACAAGCAGGTTCGCTGCATCTACGTCGCGATCGGCCAGAAGGGCTCGACCATCGCCTCCGTGAAGGGTGCGCTGGAAGACGCCGGAGCGATGGAGTACACCACCATCGTCGCCTCGCCCGCCTCCGACCCGGCCGGCTTCAAGTACCTCGCGCCCTACACCGGCTCGGCCATCGGCCAGCACTGGATGTACGGCGGCAAGCACGTCCTGATCATCTTCGACGACCTGTCCAAGCAGGCCGAGGCCTACCGTGCCGTGTCGCTGTTGCTGCGCCGCCCGCCGGGACGCGAAGCGTACCCCGGCGACGTGTTCTACTTGCACTCCCGTCTGCTGGAGCGTTGCGCCAAGCTCTCTGACGAGCTGGGTGCCGGTTCGATGACCGGTCTGCCGATCATCGAGACGAAGGCCAACGACGTCTCGGCCTACATTCCCACCAACGTGATCTCGATCACCGACGGCCAGATCTTCCTGCAGTCCGACCTCTTCAACGCCAACCAGCGTCCCGCGGTCGACGTGGGTATCTCGGTCTCGCGAGTCGGTGGCGACGCGCAGGTCAAGTCGATCAAGTCGGTCTCCGGCACGCTCAAGCTCGAGCTGGCGCAGTACCGCTCGCTCGAGGCCTTCGCGATGTTCGCCTCCGACCTGGATGCCGCATCCCGTCGTCAGCTCGCTCGAGGCGCCCGCCTCACCGAGCTGCTGAAGCAGCCGCAGTACTCGCCGTTCCCGGTCGAGCAGCAGGTCGTCTCGATCTGGGCCGGCACCAAGGGCAAGCTCGACGAGGTCCCGGTCGAAGACATCCTGCGCTTCGAGGCCGAGCTGCTCGACTACATCGGCCGGAGCACCGACATCCTCACCACGCTGCGCGAGACGAACAAGCTCGACGACGACACGATCGCGGCGCTGGACAAGGCGATCGATCAGTTCAAGCTCGAGTTCCAGACCGGTGAGGGCAAGCCGCTCGCCTCGGTCGGCTCGGAGAAGTTCGACGCCACCAAGCCCGAAGAGGTCGGCCAGGAGAAGATCGTCAAGGGTCGCCGCTAACCATGGGTGCTCAGCTCAGGGTCTACCGGTCGAAGATCAAATCGGCCCAGACGACCAAGAAGATCACGAGGGCGATGGAGTTGATCTCCGCGTCCCGGATCCAGAAGGCGCAGCAGCGTGTTGCAGCCTCGGCTCCGTACTCGAAGGCGATCACGCGCGCGGTGTCGGCGGTGGCGACGTTCTCGAACGTCGATCACCCGCTCACCACCGAGCGCGAGAAGCTCGACACGGCGGCCGTGGTCATCTTCACCTCCGACCGCGGTCTCGCCGGTGCGTTCTCCTCCTCGATCCTGAAGGAGGCTGAGCAGCTCGCCGAGCTCCTGCGCAGCGAAGGCAAGAAGGTGGAGTACTTCCTGGTCGGCCGCAAGGCCGTGGCGTACTTCGGCTTCCGCAAGCGCGCCGCCCGCAAGAACTGGACCGGTGGAACGGATCAGCCCACGTTCGAGACGGCCAAGGAGATCGCGGACGCGGTCGTCGAGGCCTACAACCTCGACGACGACGGCGGGGTCGACGAGATCCATCTCGTGTACAACCGCTTCGTCAGCATGGTGACCCAGGTTCCCGAGGTCGTGCGGCTGCTTCCGCTGGAGATCGTCGAGGGCGATGTCCCGGATGTCCCCGCCGCGGCCTCCGCCTCCACCGAGGTCTACCCGCTGTACGAGTTCGAGCCGGATGCCGCCACCGTTCTGGATGCTCTCCTGCCGATCTACGTCGAGAGCCGCATCTACAACGCGATGCTGCAGTCGGCCGCGGCCGAGCACGCCGCCCGTCAGAAGGCGATGAAGTCCGCGAGCGACAACGCCGACAACCTGATCCGTGACTACACGCGACTGGCCAACAACGCCCGTCAGAGCGAGATCACGCAGCAGATTTCCGAAATCGTGGGCGGGGCCGACGCACTGGCTTCGGCCAAATAGAACTGGCCTCCGCCACATAATCAGCGCCTCAACGGGCACCTGAAGAGAAGAGAAAGCACAATGACTGACACTGCTACCGCGCCAGTCCAGGCCGCGACGCCCGGCGGCGTCGGCCGTGTTGCGCGCGTCACCGGGCCGGTGGTGGACATCGAGTTCCCGCACGACTCGATCCCCGAGGTCTACAACGCCCTCAAGACCACGCTGAACGTGGCGGGCGTCGCCACCGAGATCACGCTCGAGGTCGCTCAGCACCTCGGTGACGACCTCGTGCGCGCCATCGCCCTGAACCCCACCGACGGACTCGTCCGCGGCCAGGAGGTTCGCGACACCGGTGCGGCCATCTCCGTGCCCGTCGGCGACGTCACCAAGGGCAAGGTCTTCAACGTCATCGGCGAGGTGCTCAACGCCGAGCCCGGCGAGACGATCGAGATCACCGAGCGCTGGCCCATCCACCGCAAGCCCCCGGCGTTCGACCAGCTGGAGTCGAAGACCAACCTCTTCGAGACCGGCATCAAGTCGATCGACCTCCTCACCCCGTACGTGCAGGGTGGAAAGATCGGCCTCTTCGGTGGTGCGGGCGTGGGCAAGACCGTCCTCATCCAGGAGATGATCCAGCGTGTGGCCCAGGACCACGGTGGTGTGTCGGTGTTCGCCGGTGTCGGCGAGCGCACCCGTGAGGGCAACGACCTCATCCACGAGATGGAGGAGGCGGGCGTCTTCGACAAGACCGCCCTCGTGTTCGGCCAGATGGACGAGCCGCCGGGAACGCGACTGCGCGTGGCCCTGTCGGCTCTGACCATGGCGGAGTACTTCCGCGATGTGCAGAACCAGGACGTGCTGCTGTTCATCGACAACATCTTCCGCTTCACCCAGGCCGGTTCCGAGGTGTCGACCCTTCTGGGCCGCATGCCTTCCGCGGTGGGTTACCAGCCGAACCTCGCCGACGAGATGGGCGTTCTGCAGGAGCGCATCACCTCCACGCGTGGTCACTCGATCACCTCGCTGCAGGCGATCTACGTGCCCGCCGACGACTACACCGACCCGGCGCCCGCGACCACGTTCGCGCACCTCGACGCCACTACCGAGCTCTCGCGTGAGATCGCCTCGAAGGGTCTGTACCCGGCGATCGACCCGCTGACCTCGACCTCGCGGATCATGGACCCCCGCTACTTGGGCGCCGACCACTACCGCGTGGCCACCACGGTGAAGCAGATCCTGCAGAAGAACAAGGAGCTGCAGGAGATCATCGCCATCCTCGGTGTCGACGAGCTCTCCGAGGAAGACAAGATCACCGTGTCGCGCGCACGCCGGATCCAGCAGTTCCTCTCGCAGAACACCTACATGGCGAAGAAGTTCACCGGTGTCGAGGGTTCGACCGTTCCGCTCAAGGACACCATCGAGTCGTTCGACGCGATCACCAAGGGCGAGTTCGACCACGTGGCCGAGCAGGCGTTCTTCAACGTCGGTTCGATCGGTGACGTCGAAGAGAAGTGGGCTCAGATCCAGAAGGAGAACGGCTGATCATGGCTGCCCCTCTCACCGTCAGCATCGTCTCGGCGGATCAGCAGATCTGGGCGGGCGAGGCCACCATGGTCATCGCCAAGACGGTCGAAGGCGAGATCGGCATCCTGGCCGGCCACGAGCCGCTGCTCGCGATTCTCGCCGCCGGCGAGGTGCGCGTGAACGCGGCCGGAGGCGAGCGCCTGGTGGCGCGTGCCGACGACGGCTTCCTCTCGGTCGAGAACAACGTGGTGACGATCGTCGCGCGTGACGCCGAGCTGGTCAAGTAGTCACTGCTCCTCTCTCAGACCGCCGCATCCTGCTCCTCGGAGCGGGGTGCGGCGGTCTTTTTCCTTGACCCGCCGGGTTCTCGACCCGGCATCGTGAAAGCGACCCCTTCCCTGTGCTGATCCTGCTCCCTCCCTCCGAGACCAAGCGCGACGGCGGTGACACCACCCCGCTGGACTACTCGGCCCTCGCGCATCCGGGTCTGTCGAAGACGCGCCGCGCGCTCGTGCGTCGCGTCTCTCAGCTGGCGCGGACGCCAGACGAGATGATGACGCGCCTGAAGCTCGGCCAGAAGCTGGCCTTCGAGGTCGAGCGCAACCGCACGCTCGCCAAGGCCCCGACGATGCCGGCCATGGACCGGTACACGGGCGTTCTGTACGAAGCCCTGGACGCCCCGGAGCTGGATGCCGCCGCCCGGGCGTTCCTGACCGCCCACGTGCGGATCCATTCCGCCCTGTTCGGCTTGCTCGGTGCTGCAGACCCGATTCCTGCGTACCGCCTCTCGCACGATTCCCGGCTGGACGCGCCGAGCGTGAAGGCCACATGGGCCGACGCCGTCTCGAAGGAGCTCCTCGCTCACCAGCACGAGCTCGTGCTCGACCTGCGCTCGGAGGCCTACGTGGCCCTCGGCCCGGTGCCGCCGGCCGTGCCGCACGCCTACTTTCTGAGGGTGGTGACGACCGGTCCCGACGGCGCTCAGCGCGCCCTCAACCACTTCAACAAGAAGGGCAAGGGGGAGCTCGTGCGGGCGCTCGCGCAGCACGGGCGGGACTTCGGGACGGTGGAGGAATTGATCGCCTGGGGCGCGGCATCCGGGAACCGGCTGGCCGTCTCGCCGGCGGGGGAGCTTCTTCTCGAGGTCTGAGCCGTTCGGCCGCCGGACCGGCGTCAGGCCACATGGGGGATGTGCTCCAGGTCGAGCAGCTTCGCCTTCGTGGGGGCGCCCTCGCCCCAGCTCCAGCCGGTGACCCGGCCGTCGGCCGAGAGCACGCGGTGGCAGCCGACCAGCAGGGGCGTGGGGTTCGACGCGATGGCTCCGCCGACCGCGCGGCCCGAGCCGGCCTTGCCGACCGCCTTGGCGATGGCCCCGTAGGTGGTGGAGGTGCCGAAGCCGACGGCCGCGATCTCGTTCCACACCAGCACCTGGAACGGCGTTCCCCGCTGCAGCAGCGGCACCGTGAACTTGCGGCGGAACCCGCCGAAGTAGTCGAGGATCTGCGCGATCGCCTCGTCGGTGACCGCCGTGGTGTCGTAGGCGAGCCCGTCGTGGGGGAGCGTGCCGTGCTGCTCGATCGCGACCGAGGTGATGTACTCGCCGTCGCCGGTGACCTCGATCCGGCCGATCGGCGAGGTGCACCGTTGCAGATACGGCGAGGCCGAGCGGAGCTGGGTGAGTGTGTCCATACCCCGACGGTACGAAGCCGCGGCGCGTCCCACTGTCACCCGCCGCGATCTGTGGACAACCCGCAGCCACCCCGCGCCTGTGGAGAACGAGAACGCCGGTCGCGCGGCTGACTAAACTCGAGGCGTGCCTACACGCTTGACGAACTACTTCCTCCGAACGCTCCGCGAAGACCCCTCCGACGCGGAGGTGACGAGCCATCGCCTTCTGGTGCGTGCCGGCTACATCCGCCGCCAGGCCCCGGGCATCTTCGCGTGGCTGCCGCTGGGCCTGCGGGTGAAGGCCAAGATCGAGGAGGTCATCCGCCGCGAGATGGCCGCCGCGGGCGCCTTCGAGGTGCACTTCCCCGCCCTGCTGCCGAAGGAGCCCTACGAGGTCACCGGTCGTTACACCGAGTACGGGCCGGGGATGTTCCGCCTCTCCGACCGCAAGGACGCCGGCTACGTGCTCGCCCCCACGCACGAAGAGGTGTTCACGCTGCTCGTGAAAGACCTCTACAACAGCTACAAAGACCTGCCGCTGTCGATCTACCAGATCCAGGACAAGTACCGCGACGAGGCCCGCCCCCGCGCGGGCCTGCTGCGAGGCCGTGAGTTCACGATGAAGGACGCCTATTCCTTCGACTACACGGATGCGGGGCTCGACGCCTCCTACCAGGCCCAGCGCGACGCCTACGAGCGCATCTTCACCGCGCTCGGCCTCGAGTACGTGATCGTGAAGGCGGATGCGGGCGCCATGGGCGGTTCCAAGAGCGAGGAGTTCCTGCATCCCACGCCCGTCGGCGAAGACACCTTCGTGCGCTCGGCCGGGGGCTACGCCGCCAACGTCGAGGCGTTCACCACCCTGGTTCCCGAGGCACGCCCGATCGACGGGCTGCCCGCCGCCGAGGGGCACGACACCCCCGAGACCCCCACCATCCAGACGCTAGTGGACGCGGCCAACGCCGACCACCCGCGCGCCGACGGCCGCGCGTGGACCGCCGCCGACACGCTGAAGAACGTGGTGCTCGCCCTCACCCAGCTCGACGGATCGCGCGAGCTCGTGATCGTGGGCCTCCCCGGCGACCGCGAGGTCGACCTGAAGCGCGCGGAGGTCGCCTTCGCGCCCGCCGTCGACGTGGAGCCCGCCAGCGAGGCCGACTTCGCCAAGCATCCGCTTCTCGTCAAGGGCTACATCGGCCCCTGGTCGCCCGCGGGCGCCGTTCTCGGCGAAGAGGCGAGCACGGGCATCCGCTTCGTCGTCGACCCGCGCGTGGTCGACGGCACCGAGTGGATCACCGGTGCCAACGAGCAGGGCAAGCACGTGTTCGGCCTGGTGGCCGGCCGCGACTTCGTGGCCGACGGCACCGTCGAGATCGCCGAGGTGCAGGCCGGAGACCCCGCTCCCGACGGGTCGGGGCCGGTCGAGCTCGCCCGGGGCATGGAGATCGGGCACGTCTTCCAGCTCGGCCGCAAGTACGCCGAGGCGCTCGGGCTCAAGGTGCTCGACGAGAACGGCAAGCTGGTCACCGTGACGATGGGCTCGTACGGCATCGGCGTCACCCGCATCCTGGCCATCATCGCCGAGCTCAACAACGATGCCAACGGGCTCATCTGGCCCCCGTCGGTGGCACCGTTCGACGTGCACGTGATCGCCACCGGGAAGGGTGCCGAGATCTGGGAGGCCGCCGAACGGGTGGCCGCCGAGCTCGAGGCGAAGGGCCTGGACGTGCTCTTCGACGACCGGCCCAAGGTCTCGCCCGGCGTGAAGTTCGGCGATGCCGAGCTGATCGGCATCCCGCAGATCGTGATCGTGGGCCGGGGCGTCGCCGAGGGCGTCGTGGAGCGCTGGGATCGGGCCTCGGGGGAGCGCACCCAGGTGGCTCTGGATGACGTCGCCGCGAGCTTCGGGTAGTCTTAGCGTTTGACTGCCGGAGTTCTCGGCATCTGAGATCTGAACAGAGGAGGCCGGAAATGGACATCGACCTCAGCGTCTTACGTCTCTTGGAACGCGAGCGGGAGATTCCCTTCGAGGAGCTCGTGGGAATCATCGAGCAGGCGATCCTGACGGCTTTCCTCAAGCACACCGACCGCGAGGCGGCGAACGAGGACGGCACGCCCGCGGCGCGCGTGCACCTGGACCGCAAGACGGGGCACATCGGCATCTTCGTGCCGGAGCGCGACGAAGACGGCGTGGTGATCGGCGAGGCCGAGGAGAACCCGAGCGACTTCGGCCGCATCGCGGCGTTCGCGGCCAAGCAGGTGATCAACCAGCGTCTGCGCGACATCGGCGACGACAAGGTGCTCGGCGAGTTCAAGGGGCGCGAGGGCGACATCATCGCCGGCGTCATCCAGCAGGGCCCCAACCCGCGCATGGTGCACGTCGACCTCGGCACGATCGAGGCCATCCTGCCCCCCGAGGAGCAGGTCCCCGGTGAGGACTACGCGCACGGATCGCGCATCCGCGTGTACGTGACCAGTGTCGCCAAGGGGCCCAAGGGTCCGGCGATCACGGTGTCGCGCACGCATCCGTCGCTGGTGCGCAAGCTCTTCGCGCTCGAGGTGCCGGAGATCGCCTCCGGTGTGGTCGAGATCGTGTCGCTGGCCCGCGAAGCCGGTCACCGCACCAAGATCGCGGTGCGCGCCACGGAACCGGGCGTGAACGCCAAGGGCGCCTGCATCGGCGAACTCGGGCAGCGCGTGCGCGCGGTCACCTCTGAGCTCGGCAACGAGAAGATCGACATCGTCGACTACTCCGACGACCTGCCCACCTTCGTGGCCAACGCCCTCTCGCCCGCCAAGGTGTCGAGCGCCTTCGTGATCGACGCGAGCCTGAAGGCCGTTCGCGCCCTCGTGCCGGATTACCAGCTCTCGCTGGCCATCGGCAAGGAGGGCCAGAACGCCCGACTCGCCGCGAAGTTGACCGGCGCAAAGATCGACATCCAGCCGGACAGCATCCTCGACGGCGACTGATGGCGCCGTTCTTCGGCTGATCAGCGCGCCGAGCCGGTCGGGTGTCGCCCGGCCGGTCGGGAATATGGAGTACGATGGAACCCGTTAGAACGTGCGTCGGATGTCGTGCGCGCGCCACTCGATCCTCATTATTGAGGGTCGTGGCCAAGGAACAGGTTCTGGTCGTCGACGAGGCGGCCTCTCTTCCCGGGCGTGGCGCATGGTTGCATCCCTCACCTGATTGCTTTCGGCTCGCGGTCACGCGGCGGGTTTTCGGGCGTGCGCTCCGTGTGGAGGGAACCCTCGACACGACGACATTAGAGAACAGGCTGAACGGCACCGTGAACCCATGAGTGACAACTGATGAGCGGCTCGAAATGAGACCCGTCCGTTTTTAGCGGTCTGCCCTGTCTGGGGTAGACCTCAGACAGGAGAATTGTGGCTGCAAAACCACGTGTACATGAAGTCGCCGCCGAGCTCGGCGTCGACAGCAAGGTCGCCCTTGCAACCCTCAAAGAGATGGGCCAGTTCGTCAAGGGCCCGTCGTCGAGCATCGAGCCCCCCGTGGCCCGACGGCTCAAAGAGGCACTGATCAAGGCCGGCGCCGGATCGGAAGGCGCCGCGGCGCCCGCCGCCCCGAGCCCGTCCGGCTCCGCCCCCCGCACCTCGTCGGGACCGCGCCCGGGCGTTCGCCCCGGCCCGTCGGCTCCGACTCCGGCTGCCGCGGCACCCGCCCCCGCGAAGCAGGCTGCTCCGGCAGCCCCCGCCGCGCCGGCACCCGCTGCCGCGCCGGCTCCGGCGGAGGCCCAGCGTCCCGCCGCGGCCGCCCCGCAGGCTCCGGCAGCCGCCGCATCGACCGAGACCCCCGCGGCTCCGGCCGCATCCGACTCGGCCGGTACCGCCCCCGCTCCCTCGGCCCCGGCCGCCGGATCGGGCGACTCCGCGGCTCCGCGCCCGGGCGGTCCCCGTCCCGGCATCCCGCGTCCCGGCAACAACCCCTTCGCCAGCCAGCAGGGAATGCAGCGCCCCGGCGCCCCGCGCCCCGGCAACAACCCCTTCGCGAGCCAGCAGGGCATGGGCCGCGGTGCAGCCTCCGGCGGCGCCGGCGGCAACTCCGCCATCCCGCGTCCCGGCGCCCCCCGCCCCGGAGCCCCGCGCCCCGGTGCACCCCGTCCGGGCGCCCCGCGTCCCGGTGGTCCCGGCGGCTTCCGTCCGGGCGGCCCCGGTGGAGCCGGTGGCTTCCGTCCGGGCGCTGCCCAGGGCGGCGGCGCTCGTCCCGCTCCCGGCACCCCCGGCTACCGTCCGGGTGGAGCACCCGGCGGCGGCTTCGCACCCCGTCCGGGTGCGGGTGGTCGTGGCCGTGGCCCCGGTGGTGGAACCGCCGGTGCGTTCGGTCGCGGTGGCGGCAAGAGCAAGGCGCGCAAGTCGAAGCGCACGAAGAGAGCAGAGTTCGAGCTGCGCGAGGCCCCGTCGCTGGGTGGCGTGAGCGTCCCCCGCGGCGACGGCAACACCGCCGTGCGGCTGCGTCGCGGTGCCTCGATCACCGACTTCGCCGACAAGATCGACGCGAGCCCCGGCAACCTGGTGACCGTGCTGTTCCACCTCGGTGAGATGGCGACGGCCACGGAGTCCCTCGACGAGGCCACCTTCCAGGTGCTCGGCGAAGAGCTCGGCTACAAGATCCTGATCGTGTCGCCGGAGGAGGAAGACCGCGAGCTGCTCGAGGGCTTCGACATCGACCTCGACCAGGAGCTGGAAGACGAGACCGACGAAGACCTGGAGATCCGTCCCCCGGTCGTCACCGTCATGGGACACGTCGACCACGGTAAGACGCGCCTTCTCGACGCGATCCGGAACGCGAACGTCGTCGCCGGTGAGGCCGGTGGCATCACCCAGCACATCGGTGCCTACCAGGTCATCACCGAGCACGAGGGCATCGAGCGCCCGATCACCTTCATCGACACCCCGGGCCACGAGGCGTTCACCGCCATGCGTGCCCGTGGTGCCCAGGTGACCGACATCGCGATCCTCGTGGTGGCGGCGGACGACGGCATCATGCCGCAGACCATCGAGGCCCTGAACCACGCCCAGGCGGCCAACGTGCCGATCGTGGTCGCGGTGAACAAGATCGACAAGGCCGACGCCAACCCGGCGAAGGTGCGCCAGCAGCTCACCGAATTCGGCCTCGTGGCCGAAGAATACGGTGGAGACGTGATGTTCGTCGACGTGTCCGCACGCAACGACATCGGTATCCAGGACCTGCTCGACGCCGTGATCCTCACGGCCGACGCCGGGCTCGACCTGCGGGCCAACCCGAACAAGGATGCCCGTGGTGTCGCCATCGAGGCGAAGCTCGACAAGGGCCGTGGTGCGGTTGCGACCGTGCTCATCCAGTCGGGAACGCTCCGCGTCGGCGATGCGATCGTGGCCGGAACCGCTTACGGGCGTGTTCGTGCCATGGTCGACGAGAACGGCGAGACCGTCACCGAGGCGACCCCGTCGCGTCCGGTGCAGGTGCAGGGACTCTCGTCCGTGCCCCGCGCCGGTGACACCTTCCTCGTCACCGAGGAGGACCGCACCGCGCGTCAGATCGCTGAGAAGCGTGAGGCCGCCGAGCGCAACGCCTCGCTGGCCAAGGCCCGCAAGCGCATCTCGCTGGAAGACTTCACCCGTGCCCTCGAAGAAGGCAAGGTCGAAGCCCTCAACCTCATCATCAAGGGTGACGTCTCCGGTGCCGTCGAGGCACTCGAGGAGTCGCTGCTCAAGATCGAGGTCGACGACAGCGTGCAGCTGCGCATCATCCACCGCGGTGTGGGTGCCGTCACGGAGTCGGACGTCAACCTGGCGACCGTCGACAACGCGATCATCATCGGGTTCAACGTGCGGCCCGACACCAAGGCGCGCGAGCGTGCGGCCCGAGAAGGCGTGGACATCCGCTTCTACTCGGTCATCTACAACGCGCTGGACGACATCGAGAGCTCGCTCAAGGGCATGCTCAAGCCCGAGTTCGAAGAGGTGCAGTCGGGTGTGGCGGAGATCCGCGAGATCTTCCGTTCCTCCAAGTTCGGCAACATCGCCGGTGTCATCGTGCGGTCGGGAACGATCACGCGGAACGCCAAGGCTCGGGTCATCCGCGAGGGTGTCGTGGTCGGGGACAACCTGGCCATCGAGTCGCTGCGCCGCTTCAAGGACGACGTCACCGAGGTGCGCACGGACTTCGAGGCCGGTATCGGGCTCGGCAAGTTCAACGACATCCAGATCGGCGACGAGATCGAGACGATCGAAATGAAGGAGAAGCCGCGGGTCTGACCTGTGGTCGGGACCCGGTGAGGGTCTCGCTCTCCGCCTCAGGATTGGGCTTCGCCCAAAGGCGGCGGAGAGCGAGACCCTCACCGGGTCCCTTACGTTTACACTCGCTGCAAGGAAGTAAGGGGTAAGGAATGGCTGATCCGGCTCGGGCCGCGAAGATGGCGGACCGCATCAAGGTGATCGTGGCCAAGCGACTGGAGAAGGGGATCAAGGATCCCCGGCTCGGGTTCGTGACCATCACGGATGTGCGGGTCACCGGCGACCTCCAGCACGCGTCGATCTTCTACACCGTGTACGGCGACGACCGGGAGCGGGCCGACTCGGCCGCGGCTCTGAAGTCGGCCACCGGGATGCTGCGCAGCGAAGTGGGGAAGAACATCACCGCCCGGCTGACGCCGTCGCTGGAGTTCATCGCGGATGCTCTTCCCGAGAACGCGCACGCGCTCGAGGAACTGCTGGCCGAGGCCAAGGTTCGGGATGCTGCGGTGGAGAGTCTTGCGAAGTCGGCGACTTACGCCGGGGACGAGGATCCTTATGTGAAGCCTCGGGTGATCGGGGAGGACGAGGAAGAGGTCTGACCTTCGGGTTGGGGACGGATCCGGGGGGATATATTCACTCCCCGCCTAGGGGTTGAGCGGAGCTCAAAGGCGGCGGGGAGCGAATATATCCCCCGGATCCTTCGTTTTGGGGGAGTTGGAAGAGTCCTTCGATTTAGGGGAGTTGGAAGAGGTCGTCCTGGGTGGCGACTATGAGGCCGTCTTTGAGGAGGCCGGAGAGCGCTCTGCCGTAGCGGGCTTGGTCGTCTTCTAGGGTCTGGGAGAGGACTGCTGCGGGGACCGGGTGTGGCGTACTTCTGAGGACTTTGAGGAGGGCACCTCGGGCCTGGCGGTCGGAGCCCTCGTACTTCTTCTGGGTGGGGCGACGGGAGACCTCGGTGTCGGGGTAGCCGGACTGGCGCCAGGCGCAGAGGTCGGCGAGGGGGCAGAGCTCGCACTTGGGGGAGCGGGCGGTGCAGACCAGGGCGCCGAGCTCCATCATGCCGGCGTTGAAGCGGGCGGCTGCGGTGTCGTCGGTGGGGAGCAGGGCGGTCATCGCGGGGAGGTCGCGTTTGGCGTTGGGGGACGGGGCATCCGGGAGACCGTCGACGGCCCGGGCGATGACTCGGCGGATGTTGGTGTCGACGACCGGGTGGCGGGCGCCGAAGGCGAAGACCGCCACGGCGCGGGCGGTGTAATCGCCGACCCCGGGGAGGGCGAGGAGGGCGTCGACGTCGTTCGGGACGACGCCGGCGTGGCGTTCCGTGATGGCTACGGCACAGGCGTGCAGGTTGAGGGCTCGGCGGGGGTAGCCGAGGGACTGCCAGG
The DNA here is from genome assembly GCF_052048175.1 of Herbiconiux dendrobii. Lineage (NCBI taxonomy): Bacteria > Bacillati > Actinomycetota > Actinomycetes > Micrococcales > Microbacteriaceae > Herbiconiux > Herbiconiux dendrobii. The sequence goes on along the minus strand of NZ_JBLZQV010000005.1, from coordinate 173,099 downwards.
CGCGGACCGCCTCGCCGGGGGCGTCGGCCGCGAGAGCGGCGGGCGTGGGCCAGCGGGTGAGCCATTCGTCCAGGCGCGGGATGACCCGCACCACGGGGGTCTGCTGCAGCATGAACTCGCTCACCAGGGTGCCCCAGGCCGAGAAACCGGGCCGGCGCCACGGCAGGTCGCGCGCGTTCTCGGCGAACCAGTCCACGACGCGCTCCGCGAACTCGGCGCGGGTGTTCGGCGCGGGACTCACGGGCATCCCTCAACCTTAGATCGGGGGAGTGGGCGTCGTGGCCGACGTAGACTGGCGGCATGGTGACGGGACCGGATGCGGCCAGCGAGTTCGCGGATGCGCTGGCGAAGGAGATCGCCCACAACTATCGCGCGGGGCGTGTGATCGTGGGGGTCGACGGCGTCGAAGGCACCCGGGGGTTCGCCGACGAGCTCGGTGCGGCCTACCGGCGCGCGGGGTCCACGGTGGTGCGGGCTTCGATGGACGACTTCCAGCGGCCACGGGCTGCCCGGGAGCTGCGCGGGCCGGACTCCGGCGAGGAGTACTACTTCGACCGGTACGACGTGTCGACGCTGTCCCGGGTGCTGATCGAGCCGTTCCGGATGGGTGGGAGCGCGGGCTTCCAGCTCGCGTCGTTCGACGCCGATCGGGATGCTCCGCGCGAGTCGGCCTGGTTGACCGCCCCGGCGGATGCCGTGCTCATCCTGGACGGGCCGTTCCTGCAGCGGCCGGGCCTACGCGGAACCCTGAACTTCACCGCCTACCTCGAGACCCGCCGCTTCGGACTGCCGGCCGCCGTGCTCGGTGCCGACGACCTGTACCAGGCCGAGGCCGGACCGCGCTTCGGTGCGAGCGCCATCATCGACGTGAACGACCCCGAGCATCCGCGCCGCGTCTTCTCCGACTCCTGCTGACGCGCCTGCTCCTCGCGAACTGTTAGCGTGGCAGGCGTGAAATCTGCGTCATCGGCCGTCAGCGGCATCCTGCTCGTCGACAAGCCCGCGGGGTTCACCAGCCACGACGCCGTGGCCCGCACCCGCCGGCTCGCCGGCACGCGCAAGGTCGGGCACGCCGGAACGCTGGATCCGATGGCCACCGGGCTGCTCGTGCTCGGCGTCAACAGCTCGACGCGGCTGCTCACCTTCGTGGTGGGGCTCGACAAGGAGTACCTCGCGACCGTGCGCCTCGGCGCCGCCAGCACCACCGACGACGCCGAGGGCGAGCTGCTCGACGCCGCCGAGCCGGCGCGCGTGCGGGCGCTGACCGGGGACTCGATCCGCGGGGCCTTCGCCGCCCAGCAGGGCACGATCGTGCAGGTGCCGAGCTCGGTGAGTGCCATCAAGGTGGACGGCAAGCGCGCCTACGCCCGCGTGCGTGCCGGAGAGGACGTGGTGCTCGAGGGCCGCACGGTCACGATCTCGGAGATCGAGTTCGCCGGCGAGCCTCGATCGGTCACCGAGGAGGCGGGTGAGTTCGTCGACGTCGACGTGCGCGTGGTGTGCTCTTCCGGCACCTACATCCGGGCCATCGCCCGCGACGTGGGTGCTCTGCTCGGCGTGGGCGGGCACCTGACCGCCCTGCGCCGCACCCGGATCGGCCCGTTCGGCCTCGCCGACGCCCACACCCTCGACGAGCTCGCGGATGGCGCCGAAGCGGGAGCAGCACTGCCGCTGCTCGCGCCGGCCTCGGTCGCCGCACGCCTGTTCCCCGTGCTCGAGGTCGGCGACGCCGACGCCGCCGCGCTCGGCCACGGGCAGCGGATCGCCGTTCCGGCATCCCCGGCGCCCGACCACGACGATCACGACCACGAGACCGCTCCGATCGCCGCCGTGACGACCGACGGCCGTCTGGTCGGCCTGATCGCCGTGTCCAAGGGCCGCGGCAAGAGCATCGTGAACTTCCCACCCGACGAATACGCACCCCCGGCAGGAGCGACCCCGTGATCGAGTGGTTCACCATCGTGCAGGTCGCCGTGGCCGTGGCGGCCGGGCTGCTCTGCGTCATCCTGGGCCTCAGCGGCCGCAAGCCGACCGACCTCAGCATGGGCGCGACCGCCCTGGTCGAACTGCTGCTGATCATCCAGCTGGTGATCGCGATCGCATCGCCGGCGTTCGGCAACAACCCCTCCGGCAGCCTGCTGGAGTTCTACATCTACCTGATCTCGGCCGTGCTGCTGCCGGCCGCGGGCGGCTTTTGGGCCCTGATCGAACGCAGCCGCTGGAGCACGGTCATCCTCGGCGCGGTGTGCCTCGCGGTGGCCGTGATGGTCTACCGGATGAACGTGATCTGGTTCGTGCAGGGCGCCTGACCCGCATCCGCGCCAGGCGCCCGAGGCCCGCCGGCGGCGTCACTCCTTCTCGAGCAGCGCCACCGCATCCTGAACCTGGCCGAAGAAGGTGGCCTGGTCGGCCAGCGCGGCCGGATCGGCCGACTCGCCCTGGATCGACACGGTGAAGGCCCGGCCGTCGGCCCGCTCCAGGTACCAGCTGCCGCCCAGCACGCCGATCGAGCTGCCGCCCTTGAAGGCCACATAGCTCCAGGCGTCGCCGAATGTCTCGCCGAGGCCGTTGTTGATCGCGAGGATGTCGCGCACGGGCGCCGCGGCCGGATCCTGAGCCTTCTGCTGCAGGGCCAGGTGCGCGGCCGTGAGGTCGTCGGCGGTGGTGAACCAGTCGAGACCGCTCTGCCACACGGGGGTGGCGACATCCTGCACCGCCACATCGACGAGACCGGTCGGCAGCGTGCTCAGGATGGCCTGACGCCCGGCGCTGTCGGCGTCGGCCCAGGCGGCCCGCCCGGCCGCTTCGGACTCACCCGTGCCCCAGCCGAGCTGGAACAGGGCACGAGTGGTGAGCAGCGGCACGTTGCGGGCGGGATCGCTCTGCCCCATCACGGAGAACTGCTGCTGCACGGCCTCGGGGCCGACCGCCGCGATGAGCAGGTCGGTGGCGGTGTTGTCGCTGATCGAGATCATCTTGTCGGCGGCCTCGCGCACGGTGACCGTGCTGCCCGAGGGCGCGTTCTGCAGCTCGCCCGAGGGCAGGCTCTTCACGTCGTCGGTGATGGTGAGCGGCTGGTCCCAGGCGAGCGTGCCGGCCGTGACGGCGTCGGCGACCGCGCCCAGCACGTAGAGCTTGAACATCGAGCCGGAGGGCATCGCCTCCGCGGCGTCGGGGCCCGCGGCGAGCAGAGGGGTTGTGGCCGGCTGTGCCGCACCACCCGGCTCGACCTCCGCGACCACGAGCCGCGTGTCGGTCGCGAACCCGTCGACCGCGTCTTCGAGCTCGCTCCAGCTGGTGGCCGGCGTGCGGTCGGCGGCCGAGGGGGTGAAGAGGAGGCCCGCGATCTTCTCGTCGGTGTCGAGGGCGATCTGCAGATCGAGCGAGTCGCCGCCGGGGGAGGTGATGGTCACGACGGCCTGCGTGCCGCCGTCTTGCACGGCCGTCGGCACCCACGGTCCCTGGGCGCCCAGCTGCGCGAAGACGTCGCTCAGCCCGTCGGCGCCGAGCTGGTCGAGCACGGGCTGCGCGAAGCGTGAGGTGATCCCGGTCGTCAGGGCCTCGCCCTCGACCTCGCCGTTGACGGCGGAGATGACCCAGCCGGTCTGCTCGCCGAGAGCGGTCTCCGGCAGGGCGACGGCGGTCTGCAGCGAGGAGGCCGCGGTCGTTGCGGGGACGCCCGATCCGTTCGCCGCACCGGGGTCGACGCAGCCGGCGAGGCCGAAGCCGAGACCGAGGGCCAGGGCGAGGCCGGTGACGGACAGGGTGCGGGGGTGGCGGTTCACGCGTTCGGAGCTCATGACTCCAGCCAAGCGGTCGCCGCCGCCCGGGGCATCCGGCTCCCGGCGGAACCCTCTCCGTCCCTCGGGGGAGGTGCGGGTGCCATAAACTCGAAGCGACATGGCACACGACACTCTCGCCCCGCCCACCCGAACCCGTGCGCGGGGCATCGGGCGGGTGCTCATCATCGTCTACGCGATCCTGGCGCTTGGCGCCACGGGCCGCTCGGTCGTTGAAATCATCGAAAAGTTCGACCAGGCGCCATTCGCCTACACGCTCTCGACGCTGGCCGCCGTGGTTTACATCATCGCCACCGTCGCCCTGATCGTCCCCGGGCCGGTCTGGTACCGGGTGGCCTGGGTCACCATCACCTTCGAACTGGTGGGAGTGCTGACCGTGGGGACGTTGAGTCTCGTGCTGCCGGATCTCTTCGCCAAGCCGTCAGTGTGGTCGTGGTACGGCATGGGCTACCTGTTCATCCCGCTCGTGCTGCCGGTGCTCGGGATGCTGTGGCTGCGGAAGAACCGATGAAGACCTTCTACTCCCTCGCCGAGGTTCCGGCGGATCTCGGGCCCTCGGCCGTGACGATCGGCAAGTTCGACGGCGTGCACACCGGCCATCGCGCCGTGATCGACGAACTGCTGAGTGTGGCCCGCTCGCGCGACCTGGAGTCGGTGATCATCACCTTCGACCGGCATCCGCTCGCCCAGCTCGACCCGGCAGCCCGGCCCGACGAACTCGTCAGCAACGCCCAGCGGCTCGGCCTGCTGGCCGACACGGGCGTGGATGCGACCCTGTTCATCCGCTTCGACGGCGCCCTGGCCTCGATGACGCCGCGCGAGTTCGCCGAGACGATCCTGCGCGACGTCTGCCACACCCGGGTGGTGATGGTGGGCCAGGACTTCCGATTCGGCTCCCAGGGCGCGGGGAACATCGAGACGCTGCGCGAGCTCGGCCGCGAGTTCGGCTTCGACGTCGACCTCATCCCCGAGGTGCAGCCCGAGGGCGACCGCAAGGTGTCCTCCACCTGGATCCGCGAACTGCTCGCCCAGGGCGACGTGGCCCGGGCCGGCGAGCTGCTGGGCCGCACGCCGGCCGTGCGCGGAGTCGTCGTGCACGGGGCCGCGCGCGGTCGTGAGCTCGGCTTCCCGACCGCCAACCTCTCGCCCGAGTCGGAGGGGCTGATCCCCGCCGACGGCGTGTACGCGGGCTGGCTCACCGACGGCGACGCCCGCTATCCGGCCGCCATCTCGGTGGGCAGCAACCCCACCTTCGACGGGGTGCCGCCCAAGCAGGTCGAGGCCTACGTGCTCGACGAGACGCTCGACCTGTACGACCACCTCGTGGAGATCTCGTTCGTGGCCCGTATCCGGGGCCAGGTCAAGTACACCGGGATCGACCCGCTGATCGAGCAGATGAACGTCGACGTCGAAGGCGTGCGCGCCATCCTGCATGACGCCTCCTGAGGCGTCGGCACCCTCCTCCGGGCCCGCTCCGCTCTGGCGCGGTCGGGCACTCGCCCTGATCGCGATCGTGGTGGTGGCGCTCAACCTGCGCCTGGCGGTCGTGGCGCTCTCGCCGATCCTCGGCCAGGTGTCGGCCGACATCGCGCTCGGCAGCCTCGGCGTGGGCGTGCTCGGGATGCTGCCTCCCGTCTGCTTCGCCGTGGTGGGGCTGTTCGCCCCGGCGCTGCACCGCCGCTTCGGGCTCGAACCGGTGGTGATCGGGGCGCTGGCCGCGATCCTGATCGGCCATCTCGCCCGGGCGCTGTCGGGCTCGTACCTCACGCTCGTGCTCGGCAGCGCCGTGACCTTCGCCGGGATGGGGGTGGCCAACGTGCTGCTGCCGGCGCTGGTGAAGCGCTACTTCCCCGATCGGGTGGGGCTGCTCACCGCCCTCTACGCGACGACGCTGGCGATCAGCGCCACCATCCCGCCCCTGCTGGCCGTGCCGATCGCCGATGCCGCGGGCTGGCGTGCCTCGGTCGGCAGCTGGTCGGTCTTCGCCGTTCTGGCGCTGCTGCCGATGGTGCTGCTCGCCGCGCAGGGGGCGAGGGACGCGCGGGGCCGCCGGGCGGACGCCGCCGCGGCACCGGCCGCCGAACGGGAGGCACCTCGGGCGCCCGCGCCTGCTCCCGGCCGGGTGTGGCGCAGCCCGCTGGCCTGGGGGCTGGCCGGCATGTTCGCGATGTCGGCGCTGAACGTCTACGCCATGTTCGCCTGGCTGCCGTCGATCCTGGCGGGGCTGGCCGGCGTCTCCGCGGCGACGGCCGGCATCCTGCTCTCGGTGTACTCGGTGGTGGGTCTCGTGCCGTCGCTGCTGGTGCCGCTGCTGGCCGGGCGCCTGAAGAGCGTTCGAGGGCTCGCCCTCACCGGCTCGGCGTTGTTCCTGGTGGGCTACGGAGGACTGCTGCTCGCGCCCCAGCCGCTCGTGCTGCTGTGGGTGGTGCTGGCCGGGCTCGGCCCCCTGCTGTTCCCGCTCGTGCTGGTGCTGATCAATCTGCGCACCCGCACCCCCCGGGGCGCCGTGGTGCTGAGCTCGTTCGCGCAGAGCTTCGGCTACGCCTTCGGGGCACTCGGACCGCTGCTGATCGGCATCCTGCACGACGCGACGGGCAGCTGGACCGCGCCCGTGGTGATGCTGCTCGTCACAGGCGTGGTGGCGGGAGTGTGCGGTCTGCTCGTGGCCGGGCCGCGGATGCTCGAAGACCAGTGGCACAATTGAGCGATGGGCCCGGCGCGACCGCGTGGGCCCAGAAGACGACGAGAGCCCACCGGCCGTCGAGAAGAGCAAGTCTGGAGACCTCGTGACCATCGAGAATGCGGTCCGGCCCGCCGAGCGTGCAGTGCAGCTGCTCGGCGACGACCTGACGGAGACCACCCTCAAGCGCTATCTGGAGGGGTTGCCCGGTGTCGACGCCGTGGGCCTGGAGCAACGGGCCGCCGGCCTCGGCACCCGGTCGATCAAGACCACCTCGAAGGTGTGGGCGCTCGACAAGATCATCGAGCTGATCGACCTCACCACCCTCGAGGGGGCCGACACGCCCGGCAAGGTGCGGTCGCTCGTGGCGAAGGCGCTGGTTCCGGATGCCTCCGACCTCAGCACCCCGCGGGTGGCGGCCGTCTGCGTCTACGGCGACATGGTGCCCTACGCCGTGGAGGCGCTCGGCGGCGCGCACGCGGCCGGCACCGACCAGGGCATCAACGTGGCCGCCGTCGCGACCGCCTTCCCCTCGGGGCGCGCCTCGCTGGCCGTGAAGCTGGCCGACACCGCGGATGCCGTGGCCGCCGGTGCCGACGAGATCGACATGGTGATCGACCGCGGTGCCTTCCTCTCCGGCCGGTACGGGCTGGTCTTCGACCAGATCGTCGCCGTGAAGGAGGCCTGCCGCCGGGCCGACGGAACCTACGCGCACCTCAAGGTCATCCTCGAGACCGGCGAACTGAACACCTACGACAACGTGCGCCGGGCGTCCTGGCTCTCGATCCTCGCGGGCGGCGACTTCATCAAGACCTCGACCGGCAAGGTGGCCCCGGCGGCCACGCTGCCCGTCACCCTGCTGATGCTCGAGGTCGTGCGCGACTGGCACCGGCTCACCGGCGAGAAGGTGGGCGTGAAGCCGGCCGGCGGCATCCGCTCGTCGAAGGACGCGATCAAGTACCTCGTGACGGTGGCCGAGACGGCGGGGGAGGAGTGGCTGCAGCCGCACCTGTTCCGCTTCGGCGCGTCGAGCCTGCTGAACGACGTGCTGCTGCAGCGGCAGAAGCTGTCGACCGGGCACTACTCCGGCGCCGACTACGTGACGATCGACTGAGAACGGACCCCTGATGTCATTCCTGGAATACGCGCCGGCTCCCGAGTCGACGGCCATCCTGAACCTGAAGAACGAGTACGGCCTGTTCATCGGCGGCGAGTTCGTCGCCGGCGGCGGGGAGGCGTTCCGCACCATCTCGCCCGCCACCGAGAAGCCGATCGCGCTGATCGCGAACGCCGACTCGGGTGACGTCGACCGCGCGGTGGCCGCCGCCCGCCGCGCCTACGACAAGACCTGGTCGAAGCTCTCGGGCCGTGACCGCGGCAAGTACCTGTTCCGGATCGCGCGACTCGTGCAGGAGCGGGCCCGCGAACTGGCCGTCGCCGAGTCGCTGGACAACGGCAAGCCGATCAAGGAGAGCCGCGACGTGGACGTGCCGCTCGTGGCGGCCTGGTTCTTCTACTACGCCGGCTGGGCCGACAAGCTCGATCACGCCGGCCTCGGGGCGAACCCGCGCTCGCTCGGCGTGGCCGCTCAGGTCATCCCGTGGAACTTCCCGCTGCTGATGCTGGCGTGGAAGATCGCGCCGGCTCTGGCCGCCGGCAACACCGTGGTTCTGAAGCCCGCCGAGACGACGCCGCTGACGGCGCTGCTGTTCGCCGAGATCCTGCAGCAGGCCGACCTGCCGGCCGGCGTGGTGAACATCCTCACCGGCGCCGGGGACACCGGGCGCGCCCTCGTGAACCACCCCGACGTGAACAAGGTCGCCTTCACCGGCTCGACGAGCGTGGGCCGCGAGATCGCGCGCTCGACCGCCGGATCGGGCAAGAAGCTCACCCTGGAGCTCGGCGGAAAGGCGGCGAACATCGTGTTCGACGACGCGCCGATCGACCAGGCGATCGAGGGCATCGTCAACGGCATCTTCTTCAACCAGGGGCACGTCTGCTGCGCCGGATCGCGCCTGCTGGTGCAGGAGAACGTGCACGACGAGGTCGTGGAGCGCCTGAAGTCGCGGCTGTCGACGCTGCGCGTGGGCGATCCGCTGGACAAGAACACCGACGTCGGGGCGATCAACTCGGCCGAGCAGCTCGCCCGCATCCGGGAGCTGTCGGCGGTGGGGGAGGACGAGGGCGCCGAGCGCTGGAGCCCCGCCTGCGAGCTGCCCGCCGAGGGCTTCTGGTTCGCGCCGACCATCTTCACCAACGTCTCGACCTCGCACCGTATCGCGCGTGAGGAGATCTTCGGGCCGGTGCTGTCGGTGCTCACCTTCCGCACGCCGGCCGAAGCGATCGCCAAGGCCAACAACACCCCGTACGGGCTGTCGGCGGGCATCTGGAGCGACAAGGGCTCGAAGGTGCTGGCCGTGGCCGACAAGCTGCGCGCCGGCGTGATCTGGGCGAACACCTTCAACCGCTTCGACCCGGCCTCGCCGTTCGGCGGCTTCAAGGAGTCGGGCTACGGCCGCGAGGGCGGCCGCCACGGTCTCGCCGCCTACCTGAAAGGATCGAAATGAGCCACGTCAGCGTTCCCAAGACGTACAAGCTGTTCATCGGCGGGGCTTTTCCGCGCAGTGAATCCGGGCGGGTCTACGAGGTGACCACGCCCAAGGGCGTGTTCCTCGCGAACGCAGCGAAGGCGTCGCGGAAGGATGCCCGGGATGCTGTCGTGGCCGCGCGGGCCGCGGTGAGCGGCTGGGCCGGCGCCACCGCCTACAACCGAGGGCAGGTGCTCTACCGTGTCGCCGAGGTGCTCGAGGGGCGCCGCGCGCAGTTCGAGGACGAGATCGTGCGCCAGGAGGGCGTCTCGGCCTCGGCCGCGCGCGCCCAGGTGGACGAGGCGATCGACCGCTGGGTCTGGTACGCCGGCTGGACCGACAAGTACGCCCAGGTGACGGGCAACGCGAACCCGGTGTCCGGCCCGTACTTCAACCTCTCGGTGCCCGAGCCGACCGGTGTCGTGGCCGTCGTCGCGCCGCAGGACTCCTCGCTGCTGGGCCTGGTCAGCGCCATCGCCCCGGCGCTGGTGCCCGGCAACACCGTCGTGGTGATCGCGAGCGAGGCCTATCCGCTCTCGGCCGTCACGCTGGCCGAGGTGCTCGCCACGAGCGACCTGCCCAAGGGCGTGGTGAACGTGCTCACCGGCTCGGCCGCCGAGATGGCGCCGTGGCTCGCCGCGCACGCCGACGTGAACGCGCTCGACCTGGTCGGCGCATCCGCTCTGGACTGGGTCGACCTCGAGATCGAGGCCGCGCAGACCCTCAAGCGCGTGCTCCCGCCCGAGGAGGGCCCGGATGCCGCGGCCCCCGCCCTCGCCCGCATCACGGCCTTCACCGAACTCAAGACGGTCTGGCACACCAAGTCCCTGCTCTGACCCACCCACCCACCCCACCTCCTCTCGAGCCGTCGATTTCGGCCCTTCCCCCGGCACTTTCAGGGCCAGAATCGACGGGTCGCGAGGAGGGTGTCGGGGGTGGGGTGGGAGGCTGGCTGGGAGTCGAGGGCTCGGGCGGGCGGCTCGGGCGGGTTCGGCATAGCGTGAAAGCATGACCGAGAACGAACGACTTGCGCTGGTGACCGGGGCGACCGGCTACATCGGCGGGCGGCTGGTGCCGCGACTGCTGGAGGCCGGCTTCGCCGTGCGTGTGCTGGTCCGCAGCCCCGACAAGCTGCGCGATGTGCCGTGGGCCGGATCCGTCGACATCGTGGAGGGCGACCTCGACGACCGCGCGTCGATCGAGGCCGCCAGCCAGGGCGTTGACGTGTTCTACTACCTGGTGCACTCGATGGGCGGCAAGAAGGACTTCGAGGAACCCGAGAAGCAGGCTGCGCAGAACGTGGCGGCGGCCGTGAAGGCTGCGGGTGTGAAGCGGGTCGTCTACCTCGGCGGGCTGCATCCGCAGACCGGTGAGCTCTCACCGCACCTGCGCTCCCGCGTGGCGGTGGGCCGCGTGCTGCTCGACTCGGGCGTGCCGACGGCCGCTCTGCAGGCCGGGGTGGTGATCGGATCGGGATCGACCTCGTTCGAGATGATCCGGCACCTCACCGACGTGCTGCCCTACATGCCGGCGCCGAAGTGGGTGCGCAACCGCATCCAGCCGATCGCCGTGCGCGACGTGCTGTACTACCTGGTGAGGTCGGCCGATCTGCCCGACGACGTCAACCGCACCTTCGACATCGGCGGCCCCGACGTGCTGCGCTACGGGCAGATGATGAACGGGTACGCCCTCGAGGCGGGCCTCAAGCAGCGGCCGATCGCGTCGCTGCCGGTGTTCACTCCGTGGCTCGCCTCGCAGTGGGTCAATCTCGTGACGCCGATCCCTCGCTCCCTCGCCATCCCGATCATCGCGTCGCTGCAGTTCGACTGCATCACGCACGAGCACGACATCCGGCAGTACATCCCCGACCCCGAGGGCGGCCTGACCCGCTACCGGCGCGCGGTGAGCCTGGCGCTGGAGAAGGAGAAGGCCGGCGAGGTGGAGACCAGCTGGCAGGACTCGCTCGTCGACGGCGCCGTGAGCGATCCGCTGCCGAGCGACCCCGACTGGGCCGGCCACACCGTGTTCCTCGACGAGAAGCAGCGGGAGACGGATGCCCGACCCGAAGATCTCTGGCGCGTGATCGAGGGCATCGGCGGGCAGAACGGCTGGTACTCCTTCCCACTGGCCTGGGCCGTGCGCGGCTGGATGGACAAGATCGTGGGCGGCGTCGGCCTCCGCCGTGGGCGCCGGAGCGCGACCCGGCTGAACCAGGGCGACGCGCTCGACTTCTGGCGGGTGGAGGAGATCGACCGCGGCGAGTTCCTGCGGTTGCGTGCCGAGATGCGCGTGCCGGGACGGGCCTGGCTCGAGATGCGCGCTCGACCGCTCGAGGGCGGCCGCTCGCGCTACGAGCAGCGCGCCATCTTCTTCCCGCGCGGGCTCGGCGGGCGGCTGTACTGGTTCGCCATCCTGCCCTTCCACGGGGTCATCTTCAACGGCATGGCGAACCGCATCACGGCGACCGCGCTGGCCTCCCACACGGAGGACGGGAGCACCGGAACGGCCGCCGCGCCCGTCGCCGGGTAACATGGACAGGGACTTCACCAGGAGGATCAGATGACTGGAAAGCCCAAGACCGTCTTCGTCGGAGACAGCTTGACCGAGGGCGGGAGCTGGCAGGACTGGTTCCCCGGCGACGAGACCGTCAACCTCGGCGTGGGGGGTGACACCACCGAAGGCCTGATCGAGCGCCTCGATTCGGTGGCCGCCGAAGACCCCGACACCGTGGTGCTGCTGATCGGCACCAACGACATCGCCAACCGGCGCGCCGTCGAGCAGATCGTGCGAAACATCGAGACCATTCTGGTCACGCTGCGGGCCGACTCGCCGGATGCGCGCATCCTCGTGCAGTCGGTGCTGCCCCGCGGGGCGGAGTACGCCGAGTACGTGAAGGAGATCAACCGGCACGTCTGGCAGTTCGCCGCCACGGTGAAGGCGCACTACCTCGACCTGTGGCCCGTCATGGCGATGGAGGACGGCGAGCTCAACCCCGCCTATACCGAAGACCGCCTGCACCTGAACACCGCCGGGTACGACGCCTGGCTCTCCGAGCTGGTGCCGGCCCTCGAGCGCGTGCACGACCTGCCGCCGTCGAGCCGCGCCATCCGTCTCCCGCAGCTCGGCGGCGTCGAGTAGCAGCCGCTCCGCTCAGAGGCGGCGGAGCAGGGTCTCGAAGAAGCGGATGCCGGTGAACCAGGTGGCCACGCGGATGCGCTCGTTCTTCGCGTGCAGGGTGGCCCGCTCGTCGGCGGACATCTCGAAGGGGCTGAAGCGGTAGACGTTCCGGCTGAGCGGCGCGAACCGGCGGGAGTCGGTGGCGCCGGTCTGCACGTACGGCGTGACGACCGCGGTGGGGTAGGCCGAGGTGATCGTGTCGGCCAGCAGGTCCCAGCGCGGGCCGGACATCTCCGACACCGCGGCGGGCTCGTTGGCGCTGATCGCCTCCACGCGCACGAGCGGGTCGGCGATCGCCCGCTCGAGGTGGCGCCGGGTCTCGTCGACCGTCGACCCGATCGCGATCCGCACGTTCACCACGGCCTGCGCGCGCTCGGCCAGGGCGTTGGCGGCGAGCGACCCCGAGAGCTGCGTCACGGCGGTCGTGGTGCGCACGATCGCGGCCGTCTCCGCGCTCATCCGGGCGAACACGGCCACCAGCAGCGGCCGGAACACGCCCACGCGGGTGAACACGAACTTCAGCGGCCCGCGACCGTGCGCGCCGACCGTGCGGATCATGGTGGCCGTGACGTCGTTGATCCGCGCCCGGAACGGTCGCTTCGACAGCCGCACGATCGCCCGCGCCAAGCGGTTCGTGGCCGTGTCGGGCGGGGGAGTGGAGGCGTGACCGCCGGCCTGCTCGGCGGTGAGGGTGAAGCTCGTCGTGCCCTTCTCGCTCACGCCCACGACGGCGATCGGCACGTCGACCGTGGGGAACAGCTTCTCGACCACGGCGCCGCCCTCGTCGAGCACGAGGCCGATCCGGATGCCGCGCTCGGCGAACAGGGCGGCAGCGGCTTCGGCGCCGGTGCCGTCGGTCTCCTCGTCGTGGCCGAACAGTAGGTAGACGTCGTTCTCGGGTGCGTGCCCGGCGGCGAGCGAGCGTTCGACGGCCTCGAGGATGCTGACGACCGAGCCCTTGTCGTCGAGCGTTCCGCGGCCCCAGAGCACGCGGTCGGCGCCGCGGCCGGTGACGACGGCGTCGAACGGCGGATGCGTCCAGCCCTCGTCGGTGGCGGCCACCACGTCGTAGTGCGCCATCAGGATGCAGACGGGGGCGGTGCCGGCGGTCGCCGACGCGGACGCGCCGCGCCAGCGGTACAGCAGCGTGTGCCCGGCGACGAGCTCGCGCTCGAGCGCGCCGTGCAGCAGCGGGTAGAGCTCCTCGATGAGCGCCCCGAAGCGGTCGAAGGCCGCCCAGTCCACCTCCGCCTCGTCGAGGTGCGACATCGTCGGAATGCGAAGCAGCGCCCGCAGCCGCTCGAGCGAGGCCTCATCGGCACCGGGCTCGGGCAGGGTGTGCTGTGCGTTCATGGCATCCGATCCTAGGGACGGCCGCCCAGCCGGGTGACCGCCTGCGAGGCCGCGCTCAGGCCGGCATCCGCGGCGGCGGAGAGGAGTTCGGGCGGGGCGTCGTGCAGCGGGCCGGGCGTGGCCGCGCCGGCGCAGCCGGTGAGCAGGGCGCCGACGAAGCCGGCGCTGAAGGCGTCGCCGGCGCCCGTGGTGTCGACGGGGGCGACGGGCACGGCCTCCCGGCGCAGCATCCCGTGAGCACGGCCGGCGACCAGCACACCGGCGCGGCCCATCGTGAGCACGACCAGCGGATGCCGCTCCAGCAGCTGCTCGGCGATGTACTCCGGGTCGTCCCGCCCGGTGAGCGCGCGCCCCTCGTCGAGGTTCGGGATGACGATGTCGGCGCCCGCCATCGCAGCCAGGATGCGCTCGGCACCGTGATCGGCGATGAAGCCGGCCGATCCGGGGTTCACCGAGACCGACGACCCCGCATCCTGAGCCGCCCGGGTGAGCGCGGCCAGCTCGAGCGCCCGCGAGTCACCCGGGTCGCTGAACAGCGAGTACCCGGTGAAGTGCAGGTGCCCGCCGGGGGAGAAGAGGGCGTGGTCGACGTCGCGCACCGTCGTGAGCGCATTCGCTCCGCGCTCGGTGAGCATCGTGCGGGTGCGATCGTGCTGCAGGATGACCACGATCGTGCCCGTCGGCAGGTCGGCCGTGGCCCGGAGGGACGGCGTCACGCCGGTGCGCCGCAACTCGTCTTCGTGGCGCTGCAGGTCGTCGACCGCCACGCGGCCCGCGAAGTGGGTGCGGTGCCCGAGGTGCCCGAACCAGGCGGCGGCGTTCGCGGCCGATCCGCCCGGGCGGCGCTCGATGCGCGCGGTCGTGTCGGTGTCAGGACGGATCGGGCCCGAGGGCGTCACGATCACGTCGTCGATCACGTCGCCGAAGACGACGACCCAGGGGCCGGCTGCCGGCACGACGGACGCCGACACCGATCAGGCGCCGGATCCGGCTGTGGCGGAGGTGAGCGCGCTCCACGCCACCGCGATCTCGCCGGCCAGCCGCACGTTGTTGCGCGCGATGTCGAGGTTCACCTCGAGGCTGCGGCCGCCGGACGCGTCGACGATGTAGCCCAGCAGGAAGGGCGTGACGGCCTTGCCCGTGACCCCGGCCTCCGAGGCCGCGGCGAACGCGGTGGCCAGCACGCGATCGTGCTCGGCCGGATCCCACTGCTGATCCTGCGGCAGCGGGTTCGCCACCACGATGCCCTGGCCGTGGCCGAGCTCGTCCTGACTGCGCATCACCCGCGCGATCTCGGCGGCATCCTCGACCTGCCAGTCGATGCTGTACCCCGAGGTGCTCAGCCAGAAGCTCGGGAAGTCGGTGGTGCGGTAGCCGAGCACCGGCACGCTGAGCGTCTCGAGGCGTTCGAGGGTGGCGGGGATGTCGAGCACCGACTTGACGCCGGCGGAGACCACCGTGACGGCCGAGATGGCGAGAGCGCTCAGGTCGGCCGACTCGTCGAACGACTCGGAGGCCCCGCGATGCACGCCGCCGAGGCCGCCCGTGGCGAACACCCGCACGCCGGCCTTGCCCGCGAGGTACGCGGTGGCGGCGACGGTGGTGGCACCGCTGGCCCCCTTGGCGGCGAGGATCGGCAGGTCGCGCACGCTGGCCTTGGCCATCGGCTCCTCGGCGATGCGGCGCACGCCCTCCTCGTCGAGGCCGATCTGCGGCACGCCGTCGAGCACGGCGATCGTGGCGGGCGTCACACCGGCCGAGCGCAGGATGCCCTCGAACTCGCGTGCCGCCTCGAGATTGCGGGGCTGCGGAAGCCCGTGCGAGATGATGGTCGACTCGAGTGCGACCACGGGGCGGCCGTCAGCCAGAGCGGAGGCGACGTCGGGGGAGACGGTGAAGGGCGTAGCCATCGGGCGGGCCGGCTCAGCGCAGACGCGCTTTGAGGGCGGCCACGGGGTCGGCGGCGGTCAGCAGCCCCGGCCCGAAGCGCAGCATCGTGATGGTGTGGGCCACCGGGCCCTGACCGGCCGAGAGGCGGGTCGCCACGGTCGCGCGCTCCCAGATGAGGATCGACTCCTGCGCGAGCTGCACGGTGAGGCCGAGCGGCTGCGTGTTGCCCGAGCGCACGTCGGGCAGCGAGTAGCCGCCGAGACCGGCGAGCGTGGAGTAGACCTCGGAGACATCCTTCTGCGGCAGCGGAACCGCGCCCTGACCGGCGAACACGGTGACGAACAGGCGGGCCGCCAGCTCGTCGGGATCGGCGGTCCAGAGGCCTTCGGGGCCGGCGAACAGGGGAGTCGGAGCAGCCGAGGAGAATGTCATGGATTCACCCTACCGAGCAGCGCCCGGGAAAGGCCAGACACGAGCTCCGGGCGGCCGGGACGCGGGCCCGGGCACTAGAATCGTCCCGACATGAGCACGCGACAGACCACCCCGGCGTTCACCCGGCCGGCCCTGGCCCCCGGCCTCCTCGGCGCGATCGCTCTGATGGCGTTCATCGCCGTGGTCGACACCGACTGGTTCACCATCGCGCGCTATGTGGTGAGCATCCTCGCCCTCATCATGTGCGTGTTCGCCGGCCAGGCGAAGCAGTGGTGGTGGATCGCCCCGCTCGCGGCGATCGCCGTGCTGTGGAACCCGGTGCTGCCGATCGACCTCCCGCTGGTGGCCTGGCAGGCCGCGCACGTGGTCGGCGCGGTCGTGTTCGTGGCCAGTGGCCTCCTGATCAAGGTGCATCGCGTAGACTGAGCAGGCAACGGGGTATCCCGCTCTTCGTGCCGACCGCGACTCACCTCGCGTTGCTCGGCCCAGGCTCCCGTTCGAACTGTTCGCAGTCGTGAGGTTGCACCGATCCGGTGCCGCCGATCCGGCTGGCCGCGTGACCTCCGGCGAAGACGAGGCCCCGCCACTACTCCCCAGGAGAACGATGTCAAGGTCCGGCAACCGCCGTACACGCACCGCCGACAACACCGGCCTCATCCCCATCCTCGCCCGCAAGGTGCGCGAGGTCGAAGCGGCGGCGCAACGCGGCAAGGTCGCTCCGGCCAACCGCACCAAGTTCCTCGTGGTGGCGCTGCTGATGCGCGAGGAGAGGGCGTCGCTGAAGACGGACGCCGGTCTCGCCGACGCCGAGCGCGCCGAGCAGCTGAAACGGCTCGACGGCATCGCCTCGATCCTGGCCCGCACGGCCGCCCGCGACACCTCGCTGATCGCGCTGCTGGAGACCGACGCGGCGGGCCTCTCGCCGGCCGCCAAGAAGCTGCGCCGCGAGTACCTCGAAGACGCCGGCTACGACGTGCCCGACGAGGAGCCCGAGGTGCTGGTCCCGTCCAACGCCACCGTGGTGCCGCCCGAGCTCGCCGAGCGCCAGGTCGTGCCCACCTCGGTGAAGTCGCGGCAGCTGGCGAACCCGTTCATGGCCCCCGACCTCACGCCGGCGAAGCCGCACGGCGTCGGCCGCCTCAGCAACTGGGAGCTGCTCGGCCCGCTGTACCGCGCCTTCGAGTACGGCGCCGGCGGCCGTGCCGCCAGCATGGAGTTGCCCGAGGCGCCCACGATCGACCGGCTCTCGCCCTCCGGCCGCGAGCTGATGGTGCACCAGTCCCGCTTCCTGCAGAGCGTGCAGGCCGGGCACCGCACCTTCCTGCTGGCCGACGAGCCCGGTCTCGGGAAGACCGCGCAGTCGCTGCTGGCCGCATCCGTCGCCGATGCCTATCCGCTGCTGGCCGTGGTGCCGAACGTCGTGAAGATGAACTGGGCCCGCGAGGTGGAGATCTGGACCCCGCACCGCCGCGCCACCGTGGTGCACGGCGACGGCGAGAACCTCGACGCCTTCGCCGACGTCGTGGTGGTGAACTACGAAGTGCTCGACCGGCACCTGTCGTGGCTCGGCACCATGGGCTTCCGCGGCATGGTGGTCGACGAGGCGCACTTCATCAAGAACATGTCGTCGCTGCGCTCGCGCAACGTGCTGGCGCTGGCCGACCGCATCCGGCACACCGCGCCCGGCGGCAACCCGCTGATGATGGCGCTCACCGGAACGCCGCTGATCAACGACGTCGACGACTTCCGTGCCATCTGGCAGTTCCTCGGCTGGATCGACGGCGCGAAGCCGACGCCGGTGCTGATGGAGCGGCTCGAAGAGGTGGGGCTCACGCCCGCCGACGCCGGCTTCTTCTCCGAAGCCCGCGAAGCCGTGATCGACATGGGCATCGTGCGCCGCCGCAAGATCGACGTGGCCGCCGACCTGCCCTCCAAGCGCATCGTCGACCTGCCCGTGGAGCTCGACGACGACCTCGGCCGCAGCATCCGCGACGCCGAACGCGAACTCGGTGCGCGCCTGGTCACGCGGTACCGCCGCCTGATCGCCGCCCGTGCCAACTCGCGCGGTGAAGACGTGGACGAGATCCCGGATGACGACCTGATGCGTCTCGTGGCGCGCCAGGAGCTCGAAGACACCAAGGCCACAGAAGACGGGCTCAACGTGTTCACGATGGTGCGGCGGATCGGTACGGCCAAGGCCGGGCTCGCCGCCGACTACGCCGCCCAGCTGGCGCGATCGGTGGGCAAGGTGGTGTTCTTCGCCAAGCACATCGACGTGATGGACGCCGCGGAGGAGCTGTTCGCGAAGCGCGAGCTGAAGACGGTGTCGATCCGCGGCGACCAGTCGGCGACACTGCGCCAGCGCTCGATCGACGACTTCAACAACGACCCGGACGTGTCGGTGGCGGTGTGCTCGCTGACGGCCGCCGGCGTGGGGCTGAACCTGCAGGCCGCGTCGAACGTGGTGCTGGCGGAGCTGTCGTGGACGGCCGCGGAGCAGACGCAGGCGATCGACCGGGTGCACCGGATCGGTCAGGAGGAGCCGGTCACGGCCTGGCGGATCATCGCCGCTCAGACCATCGACACGCGCATCTCGGAGCTGATCGATTCGAAGCAGGGGCTGGCGGCTCGGGCGCTCGACGGGTCGGATGTCGCCGTCGGGTCGTCGGATTCCGTGCAGGTCGACGCTCTCGTCTCGCTGCTCCGGTCGGCCTTGGAGTCGTAGGTTCTGCCGGGGTCAACGAGGGTGAGGGCTGGGTGTGGGGTGTGAGTCGGGGAATTCTGGTCGACAGGCGTTGAGGATGGGTTCATGGACGCTATCTGGATCAGCTTGATCGTGGTCGCCGTGATCATCGTGGCGCTGGGGGTTGCCATCGGGCTCCGCCGGCGTCGGAGCGGCGACTATACCGACCACCTGGACGCGCGGGACCGCGCGCAGAAGCCCGAGGACGCGCAGACCGTCGCTGCGGCGCGCTACTCCGACCGCACCGGCTCGGGAGCCGGCGGCAGCTTCTGACCTGACGTGTGGGCGGTGTCCACACGGTGACGTGTGGTGTGGGCATCGCTCACGAGGCCGGCCGCACTCCCGCCAGGGCGAGCACGTCGAGCACCCAGGCGTAGTCGTGGGCGGTCTCGTGCCAACGGGCGTAGCGGCCCGAGACACCGCCGTGGCCGGCCGACATCTCGGTCTTCAGCAGCACGGGGGCACCTACCTCGCGCAGGCGCGCCGTCCACTTGGCGGGCTCCACATAGAGCACGCGGGTGTCGTTGAGGCTCGTGATGGCGAGGATGCGCGGATAGGCCTGGGACGTCACGTTCTCGTAGGGCGTGTACGACTTCATGTAGGCGTACACCTCGGGGTCGTGCAGCGGATCGCCCCACTCGTCCCACTCGATGACCGTGAGCGGAAGATCCGGGTCGAGGATCGACGTCAGCGCATCGACGAACGGCACCTGGGCCAGGATGCCCGCGAACAACTGCGGGGCGAGGTTGGCGACCGCGCCCATCAGCAGGCCGCCCGCACTGCCGCCCTGCGCGACCAGGCGATCCGGAGCGGTCAGGCCTGTGGCGACGAGGTGCGCGGCGGCCGCCACGAAGTCGGTGAAGGTGTTCTTCTTCGTGAGCGTCTTGCCGGTCTCGTACCAGTGGCGGCCGAGCTCGCCGCCGCCGCGCACGTGGGCGATCGCGAACGCGGCGCCCCGATCGAGCAACGAGAGGCGGGCGACCGAGAACCCGGGGTCGATCGACGCTTCGTACGAGCCGTAGCCGTAGAGCACGAGGGGCGCGGGAGAGGCGGCGTCGAGCACTCCGCGCCGGGCGACCAGCGAGATCGGAACGCGCGTGCCGTCGGCCGCCGTGGCCCACTCGCGGCGCTGTTCGTAGGCCGAGGCGTCGTAGCCGCCGAGCACCGGCTGCTGCTTCAGCAGCGTCGAGGCGCCCGTCGTGACGTCGTAGTCGAAGACCGAGGAGGGGGTCACGAACGAGGTGTACCCGTAGCGCACGGTGGGCTGCTCCCACTCGGGGTTGCCGCCGGTGCCCACCGAGAACAGCGGCTCGTCGAAGGCGAGCTCGGTGAAGGCCGAGCCGTCGATCACGGCGACACCGTCGGCGTCGGCGGCGGTTCCGGATGCCAGCGGCAGCACGGCCACGCGGGTCAGCCCGTCGCGGCGGTAGTCGATCGTGAGGTGCCTCGCGAAGGCGTCCACGTCTTCCAGCCGCACCGCCGGGTCGTGGGGGAGCACGGTCTGCCAGCCCGCGGCATCCGCCGGTCGTGCCGGGTCGGCCGCGATCAGCTCGAAGTTCAGGGCGCCGTCGTTGTGCAGGATGAGCAGCCTGTCCTGCCCGCCCACCACGGCGTGTTCGACGGAGTACTCGACGCCCTCCCGGCGCGGCCACACCACCTCGAAGGTGGCCGAAGGATCGGTCGTGTCGAGCAGGTGCACCTCGCTGGTGATCTTCGACCCCAGTGCGATCTCGAGGTACTTCTTGCTGCGGGTGAGGCCCACGCCCACCCAGTAGCGCTCGTCGGGTTCGGTGAACACCACCTCGTCGGCGGCCGCATCCGTTCCCACCCGGTGCCGCCAGACCGTGTCGGGGCGCCAGGCCTCGTCGACGGTGAGGTAGTAGACGGTGGCCCCGTCGCCGGAGAAGACCGCGCCCGAGGCGGTGTTCGACACCACGTCGGCGAGGTCGGATCCGGTGGACAGATCGCGGATGCGCAGCGTGTAGCGCTCGTCGCCGACCGTGTCGACGGCGTAGAGCAGCAGCCCACCGTCGGGGCTCACGTCGAAGCTGCCGAGCGAGTAGAACTCGTGGCCCTCGGCCTCGCGGTTGTCGTCGAGCACCACCTGCTCGCCGGGCAGGCGGGACGCGTCATCCGTGCCCGCCACGATCGCGGGCGGCGTCCAGTCGTCGGCCGAACGGATCGGGGCGCGGCAGTGCACGCCGTACTGCGAACCCTCGGCGGTGCGGGTGAAGTACCAGAATCCGCCGTCGCGCACGGGCACCGAGAGGTCGGTCTCCTGGGTGCGGCCCTTGATCTCGTCGAAGACGTTCCGGCGAAGACCCTCGAGGTGCGCGGTCGCCGTCTCGGTGTAGGCGTTCTCGGCCTCGAGGTAGGCGATCACCTCGGGATCCTCCTTGTCGCGCAGCCATTCGAAGGCGTCGATCACGGTGTCGCCGTGGTGCACGCGCTCGATCGGCTTGCGGGCGGCCAGGGGCGGGTTCTCGGGCAGGAGGGCGCTCATCCCTCCAGCGTAGAGCGCCGCGCCGTCGAGTTGACCTCGGGTGACCCGGGTGCGATCATCGTCACGGCTCCTCATCGGCGCCACCCACTGCGCATGAACGGGCCGTGAACATCCGGATGCGTGCCGCACGCGAACATCAGTCTGGAGAAGGCACGGGTGGATCTCACCGTCATCGTCGTGCTCGTGATCGCACTGGCCCTGTTCTTCGACTTCACGAACGGGTTCCACGACACGGCGAACGCCATGGCCACGCCGATCGCGACCGGGGCGCTGAAGCCCAAGGTGGCCGTCGCCCTGGCCGCCGTCCTGAACCTGGTCGGGGCCTTCCTCAGCACCGAGGTGGCCAAGACCATCTCCAACGGGCTGATCAAGGAGGGCGACGGCGGGGTGCAGATCCTGCCCGAGATGATCTTCGCCGGGCTGATCGGCGCGATCATCTGGAACCTCGTCACCTGGCTGTTCGGCCTGCCCTCGAGCTCCTCGCACGCGCTGTTCGGGGGCCTGATCGGCGCGGCCATCGTGGGCGCCGGGTTCGGGGTGGTCGACTACTCGGTCCTCGTCAGCAAGGTCGTCCTGCCGGCCCTCGTGGCCCCGCTCGTGGCGGGCCTGGTCGCCTTCATCGCCACCCGGCTGGCCTACGCCATCACCCGGATGCCCGCCTCCAGCGCGCAGTCGGGCGTGCGCGGGCGGTTCCGGTACGGCCAGATCTTCTCCTCCTCCCTGGTGGCGCTCGCGCACGGCACGAACGACGCCCAGAAGACGATGGGCGTGATCACGCTCACCCTCATCTCGGCGGGACTGCTCCCCACCGGCAGCGGCCCCGAGCTCTGGATCATCGTGGCCTGCGCCCTGGCCATCGCCATCGGCACCTACTCGGGCGGCTGGCGGATCATCCGCACCCTCGGCGCCGGCCTCACCGAGGTCAAGCCCGCGCAGGGCTTCGCCGCCGAGACCAGCACGGCGGCCACCATCCTCGCCTCCAGCCACCTCGGCTTCGCGCTGTCCACCACCCAGGTCGCCTCCGGATCGGTGATCGGATCGGGCCTCGGCCGCCGCGGCGCGTCCGTGCGCTGGCGCACCGCCGGCCGGATCGGCCTCGGCTGGCTGATCACCCTGCCCGCCTCGGCGATCGTCGGAGCGCTGGCCGCGCTCGTCGCCACCCTCGGCACCACGGGGATCGTGATCGACCTGATCGCCGGCATCGCCGTGATCGTCACGATCTTCGTGCTCTCGCGCCGCAACAGGGTCGACTCGAACAACGCCATCAGCGAGGTGGATGCCGCCACCATCGCCGTGCGCAGCCCCAAGGCCACGCGCCGCAAGCGGAAGCAGGTGCAGAAGTGATCGACTGGGGCGCGTTCCTCATCGTGGCCGCCGCGTCGCTGATCTCCACAGCGGTCGTGGTGAGCCTGTACTCGTTCGGCCTGCGCTTCCAGGGCCTCACGCGCACCGACGCCTCCACCGGCGAACAGGCGCGCCCGTTCTACGCGACCGTGCTGGCCTACCTCTGCTTCGCCCTCAGCATCGGCGCCGTGCTCTTCGGCATCTACCTGATCGTGCCCTTCTTGCACGGCTGATCGCTCTTCCTCGCGCGCTCCGGCGCTTCTACGATGGGGAGATGACCCTGGAGTCGACGTCACCCGTCATCCCTGCCAGCCCCGTCGTGCTCGCGTTGCGCGCCGGCTTCGACCGCGGTGTCAGCCGGCCGCTGGCGTGGCGGCTCGCCCAGCTGAAGGCCCTGCAGCGGATGCTCGAGGAGCGTTCGGCCGATTTCGAGGACGCGCTCTTCCAAGACCTGGGCAAGAACCCGGCCGAGACGCAGCTGACCGAGATCGGCGTCGTGCTGAGCGAGATCGAGCACACGCTGCGGCACCTGCGCGGATGGCTGCGGCCCAAGCGCGTGGGCGTGCCGATCGGGCTGGCGCCGGCCACGGCATCCACGATGCTCGAGCCGCTCGGCGTCGTGCTCGTCATCGCCCCGTGGAACTACCCGCTGCAACTGCTGCTCGCCCCCGTGGCGGGCGCGCTGGCCGCCGGCAACGCCGTGCTGCTGAAGCCGAGCGAGCTGGCACCGGCCACCTCGGCCCTGATGGCCGAGCTGGTGCCGGAGTACCTCGACGAGCGCGCGGTCGCGGTGGTCGAGGGTGGCGTCGAGGTCACCACCGACCTGCTCGCCGAGCGCTTCGACCACATCTTCTACACCGGCAACGGCACCGTGGGGCGGATCGTGATGGAGGCCGCGGCCAAGCACCTCACGCCGGTCACCCTCGAACTCGGCGGCAAGTCGCCGGTGTACATCGACGACAGCGTCGACCTCGCCGCGGCGGCACGGCGGATCGCCTGGGGCAAGTTCATGAACGCCGGCCAGACCTGCGTGGCACCGGACTACCTGCTCGCCACGAAGGCCGTGGCCGACCGGCTGGCCCCGCACCTGGTCGACGCCGTCGCCGAGCTGTACGACGGCGATCCGCGTTCCAGCTCGAGTTACGGCCGCATCGTCAACGAGAAGCAGTACACCCGTCTGGTGGCGCTCCTCGAGGGAGAGGACGTGTTCACCGGTGGCCGCACCGACGACCGCACGCGCTACATCGCGCCGACGGTGCTGTGCGACGTCTCGCGGGACGCCCCGGTGATGCAGCAGGAGATCTTCGGCCCCATCCTGCCGATCGTCACCGTCGACGGCCTAGACGACGCGCTGGCGTTCATCCGTTCGGGTGAGAAGCCGCTCGCGCTCTACGCCTTCACGTCGTCGCGCGAGACGGCCCGGCGCATCCTGACCGAGACCTCCTCGGGGGCGGTCGGCTTCGGCGCGCCGGTGGCGCACCTCAGCGTTCCCGGACTGCCGTTCGGCGGCGTGGGCGGCAGCGGCATGGGCTCGTACCACGGGCGCCGCGGGCTCGAGACCTTCAGCCACGAGAAGTCGGTGCTCACCAAGCGGCTCGCGCCCGACACGCTCAAGCTGGTGTATCCGCCGTTCACCGCGAAGAAGGACGGTTTCATCCGCGGGCTGCTGCGCAAACTGAGCTGACGAGCGCCGGGCCGGATGGTCCCGTGCGGACTAGAGTCGACGGCGTCAGCCACAAGCGAACGACAGCAACGGAGCAGTACGTGACATCCTCACCGGCCTTTCCATCCGCGCCCGGGGCGACCCGCACCGAGACCGACAGCCTCGGCAGCATCGAGATCCCCGCCGACGTCTACTGGGGCATCCACACCGCCCGGGCGCAGGAGAACTTCCCGATCAGCCGCCGTCCGATCTCGGTCTATCCCGACCTCGTGAACGCCCTGGCGATCGTCAAGCAGGCCGCGGCGCGCGCGAACCGCGAGATCGGCGTGCTCGACGCCTGGAAGGCCGAGTGGATCGACGAGGCCTGCGAGCGCATCCGGGCGGGGGAGTTCCACGACCAGTTCGTGGTGGGCGTCATCCAGGGCGGCGCCGGCACGTCCACCAACATGAACGCCAACGAGGTGATCGCCAACGTCGCCCTCGTGGCCCACGGGCATCCGCAGGGTGCGTACGACGTGCTGCATCCGCTCGACGACGTGAACCGCAGCCAGTCGACCAACGACGTGTACCCCACCGCCGTGAAGCTCGCGATGTGCTTCTCGCTCGACCGGCTGATGGCCGAGCATGCGCTGCTGCGCGACTCGTTCGGCGCCAAGGGCGTGGAGTTCGGGCACGTGCTCAAGGTGGGCCGCACGCAGTTGCAGGATGCCGTGCCGATGACGCTCGGCCAGGAGTTCCACGGTTTCGCCACCACCCTCACCGAAGACCTCGAGCGGATGCGGCACACCCTGCCGCTGCTCTGGGAGATCAACCTCGGCGCCACCGCGATCGGCACCGGCATCACGGCCGACCCGAACTACGCGGCCACCGTGTGCCGGGAGCTGCGCGAGCTCACCGGCTTCGAGCACGTGACCGCGGCCGACCTCGTGGAGGCCACCAGCGACGCGGGGGTGTTCATGACGCTCTCGGGCGTGCTGAAGCGTTCGGCCATCAAGCTCTCGAAGATCTGCAACGACCTGCGCCTGCTCTCCAGCGGCCCTCAGGCGGGTTTCGGCGAGATCAACCTCCCGCCGCGCCAGGCAGGATCCAGCATCATGCCCGGAAAGGTGAACCCGGTCATCCCCGAGGTGGTCAACCAGGTGGCCTTCGCGGTGGCCGGCGCCGACGTGACCATCACGATGGCGGCCGAGGGCGGCCAGCTGCAGCTGAACGCCTTCGAGCCGGTGATCGCGCACTCGCTGCTGCAGAGCCTGGCCTGGATGACCGGCGGATGCCGCACGCTTCGCGTCAACTGCATCGACGGGATCACGGCCAACCTCGATCGCCTCGACACGATGGTGGCGACATCCGTGGGCGTCGTCACGGCCCTCACGCCGTACATCGGCTACGCGGCGGCCTCGGCGCTGGCGAAGACCGCGCTGCTGACCGGCCGCAACATCGTCGACCTGGTGGTGGAGGCCAAGCTGATGAGCCGCGAGCGCGTGCTGAAGCTCACCTCGCCCGCCCGGCTCTCGGGCATCGAGGCCATCACGCAGGCCATCCCGGTGATCGACGCGGAGCAGCTCGCCGCAGAGCCGCTGGACCCTCGTCGATGACCTCGCGGGAGTCCGACGCCGCCGTGCTCGCGGAGCTGCGGGCGGTGGCGGGGGAGCGCGTGGTCACCGAGGGGCCGGCGCTGGAGGCCGTGCGCACCGACAAGTCGGGCTGGTGGTCGCCCGAGCACGCACTCGCGTTCGTGGAGGCCGAGAGCGTCGAGGAGGTGCAGGCGGTCGTGCGGATCGCCGCCCGGCACGCGGTTCCCCTCGTGCCGCGGGGTGCCGGCACGGGTCTGGCCGGGGGAGCCACCGCCTCCGCGGGCGCGATCGTGCTCGGCGTCGCGCGGATGAACCGCATCCTCGAGATCGCGCTGGAGGACGAGCTCGCCGTGGTGGAGCCCGGCGTGATCAATCAGCACCTCAGCGATGAGCTCGCACCGCACGGGTACGTGTTCTCGCCCGATCCGGCCAGCAAGGCCATCTCGACCATCGGCGGCAACATCGCCACGAACGCGGGCGGCCTGCTCTGCGCGAAGTACGGGGTGACCCGTGAGGCCGTCCTCGGCCTCAC
This sequence comes from Herbiconiux dendrobii, assembly GCF_052048175.1. Taxonomy (NCBI): domain Bacteria; kingdom Bacillati; phylum Actinomycetota; class Actinomycetes; order Micrococcales; family Microbacteriaceae; genus Herbiconiux; species Herbiconiux dendrobii. The sequence continues at coordinate 146,820 of NZ_JBLZQV010000005.1, read as the reverse complement.
GGTCGTGCTGCCCGACGGATCGCTGCTGGAGACCGGCCGGCGCACGGTCAAGGGCGTCACGGGCTACGACCTCACCGCGCTGCTCACGGGCTCGGAGGGCACGCTGGGCGTGATCGTGCGCGCGGTCGTGAAGATCCGGCCGATCGCGGTCGGCGAGGTGGTGACGATCGGAGCCTTCTTCGCCGACGTCACCGCGGCCGCGAGGGCCTGCGCGGCGATCACCGCCGCCCGCATCCGCCCCGCCGTGATGGAGCTGATGGACGGGGCGGCCGTGGCCGCGGCGAACCGGTACCTCGGCCGGGCGGCGGTCGCTCCCGGCGCGGCCTACGTGCTGCTGCAGACCGATGGCGCGGGTGCCCGCGCCGAGGCCGAGGCCGCCGTCGCCGTGCTGCGGGCCGGCGGGGCGTTCTCGCTCGGGCAGTCGCACGATCCCGCGGAGGGGGAGGCGCTCCTGGCGTACCGCCGCAGCTTCCACCCCGCCCTCGAGGTGCTCGGCGAGGTGCTGATCGAAGACGTCTGCGTGCCCCGCTCGGCGTTGCCGGCCATGTTCGCCGAGATCGAGCGGATCGGCTCCGCCTACGGCCTCGCCATCCCGACCGTGGCGCATGCCGGTGACGGCAACCTGCATCCGAACTTCGTGCTGCCGGCGGCGGGGGGCGCCACCGGCGGCGTCGGCGGGGCGGATGGCGTGGTGACTGCGGGAGCGGCCGAGGGCGAGGTGCCCGAGATCGTCTGGCGGGCGGCGGACGAGCTGTTCCAGGCCTGCGTGCGACTCGGCGGCACCCTCACGGGTGAGCACGGTGTCGGGGTGCTGAAGCGGCGCTGGCTCGAGGGGGAGCTCACAACCGGGGGACTGGATCTGCAGCGGCGCATCAAGGCGGTCTTCGATCCGCAGGGGATCATGAACCCCGGGAAGGTGTACTGAGCGGCGCGCGTCGCCGGTGTGCACTACGCTGATCCCGAGCGAGAAGGTGAGGATTGCTCTTGGCGAACCCTACGCAGTATTCCCCGGATGCGCAGCATCCGATCGACCCGCGCACGGTGATGTCGCCCGTCGCGCCCCCGCCCGCGGTGCCGCATCAGGTCGAGCACGCCCTGCCGCCGCTGCCGGCGGTGCCCGCCGGGGCGCCGCCGCGACGCTCCTCCACCGCCTCGCAGGTGCTCGCGATCGTCGGCATCCTGGTGCTCGGCTTCGTCTTCCTGGCGGTCGTGGGCTATCTCGTGCTGGGGCTCGGCCCGGCCGCGTTCGTGATCTGCGGCATCCTGGCCCTGGTGCCGCTGGCGGTGGTCATCACGGCCATCACGCTGATCGACCGGTGGGAGCCCGAGCCGCGGCCCGCGCTGTGGTTCGCCTTCCTGTGGGGCGCGGCGGCCTCCATCGCCATCGCCCTGATCGTCGACTTCAGCGTGCAGCTGATCGTCGAGGTGGCCAGCGACGGGCGCAACACCACCAGCGACCTGTGGGGCTCGGTCATCCAGGCGCCCGTCGTCGAGGAAGGGGCCAAGGCGGCCGGCATCCTGATCCTGCTGCTGTTCTTCCGCAAGCAGTTCGACGGTCCGGTCGACGGCCTGGTCTACGGTGCCACGGTGGCCGCGGGGTTCGCGTTCACCGAGAACATCCTCTACTTCGGGCAGTCGCTGATCGAGTCGGGCGGTGTGGGTCTCGGCTTCACCTTCGTGCTGCGCGGCATCCTGTCGCCCTTCGCGCACGTCATGTTCACGGCCTGCACGGGCATCGCGCTGGGCTTCGCCGTGCGCCGCACGAACGCGTTCGCGGGCATCGGCGTCTTCCTGCTCGGGCTCGTCCTGGCCATGGGGCTGCACGCGTTCTGGAACGGCTCCACGTTCATCGTGGAAGGGGAGGGCGGCTTCTTCCTGCTCTACTTCGCGGTGCAGGTGCCGCTGTTCGCGCTGGCCGTGGTGTTCGTGGTGCTGTTGCGGCGATCCGAGACGCGGCTCACGCGGGCGCGGCTGACGGAGTACGCCGAGGCGGGCTGGTTCAGCGAGGCCGAGGTCGAGATGCTCTCCTCGGCGTCGACCCGCAAACAGGCGCTGCGCTGGGCCAAGTCGATGCCGGGAGACGGCCGCGCGGCGATGAGGTCGTTCACCCGGCACGCCACGCGGCTCGCCTTCGTGCGGCAGCGGCTGCTCTCCGGGCGCTCGGCGATCGGCCCGCGGCACGACGAGGCGGAGCTGCTGGATGCTCTGCTCGGCGACCGCCTGGCGCTGGCGAGCGCGGCGGGAGGCCCCTCGGCCCCCGCGGGATCCGCGCCCGTCTTTTGACCTGGCCGCCCCGGTCGGCTTGGATGGGACCATGACTGAACCAATCGGCACCAAGCCCGAGATCGACTTCCCCGAGGGCCCCGCCCCCACCGAGCTGGAGATCGTCGACATCGTCGAGGGAACCGGCGCGGAGGCGACCCCGGGCGCCACCGTCGAGGTGCACTACCTCGGCGTCGAGTACGAGACCGGCGACGAGTTCGACTCCTCCTGGAACCGCGGCGAGACCATCAGCTTCCCCCTCAACGGCCTCATCGCCGGCTGGCAGGAGGGCATCCCCGGCATGAAGGCGGGCGGACGCCGCAAGCTCACCATCCCGCCGCACCTGGCCTACGGCCCCGCCGGCAGCGGCCACTTCCTGGCCGGCAAGACGTTGATTTTCGTCATCGACTTGGTCGCGGTGCCGTAGGCCCCGAGACCAAGTCGGCACGCCGCCGCCCCTGCGGCGTGCCTTGCGGTGGAGTTGCAGCTGCCGCCGGCTTCTGGGCGCTCTCACGAACGGACGCGACGTACACGCCGCCGCGTCCGTTCGTCGCGTTCGGGTTGCTTCGACAAATCGTGCAGGTGCACGGCACTCTTTCACCTGGCCGTCCGGTGGTGACTTCCGCGTCGGATTCCGCGAGTAGAATTGCTTGCCGGTGATTCGGGAGGTGGCGTGGCTGGGTCTGAGCTCGAACGCGAACGGGAGTACGTCGGGGGGCTGTACGAGCGGCTCGACGGCCTGCGCGAAGAAGCGGAACGCGAGCTCACCGTGGTGCGGCGCGACGACGTCGGCGGCAACCATCAGTCGCGATCCGAGCGGGATGCCTTCGCCCGCGTCTACGAGGATCGCATCCACCAGCTCCGCGAGGTGGGCGAGCGGCTGGCCTTCGGCCGCCTCGAACTGATCGAACCCGATCCGGAGCCGGGAGCCGGCAGCTCCACGCTGCGCTACATCGGCCGGATCGGCCTGCGCGACGAGAACCTCGAACCGCTGCTGCTCGACTGGCGGGCACCGCAGGCGCGCGCCTTCTACCAGGCCACCGCCGCCACCCCCCTCGGCGCCCGCGCGCGCCGGCACCTCACCACGCGCGGCCGCGAGGTCGTGCGGATCGAGGACGAGGTCTTCGACGCCTCCCTGCTCGAGGAGGACGGCACCCAGTTGCAGGGCGAGGGCGCCCTGCTGGCCGCGCTCACCGCCCAGCGCACCGGTCAGATGCACGACATCGTCTCCACCATCCAGGCCGAGCAGGACCGCGTGATCCGCTCCGACCTCGCCGGCGTGCTGGTCGTGCAGGGCGGGCCGGGCACCGGCAAGACCGCCGTGGCGCTGCACCGCGCCGCCTATCTGCTCTACACGCACCGGGAGCGTCTCGGCTCCAGCGGTGTGCTCGTCGTCGGCCCCAGCCGCGCGTTCCTGCAGTACATCAACGCCGTGCTGCCGAGCCTCGGCGAGACCGGTGTGGTGCTCGCGAGCCTCGGGCAGCTCTACCCCGGTCTCGACGTCACCGCCGAAGACGTTCCCGCCGTCGCGGCGCTGAAGGGATCGGCCGAGATGGCCGCGCTCATCCGCCGGGCGGTGCGATCGCGCCAGCGCGTGCCCGACGAGCCGCAGACGTTGGAGATCAACGGCGAGACGCTCGTGCTGCAGCCCGCCACCATCGCCGAGGCCATGGCGAAGGCGCGCGAATCCGGCAAGCCCTACAACGAGGGCCGGGTGTCGTTCGTGAAGAACGTGCTGGGTCAGCTCACCCGTCAGCTGGCCGACCAGCTGCGCCGGCGCGGCAGCACGGTCGACGAGGCCGATCAGGCCTACCTGCGCGAAGACATCCGCACCTCCTACGACGTGCGGGTCGCCCTCAACACGGCGTGGATCCCACTGACGCCCGAGAAGCTGCTCGAAGACCTCTACGCCCGCCCGCAGTGGCTGGCGTCGCTCACCTCGCACTGGTCGAAGGCCAAGCGCGAGCTGCTGCGGCGCGAGCGCGGCTCAGAACTCACCGTCTCCGACATCCCGCTGCTCGACGAGGCCGCCGAGCTGCTCGGCGAGCTCGACGCGGTCGACTCGGCGCAGAAGCGCGCCGAGAAGGCGCAGCGCAAGCGCGACCTCGAGAACGCCAGGAACGCCATCCGCAACATGGACGTGGAGGGCCAGGTCTCGGCCGAGTCGGTGGTCGCCGGATTCGCCGAGTCGGCCGCATCGCTGACCACCGCCGAGCGGGCCGCCTCCGACCGCAGCTGGACCTACGGTCACATCGTCGTGGACGAGGCCCAGGAGCTCTCGCCGATGCAGTGGCGCGTGCTGCTGCGCCGCGCCCCGCTGCGCTCGTTCACGATCGTGGGCGATGTGGCGCAGGCGAGCTCAGCCGCCTCCTCCACGAGCTGGGAGGCGACGCTCTCGCCGCTGATCGGCGAGAACTGGCGGCTCGAGGAGCTGACGGTGAACTACCGCACGCCCTCGCAGATCGTGGATGCCGCCGAGCGCGTGGCCGAGGCCAACGGCCTCTCGGTCACGCGGTCGCGCTCCGTGCGCACCACGCCGTGGCCGGTCGCGGCGCTGCCGAGCGCCGACGAGGCCGACCTGGCGGCGGTGGTGACCGCGCAGCTCGGCGAGATGATCGCCTCGGGTGGCACGAGCGCGGTGATCGCTCCGGCGTCCCGCTTCGAGCGGATGCGCGAGGTGCTCTCGGCGGAGTTCGGCGAGCAGCTCGGCGTCGGCGTGAACGGTCTCTCGCGGAGCGCCGCCCTGCTCACGCCCGCCGATGCCAAGGGTCTCGAGTTCGACTCGGTGCTGGTGGTCTCGCCCGCCGGCCTGATCGCCGAGAACACGCGCGGAGCATCCGCTCTCTACGTGGCGATGACCCGCCCCACCCAGCGCCTCACGCTGGTCCTTGCCCCCGGCGAGCACCCTCCCGCGGGCCTCTGACCCCCACCCCGCCGACCCGTCACTTTCTCCCGCTTTGAGGGTCGAATAGCGGGAGAAAGTGACGGGTCGGCGAGGGGTCAGGGGCGCGGGTCGAGCGCGTCGTAGGCGCGGAAGGTGTGCACGAGGCGCAGGATGAGCGTGGCCGCCAGGATGACGAGCAGGCCTCCGAGCAGCGGCGGGAACCAGAGCGCAGCGAACACCGAGAGCACGCCGACGTAGAGGTCGCCGATCCGTGGCCCGCCCGCCACCACGACGGTGAACACGCCCTGCAGCCGGCCGCGCATGTTGTCGGGCACGGCGGCCTGCATCATGGTGGTGCGGAAGATCGCGCTGATCTCGTCCGCCGCGCCGGTCGCGGCCAGCGCCAGCGAGGCCAATACGATGCCGACCACGTTCGCGTCGGCGAGCTCCTGCGAGGCGGGGGCACCCGACAGCGTCGCCACGAGGACGACCACGCCGAACAGCGCCACGAAGAAGCCGTAGGCCTGCACCGCTCGGGCGATCGCCCGGCCCTGCCAGCGCACGCCGCCGAGCCGCCCCGAGAACACGCTCGCGAGCATCGTGCCGACCGCCGAGGCCGCGGTGAGGATGCCCACGGTGATGGGCCCGCCGCCGAGCACGAGCACGCCGATGGCGGGGAACAGCACGCGCGGCTGCCCGAACGTCATGGCCGCGATGTCGATCAGGAACTGCGCCCGGATGTTCGGCGCGTGCTTCAGGAACGACAGCCCGTACTTCAGCGAGGCGAGCCCAGGCCGCTGCACCTCGCCCTCGGGCAGGATGCGCGGCAGGCTCGCGATGCCCACGAAGGCGGCGACGAACAGGATGACGTCGATCGAATAGGTCCAGCCGAAGCCGACGGTCGCCACCAGCACGCCCGCGAGGGCGGGGCCGAGCGTCACCATCACCCCGATCGTGATGCCGTTCAGCGCCGCGGCGGCCGGAAGCAGCTCGCGCGGCAGGATGCGCGGGTAGATCGCCGAGCGGGTCGCCCCCACCACGGTGGCGGAGACCGCGTTCACGGTGGCGAGGGCGTAGAGGGCCGCCACGCTGTCGGCGCCGGTCCAGGCGAGAGCGGCGAGCACGGCGGTCGACACCCAGGCCACGATCGCGGCGATCAGGGCCACCTTGCGGCGATCGAAGGCGTCGGCGAGCATGCCGCCGTAGAGGCCCGCCACGATCATCGGCAGCAGCGCGAACAGCGCCACCCCCGAGACGGCGAGCGTGGAGGAGGTGAGGCGGTAGATGTCGAGGCCCACCGCGACGATCGTCATCTGGCTGCCGATGCCCGAGATCGCCTGGCCGGCCCAGAGGCGCGCGAAGGCCGGGCTCTCCCGCAGCGGGGTCAGGTCGGCGAACGGATTGCGCCGTCGCTCGGGCGGCCCGGACCGCGTGGGCGCCCCGGGCTGTGCGGGTGTCTCGGGCGAGTCGCTCACGCCTGGTTGTTCTGGGCGGCCGCGGCCGCGATCTTCTCGACCAGGTCGGCGTGGTGGATCGCGGCGACATCCGGATGCGCGCGCAGCCGGCTCTTGAGCGAGTTCTCGCCGTAGGTGGTGAAGATCGGGTTGCCCGGATCGGTCGTCACGCCGCGGGTGTGGGCGGCCAGAGCCTCGGGGAGTTCGAGCACGGGCACGGTCGCATCCAGAGCCGGGGCGTAGAAGAACGGGATCGAGATGCGGTCGTCGCCGATGCGGGGCGAGATCACCCGGTGCACGGTGGCCTTGAGGTAGCCGTCGGTCGCCACCTCGAGCAGCTCGCCGATGTTGACCACGAAGGCGTCCTCCCGCGGCGGGGCGTCGATCCACGCGCCGTCCTTCTCCACCTGCAGGCCGCCCTTGCCGGGCTCCACGAGCAGCAGGGTGAGCACGCCGGAGTCCTTGTGGGCGCCCACGCCCTGCTTGGGCTCGGGGTCGCTCTTGCCGGGGTAGCGCACGATCTTGATCAGGGTGGAGGGGCGCTCGGCGAAGGCGGCGTCGAAGACGTCTTCGGAGGCGCCGAGCGAGACCGCCCAGGCCCGCAGCAGCGTGAGGGCCACCCGGCTGAGCGCGTCGTACCATTCGGCGACGACCTGCTGGAGCTCGGGGAGAGCATCCGGCCACTGGTTCGGGCCGTCGAGGCGCATGTAGTCGGGGATCACAGCGTCGGGGGTGCCGGCGGTGCGCTCCACCGGTTCGCGCTCCACGCCGATGTCGATCTGCTCGCGCCAGTCGACCTTGCCCTGGGTGAGCTCGCCGCCGACGCGGGTGTAACCGCGGAAGTGCGGGCTCTTGAGGTTCTCGATGGCCAGCTTGTCGGCCTCGGGCAGGTCGAAGAACTGCCGGGCCGTGGTCATCACGCGCTCGATCAGCTCGTGCGGTACGCCGTGCCCGGTGAGGTAGAAGAAGCCGTACTCGTGCGTGGCCTCGCGCAGGTCGATGCGGAAGGCCTCGGCCTCCGCGTCGCCGGCGCCGAGCCGGGAGAGGTCGAGCACGGGGAGGGTGGCCGCGTCGAGCGTGCCCGCAGTCGTCGTGCCTGCAGTCGTATTGGGGGTCATTGAGGTATCCATTCCGCCGTCGTGCAACGCCTCTCCACTATGGACTGTTCCCGATCCCTCGTCGAACCGGTCGCCGGGATTGTTACGGCCGTGTTTCTGGTAAGCTCTACAGGTTGCCGTGAGAACGGCCGCGGATAAAGAGAGCCGCAGCATCAGGCTGGCCGGCACCGCGCAACGAGAGAAAGGGGATCCCATCTATGGCACTCGAGTCAGACGTCAAGAAGGCGATCATCGAAGAGTACGCAACCCACCCCGGTGACACCGGATCCCCCGAAGTGCAGGTCGCAATGATGACCCGTCGCATCAAGGATCTCACCGAGCACCTCAAAGAGCACAAGCACGACCACCACTCGCGTCGTGGTCTGCTGCTCCTGGTGGGCCAGCGTCGCCGCCTCCTGGGCTACCTCCAGGACATCGACATCGACCGCTACCGTTCGCTCATCGAGCGCCTCGGCCTGCGCCGATAGTTCGCCTTCCAGGCGACACAGTCGATCAGGCGGCAGCTCTCCGCTGACACCGCGATCTTCTTCACGAAGGCCGTCATCCTCCGGGGTGGCGGCCTTCGTCGTTCCCGTGACGCGGCGGGAATAGATCACCGACAGGAGCGTTGTATCGGATATCCATGCAAACGCATGGAGTAGGAACCGCCACAAGCGAGGTCGACATGCAGTTCGGAATCTTCACCGTCGGAGACGTCACCACCGACCCGACCACCGGCACCACCCCCACCGAGAACGAGCGCATCAAGGCCATCCTGACCATCGCGCAGAAGGCCGAAGAGGTGGGCCTGGACGTCTTCGCCCTCGGCGAGCACCACAATGAGCCCTTCGTGCCCAGCAGCCCCACGACGATGCTCGGCTACGTCGCGGCCAAGACCGAGAAGCTGCTGCTCAGCACCGCCACCACGCTGATCACCACGAACGACCCGGTGAAGATCGCCGAGGACTACGCGATGCTGCAGCACGTGGCCGACGGCCGCGTCGACCTGATGATGGGCCGCGGCAACACCGGGCCGGTGTACCCCTGGTTCGGCAAGGACATCCGCCAGGGCATCCCGCTCGCCATCGAGAACTACGCGCTGCTGCGCCGCCTCTGGGACGAGAAGGTCGTCGACTGGGAGGGCCAGTTCCGCACCCCGCTGCAGGGCTTCACCAGCACGCCCCGGCCGCTGGACGACGTGGCGCCGTTCGTGTGGCACGGCAGCATCCGCAGCCCGGAGATCGCCGAGCAGGCCGCCTATTACGGCGACGGATTCTTCGCCAACCACATCTTCTGGCCCAAGGAGCACTTCGCCCGCCTGGTGAACTACTACCGCCAGCGCTTCGAGCACTACGGCCACGGCCGCGCCGACCAGGCCTACGTGGGCCTCGGCGGACAGGTCTTCATGGCCAAGAACTCGCAGGACGCGGTGAACCGGTTCCGCCCGTACTTCGACAAGGCCCCGGTGTACGGCCACGGCCCGTCGCTGGAGGACTTCACCTCGCAGACCCCGCTCACCGTGGGCAGCCCGCAGGAGGTCATCGACCGCACGCTCGGCTTCCGCGAGACCTTCGGCGACTACCAGCGCCAGCTGTTCCTGATGGACCACGCCGGCCTGCCGCTGAAGACCGTGCTCGAGCAGCTCGACCTGCTCGGCGAGCTCGTCGTGCCCGTGCTCCGCAAGGAGATGGACGCCCTGCGCCCGGCGCACGTTCCGGACGGCCCCACCCATCAGAGCGAGATCGAGCGGATGGCGGCCCGCCGGACCGCGAAGGCCGTTCAGGATGCGGAGGCCCAGTCCGCCGTCGCGGCCGAGGCCGCCCGCTCGGGGTCGGCTGCCGCCCACACCGGCGCCGCTTTCGGCCTGCAGGGAGCCTGACCATGACCCCGGATGCCACCTCCACCAAGAAGCTCGTCGCCGTCTCGGCGGGGCTCAGCCAGCCGTCGTCGACGCGGCTGCTGGCCGACCGCCTCGCCGAGGCGACGGTGGTCGACCTCGCCGATCGCGGGGTCGGCGCCGAGCTCACCGTGATCGACCTGCGCGACCTCGCGCACGACATCACGAACAACCTGATCACCGGCTTCCCGAGCACCGCGCTCCAGTCGGCGCTCGACGCCGTGACCACGGCCGACGGACTGATCGCGGTGACGCCGATCTTCACGGCCAGCTACAGCGGCCTGTTCAAGTCGTTCTTCGACGTGATCGACAACACCGCCCTCACCGGTCTGCCGACCCTCATCGCGGCGACCGGCGGAACCCCGAGGCACTCGCTCGCGCTCGATCACGCCCTGCGCCCGCTGTTCAGCTACCTGCGCGCCCCGGTGCTGCCGACCAGCGTGTTCGCGGCCACCGAGGACTGGGGGAGCGGCTCGGCCGACGACGGCTTCCCCACCCTGCCCGACCGCATCCGCCGGGCCGCGGGCGAGCTCGCCGCCGTGGTGGCGGTCTCGACCCGCTCCACCGAGGTGAACGACCCGTTCGATCTGGACGCATCGTTCAGCCCCGTCGGCGGCTACGGAGCGCAGTAGGCCGAGGCTTTCCGGGCCGCCGGTGGGACATTGCCGCGATCGGACCCCGCCGGCACACGATCGTGCTTACATGGGCCTATGGCAGTGAGCGTGCGAACCATCCAGACCGCGATACCGGCCACAGTCCTCCGGCAGCCCCAGGTGCGCGACGTGTTCGCGTCGCAGCCCGGTCTCACCCGGCTCGGCACGCGACTGGTCTCCGCCTCCTTCGACGGATCGGGGATCGACACCCGGTACACGGCGATCGACGAGCTCACCCTCGACACGCAGACCGAGCATCCGCAGTTCTTCGACCTCGCCAGCGGCCACCTGCTCGCCCCCTCCACGAAGGTGCGCAACGAGCTCTACATCGAGCGTGCCAGCGCCCTCTACGTGGAGGCCGGCCGCCGGGCGCTCGAGGCGGCCGAGGGGATCACCGCCGCCGACATCACGCATGTCGTGACCGTCTCGTGCACCGGGTTCTTCGCCCCGGGCCCGGACTACGTGCTCGTGCGGCAGCTCGGCCTCGCGCCGAGCACCCTCCGCTACCACGTCGGCTTCATGGGCTGCTACGCGGCCTTCCCGGCCCTGCGGATGGCGAAGTCGTTCTGCGAGGCGGATCCGGATGCCGTCGTCCTGGTCGTGAGCGCGGAGCTGTGCACCCTGCACGTGCGCTCCTCGAACGAGCCCGACCAGATCGTCGCCTCGTCGGTCTTCGCCGACGGCGCCGCGGCGGCGATCGTGACGGCGCGCGACCTGCCGTCCTCGTCTCCCGTGCTCGACCTCGACGCCTTCGAGAGCGTGCTCACCCCGGTGGGCGAAGAGGACATGGCCTGGAAGATCGGCGACGAGGGCTTCGAGATGATCCTCAGCTCCTACGTGCCGAAGATCATCGACCAGCACATCTCCGCAGCGCTCGAACCGCTACTGGCCCGCGAGCCCGGCCTCGGCGACGCACCGCAGGACACGATCGCGCACTGGGCCATCCACCCCGGCGGCCGGAGCATCCTCGACAAGGTGGAGGCGAAGCTGCAGCTCTCCGAGGCGCAGCTCGTGCCCTCGCGGGGAGTGCTTCGGGAGTACGGCAACATGTCCAGCGCCACCATCCTGTTCGTGCTGAAGGCGATCATGGACGCCGGGCCGGGCGCGGACACCGCATCCGGAGACCGCGTGTGCGCCATGGCCTTCGGCCCGGGCCTCACCGTCGAGACGGGACTGATGACGCTCCGGCCCGCACGGGAGGCCTAGAGCGTGGCGTTCGGCATCCCCTCGATGCGCAAACGTGCGGTCGATGCGCGCGAGCGCATGGACGAGCCCGACTGCAACCTCCTCACGCTCAACCGCACCTATGAGCAGTTCCGGCTCGTGAACGCGGTCGTGGCGGGCTGGCGGGACACCTACCGTCAGCGCATCCGCCCGCTCCTGTCGCGCACCGAGCCGTCGACGCTGCTGGACATCGGATGCGGCGGGGGAGACGTCGCCCGGGCGCTCGCCCGCTGGGCGGCGAAAGACCGCCTGCTGCTCGAGGTCACGGCCATCGACCCCGACCCGCGCGCCCTGGACTTCGCGGAGCGCGCCCCCAACCCCGACGGCGTGCGGTTCCTGCGCACCACGAGTGCCGCGCTGGTCGGCATCGCGGTGCGCTTCGACTTCGTGATCTCCAATCACGTGCTGCACCATCTCGACGCCGCTCAGCTCTCCGACCTGCTGATCGACTGCGAGCTGCTGTGCCGCGGTCTGTCGATCCACAGCGACATCCGGCGCAGCCCGATCGCCTACGCGGCGTTCTCGGTGGCGACGCTGCCGCTGCGCAACTCCTTCATCCGTGAAGACGGGCTCACCTCCATCCGCCGCAGCTACACCGAGGCCGAGTTGCGGGTGGCCGCGCGCCGCGACTGGGTGGTGGAGACGCAGGCGCCGTACCGCAACCTCCTGAGTTACGCCGCCAGTGCGGCGGCTCGGGACACGGTGCCCCCAGCGGATGCTTGACGGAGGGCGGATGCCTGACGGAGGGCGGATGCCCGACGGACCGCTGCACGACGTCGCCATCGTGGGCGCGGGGCCGGTGGGCGTCTTCCTGGCAGTGGCTCTGGCTCAGCGCGGGATCGACGTCGTGGTGCTCGAGAAGCGCACACGGGCGCACCGGCACTCCCGGGCGATCGGCATCCATCCGCCGTCGCTCGCCGCGCTCGAGCGGCTGGGCGTGCTCGAGGATATCGTGGGGTCGGGCGTGCGGATCGATCGTGGCGTGCTGCGCATCCGCGGCCGCGAGCGGGCACGGCTCGAGTTCGGCTCCACGGGAGCGCGCCTGCCGTTCGTGGTGTCGTTGCCGCAGCGCGTGACCGAGCGCATCCTCCGCGCGCGTCTGGCCGCCCTCGCTCCGGATGCGCTGCGCACCGGTGTCGAGGTGCGCCGGGTGGAGCGGCGGGCCGGGTCGGTGCTCCTCGAGCTCGGCGGAGAGGCCGCGTCCTTGCGCGCCCGGCTCGTGGTGGGGGCGGATGGCCCGTCGGGGGTCGTCGCGCGGGCGCTCGGGCACCCGGCTGCCGGCCGCACCTACCCGCACCGCTTTCTGATGGGCGACTTCGCCGACACGACGGGCGACGGCGCTCTCGCGGTGCTGCACCTGCACCCGCGCGGGATCGTGGAGTCGTTCCCGTTGCCGGACGGGCGGCGGCGCTGGGTGACGCACCTGCCGGTGGGCCTGGGCGGTGAGAGCCTCGACGCGGGCCTTCTCGCGCGGTTGATCGCCGAGCGCACCGCGCCCGGGGTGCCTCCCGACCCCGCCACCGCCACGATGACCAGCGCCTTCGACGTGCACCGGCGCATCCTTCCCCGGATGGCCTCGGACGACGGGCGCCTCGTGGTGATCGGCGACGCCGCGCACGAGGTGAGCCCGATCGGCGGCCAGGGCATGAACCTCGGCTGGCTCGACGCGGAGGCGCTGGCCGAGCGGGTGCCGTCGTTGCTGGCGGATCTCGAGTCGACTCAGCGTGCAGCATCTGCGATGCTGCGCGATCTCGAACGCACCCGTCTGCGCTCCGCCCGGGCGGCGGCGCGGCTGTCCGAGTTCAACATGGCCATGGGCCGGCCCACGTCGGGCGCGGGCTTCGCCCTGCGACGCGCTGTGATCGCGACCGCCGCCCTGCCACCGCTCGGCCGTGGCCTCGCCCGCGCCTTCACGATGCACGGACGCTGAAGGACGGGCGTCCGGGCGCGGCAGGGGCGGTCGTGCGGGCAGGGCGCGGCAGGGACGGTCACCCGGGCACGGCAGAATGGGAGGCATGGACCACGCGCGGAGACGGAAGCCCCTCTGGCGCTGGGAGGTGTTCCTGTTCGCGGTGGTGCTCGTGCTCGCGATGGCCGCGAGCCTGGTCTCGCGGATCGGCGGCGTGCCCGGGGCCGTGCTCTCCCTCGCCCTGCTGGTGCTGGCGATCGTGGCGGCGCTGCTGCTGATCGTTCCCCTGCTCCGGCCGAAGGGCCGCGACAGCGAGAACACCCGCCGGAGCCTCGAGGGCCTCGAGCTCGTCGAGATCGCGCCGGTGCACACCGTGCGCGTGCTGGAGTCGGAGCGTCGTCAGTACGGCATCGAGGCGGCGCGCGCCAAGACCGACGGCGAGCCCACCGCCATCCTGACTCCGGATGCGAGCCGCTGGCTGGGCCTCCGGTTGCGGATCGCGGTCGACCTGCGGGCCGGCGACGGGCAGCTCTACCGGGCCGGGTTCCTGCCGCCCGAGCTGGAGTCGGCCTGGAACGCACGGCTGCTGCCACTGGCCTCCGAGCACGCCGCCGCGGAGGTGCAGGCGCGGATCGTGGGCACCGAGCGACCGTTCCGGGTCGAGGTGCTGCTCGACACGCTGGTGGGGTAGCGGAGCCATCCTCGGTTCTCGCAGGTTGTGCTGGTAGCATGGGCACGTTGTGAGCAGGCTGGCAGGAAGCTGGTCCTCGGTGGTGGATTTCCGAACCTATGACATGCGTTCGGAGATTGTCTACTGGTGGCCAGCACACACGCCCCACGACGAAGCTGTACGAACAGACTTTCAGGGAACGTCGAAACTCCCTGCCGAACACGCCTGCTCCCACGCGAGGAGTCGCACGCCCACACGGGGCCGCGACGCTAAACAAAGGAGAAAGACCTCTTGGAAGGTCCTGAAATCAAATTCGCCGAAGCCGTTCTCGACAACGGCAAGTACGGCACCCGCACCGTCCGCTTCGAGACCGGCCGCCTCGCGCAGCAGGCTCAGGGCGCCGTCGCCGCGTACCTCGACGAAGACACCATGCTGCTGAGCGCCACGAGCGTCTCGAAGCACCCGAAAGACAACTTCGACTTCTTCCCGCTGACGATCGACGTCGAAGAGCGGTCCTACGCCGCCGGCAAGATCCCCGGCTCGTTCTTCCGCCGTGAGGGACGCCCCTCGACCGAGGCCATCCTGGTCTGCCGTCTGATCGACCGGCCGCTGCGCCCGTCGTTCGTCACCGGCCTCCGCAACGAGGTCCAGGTCGTCATCACCGTTCTGTCGATCGCTCCCGACGAGTTCTACGACTCGCTCGCGATCAACGCGGCATCCGCCTCGTCGCAGATCTCCGGCATCCCCTTCTCGGGCCCGATCGGTGCGGTGCGCCTCGCGCTCATGCCCGGCTACGGCACCGAGAAGGACCAGTGGATCGCCTTCCCGAAGGCCTCGCAGCTCGAGGAGGCCGTCTTCGACATCGTCGTCGCCGGTCGCGTCGTGACCGCGGCCGACGGTTCGCAGGACGTCGCCATCATGATGGTGGAGGCCGAAGCGACCGAGGGTTCCTGGAACCTGATCAAGGCCGGCGCCACCAAGCCCAACGAGGCCGTCGTGGCCGAGGGCCTCGAGGCCTCGAAGCCCTTCATCAAGCAGCTCGTCGAGGCGCAGGCCTCGATGGCCCAGCAGGCGAACAAGGCCGTGCAGGAGTACCCGGTGTTCCCGCCGTACACCTCGGCCGCCTACGACGCCGTCGCCGAGCTCGCCTACGACGAGCTGGTGGGCATCTACCAGATCGCTGACAAGATCGAGCGCCAGAACGCCGACGACGCCCTCAAGGACCGCGTCAAGGCCGCCCTCGCCGCGAAGGTCGAAGCGGGAACGCTCGACGCCTCGGTGCTCGGCCAGGTCTCGGCCGCGTACAAGTCGGTCACCAAGGTGGTCGTGCGCGGTCGCATCCTGAAGGAGGGCGTGCGCATCGACGGTCGTGGGCTGGCGGACATCCGTCCGCTCGACGCCGAGGTCGCGGTCATCCCCCGCGTGCACGGTTCGGCGATCTTCCAGCGCGGTGAGACCCAGATCCTGGGCGTCACCACGCTGAACATGCTCAAGATGGAGCAGCAGATCGACTCGCTCTCGCCCATCACGAAGAAGCGCTACCTGCACCACTACAACTTCCCGCCCTACTCGACCGGTGAGACCGGCCGCGTGGGTTCGCCGAAGCGTCGCGAGATCGGGCACGGCTTCCTGGCCGAGCGCGCCCTCGTGCCGGTGCTGCCCTCGCGTGAGGAATTCCCCTACGCCATCCGTCAGGTGTCCGAGGCCCTCGGGTCAAACGGCTCCACCTCGATGGGCTCCGTCTGCGCCAGCACCCTGTCGCTGCTGAACGCCGGTGTGCCGCTGCGCGCCCCGGTCGCCGGTATCGCCATGGGCCTGGTCTCCGACGAGGTCGACGGCGAGACCCGTTACGCGGCTCTCACCGACATCCTCGGCGCCGAAGACGCCCTGGGCGACATGGACTTCAAGGTGGCCGGAACCAGCGAGTTCATCACCGCGATCCAGCTCGACACCAAGCTCGACGGCATCCCCACCTCGGTGCTGGACGGCGCCCTGAAGCAGGCGAAGGCCGCGCGCGACGCGATCCTCTCCGTGCTCAACTCGGCGATCGACGCTCCGGATGAGATGGCCCCGACCGCGCCCCGCGTGATCTCGGTCAACATCCCCGTCGACAAGATCGGCGAGCTGATCGGCCCCAAGGGCAAGACGATCAACGCCATCCAGGACGAGACCGGCGCCGACATCTCGATCGAGGAAGACGGCACCGTGTACATCGGCGCCGTCGACGGTCCCTCCGCCGAGGCGGCCCGCGCCCAGGTCAACGCCATCGCGAACCCGCAGAACCCCGAGATCGGCGAGCAGTTCCTCGGAACCGTCGTCAAGCTCGCCACGTTCGGCGCGTTCGTCTCCCTGCTCCCGGGCAAGGACGGCCTGCTGCACATCTCCGAGGTGCGCAAGCTCGCCGGTGGCAAGCGCGTCGAGAACGTCGAAGACGTGCTCGGCGTCGGCCAGAAGATCCTGGTCGAGATCACCAAGATCGACGACCGCGGAAAGCTGTCGCTCGCTCCGGTGCTCGCCGAAGCCGCCGACACCGAGGGTTCCGCCGCGCACAGCGAGGGCCCCGAGGCTCCCGCCGAAGGCTGAGCTGGCTGCCGAGGGCGCCGGGCTTCGCTCGGCACCTTGGGTCATTGAGAAAGGCCCGTTGCTTTTGAATTCACTTTTGTGGGTTCGGGGGCGACGGGCCTTTTTTGCGTGGTCCTGCGGCACGTGCCTGGCAGTTTGCCGGGACGGGGCTCTTGGCTTGCAGACTATGGTTGAGACGATGACGAACGGCGCTGTATCTCTTCCTCTTGATCTTCCTGAGCTGTCCATCGGCACCGTCGCCGAGGGACTGGTACGTCGAACGATCTTGCCGAGCGGTGTGCGCATCCTCACCGAGCACATTCCGGGGTCGCGCAGCGCGACCATCGGGTACTGGGTCGCCGCGGGGTCGCGTGACGAGCTCGGTGCGGTCGACGGGATGCCCTCGCGGTACGGGTCGACCCACTTCCTCGAGCACCTGCTGTTCAAGGGCACACCCACGCGCTCGGCGCTGGACATCGCGATCTCGTTCGACTCCGTGGGCGGCGAGCACAACGCCGTCACCAGCAAGGAGTACACCTGCTACTACGCGAAGGTGCGCGACGCCGACCTGCCGATGGCGGTCGACGTGCTCTGCGACATGCTCACCTCCTCGGTGCTGGATCGCGACGAGTTCGAGACCGAGCGCGGCGTCATCCTCGAAGAACTCGCGATGGCCGAAGACGACCCGGGCGACGTGGTGGGGGAGCGCCTGTTCGAGGCCGTGCTGGGCGGGCATCCGCTCGGCCGTCCCGTGGGCGGCACCCCCGAGGCCATCCGCGCCGTCACGCGCGACGCGGTGTGGGAGCACTATCTCGCCTCCTACCGGCCCAACGACCTCGTGGTGACCGCCGCCGGCGCCGTCGACCACGACGTGATCGTGCAGCAGGTCACCGCCGCGCTGTCGGCCTCCACCTGGGACCTCGACCTGCCCGCCACCCCGCGCTCCCGGCGCCCCCTCGCCGCGCTCGAGGGATCGTCGGTGCCGGCCGCCGGGCAGCCGGTCTCGATAACCCAGAAGCCCACCGAGCAGGCCAGCATCATGGTGGGCATGCCCGGCATCGTGGCCTCCGACGACCGCCGCACCACCATGGGCGTGCTCAACTCGGTGTTCGGCGGCGGCATGTCGTCGCGCCTCTTCCAGGAGGTGCGCGAGAAGCGCGGCCTCGCCTACTCGGTCTACTCCTTCGCCCCCAGCTACTCGGATGCGGGCATCTTCGCCATGTACGCGGGCTGCACGCCGGGCCGCGAGCGGTCGGTGACCGACCTCATGCTCTCCGAACTGCGCCGCCTCGCCGACGACGGCATCACCCCCGAGGAGCTCACGCGCGCGCACGGCCAGCTCTCCGGATCCGCCGCCCTCGCTCTGGAGGACAGCGACACCCGGATGTCGCGACTCGGCCGCGCCGAACTGACCCTGGGCGAGTTCATCGACCTCGACGAGAGCGTGCGCCGCCTGATGGCCGTCACTCGCGACGATGTGCAGGAGCTCGCCCGCGAGCTTCTCGAGGGCCCGGTGAGCATCGCCGCCGTGGGGCCGCTGGCCGACGACGCCTTCCTCGAAGTGGTGGGCACCTGATGGCGCACACCCTCTATCTCGTGCGGCACGGCGAGCAGCTCGACGCCGAGCACGGCGTCGACGACGGCCCGCTGTCGCCGCGTGGCCAGCGCCAGGCCCGGCTGATCGCCGACCGGCTGGGCGGCGTGCCCTTCGACAACGTCTGGCACTCGCCCCTCCAGCGCGCCGAACAGACCGCGGCGATCATGTCGGAGCATCTGCCGGCTCTCGACCCGCAGCCGAGCGCGCTGCTGTTCGACTGCGTGCCCACCGGCTACTCGCCGCAGATGCCGCACACCTTCGAGGCCTACTTCAACTCGGTCTCCGAGGCCGAGCTCGAGGCCGGCCAGGCACAGATGTCGGATGCCGTGGCCGAGTTCCTCACCCCGGCCCGTGACACCACGCACGACCTCCTCATCACGCACAACTTCGTGATCGCCTGGTTCGTGCGCGAGGCGGTCAGCGCCCCCGAGTGGCGCTGGGCCGGAATCAACCAGGCCCACTGCGGCCTCACCATCATCCGCTACAAGGCCGGCCGCCTCCCCGAGCTCGTCGCCCACAACGACCTGGGACACCTCCCGGTAGAGCTCCGCACCGGCGTGAACGACCCGCAGCCCTATTAGGCGCCGCCGCCCCTGCGGCGCCTAGGTGCGATGACTTTTCGGTGCCTGCGTGTTGGGCGCCCTCAGGGCTGAATGCGACGTACACGCCGCCGCATTCAGCCCGGCTGGGCTGTTGGGCGCCGCCGCCCTGCCGGGCCTAGCGGAGTAGGGCTTTGCGGTACCAGCGGGTGGCGTTGGGGTTGTCGTTGTAGGGGGCGGTGGGCTCGAAGCCGAGGCGGGCGTAGAGGCGTGCGGCGGCCGTGAGGCTGTCGTGCGTGTCGAGGACGAGCTCGGTGGCCCCGAAAGCACGGGCGCGGGACTCCAGCTCGGCCATCAGGTCGCCCGCCCAGCCACGGCCTCGGGTCGAGGGATCGAGCCAGATGTTCTTGACCTCGTAGCGGACGGTTCCCTCGGAGGGGGCGGCGAGCATCCGGATGCCGCCGCAGCCGACCGCGCGGCCCTCGTCGTCTTCGACGACCAGGAAGACGCCGGCCGTGCCGGTGAAGGCCGCCGGGTCGGGGAAGGTCACGGCGTAGTCGCGGTCCTTCTCGGGGAAGGCCTCGGCCCGGAACGCGAAGTAGGTGGTGAGCAGGTCGTGCACCTCGGGGGAGGTGACGTCGCCGGGCCGGATGCGCATGCCTCCAGCCTAGACAGGGGCGCGGGGCCGGCACCGCCGGGCGCACAGGTCGCGGCGGGTAGATTGGACGCATGACTACGAAGGTTGCCATCGTCGGTGCGACAGGGAAGATGGGGCGGCTGTTCGCGGGCATCCTCGAGGAGTCGGACGACTACGAACTCGTCGCCTCCCTCGACTCGCGCAGCGAGCTCTCCGACATGCTGGCCGCCGACCTCGTGGTCGATGTCACCGTACCGGGCGTCAGTCCGAAGGTCGTCGAGTTCGCGGTGGCGAACGGCAAGAACGTGCTGATCGGCACCTCGGGCTGGTCGGCCGAACGCATCACGGCGCTGTCGCGCAAGCTCGGCGAGCATCCGGAGACCGGCGTGGTGATCGTGCCCAACTTCTCGCTCGGCTCGGTGCTGGCCACCTCGTTCGCCGCGATGGCCGCACGGTTCTACGACTCCATCGAGGTGATCGAGGCGCACGCCGCCTCGAAGGTCGATTCGCCCTCGGGCACGGCCGTGCGCACCGCCGAGCTGATGCAGGCGGCCCGCGCCGCACTCGGCCCGGTGTCGGCACCGCACTCCGACCAGCGCGCCCGAGGCCAGCAGGTGGCGAGCATCCCGGTGCACAGCCTGCGGCTGAACGGCGTCGTGGCGAAGCAGGACGTGGTCTTCGGCGGCGTGGGCGAGGTGCTCACCATCACGCACGAGACGATCTCGCCGAGCGCGTACGCGGCGGGCATCCGCGTGGCGCTGGCCGCCGCGGTGACCGCGCGCGGGGTGACCGTGGGGCTCGACAAGATGCTCGACCTCGGGGCCGGCTCCGAAGCGTTCGCGAGCGCGACGACCTCCGACGCCGACGCTCCGGATGCCCCGGAGAACGTCTCCGGCCAGGCCGCCACCGCCACGAGCGTGCGCCCGTGAAAGGCCGTGTCGCCGCGCTGATCATGGCGGTGCTGCTCGCCGTCTACATCGTGCTCGTGGCTCAGCGGGCGTTCCAGTTCATGGGCACGGGGGAGCCGATCGGCATCGGGATCGGTGCCGCGCTGATCATCCTGCCGATCGTCGGCGCCTGGGCGCTCTGGCGCGAACTGCAGTTCGGCTTCCGCACGCAGGCGCTCGTGCAGCAGCTCGAGCGGGAAGACGAGCTGCCCGTCGACGACCTGCCCAAGCGCCCCAGCGGCCGCCCGGTGCGCGAGGCCGCCGACGCCTCGTTCGAGCAGTACCGCGAGGCCGTCGAGGCGGATGACGCCGACTGGCGCGCCTGGTTCCGGCTGGGCCTCGCCTACGACGCCAGCGGCGACCGCCGACGCGCCCGCGGCGCCCTCAACACCGCCATCCGCCTCGAGCGCACGGCCCGCCGCGCCGCCCGCGACGCCCACCGCCCCTGACCCTGCCCCATCCCCGCAACCCCCGCGCCGCCCCGCCCTCCGTCACTCGTCGCGAGCCGTCGATTTCGGCCCTGAAACGCGCGCGTAAGGGACAAGATCGACGGCTCGCGAGGAGGGCGGGGAGCGCGGGTCAAAGGGCGGTCAGGGCCTTCTCGAAGGTGTCGTCGCGGAAGGCGAAGCCGTCGGCGATCAGCTTCTGGCTGGAGACGTCTTGGGACGACAGCAGCAGGTCGCGGCCCGCATCCGCCAGCGCCGCCTTGAGCGCCCAGGCGGGGGCCGGCAGCCAGTAGGGACGGTGCAGGCGCTCGGCGAGCTCGCGCCCGACGACCTCGGCCGGCACCGGGCGCGGCCCGGCCAGGTTCACGGGCCCCGCCAGCGAAGAGGTGAGCAGGTGACGGATGGCGGCCGCCTCGTCGTAGAGGCCGATCCAGGGCCAGATCTGCTCGCCCGAACCGAGCGGCCCGGAGACGCCGACCTTCGTGAGGAGTGTCAGCGGCTTGAGCGCTCCGCCGCCCTTGCCGACCACGAGGCCCGTGCGCAGGGTGACGACCCGGCTGCGGGACGCGGCGGGAGCGGCCGCGCGCTCCCACGCCTCGGTGACCTTGGCGAGGAAGCCGGCGCCCTGCGGGGAGCTCTCCGTGAGCACCTCCCCGGGGCGGTCGCCGTAGAAGCCGACCGCCGATCCGCTCAGCAGCACGTCGGGCGGCGAGTCGGAGCGCAGGATCGCCTCGGCGATGGTGGAAGTGGCCAGCACCCGCGACTGCAGGATCTCGCGCTTGTAGGGCAGCGTCCACGGCAGTCGCGAGATGGAGGCGCCGGAGAGGTTGATGATCGCGTCCGCGCCGTCGACGATCGAGGTCTTGAGCCAGCGCGCCTCCGGATCCCAGCTCCTCTCGGTGGCCGTGCGGGCCGGGCGTCGCACCAGGGTGAGCACCGTATGCCCGTCGGCGGTCAGCTGGCGGGTGAGCTCGGTGCCGATGAAGCCGGATCCCCCAGCGATCAGCACGGTCAGCGGCGCGCTCATGCGAGGCTCGCTTCGAGCGTGATCGGGATGCCGGCGAGCGCCCGGGAGACCGGGCATCCCGATTTGGCCTCTTCGGCGATGCGCTGGAAGTCGCCGTCGGCGATGCCGGGGACGTCGCCGCTGACCAGCAGGTGGGATCCGGTGATGCCCTCGGCCGGATCGAAGGTGACGGCCGCCGTGGTCTGCAGCGAGGCCGGCGGCGTGCCGTTCGCGGCCAGCGCCGAGGAGAGCGCCATCGAGAAGCAGGAGGCATGCGCCGCGCCGAGCAGTTCCTCGGGCGTGGCCACGCCGGACGAACCCTCGGAGCGCGCCCGCCAGCTCACGGCGAAACTCGCCGCGCCGGAGCTGTCGAGGGTGGTGGTGCCCGATCCGCTGCTCAGGTCGCCGTGCCACAGTGTGGTGGCTTCGCTGGTCACAGTCATGGGTGGTCCTCACTGTCGCGTCGTTCCAGACTAGGGCGTGCCCCACCAAAACGCACCGGCCACGCGGTTCCCGAGCTTTCCGCAGCGCGAGATCGAGATGTGCGCCGAGAAGCCGAGAAGAGGGAAGACCTCTGGGCGGCTCTGACGCCCCCCACCCACGACGCCTTCGACGCCGACGGCCGAGTCGCCCCCTGAGAGGCGTGCTAGCCTGATCACGTGTTTTTCGGTCTGCTCCTTCTTAGCTGCCGCGACGAGTCCTAGTTCCCAGGCCTCCCTCGTCGCGGAGTTCGCCGTCGGCTGACCATCACTGGGCACCATCGCCCACACGCACGAGGGACTACACGTCATGAAGAACAACCAGGCCGCTTCGGCCATGCCGATCCACAAGTACCGGCCCTACCACGAGCAGATCGCCGTCGACCTGCCCGACCGCACCTGGCCCGCGAAGCGCATCACGGAGGCGCCCCGCTGGTGCGCCGTCGACCTGCGCGACGGCAACCAGGCGCTGATCGACCCGATGAGCCCCGAGCGCAAGCGCATCATGTTCGACCTGCTGGTGAGCATGGGTTACAAGGAGATCGAGGTCGGCTTCCCGAGCGCCTCGCAGACCGACTTCGACTTCGTACGCTCGCTGATCGAGGAGAACGCGATCCCCGACGACGTCACCATCCAGGTGCTCACCCAGGCGCGCGAGCACCTGATCAACCGCACCTACGAGTCGATCAAGGGCGCCAAGCAGGCGATCGTGCACCTCTACAACTCCACCAGCGTGCTGCAGCGCGACGTGGTGTTCCGCACCGACAAGCAGGGCATCATCGACATCGCCCTCGAAGGCGCGCGGCTGTGCAAGGAAGCCGAGAAGACCATTCCCGAGACGACGGTCTACTACGAGTACTCGCCCGAGAGCTACACCGGCACCGAGCTGGAGTTCGCGGTCGACATCGTGAACCAGGTGCTCGAGGTGTTCGAGCCCACACCCGAGCGCAAGGTGATCGTCAACCTGCCCTCCACGGTCGAGATGGCCTCGCCCAACGTCTACGCCGACTCGATCGAGTGGATGGGGCGGCACATCGAGAACCGCGAGAACGTGCTCATCTCGCTGCACCCGCACAACGACCGCGGCACCGCGGTGGCCGCCGCCGAACTGGGCTACCTGGCCGGCGCCGACCGCATCGAGGGCTGCCTGTTCGGCAACGGCGAGCGCACCGGCAACGTCGACCTGGTGGCGCTCGGCATCAACCTGTTCACGCAGGGCATCGACCCGCAGATCGACTTCAGCGACCTCGACCAGGTGCGCCGCACCGCCGAGTACTGCAACCAGCTGAAGGTGCACGAGCGCAGCCCCTGGGCCGGCGACCTGGTGTACACCGCCTTCAGCGGCTCGCACCAGGATGCCATCAAGAAGGGCTTCGAGGCGATGGCCGCCGACGCCGCCGCGCAGGGCAAAGACGTCGACGAACTGCTGTGGGCCGTTCCCTACCTGCCGATCGACCCGAAAGACCTGGGCCGCTCCTACGAGGCGGTCATCCGCGTCAACTCGCAGTCGGGCAAGGGCGGTGTGGCCTACCTGCTGAAGACCGACCACGCGCTGGATCTGCCCCGCAAGCTGCAGATCGAGTTCTCCGGCGTGGTGCAGGCCAAGACGGATGCCGAGGGCGGCGAGGTCACGAGCGACCAGATCTGGTCGATCTTCAACGACGAGTACCTGCCGGCGCCCGCCGACCACGCCGAGGACAAGTGGGGCCGCTTCGAGCTCACCCGCACCCGCACGGCGAGCGACCTGTCGGGATCCGTCTCGCTCGAGGTGGAGCTGCGCGTGGGCGACGACGTGATCGAGACCGGCGGCACGGGCAACGGCCCGATCGCCGCGTTCCTGAACGTGATGAGCGAGCAGGGCGTCGACGTGAAGCTCTACGACTACGTCGAGCACACCCTCAGCGCCTCCGGCGACGCACAGGCCGCCGCCTACGTGGAGCTGCAGGTCGACGGCAACCGCCTGTGGGGCGTGGGCATCGACGGCGACATCTCGACGGCGAGCCTCAAGGCCGTGGTCTCCGCCGTGAACCGCGCCATCCGCGTCAAGGACGCCGACCGGGAGCTCGTCTCGGCCTGACGGATAGGGTGAGCACATGGTCGTGTGGCATGTGTTCGGAGAGGTGCTTCCTCTCGCGTTCGCGGTGATCATCTCGCCGCTTCCGCTGGTGGCCGTGATCACGCTGCTGCTGGGCCCGAAGGGGCGCGGCAACGCGGTGGTGTTCATGGCCGCCTTCGCGGTGGCGTTCTTCGCGCTCACGCTGGGCCTGGCATCCGGGTCCAAGGGCACCACGCAGAGCGACTCGTTCTTCGCCCAGGTGCTGCACATCGTGCTCGGCTTCGCCTTCGCGGCGCTGTTCTTCTACCTCGCCTTCCGCAGCTGGCAGAAGCGGCCCAAGAAGGACGAGAAGCCGGTGGAGCCCAAGTGGCTGGCGGCCGTCGACTCCTTCGGTGCGGTGAAGTCGGCGGGTCTCGGCGTGCTGCTGGGCGTCGCCAACGTGAAGAACGTGCCGATCGCCATCGCGGCGGGCGCGCAGATCGGCAGTGCGGATCTGGCCTGGTCGCTGGTGTTCGTGTGCTCGGCGGTGTTCGCGATCGTCTCCTCGCTCGGCCTGATCGTGCTCACGCTCGTCGGCGGCAGCGGGGGAGCGAGGGTGACCGAGGCACTGGCCTCGGCGAAGACCTCGCTCATCCGGCACAACAACCTGATCATGGCCGTGCTGTTCGTGATTCTCGGCGCGCTGCAGCTGGGGAAGGCGTTCGAGGCGTTCTGAGCGGATACTTGATGGATGCCCGTCTACCGTGATGAAGCCGTCGTGCTGCGCACCCACAAGCTGGGCGAGGCCGACCGGATCGTCACCCTGCTCACCCGCCAGCACGGCAAGGTGCGCGCCGTCGCCCGCGGGGTGCGGCGCACGGCCTCGAAGTTCGGCGCACGGCTCGAGCCGTTCATGGTGGCCGACGTGCAGTTCTACGAGGGCCGCACCCTCGACACCATCACGCAGGCGGTGACGATCGGCTCCTACGGGGCCGAGATCACCGCCGACTACGCCAGCTACACGGCGGCCAGCGCCATGGTGGAGACCGCCGACAAGCTCACCGAGCACGAGCCCTCGCTGCAGCAGTACCTGCTGCTGGTGGGCGCGCTGCGCTCGCTCTCACGCGGGGAGCACGGCTCCGGGATGACGCTGGACTCCTATCTTCTGAGAGCCCTGTCGATGGCGGGCTGGGCGCCGAGCTTCTTCGACTGCGCGGTGACGGGTGAGGCCGGCCCGCACTCGGCGTTCGTGGTGCAGCTGGGCGGGGTGGTGGCCGACGAGGTGGCGCCCCCCGGCACACCGCGGCTCGACCCGGGCACCCTCGAACTGCTGTCGGCGCTGCTGACCGGCGACTGGGCGTTCGCGGATGCATCCGACCCCGGCGTGCGCTCCAGGGCGAGCGGTATCGTTGCCGCGTACACCCAATGGCACCTCGAGCGCGGGCTCCGATCCCTGGAGCACGTGGAGAGGTCGCAGACGAAGAAAGTCCGAGCCCCGTGAGCCCTCGCACCCCCTCGCCCGCCGCGGAACCGTTCCGGCCGCTGGACTGGACGGGGCTGCAGCCGCCGTCGCTGCCCCGCGGCTCGGTTCCCGAGCACGTCGCGATCGTGATGGACGGCAACGGCCGCTGGGCCAACCAGCGCGGCCTCACCCGGGTGGAGGGGCACCGCGCCGGCGAGGCCGCCCTGCTCGACGTGGTGGCGGGAGCCGTGCAGATCGGCGTCAAGCACCTCTCGGTGTACGCCTTCTCGACCGAGAACTGGAAACGCTCGCCCGACGAGGTGCGCTTCCTGATGGGCTTCAACCGCGAGGTGCTGCACCGCCGGCGCGACCAGCTGAACGAATGGGGTGTGCGCATCCGCTGGGCCGGGCGCAAGCCCCGGCTGTGGGCCTCGGTGATCAAGGAGCTGCAGTTCGCCGAGCGCTTCACCGCTGCGAACTCCACGCTGACGCTCACGATGTGCGTGAACTACGGCGGCCGCAACGAGATCACGGATGCCGTGCGTGCGATCGCCGACGAGGTGGCGGCCGGGCGCATCCGTCCCTCCGCCGTGTCGGAGAAGCTGATCCAGAAGCACCTGTACGTGCCGGACCTGCCGGACGTGGATCTCTTCCTGCGCAGCTCGGGGGAGCAGCGCACGAGCAACTTCCTGCCGTGGCAGTCGGCGTACGCCGAGATGGTGTTCCTGGACAGGCTGTGGCCCGACTTCACGCGGGTCGACCTGTGGCAGGCCATCGAGCACTACGCCGGGCGGTCGCGCCGCTTCGGCGGAGCGGTCGACGCGCCGACTGCGGATTCGGAATGATCCGGCGGATGGCCTCGTTGCACCTGTCGTGAGTGACGCCATCAAGATCGACATCTGGTCCGACATCGCCTGCCCATGGTGCTACATCGGCAAGCGCAAGCTCGAAGACGGGCTCGAGCAGTTCGCCTCGATCGAGGGCTCCGTGCCCGTCGAGATCGAGTACCACAGCTTCGAGCTGTCGCCCGACACGCCGGTCGACTTCGAAGGCAGCACCACCAGCTACCTCGCCGAGCGCAAGGGCATGCCGGTCGCGCAGGTCGAGCAGATGCTCGAGCGGGTGACGGGAATCGCTGCCTCGGTGGGCCTGGACTACGACTTCGACACGGTGAAGCACACCAACACGGTCAAGGCGCACCAGCTCATCCACTACGCCAAGGCGCGGGGGCTGCAGCTGGAGATGAAGGAGCGCCTGCTGAAGGCCTACTTCGTCGACGGGCAGCACGTGGGGCGCGTCGCGGATCTGGCCGATCTGGCCGCCGAGGTCGGGCTCGACCGCGACGACGTGGTGCGTTCGCTCGAAGCCGACGAATTTCTCGACGCGGTGCACGCCGACCAGCGGCAGGCGCAGGCCTACGGCATCCAGGGCGTCCCGTTCTTCGTGATCGACGGCCGGTACGGCGTCTCCGGGGCCCAGGATGCGGCCGCGTTCGTGCAGGTGCTCGAGCAGGTCGCCGGTGAGCGAACCGAGGTGGGCGCGTGAGCGCGGTCGCCGACGGTGCTCCGGCCGTCGCTACGCTGACCCTGATCGGCCCCGCCGGTGTCGTCTGCGAGGGCGACTCCTGCGAGATCCCGGATCAGGCCTTCGGCGTGAGCGGCTCGGAGATGTCGGCCACCACCGCGCCGTAGGCCGCGGCCAGCGCATCGGCGTCGACGAAGGCGCTGTGCCCGTGCGCGCCGGCGCCGAGCGCCACCCGCCGGCCGGCCACCGACTCGTCGAGGTAGACCGGCCACGCGGTGCTGCTGCCGATCGGGGTGATCGTGCCGCGCTCGTAGCCGGTGGCCTCGAGCGCGACGTCCTGGTGCGGCATCGAAAGCCGGTTCACACCGACCACGGAACGCAGCTTCGGCCAGCTGATCTGCCGGTCGCCGGGGATCAGGGCGAACACGAAGTCGCCGTCGTGCCGCTTCACCACGAGGCTCTTCACGACCGTGCCCGGGGTCAGCCCGAGCAGTGCGGCGGCCTCCTCGAGGGAGCCGGCGGCGGGGCGCTGCACCACCTCCACCTCGAGCCCGCGGTCGGTGGCATCCTGCTGCATGCGGTCGAGGCCGCTTTTGTCACTCACATTCCTCCACAACCGGCGATCTCTCCACAGGATTCCCGTCGGTGACGGATGTGCGGCATCCGTCTGGGAGAATTGACGCACGATGTCCTCTTCAACCCTCACCGCTCCGGAGCCCAAGCTCGCGATCGGGCCGATCCGGCTCGACGTGCCCGTGGTGCTCGCGCCGATGGCGGGAATCACCAACACCGCGTTCCGGCGGCTGTGCCGGGAGTTCGGCGCCGGTCTCTACGTCAGCGAGATGATCACCTCTCGGGCGCTCGTCGAGCGCACGCCCGAGACCATGCGGCTCATCACGCACCACCCTTCCGAGACCCCGCGCTCCATCCAGCTCTACGGCGTCGACCCGGCCACCATGGCTCAGGCCGCGCGCATCCTGGTGGAGGAAGACCGCACCGACCACATCGACATGAACTTCGGATGCCCCGTGCCCAAGGTCACCCGCAAGGGTGGCGGGGCGGCCCTTCCCTGGAAGCTCGATCTGTTCCGCGAGATCGTCGAGCAGGTGGTGGAGGCCGCCGGCCCCATCCCGGTGACGGTCAAGATGCGCAAGGGCATCGACTCCGACCACCTCACCTACCTCGAGGCGGCCCGGGCGGCCGAGGGCGCGGGCGTCGCGGCCATCGCACTGCACGCGCGCACGGCCTCCGACTTCTACAGCGGGCAGGCCGACTGGTCGGCCATCACCACCCTCAAAGAGACCATCACGAGCGTTCCCGTGCTCGGCAACGGCGACATCTGGTCGGGCGAAGACGGCGTGCGGATGATGGACGAGACGGGCTGCGACGGCGTGGTCGTCGGCCGCGGCTGCCTCGGCCGGCCCTGGTTGTTCGGCGATCTCGCCGCCGCCTTCCGTGTGCGGGCCGGTGAGCTCTCCGCCGAGGAGGCGGTCGCGCTGCGCGCCGCGCCGTCGCTCGGCGACGTCGCCCGCACGCTGCGCCGCCACACCGAGCTGCTCGCCGAGTTCTTCGGCGACGAAGACCGCGCCTGCCGCGACATCCGCAAGCACGTGGCCTGGTACCTCAAGGGCTACCCGGCCGGGCACGAGGTGCGGGCCGCGCTCAGCACGGTCAAGACGCTGGAGGCGATGGACGAGATCCTCGCCACCCTCGACTGGTCGCTGCCGTATCCGGGTGCCGATGCCGAGGGCCCGCGGGGCCGCGCCGGCAGCCCGAAGAAGACGGCGCTGCCCGAGCACTGGCTCGACTCGCGCTCGCTCGCCGACGCCGCGGGCCGGGCCGAGCTCGCCGGGGCGGAACTGGAACACAGCGGTGGCTGACGCGCTCGACCTCTCCACCTTCGCGCCCACCAAGGGCTACTCCGATTCCGACGCCGAGCGTCTGCTGCCCGAAGAGCACTACACCCGCCGCAGCGACTTCGCGCGCGACCGTGCCCGCATCCTGCACTCCTCCTCGTTGCGCCGGCTGGCCGCGAAGACGCAGGTGCTGAGCCCGGCCGTCGTGGCCGACTTCGCGCGCAACCGGCTCACGCACTCGCTCGAGGTGGCCCAGGTGGGCCGCGAGCTCGCCACCAGTCTGGATCTCGATCCGGACGTGGTCGACAGCGCGTGCCTCGCCCACGACCTGGGGCATCCGCCATTCGGGCACAACGGCGAGCGCGCGCTCAACGACTGGGCTTCCGACATCGGCGGCTTCGAGGGCAACGCGCAGAGTCTGCGCATCCTCAGCCGGCTCGAGCCGAAGGTGTTCGACGAGAGCGGGCGCAGCGTGGGCCTCAACCTCACCCGGGCGAGCCTCGACGCCAGCTGCAAATACCCGTGGGCGCATGACGACCCGGTCGAAGACCCGAGCGGCCGCCTCAAGTACGGGGTGTACGACGACGACGTGGAGGTGTTCCGCTGGCTGCGGATCGGCGCCCCCGAGCGCACCCTCTGCGTCGAGGCGCAGGTGATGGACCTCTCCGACGACATCGCCTACTCGGTGCACGACTTCGAAGACGCGGTGCTGAACGGCTACATCGATGTGCGCGTGCTCGGCGAGCGCGTCGACCACGCCGATCTGGTGCAGCGCATCCACGCCCGGGCCGGAGGCGGCTTCTCGCTCGACGCGCTCACCGAGGCCTTCGATCGCCTCGACTCGCTGAAGGTGTGGCTCTCGGAGTGGGACGACTCGCGTCGCGACCACGCCCGGTTGAAGAACCTCACGAGTCAGCTGATCGGCCGCTTCGCCGGCGCCGCCACCCGGGCCACCCGCGAGGCCTATCCCACCCCCAGCATCACCCGCTACAAGGCGAACGTCGTGGTGCCCGAGTGGGTGGCCGCCGAGATCGCCACCCTCAAGGGCATCGTCTCGGTGTTCGTGATGAGCAACGATGCGCGGCAGCCCCTCTACTCCACCCAGCGCGGCCTGCTCTCCGAGCTCGCCGACGCGCTCTGGGAGTCCGACGGGCAGGCGCTCGACACGGCCTTCGCGAGCGACTGGCGCGAGGCGGGCGACGACGTGGCCCGCAAGCGCGTGGTCGTCGACCAGGTGGCGAGCCTGACCGACCAGACCGCCGTGGCCCGGCACGACTTCCTCTGCGGGGAGCCCGCACGGATGTCCGTCTCCGTGACCGGCTCCGACAACGGGAACGTATCCTAGAGAGATGGCAGGACTGATCCGTCGGGGCGACATCGACGAAGTCCGGTCGCGGATCAACATCGCCGATGTGGTGGGTGATTTCGTCACCCTGAAGAGCGCCGGTGTGGGCTCGATGAAGGGCCTCTGCCCGTTCCACGACGAGCGGTCGCCGAGCTTCCACGTGCGGCCCCAGGTGGGCTACTACCACTGCTTCGGCTGCGGCGAGGGCGGCGACGTGTTCACCTTCCTGCAGAAGATGGACCACGTCACCTTCTCGGAGGCCGTCGAGCGCCTGGCCGCCAAGATCGGCTTCCAGCTGCACTACGAAGACGGGGGAGCGGCGGCCGACCAGGGCAACCGGGCCCGTCTGCTGGCCGCCAACGAGGCCGCCCGCGAGTACTTCGCCGAGCAGCTCGTCGCCCCCGGGGCCGACGCAGGCCGCGCCTTCCTCGGTGAGCGCGGCTTCGACGCCTCCGTGGCCGCCCACTTCGGGGTGGGCTACGCGCCCCAGGGCTGGGACAACCTGGGCAAGCACCTCAAGGGCCGCGGCTTCACCGAGGCCGAGCTCACCGCCGCCGGCCTGCTCAGCGCGGGCGACCGCGGCACCTACGACCGCTTCCGGGGCCGCCTGATCTGGCCGATCCGCGACCAGACCGGCCAGACCGTCGGATTCGGCGCGCGCCGCCTCTTCGACGACGACAAGGGCCCCAAGTACCTCAACACTCCCGAGACGGTCGTCTACCACAAGGCCCAGGTGCTCTACGGGCTCGACCTCGCCAAGCGCGACATCGCCCGCAGCCGCCAGGTCGTCGTGGTCGAGGGTTACACCGACGTCATGGCCTGTCACCTCGCCGGTGTCACCACGGCGGTGGCCACCTGCGGCACCTCCTTCGGGGTCGACCACATCAAGATCATGCGCCGGGTGCTCTCCGACGACGCGGCGGGCCTCGGCGAGGTGATCTTCACCTTCGATCCGGATGCGGCCGGCCAGAAGGCCGCCCTGCGCGCCTTCAGCGAGGAGCAGCGCTTCGCGGCGCAGACCTACGTCGCGGTCGGCACCGACGGTCTCGACCCCTGCGACCTGCGCCTGGCCAAGGGCGACGACGCGGTGCGCCGCCTGGTCAAGGGCAAGAAGCCGATGTTCGAGTTCGTGATCCGCCAGAAGCTCGCGGCCTACAACCTCGAGACCGTCGAGGGCCGGGTGGCGGCGCTTCGGGATGCGGCGCCGATCGTGGCCGACATCCGCGACCCGTCGCTGCGCCCCGGGTACACCCGGCAGCTCGCCGGCATGCTCGGCATGGACCTCGACGAGGTGCAGCGGGCGGTCGCGCGCGGCGGCACCCGCTCGGCGAGCACCCCCGAGGAGCGCCGCTCGTCGCGATCGGATTCACAGCCGGGCGGAAACGGCGCATCCGCTGGTTCGGGTGCGCCCGGCGGCGCCGGCGCACCCGGGTCTCGCGAGGGCTCCGGCCCTGCACCGCTCGACGGCCCCCCGGCGGCGCCGCCCCGCCAGCCGGTCTCGATCACCCAGCTGCCCGGCACCACGGCCGTGCGCACCGAGCGCGACGCGCTGATGGCGATGCTGCAGTCGCCCACGATCGTCGGCCGCGACCTGCTCGAACGGGCCAGCGGCTGCGGCTTCAGCCACGCGGCGCTGGCCGCCGTGCGCGACTCGATCGGGCGCAACATCGAGGCCTTCGACCGCCCCGACTGGGTGAGCACCGTGCAGGCCGACGTGCCCGAGGAGTACCGCTCGCTGGTGGAGCAGCTGGCCGTGGCGCCGATCCCCGAGCGCCCGGAGCGGGCGCCGGAGAACTACCTGCGCAGCATCACGATCTCGCTGATCGAGCGGCACCTGCGCCGCCGCAAAGAGGAGCTGCAGGGCCGTCTGCAGCGCACGGATGCGGTGGCCGAGCCCGTCGCCTATCGCGAGATCGCGGTGCAACTGGTGCAAGTCGAGGCCGACCGCCGCGCCCTACGAGCGGAATGAGACCTTCCGCATAGGCTCGAAGCCTCATGGTTGATCGAAATGTGATCACGGCTTCGGACGTGACGATCGAATACCCGGCACACAGCGTCAGCTCGGCCTACACCGCGGTCAAGGGCTTCACGCTCACACTCGCGCCCGGCGAGATCGTGGGCCTGGTCGGCTCCAGCGGTTCGGGCAAGTCGACCCTCGCCCACGTGGCCTCGGGTCAGGCGGCTCTGCGCACCTCGAAGGACAACTCGCCGCGTATCGTCGGTGGCACGCTCGACGTGCTCGGCTTCCCGATGCGCGGCATCAAACGCTCGAAGGTGAGCAAGCTCACCGCGGGCGTGGGGTACGTGGCTCAGGATGCCGGCTCCAAGCTCACCTCGAACATGACGGTCGCCGAGCTGGTCGCCGAACCGCTCTTCCTGCGCGATCGCCGCTTCGACCGGCGGGAGGCGGGCCTGAAGGCCGCCACCCTCGTCGACGCGCTCCTGCTGCCCGTCGGCACGATGCTGAAGCAGCCGCACGAGCTCTCCAGCGGCCAGCGCCAGCGCGTGGCCGTGGCGCGGGGGCTCATCCTCGACCCGGTGCTGCTGATCGCCGACGAGCCCACCGCCGGCGTCGATGTCTCGGTGCGCGGTGCGGTCATCGACGTGATCGCGGGGCTTCAACGATCCCGTGGCGCGAGCGCGCTGATCGTGAGCCACGACCTCGACGCCCTGCGGCGCTCGGTCGACCGCATCGCGGTCATCCACGAGGGTGTCGTGGTGGGGCTCGGCACGATCGACGAGGTGCTGGGGGATCCGCGGCATCCGTACGTCGCCGGGCTCGCCCGGGAGCTGCACGCCGACGAGATCGACGACGACGAGGTCGAGGACGACGAGGACGACTACGAGGACGAAGACGACGACATCGAAGGCGAGTTCGACGAGGTCGAGGACGAGGACGAGGACGACGGTACTGAGGACGGAGTCGGCGACGGCACCGAGGGCGACGTCGAGTACGGCGAAGGCGACGGCGACGACACCCGCCATGCCTGATCGCCCCACCCCGGGGCCGATCGCCGTGCTCCCACAGGCCGACCGGATGTTCACCGAGGCCGTCGAGTCGGCCGGCGGAACGGTCGCGCCGCTCTCGGCCGAGACCCGGGGCCTGGTTTGGCTGAGCTATCGCGATCCGGAGGGGTTCCGCAAGATCCTGCGCGCGCATCCGTCGATCGGATGGGTGCAACTGCCCTGGGCGGGCGTCGACGCCTTCGCCGAGATCATCGGCGAGCAGTCTCGCCCCGGCCTGGTCTGGACCAGCGCGAAGGGCGCCTTCGCCCGGCCGGTGGCCGAGCACGCGCTCACGCTCTCGCTCGCCCTGCTGCGGCAGCTGCCGGCCCGACTGCGGGCCACGAGCTGGGGTGGCAAAGCCGGGACCTCGCTGTACGGGCTCGATGTGGTGATCGTCGGCGCGGGCGGCATCGCGCTCGAACTGCTGCGCCTGCTCGAACCGTTCCAGGTGCGCAGCACCGTCGTGCGGCGCCGGGATGCCGCGGTGCCCGGCGCCGATCGCACGGTGACCGCCGACCGGCTGCACGAGGTGCTCCCCGACGCCGATCTCGTCATGGTCGCCGCCGCCTTCACCGAGGGCACGGCCCGGATGTTCGGGGCCGCCGAGTTCGAGCGCATGAAGCGGTCGGCGCTCCTGGTCAATGTCGCTCGCGGAGGACTGGTCGACACCGACGCTCTGGTGGCCGCCCTCGACGCGGGCGCGATCGCCGGGGCCGGTCTCGACGTCACCGATCCGGAGCCGCTGCCCGACGGGCATCCGCTCTGGTCGTCGCCGAACGCGATCATCACGCCGCACTCGGCGGACACGCCCGAGATGACCGCCCCGATGCTCGCGGAGCGGATCCGGCGGAACGTGCGCGCCTTCCTCGACTCCGGCGAATTCACGGGCCGCGTCGACCCCGGGGCCGGCTACTGACCGACTTCCGGAACCGGGCGTCGACGGCTCGGGGCCGTCGCCGTGACAAAGGGGCCCCGAACTCCGTGATAGTGTATTGACGCTCATTCAGCAGCATTCCTCGATAGCTCAATTGGCAGAGCAGCCGGCTGTTAACCGGCAGGTTCTTGGTTCGAGTCCAAGTCGGGGAGCGAAGGCCCGGAGGCTCCACCCTCCGGGTCTTTTTCGTTTCCGGCCGGTGGCCGTGCTGCGGTCGTCGGAGGGTCGCCGGCCCCTGAGGCCACTACCATCCGGGTGGCACCCGCTGCGGCATATGCCATCTGGCATCATCGGATGATGACCGAGCGCACTCCCGCCGAAAGAGCGGCCCTGCGCAACGGCCTCGCCGTCGGTCTCGCGACCGCCGCCTACGGGGTCTCGTTCGGCGCCCTGGCCACGCTCTCGGGGCTCGACGTCTGGCAGACCTGCTTCCTGAGCCTGGTGATGTTCACCGGGGGATCGCAGTTCGCGCTGATCGGGGTGCTCGCCTCGGGCGGCCTCGCGGCCGGCCCCGCCGCCATCACGAGCGCGGCCCTGCTCGGCACCCGCAACGTGTTCTATTCGATCCGGATGGCCCCGATCGTGGGCCCGGGCCTGTTCAAGCGGGCGGCCGCGGCCCAGCTCACCATCGACGAGTCGACCGCCGTGGCGATCGCCCAGCCCACCCTCGCGGCGCAGCGCATGGGTTTCTGGGTGACCGGGATCGCGATCTACCTCGGCTGGAACCTCACCACGCTGATCGGAGCGCTGATCGGCGACCTGATCGGCGATGTGAGCGCGTACGGCCTGGATGCGGCGGCCGCGGCCGCCTTCCTCGGGCTGCTGTGGCCGCGCCTGAAGGAACGGCAGACGCAGGCGGTGGCCGTGGCCGCCGCGCTGGTGGCGACGCTGCTGACGCCCGTGCTGGTGCCCGGCCTGCCCGTGCTCGTTGCCGCCGGAGTCGCGATCGTGGTCGGCGGCTTCAACATCCTGGGCCGGAAAGGTGCTCCGGATGCCGCGCCCGGCGGCAGTGCGGAGGCGACCCCGTGAGCGCCTGGAACATCGTCATCCTCGCCGCCGTGATCTGCGTGGCGCTGAAGACCGTCGGCTACATCGTGCCGGAGCGCGCGTTCTCGCACCCCACGGTGGCCCGCATCGCGAGCCTGCTCACCGTGGCGCTGCTCTCGGCGCTGATCGCCGTGCAGACCTTCGGAGCCGGACAGGCCATCCAGTTCGACGCCCGCCTGCCGGCGGTGGTCGTGGCCGCGGGCCTGTACGCGCTGAAGGTGCCGTTCGTGGTGGTGGTGATCGCGGCGGCGGCCGTGGCGGCGCTCATCCGATTGGTCACCTGACCTACTGGTTCAGGCCTCGACGTCGTCGACGCCCGGCGTCCAGCTGGAGCCGGGAACGCCCCAGCCGCGCTTGCGCTCGATCTTCTCGGCGACCTTGGCATAGGGCCGGTCGATCCGGTCGACATAGAGCAGCCCGTCGAGGTGGTCGTACTCGTGCTGGAAGATGCGGGCCAGCCATCCGGAGGCCTCGATCTCGTACCGCCGGCCCTCGAGGTCGGTGGCGCGCAGCAGGGCCTTGTCGCCGCGCACGAGGGGGAACCGCTCGCCGGGGAACGAGAGGCAGCCCTCGGACTCCTCGTCGGGATCGGCCGGCTCGGGCCGGGTGGGCGTGATGAACAGCTCCGGGTTGATGGCGACGCCGCGGTACTCGACGTCGTCGTCGTCGGTCCAGCCGTAGACGAAGACGCGAAGGCCCACGCCCACCTGGGGGCCGGCCAGGCCCACGCCGGGAGCGGCATCCATCGTGTCGAACATGTCGGCCACGAGGGTGCGCAGGTCGTCGTCGATCTCGACGACCGGCGAGGCGGGGGAGTGCAGGACGGGGTCTCCGGAGATCCGGATCGGGAGAACGGCCATTCGCTAAGCCTATCCACGAGGCCGGCGGGGTAGTGTCGTCGGGTGCATCCCGACCTGCTGCTCGTCAGCGAGCCCACAGCTCTCGACCCCAAGCAGTTCATCGGCATCCCGATCGCGCTGATCGGCGCCGTCTTCCTCAGCCTCGGG
The DNA here is from genome assembly GCF_052048175.1 of Herbiconiux dendrobii. NCBI lineage: Bacteria > Bacillati > Actinomycetota > Actinomycetes > Micrococcales > Microbacteriaceae > Herbiconiux > Herbiconiux dendrobii. The sequence goes on along the minus strand of NZ_JBLZQV010000005.1, from coordinate 110,341 downwards.
GCCCAGTTCCAGCATCGCGGTGTCGCCAAGGTCGAGGCCAAGCACGGCGACGCGGTCAAGGGCTTGAGCTCCCGGCAGATGTTCGCGCTGCTCGCGCGCCCCTCGTGGGTGCTCGGCACGCTCATGCTGGGCCTGGCCGTGGTGTTCCAGCTCACCAGCCTCGGCTTCTCGCCGATCATCGTGGTGCAGCCGCTCGGCGCGGTGGCGCTCGTGATCACGGCGGTGCTCAACTCCCGCATCAGCAAGGTGAGGCTCAACCGCAGCTCGGTGATCTCGATCGTGCTGTGTGTCGGGGGCGTGGGCCTGTTCGTGCTCGTCGCGGCCTTCACCGCGGTCGACAAGCCGGTCACCGCGGGCAACCTGGTGACCATCCTGATCATCCTCGCGGTCGTGCTGGTGCTGTTCGCCGTGGCCTTCGTCGTGCTCGGCAAGAGCTTCAAGGCGATCGCGTACATCGTGGGCGCGGGCGTGCTCTACGGCTTCGTCGCCACGCTCGCCAAGGTGCTCATCTCGCGGCTGTTCCAGGGCCAGTTCGACGCGCTCACCATCCTCGCCCTCATCGGCCTGATCGCCGCCTTCGCGCTCGGCGGCTACTTCGTGCAGAACGCCTACAGCTCGGGCCCGCCCGACCTGGTCATCGCCGGCCTCACCGTCATCGACCCCCTGGTGGCGGTCGGCATCGGCATCCTGGTGCTCGGCGAGGCCTCGCAGGCGCCGCCGTGGGCTCTGTTCGCCTACCTCGCCTTCGGGGCGGTGGCCATCCTGGGCGTGTTCGGACTGGCCCGTTACCACCCTCAGGCCCAGCGTTGAGGTAGTTTCGTAGCACGCCCTCGGCGAATCGCCGCCAGACCTCCCTGAGCCCCTTCCCCTGAGAAAGACACGGTTTGACAGACTCCCGACCGCTCCGCATCCTGATCGGCGCGGACACGTTCTCGCCCGACGTGAACGGCTCCGCCCGTTTCGCCGAGCACCTCGCCTCCGGCCTCGCGTCGCGCGGGCACGAGGTGCACGTCGTGTCGCCGTCGTCGAAGCAGCCCGTGGGCACTCGCACCGAGGTCTACGACGGCCAGGAGATCACCGTGCACCGGCTCTACAGCTGGCGCTGGTACCCGCACGACTGGCTCACCTTCGCCCTGCCGTGGCGCATCCAGCAGAACAGCGCGCGCATCATCGACGAGGTGAAGCCCGACGTGGTGCACTTCCAGTCCCACATCATCGTTGGCCGCGGTGTGTCGAGCGAGGCGAAGAAGCGCGGCATCCGCATCGTCGGCACCAACCACGTGATGCCCGAGAACATGATGGCCTTCACCGGCATCCCGAAGTTCCTGCAGAACTGGGCGATCGGTCTGGCCTGGGCGGCCGCCCGCCGGTCGTTCATCCGGGCGGATGCGGTGACCGCGCCGACCCGCCGCGCGGCCGACTTCTTCGAGAAGGCCACCGGCATCGAGAACATCTACGCCATCTCCTGCGGCATCAACGTCGACAACTACCAGGCCGACTTCACGCCGCGCACCGAGAACCGCATCCTGTTCGTCGGCCGCGTGACCGGCGAGAAGCACATCGACGTGCTGCTCAACGCCGTGAAGCTGCTGCCGGCCGACCTGAACGTGCAGGTGGAGATCGTGGGCGGCGGCGATCAGCTCAAGAACCTGCAGGCCATGGCCAACCAGCTCGGCATCGGCGACCGCACCACCTTCACGGGCTACGTCACCGAAGAGGAACTGCGCCGCGCCTACACACGATCGACGGTGTTCGCCATGCCCTCGATCGCCGAACTGCAGAGCATCGCCACGATGGAGGCCATGGCCAGCGGACTGCCCGTGGTGGCCGCGAACGCGATGGCCCTCCCGCACCTCGTGCACGACGGCCAGAACGGCTACCTGTTCACGCCGGGCGATGCGAAGGATCTGGCGGCCAAGCTCGAGACGGTGCTCCGCGCCCCGCACGACGAGTTCGACGCGATGAAGAACGAGTCGCTCTCGATCGTGGCCGCCCACGACATCGACCGCACCCTGACGACGTTCGAGCACCTGTACCGCGGCGAGCCCGTCACCGATCCGCGCGTCGTCCCGCCGTCGCACGTGCGCGACACCGACGCACCCTCGTCCTGACCGGCCCCGTTGCCCGGCACGAGCTGCCCGACACGGTATCGTGGTCTCGCGGTCGCGCGCCGGTCTCCGGATGCTGCGCCCACGGGGCGGTAGCTCAGCTGGTTAGAGCAGCGGACTCATAATCCGTCGGTCACGGGTTCAAGTCCCGTCCGCCCTACGTTGCTCACCCTTCCGTCGGCCGTCGTGGCAGCCGTGGTGTCGTGGGCTCTACAAGTCCGTCGAGGGTCCGTTCGAGTCGAAGCGGGCGTGGCACAGACGGTGGAGTGCGAGCGTCAGCGCGAGGCGCACGCGGCCTCGGGGGGTTCGGGGGTCGAAGCCGAGCGCGTGCTCGAGGGAGGTCAGCTTGGCCTGAACGGTGGAGTGGTGCAGGCGCAGCTGCTGCGCGGCGGCACGCACGCTCTCCGCATCGGCCAGCACCTCGAGGAACTGCTCGAGGTGGGGCTGCGCACGGATCAGCTCCGCCATCGCCACCACATCGGGAGCGGTGCGAGCCGTCTCCGCCGATGCCGCCAGCGCGAGGACGACGCCGAGCCGATCGGCCTCCTGCACGGGTTCGCGCGGCGACGTGAGACGCAGCGCCACCAGAGCGGATGCCCACGACGCGTCGAGCGCATCCGGCGCGACGGCGAGACCGATGCCCATCCGTCCGTCGCTCGATCGGTTCAGCGCCTCCGCGGCCCGCGCGCCCACTACCACCGCGCGCACCGAGCCGGCCGGCGTCCGCAGCACGACGCTGGGCTCGGCGGCGGAGGTCCACACCGTGGCGGCCGGCACGGCGACCGCGCGATAGCTCGAGCCGCCGTCCAGGCGCAGGCGCGCGAGGGCGGCCGAGCGCGCCTCGGCCGGGGAGTCGGCATCCAGAACCACCTCCAGGGCGCGACGGGAGGCCGCCGAGGGGGAGGTGCGCTCGAGAGCGATGTCCAGCGCAAGGGCCAGCCGTTCCAGGATCATGGCGTCGTTGGTGTGGGCCGCGCCCTCGCGTTCGATCCAGGCGTGGCCGCCGTCGCCGAAGGAGTGGGACGGCCATTCGGCGTCGGCCGAGCCCGGTCGGCGCGCCCCCGAGGCGTCGACGCGCACGGTGCGGCCGTCCGCGCGGAAGCCGGCCGCGCATCCGCTCAGGATCGCGGCACCGCGCAGCAGCACGTCGACGTTCGCGTGGCCGTCGACGAGCGCGTCGAAGTACGCGATGACCTTGAGTGATTCCGTCGCTGTGGCGTCGAGCGCCGTCAGTCGACCCACGAGTTCCTGCATCGTCGCCGTTCCCGGGTAGCTGTCGTCTGCCCCACCCTAACTCCTGGAGCAACGCCAGGAGCGAGGGCGGGGCGGAGAATCGGCTCAGGCTCCGAGGATGCGCCGCAACCAGGCCACGCGAGCGGCCCTCGCCTCCCGCGAGAGCGCCGCCTGCGGTGCCATGGCATCGAAACCGTGGAAGCCTCCCGGCCACACGTGCAGTTCGGCGACCCCGCCCTGCTCCCAGATGCGCGTGGCGTAGGCGACGTCCTCGTCACGGAACACCTCGGCCGTGGCGACGTCGATGAAGGCGGGCGGCAGACCGCTGAGATCGGCGGCGCGCGCCGGGGCGGCGTAGACCGAGACCTCGTCGGTCTTGCGGCGATCGCCGAGCAGGGCGTCCCAGCCGGTGTCGTTGCTCCCGCGGTCCCACACGCCGAAGCCGTCGACCTGGTGGCTCGAGACCGTCTCGTTGCGGTCGTCGAGCATCGGGTAGATCAGGAGCTGCCCGGCCAGCGCGGGCCCGCCGAGGTCACGGGCCTTCAGTGCCACGCCGGCCGCGAGCCCGCCGCCGGCGCTGCCTCCGCCGATGACGATGCGCAGCGGATCCACTCCGAGCTCCTCGGCGTGTCCGGCGAACCAGACCAGGCCGGCGTAGGAGTCGTCGACGGGTGCCGGATCGGGGTTCTCGGGTGCCAGCCGGTATTCGACCGAGACGACCACGGCATCGAACTCGAGCACCCAGGTGAGGTACTCCTCTGCCCCGGTGAAGCGATCGCCGATGATCATCCCGCCGCCGTGCGTGTGGAAGATGCCCGGGCCCCCGGCGACGTGGTCGGTGCGGCGGAAGATCGACAGCGTGATGTCGGGAGCTCCCTCCGGCCCCGGCACCGTGCGCTCCTCGTGATGGATCGGACGGTCACCGATGAGGTCGGCGATCGGCGGGGCCGCGAACCCGCCCTGCCGCAACGGGCCGATCATCTCGGGTGTGAGGGTGGACGGGAGCATCTCGCCGACGGCGGCGAGCACGGCCTGCAGCTCGACGTCGAACGGGGGAGCGGGGTGGGTGGTTTTCGTCATTCTGACCTCCATCGGTCGCGGCCACGGCGTTGTGGCCTGCTCCCATCCTGGGAGGGTGCCGCGCCCGGCTCAACCGCCAGGACCGCGCGGATGGGGACCGCTCGACCGCCATCCGGCGGGGGAGCGGCCCGGCCTCGCCTCAGGCGTGCGGATGCAGCCGGCGGCGCACGACGATCACCCCGGCTCCCGCACCGAGCACGAGGAGGGCGATGGCGAGCCAGCGGGCCACCTCGAGGCCGGTGGCGCCGAGAGCGCCCGGGAGGGCTCCGGCACCGGTGCCCGCGCCATCCGGTGAGGCCGGATCCGCGCCCGCGCCGCCGCCGCCCGTGCCCGGTTCGCCGGGTGTGCCGGTGCCCGGCTCCCCGGGCGACGCCCCGTCGAACGGAACCGAGATGAGCAGCACGTCCGCGCCGCCGGCGTTCGTGGCGCCGGCGAGGGCGCCGTACGTCACGGCCTGCACCCAGGCCGTTCCGGGTGCGCCGGATGCGCCGGATGCGCCGGGCGAGACGAAGACGTTGGCCTCGTCGTACACGTCGGCGCCGTCGCGCTGCGGGGTGCCGAACTGGTGCGCTTCGCCCGCGGTGCCGTCGGCCGCGACCGGGAGGGTGAACACGTCCACACCGCCGGCCGGCGATCCGAAGGCCCCGCCGGTGTGCCCGGCCACGAGCAGCCCGCCGTCGGCACCGGTCAGCACACCGGCCGCGCGGTCGTCGCCCGCGGTGCCGGCCTGCGTGAGCCACTGCGTCGACCCGTCGGCGCCGAACGCGGCCACGAAGGCGTCGTTGCCGCCCGCCGAGGCCGAGCCGAGGGTGCCGCCGGTGAAGCCGGCCGCCGCCACCCCGGAGGCGGTCGCGGTGAGCGCCGAGACCTGGTCGGTCTCCGTCGTGCCGAACTGCTGCAGCCACAGCTGCTCGCCGTCGGCCGAGTACCGGGCCACCCAGGCGTCGTAGCCGCCCGCCGAGTCGGCACCCGGCATCGTGCCGCCCGCGGTGCCGCCGACGTAGACACCGCCATCCGGAGCCGGGGCGGCCGCGAAGGCCTTGTCCTCACCGGGACTGCCGAACCGACTCGTCCAGGCCACTTCGCCCGAGGCGTCCAGGTGGGCGATCAGGATGTCCTTGTCGCCCGCCGGCACTCCGTCGCCGACGGTGCCCGAGGTGTAGCCCGCGAGGAAGGCGCCGCCCGCGCCGTCGGCGGTCACGCCGTACGCCCGGTCGGCCGCCACCGGATCGCCGAGCGTCGTGCTCCAGAGCACCGTGCCGTCGGGCCCGAGTTTCGCCGCGAAGACGTCGTCGTTCTGGGCCCCGTCGTGGTCGCCGCGCTGGTAGCCGGCGGTGATCGCCGAGCCGTCGTCCCCGCCGGACACGACCCCGTACATCCGCTCGTTCAGCGCGGTGGCGAGAGGGGTCACCCAGCTCGAGCTGCCGTCGGCGGCGAGCTGCTGCACGAGCACGTCCGATCCTCCCGCTCCGGTGTGACCGAGCGCGTCGCCCGCCACGGTCACGGCCTGCACGACGCTGCCGTCGGCCCGCCCGAGCACGCCGCCCGCGAAGTCGTCGCCCGCCGACCCGGTCTGCACGCCGGTGAGCGGCTCGACGGGTTCCGTGGCGAGTCGGCCGGCGATGTCGCGCATCCCCTCCCGGAAGCCCTGCTCCCACACACCCCAGTCGTGGCCTCCGTCGTAGACCCGCAGCTCGGCCGTGATGCCGGGCACGCGCTTGGCCTGGTTGTAGAGCGTGGCCGCTTCGTAGTCGAGGTCGTGGATCGCATCCTCCGGCGCCGGGTTCACGTACTCGTCGTCGCCGACCGCGATGAACAGGTGGACGGGCTCGGCCGGATCGAACGCCGCGAAGGTCGCGGGGTAGTTCAGCGCCTGGTAGCGGGCCTCGTCGTACAGGGCGTCGCCGACGCCGTAGGCGCCGAACTCGCGCGTCGAGGAGTCGACCGGAGTGCTCGGGTAGTACACCGCGGGGCTCAGCACCAGACCGGCCGAGAAGAGGTCGGGATGCGCCGTGGCGAAGCGCAGCGCACCGGCCCCGCCCATCGAGTACCCGCCCACGACCCGCGCCGAGCGGTCGTCGAGGGTGGCGTAGTGCGAGTCGACCCAGTCGATCAGCTCGGTGGTGAAGGCGGTCTCGACCGCGACCCCCGGGGTCGTGCCGGGCGCGGTGCCGGTGTACTGCGAGTCGACGTAGTAGCTGCCGCGGCCGCTCCACGGGGCATCCGGCATGATCACCACCACCGGCGGGATGCTGCCGTCGGCGATCATCTCGTCGAGGTCGCCGGCCACCTGCTGCCAGGCCGACTGGCTGTCGCCGCGACCGTGCAGGAGGTACACCGACGGATAGCGCGTGGCGGCCGCCGGGTCGTAGCCCGCCGGGAGGTAGGCGGTGTAGTCGATCGGGCCGCCGATCGCGTCGCTCTGCAGCCGCCCGGGTATCAGCTGCCCGGCCGGCGCTGCGGCACTGGGTGCGAGTGCGGCGCCGGCGGGTGCGGTGCCGGCTGCCGGTTCGGCGGATGCTCCGGCGGCTCCGGCGAGCAGGCTCGCTGCCACCAGGGCCGTGGTCGCGGCGGTGGCGGTGGTCGTTCTGATCCACGTCATCGTGGCTCCGTTCCTCAGGGGGTGCTGCGTGATGTCAGGGTGCGTCAGCCGGCGCGGTGCGAGCCGCCGGCGCGGTCGATTATGGCGCGCGCCCGCGGCAGCATCGCCGCGTCGACCATCTCGCCGTTCGGGAGGGTCGCCACGCCGCCGGCCTCGACGGCCGCGAGCACGTCCCGTGCCCAGCCGATCTCCTCCGGGCGCGGGGCGAAGGCCTCGGCGATGACCGGCAGCTGGGAGGGATGGATCGCCGTGCGTCCCCACCAGCCGAGTTCCCGCCCGGCCTGCGTGTCGCTCCGCAGGCCGTCGAGGTCGGCGATCGCCGGGTAGGCCGAGAGCATGGGTGCGGGCAGTCCCGCCGAGCGCGCGGCGACGAGCAGCCGGATGCGGGCGTACTGCAGCACCGCCGGGGAGCGCGTGCCGAGTTCGCTCGCGAGGTCGGATTCGCCCAGCGCCACCCGGGTGACCGCCGGATGCGCGGCCAGCTCGGCCGACCGCTCGAGCCCGAGAGAGCTCTCGATCAGCACGGTGACGGGGACACCGGGGATCGTCGTCGCCACCCGATCGAGCTGGTCGAGCGTCTCGGCTTTGGGCAGGCGCACCTCGAACGCCCTCGCATCCGGCCCGGCGGCCACCTCGGCCAAGGCCGCGAGGTCGCCCTCGTCGCCCCCGTTCACCCGCACCTGCAGCACGGGACACAACCCCGCCCCCGTCCCAGCCCCGGTCTCCCGCAGCCAGGCGGTCACGGCCGCACGCGCCGCCGCTTTGGCCGCGGGCGCCACGGCGTCCTCCAGATCGAGGATCACCAGGTCGGCCCCCGTGGCCACGGCCTTGGTGAAGCGCTCGGGCCGGTCGCCGGGCACGTAGAGCCCGGTCGTCAGCACGCCGTCCGCAGATCCGTCCGCCCGCATCAGACGACTCCCCGCTCGCGCAGCGCGGCCAGCTGCTCCGGCGTGACGCCGATCTCGGCGAGCACGTCGGCGCTGTCGGCCCCGTGGTCTCGGCCGGTCCAGCGGATGGCCCCCGGCGTCTCCGACAGGCGGAACAGCACGTTCTGCATCTTGATCGGCCCGAGCTGCTCGTCGTCGACGGTCTGCACGGTGCCGATGGCGGCGTACTGTGGATCGCCCAGCACCCCGCGCACGTCGTACACCCGCGAGATCGCTGCCTGGGCCTGCTCGAAGCGCTCGACCACCTCGTCGGTGCCGCGCGCTGCGATCCAGGCGGCGACGGGCTCGTCGAGCTCGTCGGCGTGCTGAGCGCGGGTGTGCCCGCCGGCGAACCACGGCTCGCCGATCAGGTCGGCCCGGCCCACCAGTGTCATCACCCGCTCCGCGATGGACTGCGAGCTCGTCGACACCGCCACCCAGTCGCCGTCGGCGGTGCGGTAGACGTTGCGTGGGGCGTTGTTGACCGATCGGTTCCCGCTGCGCGGCTGCACCAGCCCGAGCTGGTCGTAGGCCGTGATCTGGCCGCCGAGCAGCATCAGGATCGGCTCGATGATCGCCATGTCGATCACCTGCCCGGCGCCCGAGCGCTGCACGCCGCGCACGGCCACCATCACGGCGTAGGCCGTGGCGAGGGCCGCGACGCCGTCGGCCAGACCGAACGGGGGCAGGGTCGGCGGCCCGTCCGGCTCACCGGTCAGGGCCGCGAAGCCGCTCATCGCCTCGGCGAGGCTGCCGAATCCCGGCCGCCCCGAGTACGGCCCCACCTGCCCGAAGGCGGTCACCCGCGCGATCACGAGCTCCTTGTTCGCGGCGTGCAGCTGCTCGGGGCCGAGCCCCCAGCGCTCCAGGGTGCCGGGCCGGAAATTCTCGATCAGCACATCGGCGTGCTCGGCCAGTGCGAGGAGCAGCTCGGCACCGTCGGGACTGCTGAGGTCGATCGTCACCGTGCGCTTGTTGCGCCCGAGCGTCTTCCACCACAGGTTCACGCCGTCCTTCGCGGGGCCGTGGCCGCGGGCGGCATCGGGCTTCCGCGGATGCTCCACCTTGATCACGTCGGCCCCGAAGTCGCCGAGGAAGGTGGCGGCGAGCGGCCCTGCGAACAGCGTCGAGACGTCGAGCACGCGCAGACCCGTCAGCGGGGGGCCCGCGGATGCCCCGGCCGCGGTCATCGCGCACCCCCGGTGCCGAGGGTGCCGCCGGTAGTCGCGGCGGCGTCGCCGCCGGTGCCGCTCGGGCCCGCCAGGTCCCAGGCCAGCCGGAAGCCGATGCTCGGCGAGCGATCGAGCCCGAGGCCGGGGAGCACGAACTTCAGACCGAACTCCGGCTCGCGCCGACCGCCGTCGGTGTACCACTCCGAGCCGAGGCTGCGGTGCTCGCTGCCGCCCTTCAGCATCACGAACCGGGTGATCCCGTCGTCGTGCTCGCTCTCCGTCCAGTTCCAGACCAGCGGATGCGCGCGGTCGAAGCCGGGCTCGGTCGCGGCCGCCTGCCACTCCCATTCGGTGGGCAGGCGCGCGCCGGCCCACCCCGCGTAAGCGCGGGCGTCGTCGAGGTCGATCGAGGTCACGGGCTGCGCGTCCGTGCCGGTAGCCGGAACGAGTGCGGCCTGGGCGTCTGCGTCGGCTGCGACTGCGGCTGCCGCCCGCCAGTCGGGCAGGAAGCGGTTGCTCACGGCCGGCCGGTAGCCGGTCGCCGCGAGGAACTCGGCGAACTCCGCGTTCGTCACCTCCCGGGCCGCCACCGCCACCGCGTCGAGCGCGACCCGGTGCTGCTCGCTCCGTGCGTCGTGCAGCCGTGGCGCCAGCGGCTTCCACTCCTCCACGTACGGTGCGCCCTGGTAGCCGCCGGTCTCGCGGCGCCGGAACGTCATTGTCAGGTCGCGCTCGCCCGCGGCGACGCGCACGGCGTCGGCCGCCGGTTCGCCGATCGTGCGGGCCGGGATGCGGCGTTCGGCCGCGCGTGCCGGGAAGGTCGCATCCGGAGCCGGCGCATCCGGAGCCGGCGTATCCGCGGCGGCCTCGGCCAGCAGGGGCGCCAGCCACGCCGGCTCCTCCCCGCGCACCCGGAGCACCGCCGCGACCCCGCGAGCCGGCACGGTGACCTCACCCGCAGAGCCGGATCCCAGGCGCATCCCGGCCGTGAAATCGACGTATTCCCCATCCGGCATGCTCGTTGCGCTGTCCAGCAGGGCGCCCGTGTAGTCCGCGTCGGAGCGGTTGATGGCGGTCCAGAGCGTCAGGCCGCCGAGCTCGAAGCGCGAGACGTACACCCGTGAGGCGAGGGCCTCGGCCGAGGCGTCGGCGAGCGGCATCCACTCGCCCTCGACCAGCACCTCGGTGAGCGAGCGCTGCACCCGCAGCATCCGGCGCAGGGTCGCTTTGTCGCGCTCGTTCCAGCCCACCCACACGCCGAAGACCGTGTCCCACACCAGCATGCCGGTGCCGTTCATGAAGGCCGACTGCAGTTCGGCGCTGTGGTCGCGGTTCCAGCGCCGGGTGGAGTGCATCATGTGCCGCCGCTCGAACCAGTGGGCGCGCATCACGCCCGGCGCCTCGCTGTCGGCGAACCACTGCGCCCAGCTGAGCTGATGGTCGTGGATGCGCGCGTTCGGCACACGCGACTCGCCCTCGAGCACCTGCGGGGGAGTGGCGCTGAGCAGCGAGCGGATGAGGTGGGAGTCGCCCTCCTTCATCGTGTCGAGGAACACCCCGTCGACCCCGAGCTCTGCCACGAGCAGGGCGAGCTCGGTGGCGTCGTCGTGCGCCGCGCGGCGGGTGCCGATGTCCCACGGGTTGTAGTCGACGAACACCCGGATGCCCCGGGCCTGGAACGCGGCCACGAGCTCGCCGATCCCGGGCACCTCGCGGTAGAAGTCGAACTGGTTGCGGCCGTCGATGCCGATCACCGGGTAGGCGTGCCAGAGCACGACCCCGTCGAAGCCGCCGTGGTCGGCGGTGCGGGTGAGGAAGCCGTCCACGTCGAAGCGCCGCGCGGCCCGGTCGAACAGCCGCTCGTCCCACAGCCAGACGAGCGCGACCGAATAGGCGGAGCGCGTCCAGGCGCCGGCCGGCCGGTCGTAGAGCCCGCCGTCGTAGTCGAGGCGGGCACGGGATGCCTCGCGCCAGCGGGCGAGATCCTCCCGCCAGGCCGGCCAGTCGGCCGGGTCGTCGGGCGCGGCGAAGATCTTCGCCACGTCGCCGATCTCGGGCGCGAGCGCTCCGCCGGCCGGCAGCGCGGTGGGCTGATCGATCGGCCGCGGCACGAGTGGATTCAGCTCGTTGGTGTTTTGCTCGTCGACGTCGACGGGAGTGCCGCTGTGCAGGTCGGTGCTCATCGGGCGACCTCGCGGTCAGGAACCGGCACCGGAGCCGCCACGGCGACCGTGCGGCGCGCCAGCTCGTCGAAGCCGATGCCGTCGAACCCGGGGATGCTCGAGGCGAGCCGGTTGTGCAGTGGCGCGATCCAGGCCGGCGGCAGAGCGGATGCCCCGAGCAGCGCCCCCGCGATCGACCCCGCGGTCGCGCCCACCGAATCGGTGTCCCAACCTCCCGTCACCGCGTGCGTGATGGTGGCCTCGTAGTCGCCGTCCCCGCGGGTGAGGGCGAAGACGAGCACGGCGGCGTTGTTGAGCACGTGCACCCAGTGCAGCGAGCCGTACTCGGCGTGGATACGGTCCAGTGCGGTCTCCGAGTCGAGCGCGCGAGGAGACTGCCGGCCGAGGGAGGCGCCGAACAGGACGGCCCGCGCGTACCGGCTGTCCGCCGGCACCACCGAGAGTCCCGCCTCGATCACCTCGTCGACGCCCCCGGCCACGACGGCCGCCGCGCTCGCCGCCGCCGCGAACAACGCGCCGTAGACGCCGTTGCGGCCGTGACTGAGCACCGCGTCGGTGTACGCGAGCCGGGCCGCGGCGACCGGATCGCCCGGGTTCGCCCAGCCGTAGACATCCGTGCGGATCTGCGCCCCGATCCAGTCCCGGAACGGGTTGCGCACCGCTCCGGCCTGCTCGGGCTCGTAGCCGTCGAGCAGGTTGCGGTAGGCGATCCGCTCGGCCGTGAACACCCGGCCGCCGGGCAGGTTGGCCAGCCACGACTGGGCCACGTCGTCGGTGCCGAAGGAGGAGCCGAGGCGCTCGAGCAGGTCGAGGGCGATCAGCGGGAAGTTCAGGTCGTCGTCCTCCGGCATGCCGTCGATGTTCTCCACCAGGCTGGTGGGCCGGCTGCGGCGGTTCCACGGATACCGCGCCCCGAGCTCCGGATCGAGCCCGACCTCGGTGAAGTAGGAGGCGATCGGCCAATTGCCCGTGTTCTGCGCGATGGCACGGATGCCCTCGCGCGGGATCTTCTCCACGGGCTTGCCGAGCAGGCAGCCGGCGGCCCGGCCGAGCCAGGCGCCGTGCACGCGGTCGGCGAAGTCCTCGGGTGCGGGCCGGGACGAGATCGACGGCTCGCCGTGGCGTGGCGCCCGCGCCAGGATCTCGGCCAGCTCGTCGGGCTCCGCGCGCCGCAGCGCATCCGGCACCGGCCGCTCGTCGAGCTGCGTCAGGATGCTCCGCCCGAGCTCCCGCAGGTGCTCCGGGGCCGGTTCGGGCGTGGCACCGCTCACCGGTGCGAGCAGCGATCCGCCGGCGGCCGTCCACCGCTCCCGCAGATCGTCCACCGGCACCCCGTCGAGGTCCGCGGCGCGGAACGCGTGCGGCACGAGGTCTTCGGGCTGGCTCCAGCTGAGGCGCACCCCCATCACTTCGCTCCGACGCCGGCACCGGCGCTCGCATCGGCGCCGAGGCCCGCGCCCACGAGCTCGTCGAAGGCGCGGGCGCGCTGCTCGAAGCGGGCGCGGTCCTTCCCCCAGAGGTCGCGGGCCACCGAGGCCATCACCGGGCCGGTGGCGTCGAGGTCGAGCCGGCTGGCTGCGCCGATCTCCTGCACCCAGGCATCCGGAACCACGGCCCGGCCGCCGAGGGCGCCGGCGATCGATCCGCCCATCACGGCGATCGAGTCGGAGTCGCGCCCGTAGTTCACCGCACCCAGCACGGTCTCGCGGTAGTCGCCGCCGGCCAGCACCAGCATGCCGAGCGCCACGGGCAGCTCCTCGATCGACTTGGTGCGGCTCGGGATGCGCGCGTCCCGGGCCGGGGCCCGGTAGTCGGGCCCCACGGTGTCGAAGGGTTCGACGGCGGCCCGGATGCCGGCCAGCGACGAGCGCCAGTCGCCGAGCGAGGAGGCGGCCGAGACGACCGCGTCGATCGCATCGCGCGTGCCGTCCTTGGCCAGCGAGAGCGCCACCTCGATCACCGAGGAGACGGATGCTCCGGGCCGCATGGCCTCGGCCACGCACGCCGCGTACACCCCGGCGGCCTCCCGCCCGTAGCTGGACTGATGGGCGCCGGCCACGTCGATCGCCTCGGCGTACGCGCCCTGCGGCGAGCCCGCGTTCGCGATGCCGACCGGCGCCATGTACATGGTGGCGCCGCAGTTCACGATGTTGCCCACCCCGGCCTCACGCGGGTCGATGTGCCCGTAGTGCAGGCGCGCCACCAGCCACTTCTCGGCCAGGAACAGCCGCTGCAGCAGGATGGCGTCGGTCTCGAGCTCGGGGATCCAGCGTCGCTCGCCGATCAGCAGCGGCACCAGGTGCGAGGCGATGGCGTGCGCGTCGAGATGCTCGCGCAGGCCGTCGTAGACCTCCACGAGGGCGTTGGTCATCAGGGTGTCGTCGGTGATGTGCCCGTCGCCCTTGTGGTACGGCGCGATCGGCCGGGCCCGGCGCCAGTCGTCCAGGAACGGTGGCACGATGCCCTCGATGAACCCCGAATAGCGCTCCTGGATGGCCTCCGGGGTGTTGCCCTCGGCCGCTCCACCGAGGGAGTCTCCCACGGCCGCCCCGGCGAGTGCGCCCGTTGCCTTGTCCTCGAGCAGGTCCATGGATGTTCTCCTTCGTGAGGGGATGGTGTGAGTGCGATCTGGTGCGGAGGGGATGCGGCGGCCGATCCGTGGGGGAGGGCCGCCGCATCCGGTCAGCCGCCGATCGACGACCAGCCGTCGGTGAGCTGCTTCTTCAGCTCGTCGAGGCTGATCGAGTTCGCGAAGTACTGCTGCAGGCCCGGGGTGGCGTACTGGTCCTTCCACTGCGGGTAGTCCGTCGCCTTCTGGAACGGCGCGCCCGAGAGGTCTTCACCGGTCTTCAGGATCGGGGCCCACACCGGCACGTCGGCCGTCTGCTCGGCCACCACGTCGCGGGCGTCCGAGGAGGTGGGGATCAGCCAGTCGCCCTGGGCCAGCGCGGCCTGGTTGTCGGCGCCCATGAAGTAGTCGATGAACTCCGCGGCCTGCTCGGGGTACTCGCTCTGGGCCGAGACCGACATGGTCTGCGGGTTCGCCGCCTGCACCGGTCCGTCGCTGCCCGCGAGGGGCGGCAGCACGGTCCAGTTGAAGCCCTCGGGAGCGGATTCGGTGATCTGCTGGGCGAGGAAGTTGCCGCCGATGTACATGGCGTACTTGCCGCCGAGGAAGCCGGGCAGCACGTCCGAGCCCGACTGGGTGAGCGTCACCGGGTCGAGCGAGGCGTCGTCGTAGGCCATGGCGTGGATCTTCTCGGGCACGGCCAGCTCGCCCTCGCCCACGTCGATCGTGGCCGATCCGTCGTCGGAGACGTCGAAGAAGGTGCCGTCGAAGCCGAGAGCGGTGTTCATCACGGCCGCCGTGGGCTGCTTCAGGCCCCAGCCCACGCCGAAGCTGCCGCCGGTGGTGAGCTGTTTCGCATCGGCCTGCAGGTCGTCCCAGCTGAGCGAGTCGCCCGCCGGAACCGGCACGCCGGCCGCCGAGAAGGCGTCGGTGTTGGCGAACACCACGTAGGTCTGCAGCAGCGTCGGGGCCGCCACGATCTTCCCGTCGGGCGTGGTGACCGTCTCCCACACGTCGTCGGAGACGGCGTTCTTCACGTCGTCGCTGAGGTACGGGGAGAGGTCGGCGAGGTAGCCCTGGTTGGCGAAGCCCATGATGTCGCTGGACTCGTCGTGGATGATGTCGGGTGCCGTGTCTCCCTGGAACTGCGTCACGAGCTGGTCGTGCACGTTGTCCCAGCTGCCCTGCACCAGGTCGATCTGGATGTCGGGGTGGTCGGCGTTCCAGTCGTCGACGATCTTCTTCGTCGCGGCGACCGTGGAGTCCTGGTAGGCCAGGCTCTGGAAGGTGAGGGTGACCGGTCCGTCGGGGGTGCTCGCCGTGGTGGTGCCTCCGCCGCCGAACGCGCAGCCGCCCAGCAGGCCGGCGACCGCGAGGGCTCCGATGCCCAGCAGTGCCTTTCTCTTCATGGTTCTCTCTCTTTCGTCGAGGGGTCGAGGTCTTCTCAGTGGTGGTGGTGGTGGTGATGCGGGTGCGGGCGGGCGGATGAGCCGCTCAGCCCTTCACAGCGCCGCTCATCAGGCCCGAGGTGAGCCGGCGCTGGATGAGGGCGAAGAAGATCAGGCTGGGGATGGTGGCGAGCAGCGAGGCCGCGGCCAGCTGCCCCAGCTGCACCTGCCCCTCCGCGCCCACGAAACGCGCCAGGGTGAGCGGCAGCGTCTGCAGCGAGGGATCCTGGATGAGCACGAGTGCGAAGAAGAACTCGTTCCAGGAGGAGATGAAGGTGAACAGGCTCGTCGCGACGAGTCCGGGAGCGAGCAGCGGCAGCACGATCGAGCGCAGCACCCGGAACCGCGAGGCGCCGTCCATCGCACCCGCCTCCTCCAGCTCGGCGGGCACCCCGGCCACGTAGCCCTGCAGCATCCAGAGCGCGAAGGGCAGCGACCACACCGTGTAGACCAGCACCAGCCCGAACAGGTTGTTGATCAGCCCGATCTGCTTCAGCACCAGGAAGAGCGGGATGATGATCAGGATGAAGGGGAACACCTGGCTGAGCAGGATCCAGCCGGTGGCCACGCCCCGCAGCTTGGTGCGGAACCGGGCCAGCGCGTAGGCGGCCGGGAGCGAGATCGCGGTCACGATCACGGTGGTGAGCACGGCCACGAAGAGGCTGTTGCCGGCGGCCTGGATGAGGTTGGCCTTCTCGATCGCCGCGGCGAAGTTGTCGAAGTTCAGCTGTTGCGGCAGGAACGCCGGGGTGGGCGACTGCAGCTCCTGCGGCGTCTTGAAGGCCGTGATGAGCAGGAACAGCAACGGGAACCCGAGGAACACCACGTAGGCGGCGAGGGCGACGTACTGCAGCGGCCGGGTGACGCGGCGCGAACGGGTGCCGGCGAGGTTGACGGTCGTCATGAGAGGCGGCTCCTTGCCTGGCTGCGCAGATAGAAGAAGAGGAACGCCGCGATCAGGATCACCATCACGTTGCCCATGGCCGCCGCGTAGCCGAAGTTGCCGTAGCGGAAGGCCTCGTTGTAGGCGAAGAGCATCGGCAGCATGGTCTGGCCTCCCGGCCCGCCCGCCGTCAGCACGTACACCAGGGCGAAGGAGTTGAAGTTCCAGATCAGGTCGAGGGTTGTGATGGCCACGATCACGGGCCGGAGCGCCGGCAGGGTGATGTGACGGAAACGCTGCCAGGTGCTGGCGCCGTCGATGGCCGCCGCCTCGTGCAGATCGGCCGACACGTTCTGCAGGCCCGCCAGCAGGGTGATGGTGGTCTGCGGCATGCCGGCCCAGACGCCCACCACGATGACCGCGGGCAGCGCGGTGGAGAAGTCGCCGAGCCAGTTCGTGTCGCCCGGCAGCCCCACGCCCCGCAGGAAGCCGTTGATCGGGCCGTAGGTGGGGTTGAGCATGAGGCGCCACATGATCGCGATGATCACCGGCGGCATGGCCCAAGGCACGAGCGCGAGGGTGCGGGCGAGCCAGCGCAGCTTGAGGTCGAGGTTGAGCAGCAGCGCGAGACCGAGGGCGCAGAAGAACTGCAGGATGGTCACGCCGAAGGCCCAGATCAGCCCGATCCGGAACGAGTTCCAGAACAGCTCGTTGCCGAGCAGCTGGCCGTAGTTGTCGAGCCCGTTGAAGGTGACGGCCTGGTTGAGCCCGGCCTTCGCGTCCGTGAACCCGAGCAGGATGCCCTGGGCCAGGGGGTACACGCTGAACAGCAGCACCGGGATGAGCGCGGGCAGCACCAGCAGCCAGGCGTCGCGCCCGCCGCGGTGGATGCCGCCGACCTTGGGGCGCTTGCGGCGTCTGCCGCCGTTGCTCCCGCCGCCGTCGGGTGTGGTCGGGATGAGCACCGACTGGGCCGTCGTGGTCACAGCTCCTCCTCCGCGTATCCGTTCACCGACGAACCGCGCACCACGAGCCGCGGCTCGATCACCACCTGTTCGACGGGGGCCTGCGGATCGTCCAGCCGGCGCAGCAGCAGCTTGGCAGCCACCCGGGCGCGCTTGGTGGAGCGCAGGTCGACGCTCGTGATGGCGGGCTGCGCCAGGTCGGCGATGTCGGTGTCGTCCATCCCCACGATGGCGATGTCGTCGGGCACCCGCAGGCCGCGCTTGGAGACGACCTTCATCGCCGCCACCGCGAGCAGGTCGTTGGCGCACACGATGGCGTCGGGGGAGGTCTGGTCGAGGAGGGCGGCGGCGGCGTCGAGCCCGGCACGGTAGGTGAAGTCGCTCGCGTTCACCTGGGCGTCGGCGTTCAGCGGCCGGCCCTGCTCGGTGAGGGCGCGCAGGTAGCCGTTCAACCGTGCGGCGCCCGGAACGGTGTCGACCGGACCGTTGACGAAGGCGATGCGCTGGCGGCCCTGCTCGATCAGGTGGTCGACCGCGAGGGCGATGCCGCGCACCGAGTCGGCGCGCACGTTGTCCAGCTGCACGCCCGGGGGGAGCGAACCGATGATCACGATCGGCAGGCGGCTGGCACGCAGCTGCACGCCGAGCTCGTCGGTCACGCGCAGGGGGCTCAGGATGAGGCCGTCGGCGAAGCCGCGGTTGAGGCCCGTGAGCAGGTCGATCTGGTCTTGCGGGTCGCTGCCGGTCGAGGAGATGACCACGCGGTAGCCGGCCTTGGTCATCACCCGGGAGATCTCGTGCATCATGCCGACGTAGACCGGGTTGCCGACGTCGGCCACGGCCAGGGCGATCTGCTCGGTCTTGCCGGCCTTGAGGGAACGGGCCGTCGCATCCGGCACGTAGCCGAGTTCGTCGGCGGCCAGGCGCACGCGGTCGATCACCTGCTGCGAGGCGGGCAGGCCGTTCATCACCCGCGACACGGATGCGATGGAGACGCCCGCACGCTCGGCGACCAGCACCAACGTGGACTTCTTGGTGGGGGGCACGGCAATCCTCACGTCATCGGAAGGCGCCCGGCGGGCGTCTGTAAACGTTCTTGTAAACGTTTACATCAGAGAAGCTAGCTCGAAACCTCGATCTGCGCAAGCCGACCGCCCCGGGAACGCACGACGATGAACGGATCGTGTATATTCGACAGTCGAAGAACAGCACGGTCGAGTCGACCCGGATGCGCCGCGCGTCTTCGCAGGGGGAGAAGCATGTCCACGACCGAAGAGACGAGCGCCGGCGAGCTGACGTTCGACGATCTGCTGGAGTTCGAGGCGCGCGCCGAGCGGGGCCCGGAGCCCGTGGCCGCACAGCGTCACGTCAGCGTCGAGCGCCTGCGGCCCGAGCCGAAGCCGGCTGCGGGCAAGCGCGGGCGGTTCTACCGGCCCGAGCTGCACAGCTCGTGGGAACGCATCGTCGGCAACCGCGTCGTGCAGGTGGCCTTCTGGACGCTGCTGCTCGCGGCCACGGTGCTGCTCGTGGGACTGGCCATGACGAGGTTCGCCGCCTGATTCTCGTGTGCATTCCGTGTGCAGGTGCGCCCGGCAGTCGCTGCGGGGCGGCGCTCCGAATAGTGTGGGAGCGCGACGACGCAGTTCGTCCGGACAGCTGAGGAGTGTGCCATGCGCGAGGGCGGCAGAACGGAGCAGGAGCAGACGTTCGACTCGCGGTTCGACGCCGCGTTCCAGCCGGGCTTCGACGATCGGATGCCGGCTCCGGCCGACCACGATCCGTTCGGCTTCGACACGCTGGGCGGCGACCTCGGGGCGGAGGCCGAGTCCGGCGCCGGAGTCCCCCTGCGTCCCGCGCGGCTCGTCGACCGGTTCCTGGTGGCCATCTGGGCGGTGGGCGTGGGCATCGTCGTGCTCGGCTTCGGTGGAATGTTCGCGAGCGCCAGCTCCTACTACGGCGTCTCCGGGGGTGGTCCCGACTACTTGGCCATCCTCGCGATGCAGTTCTCGCCGTGGCTGATCGTCGTGGGCATCGCCACTCTCGTGGGCAGCCTCTTCCTCGTGGCCGTGCGGTCCGACCGGCGCACGGAGCGCCGCTCGTGAGCCCCGAGATGCCCGCGTCCGCCGAGGCGGAGGCCCTGCGCTCCGCCGCCCCGCTCTCTCTGGAGGAGTTCCGCGAGCTCACCGGTGCCATCATGGGCAACCTGGAGAGCGTGATCGACGGCAAGACCGAGGCCGCCACGCTCGCCCTGATCGTGTTGATCGCCGAGGGGCACCTGCTGGTCGAAGACGTGCCGGGCGTGGGCAAGACGACCTTGGCCAAGGCGCTGGCGACGAGCGTCGGATGCACCGTCAGCCGCATCCAGTTCACCCCCGACCTGCTTCCCTCCGACGTCACGGGCGTCTCGATCTACAACCAGGTCGACCACGCCTTCGAGTTCAAGCGCGGTGCGGTGTTCGCCAACATCGTCATCGCCGACGAGATCAACCGCGCCTCGCCCAAGACCCAGTCGGCGCTGCTGGAGTGCATGGAAGAGGGGCAGGTGTCGATCGACGGCACCACGCATCCGCTCGAACCCCCGTTCATCGTGGTGGCCACGCAGAACCCGATCGAGATGGAGGGCACCTACGCCCTGCCCGAGGCGCAGCGCGACCGCTTCATGGCCCGCCTCTCGATGGGGTACCCGGATGCCGCGGCCGAACTCACCATGCTGCACAACCGCGAGAGCGTCAGCCCTCTGGACGCCCTGCGGCCGGTCGTCGACAAATCGCAGCTCGCGGCGATGATCCTCACCGCCCGCTCCATCTACGTCAGCCGTGCGGTGGAGTCGTACGTGGTGTCGATCGTGCAGGCCACACGGGGGCATCCGGAGTTCCGGCTGGGGTCGAGCCCGCGCGGCACCCTGCACCTGGTGCGTGCCGCCAAGGTGCTGGCCGCCCTGAGCGGCCGCGAGTTCGTGGTGCCCGACGACGTGAACCAGCTCGTGGTGCCCGTGCTCGCCCACCGCATCGTCGCCACCCGGCGCGCGGCGAGCGACGCCCGCGGAGGCGGAGCCGAGGCCATCGCCACGGTGCTCCGGGCGATCGTGGCGGCCACCCCGGTGCCGCTCAGCCGAACCCGCACGAGCTGATCCGGCGCCGATGGCCGCTCCCCGCCCACCCCGATCCGTTCCGCGGCCCACCGCGCGCGGCTGGGGCTTGATCGCGGCCGCGATCGTGGTGTTCGTGCTCACGCAGGTGTTCCGGCGCCAGGAGCTCGCCTACCTCGCGTGCTTCCTGCTCGCCGTGCCCGTGTTCTCGTTCGCCTGGGTGGCCCTTCGCCGCATCTCGATCTCGGTGCGCCGCCGCTTCGCCCCCGAGTCGGGGTCGGTCGGCCAGCTGGTGGTGGTGAACACCTTCCTGCAGAACTGGGGGAGCCTGCGCACCCCCGCCGCCGTCTGGTCGGAGGGTGCCTCCGCCCCGCTGCGGCCCAGCCCCCCGGCCGCGCTGGACGCGCTCCCCGCCTACCTCTCCTCGGCGCTGGACGAACCCGCGGTGCAGCGGCTGCGGTACCGGCTCGACACGCGGGTGCGGGGTGCTCACGAGATCGGGCCGTTCACCCTCGCGCTGAGCGATCCCTTCGGCTGCGCCGTGCGACGCCTGACCTTCGGCTCGACCGACACCGTGCTGGTGACGCCCGAGGTGTTCGAGCTCGCCCGGATCGACCTGCGGCTGGCCACCGGCGACGGTGCCGAGCAGGTCTCCCGGCGTCTCATCGGCGCCGGCGAGCAAGACGTGATCGCCCGCAAGTACCTTCCCGGCGACTCCATCCGGCGCGTGCACTGGCCCGCCACCGCCAAGCACGGCGAGCTGATGGTGCGGCAAGACGACCAGCGCAACGACCAGGACGCGGTCGTGCTGCTCGACGCCGCATCCTTCGCCGGTCGCGAGAGTGCGGCGGGGCGCTCCCGGCGGGGCCCCGGCGAGCCGGACCCGGCGTTCGAGTGGGCCGTGAGCGCCGCCGCGTCGATCGGCGTGCACCTGGTCACCGAGGGCTACGGCGTGCGGATCGTCGGGCACTCCCTGGGTCGGCACGAGCCGCAGGCGGACGGCTCGTTCCTCGCCCCGCACGGTCAGTCGGCGCTGGTGCGCGAGCTGGCATTCGCCCGCAGCGACGGGGCCGACGACGCCGACGGGTTCCGTGCCGCCGTCGCGGAGGCTTCGCTCACCTCGCCCGACGCGCCGCCCGTGTTCGCCCTGGTGGCCGAGGGCGACGCATCCGACGACGATGGCCGCGGAAGGGGAGTCGGTTCCGGCCCCGGCCCGGCGGCCGCGGCCCGCCTGCGCGATCTCGCGGCGATGTCGTCGCATCCGGTCGCCTTCGTGCTCGGCCGGCCGGGACCCGTCGGCGTCGAACTGCGGCAGGCCGGCTGGACCGTCGTCCCTGTGGCCGCGGCCGACCGCCTCCCGGAGCTGTGGCGGTCGCTCGGCGAGGCGAGGGGGATCGGATGAGCCCCCGACGATCCGCCCGGCCGTTCGCCTCCGGTGTGCCCACGAGCGCCCGCCGTCCCGCGCCGCAGCGGCGCCGAGAGAACCGCAGCGGCGCCTGGAAGAGTTCGCTGGCGGTCGCCGTCTGTCTCGGCGCCGCGCTGCTCGGCCTCGCCCCGGTGCTGCAGGGCCTCGGGTGGTGGTTCGCCACGATGAGCGTCGTGCTGGTGCTGCTGGGCGTGATGACCGCCTTGAGGGCCTGGGGTGCTCCCGAGCTCGCCGTGATCGCGGGCGGCGCGGTGGTCTGGGCCGCGCTGGTGCTGGTGCTGTACGCCGGTGACAGTCTCTGGTTCGTCTTCCCGACCTCCGGCACAATCCCGGATCTCTCGGGCGATCTCGCGGATGCCGGGCTCTCCATCGCCCAACAGGAGGTGCCGGCGGTGGCCGACGGTCCCATCCTGCAGCTGATGGTGATGGCGGTCGGCCTCATCGCCATCGTGTCGGACGAGCTCGCCACCGGGCTGCGGGCGCCGGTGCTCGGCGGGCTCGGCCCGCTGGCGGTGCTCGCGGTGGCGCCGCTCGTGCGGCACGTCGCGCCGAACGTGCCGGTGTACGTGGTCGTGGCCCTAGCCTTCCTGCTGATGCTCTGGTGCGCCTCCCGGATCGGCGCCGACCGCCCCCGTGGCCCACGGCTGCGCGGTGCAGGCGGCCGCAACCCGCTTCTCGCCGCCGGGATGGCGGTGGCCGCGATCGCGGCGATGGTCGTGCTGCCGACGATCACCCCGGGCCTGACGGCCGATTCGCTCGCCGAGGACTCCGGCAGCGGCCGGTTCCCCACGGTGTACGCCACCGGCGTCGACCCCACCATCCAGCTGGGCCGTGATCTGCGGCGCAGCGCCCCGCTGCTCTCCCTGACGTACAGCACCACCTCGGAGGAGGGGCTGTACCTCAAGATGGTCAACCTGGGCGACTTCTCCACCGGTCTGTGGGAGCCGGAGTCGCCCTTCGACGCGGTGGGCTACGACGGCCAGGATTTCGGCACGCCCCCGGGTCTGGCACCCGATGTGCCCACCGTGCAGTCCGAGACCTCCGTGTCGATCGCGGCATTGCGCAGCGACTGGCTGCCTCTGCCGTACCCGACGCAGCGGGTGGACGAGCTGAGCGGCGACTGGCTCCTGACGCCGGGCACCTTCACCGTCACCGACCTGCGGGGCGACACCAGGGGGCTGAACTATCAGGTGACCGGTCTCGACATCCAGCCGACCGCCGAGCAGCTGGCGGCGGCGGGTGCCGTGGTGCCGGATGCGATCAGCGGCTTCCTGGCGCTGCCGCCGGATCTGCCGCCCGTGATCGCCGAGACCGCCGCGGCCGTCGCCGGTGGGGCGGCCACGAACTACGACCAGGCGGTCGCCCTGCAGGAGTACTTCCGCTCGGGGGAGTTCCGCTACTCGCTCACGGCCCCGGTCACCAACGGCTACGACAGCGACAACGCCCTGGCCCTCGCCGACTTCCTGGCGCAGAAGGAGGGCTACTGCGTGCACTTCGCCGGTGCGATGGCGGTGATGGCACGTACCCTGGGCATCCCCTCCCGGATCGCCGTCGGCTACGCACCGGGGCGGCAGGCCGACTCGGTCGGCCAGGCCGGACCCGTCTACGAGGTCTACACCGACCAGCTGCACACCTGGCCGGAGCTGTACTTCGACGGCATCGGCTGGCTGCCCTTCGAACCGACGCCGGGCCTGGACATCACCCCGCCCGACTACAGCCTTCCCGACTACGCCCAGGCCGGTGCTCCCGGCAGCGCCTCGACACCCGCTCCGAGCAGCACCTCGACGGCCGCGCCCAACGAGCGCCCCGACATCCTCGACGGGCAGGGGCCGCTCAGCCCCGAGCAGGTCGCGCTCGGCCAGCTGCGCGGGTGGGGCGTCTTCGCCGCGATCCTGGGTGGCATCGCCGTGATCGGCCTCGCGCCCTTCACGGTGCGACGACTGATCCGGCGACGCCGGATGCGGGAGATCGACACCGGGGCCCTGCCGGGCACGCTGGCCTGGACGGAGCTCGAAGACGCTCTCGACGACTACCGGGTGCAGCGCTCGGCGGGCGACACGCTGCACGATCTCGACCGGCGTGTGCGGGAGGAGCTCACGCTGCCCGAGGACGCCCTCGAGCGGCTGCGGCTGCGCGTGGAGTTCGAGCAGTACGCGCATCCCGCGAGCACGGATGCGGTGCGGCGGGGCGGCATCCGGAGCGATCTCGAGGCGCTGATCAGGGCGCTGGAAGCCGGTGCGAGCACCGGGGAGCGTTCTCGCGCCCGGTTCCTGCCGTCCTCACTGCTCGGCCGGCTCCGCGGTCGTCGGGGCCGGACGGCGTCCTCGACGGGGTCGCTCGTTCCGTAGCGGACGGCCCAGCGTGGCCAGGCCGCCGGGAAGCGACTCCAGGTCGTCGATCCAGCCGAGCGCCGCATCCGCCAGACGGCCGTGCGCCAGGGCGGCGGGGGAGTTCTGCGTGACCGGCGAGTTCGGCCCCGCCTCGTCGCCGTGCGCGTGCCAGGCGTGACGGTACCGTGCGAGCAGGGCGGCGCCGGCCGCCTCGTCGAGGCTGGTGACCAGCAGCACCTTGAACACCATGTCCGGCCACGCGGAGGCCGTGTCGACCGCCGTCTCGGCCAGCCAGGCGTCGCACCCGAGCCGCCCGTCGGCCGTGAGCCCGTAGAGGGGGAGCCCGTCGTCGGTGCTTCCCGCGATGCGCACCAGGCCCGCCGTGCTCAACCGGTCGAGGGTGGAGTAGATCTGGCCGACGTTGATGCGGCCGATCCGGTCGGTGCGCTCCTCGAGCTCGCCGTGGATCTGCAGACCGTAGGCATCCGCAGTGCCGAGCAGGAACAGGATGCCGGATCGGATCGACATCGCCCATCCTCCCTCGGCCCGCGCGGTGCGGCCGGAAAATACTCTCTGAGTATACGTCTGTGAGTTCCCGACACCCGGGATGACACGGTTGTGATTCCCTCGGGGGCGGCGGCATAATGTGAGCACAACCGAATAACGCCATTGCATTCCGTTCACAGGTCGTTGGGGAAGACGTACCTCACGAATGGAGAGAATTATGGCGGCAATCGTTGCTCGCGGGGTGGTCTACGTCCACTCCGCGCCCCGCGCGCTCTGCCCCCACGTCGAGTGGGCCGCAGGTCGCGCTATCGGTCGTGCCGTGAACTTCGATTGGATCGAGCAGCCCGTGCTGCGCGGCGCCCAGCGTGCCGACTTCTACTGGGAAGGTGCTCCGGGAACCGGCGCGGCGATCGCCTCCGCACTGCGCGGCTGGGAGCACTTGCGCTACGAGGTCACCGAAGACGCCAGTGAGGGCACCGACGGCGGCCGCTGGATGCACACGCCCGACCTCGGCATCTTCTACGCCCAGGTCGACGCCTCGGGCAACACGGTCATCCCCGAGGACCGCATCCGCAACGCCATGGAGGCGGCCGGCACCAACGCCCTCGAGCTGCACCGCGAACTCCGCCTGGCCCTCGGCCAGGCCTGGGACGACGAACTCGAGCCCTTCCGCTACGCCTCCGACATGTCCCCGGTCATCTACCTCCACCGGGTGGGTTAGGTGGGGGCCGGGCTACGCTCGGCCTCCACGCTCACCCTGGGTCGTCGAGTAGGGCCCGTTGCGTTCGGTCTTGTACCGCCCGATCAGGCGGTTTTGAAAGCTACTACCGCGTTGTGGCCACCGAACCCGAACGAGTTCGAGATCGCCACAAGCTCCCCCTCAGGAAGCTGCCGTGGCTCGCGCACCACGTCGAGCGGGATGTCCGGGTCTTGCTCGGACAGGTTGATCGTGGGGGGAGCGGTGCGCTCGTGCAGCGCGAGCACCGTGAAGATCGCCTCGATCGCGCCCGCACCGCCCAGCAGGTGCCCCGTGGAGGCCTTCGTGGCCGAGACGGGGATGTCGTGCAGGCGGTCGCCGAACACGTGCAGCAGCGCCTTGTATTCGGCGATGTCACCGACGGGCGTCGACGTGGCGTGCGCGTTGATGTGGGCGACGTCGGAGAGCTCGAAGCCCGAGCTCTCGACCGCCGCGATCATGGCACGCGCGGCAGCCGATCCCTCGGGGTCGGGAGCGGTGATGTGGTACGCGTCGCTGGTGACCGCACCGCCGAGCAGCTCGGCGTAGATCTTCGCGCCGCGGGCCAGGGCGTGCTCCTCGGTCTCGAGCACGAGGGCGGCCGCGCCCTCGCCGAGCACGAAGCCGTCGCGGGTGAGGTCATAGGGGCGGGAGGCCGTGGCCGGGTCGTCGTTGCGCTTGGAGAGCGCCTGCATCGAGGCGAACGCGGCGATCGGCAGCGGGTGGATGGCGGCCTCGGAGCCGCCGGCGATGATGATGTCGGCGTAGCCGGCCTGCAGGTGCTCGTAGGCGTTGACGATCGACTCGGTGCTCGAGGCGCAGGCCGAGACGACCGTACGGGCGCCGGCGCGGGCGCCGAGCGACATCTCGATGGCGGCCGCGGGGCCGTTGGGCATGAGCATCGGCACCGTCATCGGCAGAACGCGGCGCGGGCCCTTCTCGCGCAGGGTGTCCCAGGCGTCCAGCAGCGTCCAGACGCCGCCGATGCCGGTAGCCCAGTCGACGCCGAAGCGCTCGGGCACGACCTCGGGGGAGCCGGCGTCCGCCCACGCGTCGCGCGCGGCGATCAGGGCGAACTGGCTGCCCGGGTCGAGGCGCTTGGTCTCGATGCGCTCCAGCACCTCGGAGGCGGCCACGCGGGCCTGTGCGGCGAAGGTGACGGGCAGTTCGCGCTCGGCCACCCAGTCCTGCGTGAGCGTGGTCGCTCCGGACTCACCGGCGAGCAGGTTCTTCCAGCTCTCGGCAGCGGTTCCGCCCAGGGGCGAGGTGGCACCGATACCGGTGACGACGATCTTCTTGCTCATGGTGAAACTTTCTGTGGGTGGTCAGTCCAGGTGCGCCGGGATGGCGCCGTGTGCACGGGATGTGCTGTGGGGTCGGCAGGATCAGTGCTCTCGGGCCGCGATCCTGCCGACCATCCGCGGGTGGGCGGGAACTGCGTCCTAGGCCTGGGCGGCGACGATGAAGGTGACGGCGTCGCCGACGGTCTTCAGGTTCTTGACCTCTTCGTCGGGGATCTTGACGTCGAACTTCTCTTCGGCGTTCACGACGATCGTCATCATCGAGATGCTGTCGATGTCGAGGTCGTCGGTGAAGGACTTGTCCAGCTCGACAGTGTCGGTCGCGATGCCGGTCTCGTCGTTGATGAGCTCAGCCAGTCCGGCCAGTACTTCTTCGGTGGACAATGCCATTGTTCTCTCCTTGGGGTGTGTTTGACCGAGACTTAGTTTAGAGGGTTGCTCATGGCAGAACGACGACCTGCGCGCCGAACACGAGGCCCGCGCCGAAGCCGATCTGCAGGGCGAGGCCGCCCGAAAGCTCCGGACGCTCGTTCAGGAGCCGGTGGGTGGCCAGCGGGATCGATGCCGCCGAGGTGTTCCCGGTGGTCTCGATGTCGCGGCCGATGACGACCGACTCCGGCAGCTTCAGCTGCTTGGCGAACTCGTCGATGATGCGCATGTTCGCCTGGTGAGGGATGAACGCGGCGAGGTCTTCGACCGTCACACCGGCGGCCTCGAGGGCCTGCTTGGCCACCTTCACCATCTCCCACACGGCCCAGCGGAACACGGCCTGGCCGTTCTGCCAGAGCGTCGGCCACTCCGCCTCCTGGTCGCGGAACTGGAGGCTGGTGCCGGTCATGTGGATCTCGTCGCGCTTCGTGGCATCCGAGCCCCACACCGTCGGGCCGATGCCCACCGTGTCGCTCGGGCCGACCACTGCGGCGCCCGCACCGTCGCCCAGCAGGAACGAGATGGAGCGGTCGGTGGGCTCGACGTACTCCGAGAGCTTCTCGGCGCCGATCACGAGCACGTACTCGGCCATGCCGGAGCGGATCAGGGCGTCGGCCTGGCCGATGCCGTAGGCGTAGCCGGCGCAGGCCGCGCTGATGTCGTAGGCGGCGGCGAAGGGGGCCCCGATCCGCTCGGCCACGTGCGTGGCCAGCGAGGGCGTGATCACCGGGTTGGAGATGGTGGAGACCAGGATGGCGCCGATCTGCGAGGGGAGGATGCCCGCCCCCTCGATGGCCTCCTTGGCCGCGGCCTCGGCCAGGTCGACCGCGAACACGTCGTGCGAGGCGCGCTTGCGCTCGACGATGCCGGTGCGCTGGCGGATCCACTCGTCGGAGGAGTCGATCGGGCCCACCAGGTCGTCGTTGACGACCGAGAGGTCGCCGCGGGCGGCGCCGATGGCGTAGATGCGGGTGAACTCCGGTCCGGTGGACTGCTTGAGTGAGGGCTTGGTCATGGCGTGTTCCGCGGGGCCTTCCGTGGTCGTAGGGGGTGTCGGATGCAGCGGTCGCTCAGGCGGCCTGGTCGAGCAGGTCGAAGGCGGCGGGCAGGTCGTCGGGCGTCTTGACCGCGACGGCGGGCACGCCCTTGAGGCCGCGCTTGGCGAGACCGGTGAGGGCGCCCGCGGGGGCGACCTCGATCAGGCCGGTCACGCCCGCGGCGGCGAAGGACTCCATGCAGAGGTCCCAGCGAACCGGGTTGGAGACCTGGCCGACGAGCAGCTGAACGAACTCGGCGCCGCTGCTGACGAGTGATCCGTCGCGGTTGGTCCAGATCGGCAGCGTCGGGTCGCTCGGGTGCAGCGTCTCGGCGACGGCCGCGAGCCGGTCGACCGCGGGGGCCATGTAGTGCGTGTGGAACGCGCCGGCGACCTGCAACGGGATGACCCGCACGCCGCGCGGGGCGGCCTCGGCGAGCCGGGCCAGCGCATCCGGAGCACCGGCCACCACGGTCTGCCCGCCGCCGTTGTAGTTCGCGGGCAGCACGCCGTGCTCCTCGAAGAGGGCCAGCAGCTCGGTCTGGTCGCCGCCGACGACCGCGCTCATGCCGGTGGAGGTGAGGGCCGCGGCATCCGCCATCGCCCGGCCGCGTTCGCCCACGAGGCGCATCGCATCCGGGTTGGTGAGGATTCCGGCTCCGGCGGCCGCGGCGATCTCGCCCACCGAGTGGCCGGCGATGCCGCCGACGCGATCGCGACGACCCTCGGCGAACAGCGCGTCGAGGGTGAGGATGCCGGCCGCCACGATCAGCGGCTGCGCCACCTTGGTGTCGCGGATGGTGTCGGCGTCGCTCGTGGTGCCGTGCGCCACCAGGTCGACACCGGCGCTGTCGCCGAGCTCGACGAGCGTGTCGCGGAACGAGGCTTCAGCGATCCAGGGTTCGAGGAAGCCCGGGGTCTGCGACCCCTGGCCGGGGCATACGACGACGATCATGACTTCAGTCTCCCAAGAGTTCGGACGGGTGCTGTGTCGAGCGTGACCAAGAGATCTCGAAAGACACTGGAGGAATGCGACAAGCGGATGGGGTGCAGGTCATCGGCGATGGCCCGGCGAGTCGTGGTCGTTCATCGACCCGAGGATGAGCGCCGACTGCAGGATGAGGGCCTCCCGGGCGCCCGTCGCATCCCAGCCGATCACCTGCGTGACCCGCTTCAGGCGATAGCGCACGGTGTTCGGATGCACGAACAGTTCGCGGGCCGTCGCCTCGAGCGAGCGGCCGTTGTCGAGGTAGCACCACAGCGTCGTCATCAGCTCGGGGGACTGGTCTTGCAGCGGCCGGTACACCCGGTTGACGAGGGTGGAGCGCGCCAGCGGATCTCCTGCCAGGGCGCGCTCGGGCAGGAGGTCGTCGGCGAGCATCGGGCGCGGGGCGTTGCGCCAGGCGCGCGCCACGGCGAAGCCCGCGAGGGCGGCCTTCGCGCTGCGTGAGGCGTCGACGAGGCTCGGCACCTCGTGGCCGAGCACGAGGTAGCCGGGACCGAACCCCGGCTCCAGCTGCGTGGCGATGTCCAGGAACGACAGGGCCGGCTCGGCCGCGACCGTGGAGGTCTCCTCCTCAGGCACGGCGGCATCGAGCGGGTTCAGGCCGTTGGCGGGCTGCGCCCGGCCGATCACGAGCACCAGCCGGCCACCCTGCACGCCGATCAGCAGGTCGGCGTTGAGGTGCCGCGCCGTGCGGCGCAGCTGGTCGACGTCGACCTGGCGGGGCGTCGTGCCCACCAGCACGCTCACCTCGCCGTGCCCGTGCCAGCCCAGGGCCGCGATCCGGCTCGGCAGCTCGTCGTCGTACTCCCCGCTCAGGATGCTGTCGACCACGAGGGCCTCGAGCCGGGCGTCCCAGAGACCGCGGGCCTCGGCGGCGCGGGCGTACACGTCGGCGGCCGCGAAGGCGATCTCGCGGGAGTACAGCAGCATCGCTTCCCGCAGCGAGGGGTCGGACCCCGCCACGCGGTCTTCGACCACCTCGACGACCACGCGGATCAGCTGCAGCGTCTGCTGCAGGCTGACCGAGCGCAACAGCTCCCGGGGCGCCGAGCCGAACACGTCGGCGGCGATCCAGGTGGTGGTGGTCGGGTCGTCGTACCACTGGATGAACGACTTGATGCCGGCCTGCGCCACCAGGCCGACCGCCGAACGCCGCCCCGGTGGCATGTCGCCGTACCAGGGCAGCGTCGCGTCGAGACGCTTGATCGTGGCCGTGGAGAGCTCGCCCTGGATGGTGCGCAACCAGGCGAGGGTCTGCGCCTTCGTCTTGGCAGCCATCAGAACGACCTCCGAGGGCCCGGCCTCCGGAGCGACGCCGCCCCGACCACGATCATCGATGTGTTCCCGCGCGTCGGCGTCAGCTCTCGCCGCCCGCCGAACCGGAGGTGCCGGCCGTCACGTCGTAGAGGCGGTACTTCTCGATCGCCCAGGAGGGGGCGTTCTGGTCGACCTCGCCACGGGCGGCGAGCTGCTCGAGCACGCGCACCACCACGGAGGGGCCATCGATCTTGAAGAATCGACGGGCCGCGGCGCGGGTGTCCGAGAAGCCGAAGTCGTCGGCGCCGAGCGTGGCGTACTCACCGGGCACGAACTGACGGATCTGGTCGGTGACCGCGTGCATGTAGTCGGAGACCGCGATGAACGGGCCGGGAGCATCCTGCAGCTTCGAGGTGAGGTAGGGCACGTGGCGCTCCTCGGTCGGGTGCAGGAAGTTGTGCTCCTCGGCGCGCAGGCCGTCGCGGCGGAGCTCGGTCCACGAGGTGACCGACCAGACGTCTGCCGAGACGCCCCAGTCGTTCGCCAGCAGCTCCTGGGCCTCGAGGGCCCACGGCACGGCGACGCCGGAGGAGAGGATCTGGGCCTTGGGGCCCTCGGTCCAGCCCGACTTGAGCTTGTAGATGCCCTTGACCAGGCCGTCGACGTCGAGACCCTCGGGCTCGGCCGGCTGCACGTGCGGCTCGTTGTACACCGTGAGGTAGTACATGACGTTCGGGTCGCTGTGCGATCCGCCGTACATCCGCTCGAGGCCGTCGCGCACGATGTGGTTGAGCTCGTAGCCGTAGGCCGGGTCGTAGGAGACGACCGCGGGGTTGGTGGCCGCGAGCAGGTGCGAGTGGCCGTCGGCGTGCTGCAGGCCCTCACCCGTGAGGGTGGTGCGGCCGGCGGTGGCACCGATCACGAAGCCGCGCGCCATCTGGTCGCCCGCCGCCCACAGGGCGTCGCCCGTGCGCTGGAAGCCGAACATCGAGTAGAACACGTAGATCGGGATGAGCGGCTCGCCCTGCGTGGAGTAGCTCGTGCCCACCGCGGTGAACGCCGCGAGGGCGCCCGCCTCGTTGATGCCCACGTGGATGATCTGCCCCTGAGGGCTCTCCTTGTAGGCCAGCAGCAGCTCGCGGTCGACACTGGTGTAGGTCTGGCCCTTGGGGTTGTAGATCTTGTTCGACGGGAAGAAGGCGTCCATGCCGAAGGTGCGCGCCTCGTCGGGGATGATCGGCACCACGCGGTTGCCGAAGTCCTTGGCGCGCGTGAGGTCTTTCAGCAGACGCACGAAGGCCATGGTGGTGGCGATCTCCTGCGTGCCGGAGCCCTTCTTCAGGGTCTGGTAGCTGGAGTCGTCGGGCAGCGTGAAGGCCGTGTGCTTCGTGCGGCGCTCCGGCACGTAGCCGCCGAGCGCGCGGCGGCGCTCGTGGAGGTACTGGATGGCCTCGTCGTTCTCGCCGGGGTTGTAGTACGGCGGGAGGTACGGGTTCTCCTCGAGCTGGGCATCCGTGATGGGGATGTGCATCTCGTCGCGGAACGTCTTGAGGTTGTCCAGCGTCATCTTCTTCATCTGGTGGGTCGCGTTGCGGCCCTCGAACGACGGGCCGAGCCCGTAGCCCTTGATGGTGTGCGCCAGGATGACAGTGGGCTGGCCCTTGTGCTCGCTGGCCGCCTTGAAGGCCGCGTAGACCTTGCGGTAGTCGTGGCCGCCGCGCTTGAGGTTCCAGATCTGGTCGTCGGTGTAATCCTTCACCAGCTCCAGGGCACGCGGATCGCGGCCGAAGAAGTTCTCGCGCACGTACGCGCCCGACTCGGCCTTGTACGTCTGGAAGTCGCCATCCGGAACCGTGTTCATCAGGTTCAGCAGGGCGCCCTCGGTGTCGCGGGAGAGCAGGTCGTCCCACTCGCGGCCCCAGACCACCTTGATGACGTTCCAGCCGGCGCCGCGGAAGAAGCTCTCGAGCTCCTGGATGATCTTGCCGTTGCCGCGCACCGGGCCGTCGAGGCGCTGCAGGTTGCAGTTGATGACGAAGTTGAGGTTGTCGAGGCCGTCGTTCGCGGCCACCTGCAGCTGGCCGCGGCTCTCCACCTCGTCCATCTCGCCGTCGCCGAGGAAGGCCCAGACCTGCTGGTCGGACGCATCCTTGATGCCGCGGTTGGTGAGGTACTTGTTGAGCTGGGCCTGGTAGATCGCGTTGATCGGGCCGAGACCCATCGACACCGTGGGGAACTGCCAGAACTCGGGCATGAGCCGCGGGTGCGGGTAGGAGCTCAGGCCGCCGCCGATGTGCGACTTCTCCTGACGGAAGCCGTCGAGCTGGTTGGCGCTCAGGCGGCCCTCGAGGAAGGCACGGGCGTAGGTGCCGGGGGAGGCGTGGCCCTGGATGAAGATCTGGTCGCCGCCGCCCGGGTGGTCCTGGCCGCGGAAGAAGTGGTTGAAGCCCACCTCGTAGAGGGCGGCGCTGGAGGCGTAGGTGCTGATGTGGCCACCGACCGCGATGCCGGGGCGCTGGGCGCGGTGCACGAGCATGGCCGCGTTCCAGCGGATCCAGGCACGGTACTTGCGCTCGAGGTTCTCGTCGCCCGGGAACTCGGGCTCGTTCTCGGGGGCGATCGTGTTGAGGTAGTCCGTCGTCGGAACCATCGGCACGTTCAGGTGCAGTTCTTTCGAGCGCTTGAGCAGGCTCAACATGATGTCGCGCGCGCGGCCGTGGCCCTGAGCGGCGACGAGGGCGTCGAGTGATTCATTCCACTCGGCGGTCTCCTCCGGATCGGAATCCACGTGTCCAGCCGAGTACGGGTCCTGGTCGTTGACAGTCACCGGCGACCTCTCATTCTGTTGTCTGTTGTACACAGATCGTTGGATGTCAGGCGCCGGCACCGGGGATGGGGTGGCGAACGCCACAGTCAAGCCTAGTGACTATTTCCACCACGAACGCGCCAGCTCGCTGGAGGTTTCCGCTGGGCGCCGGCTGTGCGTCGGCGGCCCCACGCTTGGTGCAGGGTCGTATCAGGTCTATGATTGCGGGGCGTTTGCCGGAAAGACGTCCCGGCAGTGGAAAGGAAGCCTCCATGGCTTTGGAGAACGACACTCTGGCACCCGACTTCGATCTTCCCAACCAGTACGGGGAGCGGATCCGCCTGAGTCAGTTCCAGGGCAAGAAGCCCGTCGCACTCGTCTTCTTCCCGCTCGCCTTCTCGGGCGTGTGCACGAGCGAGCTCTGCACGCTCGAGGACAACCTCGCCCTGTTCAAGGATGCGAACGTCGAACTCATCGGCATCTCGGTCGACTCGAAGGCCACCCTGCGCGCCTGGGCCGAGAAGGAGGGTTACGACTTCACGCTCGTGGCCGACTTCTGGCCGCACGGCGACGTGGCGAAGGACTACGGGGTGTTCCTCGACGAGAAGGGCTTCGCGAACCGCGCCACCTTCCTGATCGACGAGAACCGCATCATCCGCGCCTCGTTCATCACGGCCCCCGGTGAGGCGCGCTCGATCGCCGCCTACCGCGCCGCCCTCGAAGACCTGGTGCCCGCCCGCGTCTGAGCGGTCACCGCGCAGACGGGCATCGCGCGGCCGGGCATCGCGCAGCCGGGCTCAGCCGAGGAGGCTGACGCCCCGGGCTATGACCAGGGCGAGCAGCACGAAGCCGGCGAAGGCCTCCAGGCCCATCAGCAGCTTGGCGCGGTGGGTCAGCGGCATGACGTCGGTGGGGCTGAACGCCATCGAGTCGGACAGCGAGAAGTAGAAGTAGTCGACGAAGCCCGGGAGCCAGTTGCTGGTGCGCGAGGAGTGGGCGGCGACCTCGGGGGAGGCGTCGTGGTCCTCGTCCTGCGGGAAGCGGAAGTCGGCGGGTGGCAGGGTGTGCCGCGTGCGCTGCGTGCGCACCACGGGGCCGCCGCGATCGAGCTCCCAGTAGAGCAGGGCGAAGCCGATGACGTTGGTGATCCACACCTGCAGCGCCGCCAGCAGCACGCTCGGACCGTCCGAGGTGTTGGCCACCAGGAGCTGCACGAGCGTCACGAGCAGCACCTGGTTGGTGATGCCGATCAGCAGCACGAGCGCCACGCTCACCCGGCGCGACCAGGTGGTCTGCCGGCGCAGGCGGTGCGGGTTGATCACGATCACCGGCACCAGCAGCACCAGGCACACCGCGACCACGCCGTAGCGCACCGACCCGAAGAACTCCGGCGGCAGCGTGGCATAGCTCACCAGGATGACCAGCACGCCGATCGCGGCCGGCCAGCGGTGCTCGGCCTCGGCGCGTTCCTTCTTCACCGACGGGGAGTCGTCCTCGGGCGCGTCCTGCCGGGCCGCGCCGCTCGTCGCCGCGTCATCCTGTGTCACGTCCGAAGTCTAGGCCGGGATTCCCCGGGCGCCCCTCGCCGGCCTGTATGCTTTTCACGCGTCGCCACCGCGACGGGCCTTTAGCTCAGTTGGTAGAGCGCCACGTTTACACCGTGGATGTCATCGGTTCGAGCCCGGTAGGGCCCACTCGACGAAGCCGTCGGGGCGCCCGGCCCGGAGGGCTGATCGACCGCACGGGCGGATCAGCGGTGGGAGCGGGGATGGACCATCCGGAGGACGACTCCACCCCGTACACGGGGCGGCAGAGGGATCTCGGCCGCGCGCGTGGGTCTCTGCTGGCCGGCGTCGGAGTGCTGGTGTCGGGGCGTCCCGGCTCGGGGCGATCTCGCTTCATCCGTGAACTGGTCGGCAGCCTGGACGACGGTTGCCGGTCGAGACTGTGGGTGGGCCACGATCTCGAGCGGCTCGACGACGACGCCGCCGAGCGGTGGACGCGCGCGGTCGCCGCACGGGAGATCCTGCCCGTCGCGTCGGTGGGTGCCGCCGGGCCGTCCCGACGGATCGAGCGTCTGGTGCGTCGGGGCACGCTGACGCAGGTCGACCTCGGCCCGCTGACCGCTCGCGAGCTGACCGCGCTGGCGACGGCCCACCTCGGCGCGCCCCTGCATCCGTCCGCCGTGCCGGAATTCGTTCCCGCGCGTGGGGGCCGGCAGATCGCCCCGTTCCTCCGGGCGCTCTCCCACTCGGTCTCCGCCGGCGCGTTGACCCTCGACGACGGGACCTGGCGCCCGATCAGCCCGCTGCCGAGCATGCCGGCGCTCGACGCGGCGGTCTCGACCCGGGCCGGGCACGGGGTGCGCGCGGAGCATCCGGACACCGGGATCGTGCTCGATCTGCTGAGTCTCGCCCCGTCGCTCGGTCTCGCGGTGGTGACCGCCGTGCTGGAGGCGGTGGGCCTGGCGGAGAAGGACGTCCTCGACGTGCTCGAGTGGCTCGAGGGCGAAGAGGTCATCGCGATCGACGAGCAGGGCGGATCAGGTGCCCCGTCCCTGCGCATCCACGACGGCATCGACGAGACGACGACGGCTCTCGCGGTCGGCGCCGTGCGGCGCCGCCGGCTCGCGACCGCCCTCGTGGACGTCTTGGGACACCTGGCACCGACCGAGCTCACCGGCGCCGAAGCGCTCGCCCTCGGCCGGTTCGGGCTGGACCTCGGTGAGTGGATCGCGCCGGAGACCCTGATCAGGGCCGCGCGCGTCTCCTTGGGCACCGCGCAGGCGAACCTCTCCGTGCGTCTCGCCGAGGCGGCTGTGGCGAACGGCGGGGGATTCGACGCGGCGATGACCTTGGCGGCCGCCGAGTCGCAGGCGGGGCGACCGGACGACGCTCTGGATCGGCTGGCCCGGAGTGCGCAGGATGCCTCCGACGACGTGCAGCGGATGGCCGCACTCGAGGCGATGGCCCGTCACGTGCGTGAGAGCGCCGTGCAGTCGGTGGAGCTCATCGACGAGGTCTCGCTGGAGCGACTGGCTCTGAGCGACCTCCGGCGGAACATGCTGCGGGGTTTCATGCTCTTCAATCTGGGTGAGGTCGAGGCGGGCAGGGAACTCATCGAGACGGCACTGCCGGATGCCGAGGGACTCGAACGCGCCGAAGGCTTCTTCCTCGTCGGCACCGCCCATCTCTTCAGGGGTCGCCTCGCACTCGCCGCCGAGGCGCTGGACCGTGCCGAGGCCGCCTACGCGGACGTCGGGGCGGATGCCTCGAACGTGCACATGGTCCGGGCGAATCTGAATGCGACGCGCGGTCGCGTCGACGACTCGCTGCCCGAGGTGCGCGCGCTGCGCGACCTGGTGGCGACCTTCGGCCAACCGGTCCCGCAGGGGATGCTCGGCTGGGCCGTCGGAACCCTCCTGCTCTCCGCCGGCCGACTGCGCGAGGCGCAGGACGAACTGCGCGCCACGACCGTCGTGCTGGAGCTCGCCGGCGTGGGGCGCACCCTGGCCCTGGTGAAGCTCGATCTCGCCCTGGCCTCGGCGTTGGCCGGTGATCCCGAGGGAGCTCGCGCGTGGCTTCCGTGGGAGGGCCCGGACGACCACGGTGCCGGCGCCGGTGTCTCGGGCAAGTTCCTGCAGGTGCAGGGATGGATCCACGCGAGCTCGGGGCAGCGGGAGCCGGCCCGGGCGTCGCTCATCCGCTCGGCCGACACGCATGAGGCAGCCGGTTTTCTGCTTCCCGCCCTGGCGGCTCTGGCGGAAGCCGCGAGGATGGGTGCGGCCGCCGCCCTGGTCGGCCGGATCGAGCGACTCGCCGTCGGCATGGACGGCGAGTACGTCGTGGTCACGCTGCGCCTGGTCCGCGCTCTCGCGGCCGGGGAGGCTGCGGTGGGCGAGGACGAGGAGTCGCTGTCACTCCTCGCGGACGAGTTCGACGGGGTCGGGCACGACGCTCAGGGCATCGATCTGCACATCGTGGCGGCGGAGGCCTTCGACCGGGCGGCCGAGCTCCACCGCCGAGCCGGCGCTGCCCGCGCGGCAGCGGCCTCCGCGCGACGACGCGACGCCCGGATCGCGGCCTGCGGGGTGACCTCGTTGCCCCTGGTGCGGCCCGGGCAGTCGGCGTTGCTCTCGGCTCGTGAACTCGAACTGGCCGGATTGGCGGCGTCGGGACTGTCCAACCGCGAGATCGCAGAGCGCCTGGTGCTCTCCGTCCGTACGGTCGAGACGCACCTCCAGCGGGTCTACCGGAAGCTCGGCGTCCGTGGGCGAGACGAACTGACCGACGAGTTCACCGGGCCCGCCGAATCCGCTCGGTAGCCTCAGTCGCGGACGTCGCCCACGTCTCGGGCCCGCTGCGCGATCGACTCGCGGATGGCCTCGTCGTCGACCTCGATGTCGCCCGCGTCGTCGGGGCCGCCCTCGCCGGGAACGGATTTCACCGCCGCCTGGTCGATGTCGGGGTCGTCGAGGTGCGCGGAACCGCGCGGATCCTCCTGCGCCCGCTCGGTCTCGCGGCCGCTGGCCGGGCTGTAGGACTCGTCCTTGCGGACCGTCCCCTCGTCGTTACCGCTCTGAACTGCCATGCTCCGACGCTACGACCGATCCGGATCGCGGCAACCCCTTGCCCCGGACGGGTTCGTGCAGACGACTCGTAGGATTGAGCCGGACACCGCAGTGACGGCCGATTCGGATGGGGACGATGAGAGCGATCCAGGCGCACCGCATCCCGGCGATCGACATCGCGCGCGGCTGGGCGGTGCTGACCATGTTCATCGCGCACACCCAGCCCGACGACGAGGGCGGGTTCCTCGGCAAGCTGCTGGCCGTCGCCGGGGGAGGCGAGCGACCGCGCACCCTGTTCGCCGTCACGGGCGGCATCGCGCTCGGGCTCTTCGTGGCCTCCCGGCTGCGCGAGGGGCAGCTGCTGGGCGAGGTGCGGCGCACGGTCGCCATCCGGGGCATCTTCCTGCTGGCGCTGGGGCTGTTCCTGCAGACCATGTCCTCTGGGGTGTCGATCGTGCTCGACACCTGGGGACTGCTCTTCCTGATCGCGCTGCCGTTCCTGGTGACGAAGTCGCGCACCCTGCTGATCGGCGCGATCCTGCTGCTGGTGGCCGGCTCCGCCATCCGGGTGGCCGTGTCGGGGCGCGCGAGCGCGTTCGTGCTCGAGCACTCGGAGCTGGCGCAGGTGTCGGACTGGTTCACGACCGGCAGCTACCCGGTGCTGATCTGGGCGGCCTTCCTCGCCGTCGGTTACGCGGTGTCGAGGTTCGATCTGACGGATCGGCGCACCCAATCGCTCGTCGCGGGCACCGGCGCGGTGCTCTCGATCGCCGTGGTGGCGGCCCTGCTCTCCGATCAGGCCGCTCCGCAGACGTTCCCGCAGGAGCTGCTGCGCCACGTCGCCGCGATCGGCGCCGCGCTCCTGGTGGTGGGCGTGCTGCTGCTGCTCACCTCCGGCCGGAATGCCCTCGCCCGGGTGCTCGGCATCGTGCTGTGGCCGCTCCGGGCCGTCGGCTCCATGCCGCTCACGATCTACACCGGCCACGTGCTCGCCCTGACCGTGTGGCACAGTTACGGCGCCCCCGGCTACGACTCCTGGCAACCCTTCGTGGTGCTCACGCTCTGCAGCCTGGTGTTCGCCACCGTCTGGCGGCTCACCCTCGGCCAAGGGCCCCTCGAGCGGCTGATCGCGCTCGTCTCACGACCGCCGCGTTTCAGGATGACGCCGGAAGGCCGGGTGTGAACCGGCCGGTACGTCTTTGACGTCGGCCTGACCGGAGCTCGGTCATGATGTGCTCCGATCTTTGCGGTCGGGGTGTGCGTCCATAATGCCGCGCCCCCTTCTTTCAGGACGGGCATCCTCTTTTTCATTGTGCACAACTTAATTGAGCACAACAGTGCTACGCTCACCTCATGCAGACCACGACATCCGGATCGATCCCCGTCGATCAGCAGATCTGCTTCGCGCTGTACAGCGCCTCGCGCTCGCTCACCGCGCTCTACCGCGACCTGCTGGCGCCCCTCGGCCTCACCTATCCGCAGTACCTCGTGATGCAGCTGCTCTGGCAGGGCGAACCGAGCACGGTCGGCGCCCTGGGCGAAAGACTCGAGCTCGACACCGGAACCGTGTCGCCCCTGCTGCGCCGGCTGGAGAAGGCCGGGCTGCTCGAACGCCGCCGCTCCACCGCCGACGAGCGGACGGTGCTCGTGCACCTCACCGCGCCCGGCCGGGCGCTCCGCGAGCAGGCCGCCGACATCCCCGAACGCCTCTGCGCCGCCACCGGGCTCGAGCTCGGCGACATCGCCGCCCTGCGGGAGCAGGTGTCGCGGCTGAACCAGAACGTGCGCGGCTCGCTCGACCCTGCGAGCCGCTGACGACCATCCGTCCTTCCATCCACCTCAACCCAAGGAGAATCATGCCCACTCGCACCGCCCGCACCGCCTGGAACGGCAGCCTGGAGACCGGCGAAGGCCAGGTCGAGCTCACCAGCTCGAAGCTCGCCACCTTCGACGTCTCGTTCCCGAAGCGCGCCGCCGACGAGGCCAACGGATCGACCAGCCCCGAAGAGCTGCTCGCGGCCGCGCACTCCGCCTGTTACGCCATGCAGTTCTCCGCCCTGCTCGGAGCGGCCGGCGGCACGGTCGAGGCCCTCGACGTGAAGGCCGACGTGACCCTCGGGCCCGACCCGGACGGCGGCTTCCGCCTCTCCGGCATCGCGCTGACCGTGCGCGGAGAGGTCTCCGGCCTCGACGCCGCCGCGTTCGCCGAGGCCGCCGACGCGGCCAAGGCGAGCTGCCCCGTGAGCAAGGCGCTCACCGGTGTCACCATCACGCTCGACGCCG
This sequence comes from Herbiconiux dendrobii, assembly GCF_052048175.1. Classification (NCBI taxonomy): domain Bacteria; kingdom Bacillati; phylum Actinomycetota; class Actinomycetes; order Micrococcales; family Microbacteriaceae; genus Herbiconiux; species Herbiconiux dendrobii. The sequence continues at coordinate 70,397 of NZ_JBLZQV010000005.1, read as the reverse complement.
AGCTCGAGCAGTAGGGCCCGGCTCCGCCGACGGATGCCCGGGGCCGGGTGGGAATCCCCGCCCGCCCCGGGTGCCCGGCAGCCGGCCATGCCACGATGAACACCATGACCACCACTCCCCGCACGATCGTGATCACCGGCGCCAGCTCCGGAATCGGCGCCGTCACCGCCACCCACTTCGCCCAGCAGGGCGACACCGTCGTCGTGGTGGGGCGCGATCCCGAACGCACCAAGGGCATCGCCCGACGGCTCGGAGCGGAGTACCACCTCGCCGACTTCGCCCGCTTCGACGACGTGCGCGCCCTGGCCGCCGTGCTCACCGAACGGCACGAGCGCATCGACGTGCTGCTGAACAACGCCGGGGGTCTGATCTCGAAGCGGATGCGTACGGTCGACGGCCACGAGGCCACGATCCAGACCAACCTCCTCTCGCACTACCTCCTCACGCGCCTGGTGCTGCCCACCGTGCAGCGCGCCGCCACCGAGGACACGCCCGGGCACGGCCGCGTGATCACCACCTCCAGCGTGGCCAACCGGGTCGGGCGGCTCGACATCGACGACCTCGACTTCGACCGTCATCGCTGGCTCGGCGGCTGGCGCGCCTACGGCACCGCGAAGCTCGCCGTCATCCTGTTCACCCGCGAGCTGGCCCGGCGTGTTCCGGCCGTGGAGGCCTACTCGGTGCATCCGGGCGCGGTGAACACCAGCTTCGGCGCGAGTTCGCCGCTCATCCGGCTCGGCAACGCCCTCACCGGCAGCCGGTGGGGCGTGAGCGCCGAGGTGGGCGCCGCGCCGCTGATCGCCCTCGCCTCCGCCTCGCCGGTCCCCGCACCCAGCGGCACGTACTTCGACCGGATGCGCGCCGCGGGCCGTACCGCCTCGCAGGGGACCGATACCGATCTCCAGCGCCGGCTCTGGGAGCGCTGCGCCGAGCTCACCGGACTGCCGGCCGAGCTGTCGTGACCGGTCGTGACCTCGGCGCGACGGTCGCCGAAGGTCGACGGAGCAAGAGCCCGGGTTCGCCGGCGAGGAGCCCAGTAGTCTGAACGGGTGCCCATCACGCTCGCAGAATTCAACGCCGCCGTCGAGAACCTCTGGCCGACCGAGTTCGCCGAGGGCTGGGATGCCCCCGGCCTTCTGAGCGGTGCGCCGGACGACGAGGTCTCCCGCGTGCTGCTGGCGGTCGACGCCGTGGCCGAGACGATCGACCAGGCCGTCGCCACCGGGGCGGACGTTCTGCTCGTGCACCATCCGCTGCTGCTGCGCGGCGTCACCACCGTGGCCGAGACCGGCTACAAGGGGGCGCTGCTCGCGAAGCTGATCCGCTCGCGCTGCGCGCTCATCGCGGCCCACACGAATGCCGACATCGTCGACGACGGGACCTCGGCGGTGATCGCCCGCCGGCTGGGCCTGATCGAGCAGCGGCCGATCGTCCAGGGCACGCGGCCCGGCACCGGCCTCGGCCGGGTCGGACAGCTGCCCGAACCCACCACGCTCGGACGCCTGGCGCTCGCGCTCGGTGAGATCCTGCCCGCCACGGCCACCGGCATCCGCGCGGCGGGGGAGTTCGAGCAGGAGGTGTCGACGGTCGCCCTCTGCGGCGGGGCCGGGGACTCGCTGCTCGGCGACGCCGCCGTGCGGGCATCCGATGTCTACATCACCTCCGACCTCCGGCACCACCCGGCCTCGGAATCCCGCGAGCAGTCGCGGCTGGGCGGCGGGCCCGCCCTCGTCGACGTGTCACACTGGGCGAGTGAATGGCTCTGGCTCGACACCGCGGCCCGGCAGCTCGCCGAGCTGCTGCCCGAGGTGGAGTTCGTGGTGAGCGAACTGCGCACCGATCCGTGGGATTTCACCGTCACGCAGTGAGCGCCCACCGTCACCGCGCCGACCTGCACCACGGTCACCGCCCGCTCGACCTCATTCCCGCGCACCCGGCGTGCGCCCGCATCGAACACGAAGGAACCAGATGAAGGCTCCGGCCCTGGAACAGAAGAAGCTGCTCGACCTTCAGGCGGCCGACAACCGCATCGCGCAGCTGCAGCACTCCCTGCGCACGCTGCCGCAAGAGGCCCGGCTCGCCGAGCTGCAGCGCGACTCGATCGCCGCCCGGCAGGAGTTCGGCGGTGTCTCGGGCGAGCTGGAGGACGCCAAGGCCGAGATCGGCCGCGTCGAGGGCGACATCCAGACGGTCGCCGCGCGCGAGAAGCGCGACCGGGAGCGGCTTCAGGCCTCGTCGTCGTCGAAGGACATCCAGGGTCTCGAGCACGAGCTCGAATCGCTCCGCGTGCGCCGCTCGAACCTCGAGGACATCGAGCTCGGCGTGATGGAGCGGATGGAGGAGATCGAGGAGCGCCTGGCCGCGATCACCGCGCGCCGCGACGACATCGCTACCGAGGAGCGCCTCCTGGTGGCCCAGCGCGACGAGCAGAAGGGCCGCATCGCCTCCCAGCTCACCGTTGCGGAATCGGAGCGGTCGGCCGTCGCCGGCGGCATCCAGGCCGATCTCGTGGAGCTCTACGAGCGCATCCGCAGCCGCTACGGCATCGGGGCCGCCCTGCTGCAGCACGGCGTCTCCAAGGGCAGCAACGTGGCGCTCACCGGCACCGATCTGGCCGCGATCCGCGCCGCCGACCCCGACGAGGTGTTGATCGACCCCGAGGGCACCTGCATCCTCGTGCGCACCGACGAATCGGGGCTGTGACGAGTATCGCCGATGGGCCACCTCGCCCGTCGACGGGTCAGCACCAGCTCCATTGAGGAATGTTCGTAAATCTCATAAGATCACTAAATGAGAATGCATCAGCGTCTTCGAATTTCGGCGGTAGTTTTATTGGCCAGCTCTGTGAGCACTGCGGGCACGCTCGCGGCCGCTGCGGCTGATGCGAAAGACGGACCTGTAACGGGTGTTCCCGCCGGTGTGTCGCGGATCGGCGGCCCTGATCGCTATTCCGTCTCCGCTGGCGTCTCCGAGGTGGGGTTCGCATCCGGGGCGGCGAACGTCTATATAGCCTCGGGTGAGAAGTTTCCCGACGCCCTCTCCGGCTCCGCCGGCGCAGGTGGACACGGGCCTGTACTCCTCGTCACGCGCGACACCGTTCCCGCAGTCGTGGCTGCGGAACTGGTACGCCTTAAGCCGGCTCGGATCTTCATCCTGGGGGGCATCGACTCCATTGGTTCGGCCGTCGAGTCTGCTTTGGCTCGTTTCGCACCAATCACGCGCGTCGGTGGTGCTGATCGCTACTCCGTGTCGGCGGCAGTCTCAGCGACAATGTACGCCGGGGATTTCGTCCCCTCCGTGTACGTCTCCTCGGGAGAACATTTCCCGGATGCCCTATCGGGCTCAGCCATCGTCGGTGCGGAGAGCGGCCCTATGCTGCTCGTCACTCGAGACTCCATCCCTAGCCCTGTGGCTGCGGAACTGGAGCGTCTGGACACCTTCGAGATCATCGTTCTGGGCGGAACAGACTCGATCAGTGACTCCACCTTCGCTGCAATCGCCGCTTACGCGCCGTCCGCGACTCGCGTGACACGGATCGAGGGGCCTGACCGGTTCGCCGTGTCCGCAGCCGTCTCGCGGAATTCGTGGAGAAATCGGACCGGTGCCGAGACCGTGTACGTAGCTTCCGGTCTCGTCTTTCCCGATGCCCTGTCCGGTTCAGCCGCAGCTATCCTCACTTACTCGCCGGTGCTGCTCGTCACCGGCCATGAGATCCCCGACGTAGTAGGCGCCGAATTGGAGCGCTTGAAGCCGTCTCGCATCGTCGTCTTAGGTGGTGAGGACACCGTTGCCGATTCGCTAGTGATCAAACTGTCCGATTATTTGAGGTGAATGGGCCGGCGATACGCCGGGTTCTGTGGGGGAGCGAGCTCCCTGACGGCCATCTATCTAGGAGTTGCGTTGCCGCAACCCTCGAGCGGTCTACCCGGATGCTGAGCGAGCAGCGTTAGCGCATCCTGTCTGACCTTGCTCCGGGCGAGGTTTACCGAGCCGACCGCGTCACCGCGGCCTCTGGTGGTCTCTTACACCACCGTTTCACCCTTACCCCAGGCCTTGCGGCCTGGGGCGGTCTACTTTCTGTGGCACTGTCTCGCGGGTTACCCCGGGTGGGTGTTACCCACCGCCCTGCTTTGTGGAGCCCGGACGTTCCTCGGCGCCGCACCGGGACCGGAGCCCCGGATGCGACGACGCGACCGTCTGCCGGCCCATTCACTGCGCCCAGCTTACGGCACGGCTACTCCAGGAAGCTCGTGCGCATCGTCGACAGGCACGCCGCCCCGAGGATGCCCGCATTGTTGCGCAGGGTGGCCGGGACGATCTCGGTCTGCAGCTCCAGCAGCGGGATGAACTCCTCGAAGCTCTTGGAGACGCCACCGCCCACGATGAACAGGTCGGGGGAGAAGAGCTTCTCGAGCTGGTCGTAGTACTTCTGCAGGCGGTGCGCCCACTTCTTCCAGCTCAGGTCTTCGCGCTCCTTCGCCGCGAACGAGGCCTTCGTCTCGTAGTCGACCCCGCCGATCTCGAGGTGCCCGAGCTCGGCGTTCGGGATGAGCACGCCGTCGTAGATGATGGCCGTGCCGATGCCGGTACCGAGCGTGGTCATCAGCACCAGGCCCTGACGGCCCACGGCCGCCCCGTAGCGCACCTCGCCGAAGCCGGCGGCATCCGCGTCGTTGACGAAGGTGATGTCGCGGCCGAGGGTCTTCTCGAACAGCTTCTCGGCCTCGAAGCCGATCCACTTCTTCGAGACGTTCGCCGCCGACATGGTGACGCCACGGCGCACGACGGCGGGGAAGCAGATGCCCACCGAGGCGGAGGCGGGGATCTCGCCGAGCGAGTCGACCAGGTCGAGCACCGTCTGGGCGATCGCATCCGGCTCACCGCCCTCGGGCGTGGCGATCTTCTTGCGTTCGGTGAGCAGCTCGCCGGTGCCCACGTCGACGATCGCGCCCTTGATGCCCGTTCCGCCGATGTCGATGCCCACCGCGACGGTGCCCGGCTCCTTCGGCTGCTCGTGCGTGTCGGCCCCGGTCACGTCTTTGCCCACGGCGACAGCCTCGGGCGCGGCGTCAGCGGTCATCGCGCGCGTCTTCCTCGGCCCACTTCGCGCTGTTGGCGCGGAGCTTCTCGAGGGCGTGCTCGGCCTCCTCGTGCGTGGGGAAGGGCCCGACACGATCGGCGGAGTTCGTGACGTACCCCTTCTCGACCTCGCCGGTCTTCGTGTTGTACCAGTACTGGGTCGACGGGTCTTCGCTCATGTCAATCGTTCCTTCGTCAATCGTGGCGCTGCTGTCTTCGGGAGCGCCTCGGTCATTCGTAGCTGTGCTCGGGGCCAGGATATCGGGCATCGGCGACGTCGCCGCGGAACCGGGTCACGGCATCCGTCAGCGCACCCCGCAGGTCGGCGTACTGCTTGACGAATTTGGGGATGCGGCCGGTGGAGAAGCCGGCGAAGTCGGTCCAGACCAGGAGCTGGCCGTCGACGTGCGGCCCGGCACCGACCCCGATGGTGGGGATGCCGATCGCCTCGGTGACCCGCTGGGCGGCCTTCGCGGGCACCATCTCGAGCACCACGGCGAAGGCGCCGGCCTCCTCCACGGCCAGCGCGTCGGCCAGCAGCTGCTCTTCGCCCTCGCCCCGGCCCTGGATGATGTGGCCGCCGAGGCCGTGCTCGCTCTGCGGGGTGAAGCCGATGTGGGCCATCACCGGGATGCCGGCGTCGACGATGCGGCGGATCTTGTCGGCACTGCGTACCCCGCCCTCGAGCTTCACGGCGTGCGCGCGGGACTCCTTCATGAACCGCACGGCCGTGTGCAGGGCCTCCTCGGCGCTGTTCTCGTACGAGCCGAAGGGCATGTCGGCCACCACGAAGGCGCGCGTGACGGCGCCCGCCACGCCGCGGGCCAGCGGGATCAACTCGTCGACCGTCACGGGAACGGTCGTGTCGTAGCCCAGCACGTTGTTGCCGGCCGAGTCGCCGACGAGCAGGAAGTCGATGCCCGCCTCGTCGAAGATCTGCGCCGAGAGCATGTCGTAACTGGTGAGGCCGGTGATCTTCACCCCGGTCTCCTTCGCGTTCTGGAAGTGACGGGTGCGAACCCTCTTGGGGACGGGCTTGTCCGACGGCGTCGTCTGCTCAGGCATGGGCCCAGTCTAGTTCCGGTGATCCCGGCCGGTTCCGGTGCTCCGGTGCCCGGCCTCCCCGGAGTTGCTCCGCGGATGCGTTAGGTTGGCTACCACGTAACCCGAATGCGTGAATCGTGACCCGAGGTCGAAAGGGAGACGTGGGCCGTCGAATTATTGCGCAGCTCGCGTTGGGTGCCGCCGTAGCTGCCGTTCTGGTCGCCGGTCCGGTGTCCGGCGCCGGCGCCGCCACGAGCACAGAGCGATCCTGCGATCCCGGACTCCCGTCCACCGCGGTGTGCGCGACCCTGGCCGTTCCCGAGACCCGGGCGAACCCCTCCAGTCGCGCCATCGAGCTGCCGTACGTGGTCATCCCGGCCTCGACGCAGCCGGCCACCGGCTCGCCCGTCGTCACGATGGCGGGAGGCCCCGGTCAGACGTCGACGGATGCGGCGCTGGCTCTGGCGGCCGACCCGCGGATCGGCGGAACCCGCGACATCGTGGTGCTGGGGCAGCGCGGCGGCGTCGACTCCAGCAACCCGCTGGACTGCCCCGCGGCCTCCTCGGCGTACGTGAACACCTTCACGACCGACGACGCGCCGTCGACGGAGATGGCCGACGTCGGGCTCGCGCTCAAGGACTGCCTGACCGAGTTCTCGACGGCCGGCGGTGACCCCACGGCCTACACGAAGGCGGATGCCGCGGCCGACGTGATCGACCTGCGCCAGGTTCTGGCCTACCCCACCTGGACCCTGTACGGCGACTCATGGTCGACCAAGGTGATGCAGCTCGTCGCCGCCCGTGACTCGGGTGGAGTGGATGCGGTGGTGCTGAACGCATTCAGCCCCGTCGACCGTGACCTCAAGGGCGACGCCTACCTCGCTCTGAGCGACACGCTCACGGCCCTGTCGGCCCGATCCGGCGGGGAGTACCCCGACCTCAACGCCGATCTCGCGGCCGCCGCGGCGCTGTTCAGCGACGAGCCGGTCAACGGGCTGATGACGAACCCGATCACCGGCAAGCAGCGCTACTACTCGCTCACCGGTTCGGACGTCGTGACGATCGTGCAGCAGGCCCTGTACGACCCGGGTACCGCCGCTGCGGTGCCGTACCTGCTGTCCCGCCTGGCCGACGGCGACACCGGTGCGCTGAACCCCTTCATCCCCATCGCCCTGCAGCACCTCGCCGACACGAGCCTCGGGCTCTACTGGCTGGAGACGTGCCGCGACGAGCAGCCGTTCTGGTCGGCCGACCCCACCGTGGCGCCGCCGGAGGGCTCCGAGAGCACCGACCCGGTGCCGCTGCCGGTGCTCACCTACCTCACGGCGGCCGACGCGATCTGCGGATCGCTCGGGCTGCCGCCCTCGCCCACCGAGACCCGGGCCACCGCACCGGCGCCCCAGCCCGCGCTGATCTTCGCCTCCGACAGCGACCCGCTGATCTCGGTCGGCGCGGCACAGGCGGGCCAGGCGGCCTTCCCGTCCAACCAGCTCGTGGTCGTCGGGGCCAACGGCCGGGCCGGCGCCACCGCGGATGCCTGCGCGATGGACCAGCTGGCGACCTGGCTGGCCGCCCCCGGCACGGCGGTGCAGCCGGCGTGCGCGGATGCCGCCGCGGCGTATCCGCTGGTGAGCGCCGATTCGGTGCATCCGACGTCCCGCTTCGCCTCGGTGGTGACGGCCGTCGACCAGAAGAACGCGTTCGAGCTGACGGTCCCGCTGATCTTCGGGGTGTTCGTGGCGCTGTGGCTGATCGGCTGGATCATCGCGGTGCTCGTGCAGGCCCTGCGCCGTGAGCCCTTCGGGCTGCTGCTGGCCAGCGGGATCGCGCCGGTCACCGGGGCGGTGTTCCTCGGGGCGATCTGGATCCTGATCAGCACGACGCTCGGCGGCTATCCCGGCTTCACGCTCGTCGGCGTGCCGACGATCACGCCGTGGCTGGGCATCCTGCTGGGTGTCGGCTTCTTCGGCCTGATCCCGGTGTGGCGCCTCGGCGGTCGCGGCTCGGCGGCCCTCGCCGCCGCCGCCACCCTCGTCTGGCTCGCGATGATCGTCTGGTTCGTCTGGATCGTCGTGCTGCCCAGCTGACGCCCCGCCGGCTGCACGACCTCGCGGCCCACGAGAGGAGAAGCACGTGATTGCCGCTCGGCTGCGCGAACGGAGCCGGCTGGTCAGAGCCATTCGCCTGCTCAGAACCCGCCATCCTCGAACCTTCACCGAGAAGGTGCGCTACAAGATGCTGCGCGACCGGCGGCCCGTGCTGGTCACCTTCGCGGACAAGGCGGCCGTGCGGGACCACGTCGCCGCTCGCGTGGGCGCCCACTACCTCCCGCAGGCGTACGGTGTTCTCGACGGCCCCGGGCGACGCCACGCTGCCGGCCGCCGAGGCGAGCTGGGTGTACCGCCACGTCCGGCCCGAGGCGGCCGGCCGAGCCCAGCTGATCGCGATCGCTCGGCACTGGGTGTCGCAGCTCTACGGTCAGGGGCCGAACCGGGAGTGGGCGTACGGCGGACTCCGGCCGCTTCGCCAATCGCACCCAGGACTTCTACCTGCCGGACTGGCAGCACCTTCCGATGAGCGGAGGGCCGGCGTGGGCCGACCCGCCGCGGCCGATGCCCGCGCGACTGCGCGAGATGATCGCCGTGGCGGAGAGCCTGGGCGACGGGACCGATTTCGTGCGGGTCGATCTCTACCTGCTCCCCGACCGCATCGTGTTCGGCGAGCTCACCAGCTACCCGGCCGGTGGCGACAGCCCGTTCGAGCCGCCGAGCTTCGACGTGGAGTTCGGGCGGCATTGGACCGTGCCGCGGCGATATCGGTGACGACCGGACCAGCCCGATCCCGTTGGCGGCGCTGTATCTCGATGGTCGGGGTTCAGGCCACGGACGCGGCGTGGTCGGGGACGAAGCGATGGCCGTCCTGCGGCGGGCGGTCGGCGTCGACGGCGTCGGGGCGCGCCGGGAAGTCGACGGGCTCGGGATCGAGGTGGTCGTAGGGGATGCGGCTCAGCAGGTGGTGGATGGTGTTGATGCGGGAGGAGCGCTTGTCGTCGCTCTCGATCGTCCACCACGGGGCCTCGTCGATGTCGGTGCGCTCGAACATGGCGTCCTTCGCGCGGGAGTAGTCCTCCCACTTGGTGATCGAGAGCAGATCGGTGGAGGAGAGCTTCCAGCGGCGCATCGGGTCGTTCAGGCGCCGGCGGAAGCGCTTCTCCTGCTCCGTGTCGCTCACCGAGTACCAGTACTTCAGCACGATCACGCCGTCGTCGACCAGCATCCGCTCGACCACCGGCACCTGGCGCAGGAAGCGTTCGTACTGCTCGTCGGTGCAGTAGCCCATCACCCGCTCGACGCCGGCGCGGTTGTACCAGGAGCGGTCCATCAGCACGATCTCCCCGGCGGCCGGCAGCCGCTCGATGTACCGCTGGAAGTACCACTGCCCCTTCTCGCGCTCGCTCGGCTGCGGCAGCGCCACGACCCGCGCTGTCCTCGGGTTGAGATATTGCATGATCCGCTTGATCGCGCCGCCCTTGCCGGCGGCGTCGCGGCCCTCGAAGATGACCAGCACGCGGGCTCCCGATGCCGTCACCCACTGCTGCAGGCTCACCAGCTCGATCTGCAGGCGGCGGAGCTCCTTCTCGTAGGCGCGCTTGGGCATCCGGTCGTGCGGATGCGCGTTCGCGTTCCGGTATCTCTTGCGCTCAGAGTTCTTCTGGCCCGGCTTCTTGTGGCTCATGGTTCACTCCTCGGTGGGACGGATGCGGTGGGGATCGAGGCCATCAGTGCGCGGATCGCCGCCGCGACCTCGAGCGGGGCCGTGTGCTGCACGACGTGCCGGTGGCCGGGCACCTCGACAACGGAGCCCTGTGCGGCGCGATCGCTCAGGAGTGTGCACCAGGCGGTCGAGGCGATCGGATCGTTCCCGCCCCGCACGACCAGCAGCGGGGCCTCGAGTTCGCGCGCGCGGTCCTCGATCGGATAGCGGATCATGGGGCCGGATTCGCGCAGGAAGTAGACCGGCCCGCAGCGCAGATAGTCGGCGAACACCACTGCGTTCACCCGGAGGGGCTCGCCGAGGATGTCCCGGGCCAGGGCGGCCGCTTGCGCGAGGAGCGAGCGGTGGTCGCGATCGGACACCGGCCCGATCGCGACCACCGCCCGGGCGAGGTCGGGCCGCTGCACGGCGAGCTCGACCGCCCACTGGGCGCCCATCGAGTGGCCGACGACGACCGCCTGGCGCACGCCGAGCCGGTCGAGCACGCGAGCCAGCGCCGCCGCCATGACCGGCACATCCGGAGCCTCATCGGGCTTGGGCAGGCCGGCGAAGCCCGGGAGATCGATGGAGTGGAGGGTGTTCGTGCGGGCCAGCTCGTCGTGCAGGTGGCTCAGGTAGCGGTGCGAGGCCCCGATGCCGTGCAGCAGCACGATCGTCGGGGCATCCGGGAGCAGCGAGGTGATGGCCCGGAACGCGCGACCGCGCGAGAGGATGCGGCGATCAGAGTGCATGCGTGCTGTCCCCTCGATGGCCCGGACCCGATGGCCCGTCCCCCAGTCTGGACCCGGATACGGCATACGCACCCCATTGCGCAAACCCCGATGCTGTGCGGGTCCGCTCCCGGTCCAGGTGCCCGGTGTTCGATCAGTCGGCGTCGGAGGCCGCGACCGGCTTCGGTGCGCCGCCCCACTGCTGGGCGGTGCGGCGCTCGGTGAGTCGGCGTCCGGCGTGCAGGGCGGGGTAGATGCCGAGGAACACCGCCATCGGGGCGAGCAGGCGCAGATCCCGGATGCCGTGGGCGTCGTAGGTGCGCTTGAAGCGCTCGACGTAGTAGAGGTAGTCCTTCGGGGCGGAGTCGAGGCGCCGGGCCGACATGCCCACCACCATCGCCGAGACGTAGCCGATCTTCAGGCCCTTCAGGGCGAGGTGCACGGCGAGGTCGATGTCTTCGTGCATGAGGTCTTCGCGGTCGGGGCAGACCTCGTCGCGCACGGCCAGCCAGGCCTCTCTGGTGAGGGCCATGTTGGTGCCGAACAGGAACACGTACTTGCCGGCCAGCTTCACCTGGAGCTTCCGGAAGGTGTCGTCGGCGTGGTGGCCGAAGGCGCGCATCGGCATGTCGTAGTACTCGACCGGGCCGCTGGCCGCCACGAAGTCCCCCGTGGCGAAGGCGAGCTGCACCTGCTCGACCCAGTTCGGCGACAGCGCCGAGTCGGCGTCGATGCGGCCGATCACCGTACCCGTCGCCGCGTCGAAGCCCGCGTTGCGGGTGGGGGTGATGCCCTGCTCGGCATCCTGCACCACGATGCGGATGTTCGACTCGGGGAACGCCGCCTGCATCGCCTCAACCGCCGCCCGGGTGCCGTCGGTGGACTTGTTGTCGACCACGATGATCTCGTGCGCGGGCACCGTCTGCTCGATGGCCGCCACCAGGCAGTGCCGGATGCCGGCCTCCTCGTTGTAGGCGGGGATGACGATCGAGACGGTGGGGAGGGTGGGGGTGTCGGTCACGGTGTCAGTCTTGCAGAGGTTCGCAGTTCTACGATGGACGGACATGACCGAGATGACCCCCGCCGAAATCGTCGCGCAGTTGACCGACGCCGAGAAGGTGGCGCTCACGGCCGGGGCGGATGCCTGGACCACCACCGCCGTGCCCCGCGTCGGCCTCCCGTCGATCCGCCTGGGTGACGGGCCGCACGGGGTGCGCAAGCCCCACGACGGCTCGGGCATGTCGATGTTCGACTCGCATCCGGCCACCTGCTTCCCGACCGCCGCGGCGCTCGGCTCGAGTTGGGACCCGGAGCTGGTGCGCGAGATCGGAGTGGCCCTCGGCCACGAGGCCGCGGCCCACGGTGTGGCGGTGCTGCTCGGCCCCGGTGTGAACCTCAAGCGCACGCCGATCGGCGGGCGCAACTTCGAGTACTTCGCCGAAGACCCTCTGCTGTCGTCGCGGATGGGTGCCGCCTGGGTGCGCGGTGTGCAGAGCACCGGGATCGGCGCCTCGCTCAAGCACTTCGCGGCGAACAACACCGAGTCGCGGCGGTACGGGGTCGATGTGATCGTGGACGAGCGGGCACTGCGGGAGGTCTACCTGGCGAGTTTCGAGCCGATCGTGCGGAACGAGCATCCGGCCACCGTGATGGCCGCCTACAACCGCCTGAACGGCGAGCACTGCACCGAGAACGCCTGGCTGCTGAGGGGCGTTCTGCGCGAGGAGTGGGGCTTCGATGGCGTGGTGGTGTCGGATTGGGGAGCCACCTGGGACCGCACGGTGTCGATCCCGGCGGGCAGCGACCTCGCGATGCCCGGCCTCGGCCGTGGCGACGACCGGTACGTGCTCGACGCCACCCGCTCGGGCCGGCTGCCGCACGCGGCGCTTGATGCCGCGGCGCGGCGGATCGTGGAACTCGTGCACCGGCACGGGCCGGCGGCGTCGGGTGGGGCCGCCGAGGCCGACCTCGACGCGCATCACGCGCTGGCACGGCGGGCCGCGGCCGCCGGCACGGTTCTGCTGAAGAACGACGGGGGAGTGCTGCCGCTCACGCCGCCGCCGGCCGGCGCGCGCCTCGCGCTGATCGGCGCCCTGGCCGAGGAGCCGCGGTTCCAGGGAGCGGGCAGCTCGCACGTGGTGGCGACGCGCGTGGACACGTTGCTCGAGTCGCTGCGGGAGACGTCGGGCTCGACGGTGGCCTACGCGCCCGGGTACGACCGCGTGCGGCACGACTCGAGCGCGGAGCAGCTCGCGGAGGCGGTCGAACTCGCCCGCGGTGCGGCGGCCGCGATCGTGGTGGTGGGTCTGCCCGAGACGTTCGAGACCGAGGGTGTCGATCGCGAGCATCTGCGACTCCCCGAGGCGCACGACCGGCTCGTCGAGGCCGTCGCCGCCGTGAACCCGAACACCGTGGTGGTGCTGCAGAACGGATCGCCCGTCGAGCTGCCCTGGAGCGACCGGGTGCCGGCGATCGTCGAGGGGTACCTGGGTGGTCAGGCGGGGGGCAGCGCGATGGCGGAGGTGCTGCTCGGCGCGACGGAACCGGGCGGCCGGCTGGCCGAGACCTTCCCGGTGCGGTACTCCGAGCATCCGGCCTCGCAGCTGCACAACGGGCCGGCGACCGTCGAGTACCGCGAGAGCCTGTACGTGGGGTACCGGTATTTCGACTCGGCCGGCGAGCGGGTCGCATTCCCGTTCGGGCATGGACTCTCGTACACGAGCTTCGACTGGTCGGAGCCGGCGGTCGAGAGCGACGACGCGGCGGGGATCGAGGTGCGGCTGACGGTCACCAACACCGGCGATCGCGCCGGATCGGAGGTGGTGCAGCTGTACGTGCACGACCCGGTCAGCTCTGTCTTCCGGCCCGAGCAGGAGCTGCGCGGATTCGCCAAGGTGCGGCTCGAACCCGGGGAGACCGACGACGTGGTGCTGCAGCTGACGCCACGGGACTTCTCGTTCTGGAACACGGCCACGCACGGGTGGGAGTTCGAGCCCGGAGCCTTCGAGCTGCGTCTCGGGAGGTCGTCGCGGGACATCCTCTGGCGGCGCACGATCACGCTCGAGACGGTGGATGCCGGGGCGGGTGCCGGCGACACCGATGCACTGGATGTGCCGACGGCCGGGGCGGACGCGGACGCGACGGTCGCCGTGCAGGCCGATGGCGGGATCGCCGCGTACGTCTCGCCCTCGGTCGAGCGCGGATTTCCCGCCGACGACTTCGCACGACTGCTCGGCCGGGTGCTGCCACCGAACCTGGCCGCGGTGCCGGGGGCGTACACGCTGGACACGGCGATCAGCGAGATGCAGCGGTCGGCCGTGGGCCGCATCCTGTTCGCCTACATCCGCAAGCAGGCCGTGAAGACGCTCGGCGCGCCCGCAGGCGACGAGGTCGATGCGGCTGCGGGGGACGTGGTGGCGCAGCTGACGTTCCGGATGTTCCCCACGGTGAGCGAGGGCGTGGTCGGCCGGCGCGGCACCCGGCGGTTGCTCCGCTGGATGAATCGGCTCGCCCAGATAGGCCGGCGGCACTGACCCGACGGAGCCGCGTTCGTCAGGCGGGAGCGGTGGGCGTGAGTTCGGCCCGGATGCGCTCGCGCGGCACGAGGCGGCCGTCGCGATGCACGGCGGCGGCTCCGATCACCTCACCGTCGCTCTTGTCGACGAAGCGCAGCAGAGGCTCGCGCGTCGCGGGGCGATACCGGTCCGCCCAGTCGCCGAGCGCCAGCAGCACCACCGCCAGATCGCGGCCCGCCTCGGTGAGCAGGTACTCCTCGCGGGACCGGCCCGACTCGGGCTTGTAGGTGTGCCGTTGGAGCACTCCGCCCTCGACCAGCGACGCCAGCCTCGCCGTGAGCACCTCGCGCGGAATGCCGAGTGAGGCCTGCAGACGACTGAACCGCGTCGATCCGGCCAGGCAGTCGCGCACGATCATCAGGCTCCACTTCTCGCCGAGCACGTCGAGGGAACGGGCGATGGGGCAGCGGTCGTCGCCGCCGAGGATGCCGAGCATCCGTTCATCCTACCTGAGTTCAGTTCTCAGATCCAGCATGCTAGGTTCGGAACACGAATTCAGAATGCCCGCCGTGCAGCGGGCCACGACTCACCAGGAGACATCATGCAGATCGACGGCAGCACCGTTCTCGTCACCGGAGCGAACGGGGGGCTCGGCGGCGAGTTCGTGCGCCAGGCGCTCGAGCGCGGCGCGGCGAAGGTGTACGCCAGTGCGCGGAGCCCGCGGGAGTGGGCTGATGCGCGGGTGGTTCCGCTGGCGCTGGACGTGACCGACGAGACGAGCGTGCGGGCCGCGCTGGCTGCGGCCGGCGACGTCTCGATCGTGGTCAACAACGCCGGGGTCGGGGGAGCGGGCGCCTTGCTCGCCTCCCCGGTCGAGGAGGTGGAGGCCGTGTTCGCGACCAACGTCTTCGGTGCGCTGCGGGTGGCCAAGGCCTTCGCGCCGGCGCTGGCCGCGAACGGCGGCGGGGCACTGGTGGATGTGCACTCCGTGCTCAGCTGGCTGGCCCTGGCGGGCGGCTACTCGGCATCGAAGGCGGCGCTGTGGTCGATCACCAACTCGCTGCGGCTCGAGCTGGCTCCCCAGGGCACGCTCGTGGTGGGCGCTCACCTCGGCTACACCGACACGCCGATGACCGCGCACCTCGACACCGAGAAGAACGACCCCGCCCTCATCGTGGCGGCCATCTGGGACGCGGTGGCGGCCGGTGCCCACGAGGTGCTCGCCGACCAGGTGAGCCGCGACGTGAAGAGCGCGCTCTCGGGTCCGCTCGAGGCGCTGTATCCGGCGCTGGCCGGTCGCGCCGGCTGAACCGTCCGGGCTCAGCGCACCGAGCGGCGCTCGTACAGGGCGCGGGCCCAGGCGTAGCCGGCGACGGTCAGCAGCACGCACCAGCCGATCCCCCAGAGGGCGCTCGAGCCGAGCGGCGTGCCGAGCAGCAGCGCGCGGATCGTCTCGATGAACGGCGTGAACGGCTGGTACTGCGCGAAGCCCTGCAGCCAGCCGGGCATCGACTCCGTCGGCACGAAGCCGCTGCCGAGGAACGGCAGGAACAGCAGCACCAGGGGCAGGTTGCTCGCCGTCTCCACCGACCGGGCCTGCATGCCCATCGCCACGCCGAGCCAGCTGATCGCGAAGGCGATCAGGGTCAGGATGCCGGCGGCGGCGAGCCACTCGGCCGGGCCGGCGGTGGGCCGGAACCCGATGGCCAGGCCCACGCCCAGTACGAGCACCACGGCGATCAGCGCCTGGACGGTGTTGCCGAGCACGTGGCCGGCCAGTACGGCCGCCCGCGAGATGGCCATGGAGCGGAAGCGTGCGGTGATGCCCTCGGTCATGTCCATGGCGACCGTGGTGGCGATCCCGCCGGCGCTGCCCGCGATCGTGATGGCGAGGATGCCGGGCATCACGTAGGCGAGGTAGGCCTCGCGGCCGTCGGCCGGCCCTCCTGCCGACGGCGCGGCTCCCGGCAGGCCGGCTCCGAGCGTGCCGCCGAACACGAAGACGAACAGCAGCAGCATCACCACCGGGCCGAGGATCGTGAAGACCGACAGCCCGGGGTAGCGGATGAGGTGCAGCAGGTTGCGCCGCAGCATCGTGGCCGAGTCGGCCAGCACGTGCGAGGAGCGCGGAGCGGTCGGCGGGAGCGATGCCGGGCCCGGGGCCGGTGGTCGGGTGTCGCTGAGAGCGGTCATGATGCGGTTCCTTCCTGATCGGCGGGGGAGGCGGCTCGGCCTGCGGTGGCCGTGCTGCCGGTGAGCGCGAAGAACACGTCGTCGAGATCGGGCGTGTGGATGCTGACGTCGAGCACGGGGACGTCGGCGTCGGCGAGGCGGTTGAGCACGCCACGCAGCCCGGCGACGCCCCCGTCGGAGGGCACGGTCAGCGCGAGCGCGGCGTCGTCGCGGCCGGCCGTCTCGAGCAGGCGGGCTCCGGCGTCGAGCAGCGCAGCATCCGCGAATCGCAGTTCGAGGTGGCCGCCCGGGATGCGGCGCTTGAGCTCGTCGGGCGTGCCCTCGGCCACGATGCGGCCGCCGTCGAGCACGGCGATGCGGTCGGCGAGCTCGTCGGCCTCGTCGAGGTACTGCGTGGTGAGCAGCACCGTGGTGCCCTCGGCCACGAGTCCGCGCACGATCTCCCACATGGTGTGGCGGCTGCGCGGATCCAGGCCCGTGGTGGGCTCGTCGAGAAAGATGACCTGCGGTGCCGTGACCAGCGTCATGGCGAGGTCGAGACGGCGGCGCATGCCGCCTGAGTAGGTGGAGAGCGGCTTCTCGGCGGCGTCGGCGAGGTCGAACTGCTCGAGCAGCTCGGCCGCCCGGGTCTTCGCGCGCCGGGCGTTCAGGTGCCGCAGGCGCGCCATGAGCAGCAGGTTCTCCTCACCGGTGAGCAGGGTGTCGACGGCCGAGAACTGGCCGGTGAGGCCGATCGCGGCGCGTACGCCGTCGGGATCGTGCGCCACGTCGCAGCCGGCCACCGCGGCGGAGCCGGCATCCGCTCGCACCAGCGTGGAGAGGATGTGCACGGTGGTGGTCTTACCCGCCCCGTTGGGGCCGAGCAGGGCGGTCACGGTGCCGGCGGGCACGCTGAGGTCGACGTCGTCGAGCACGAGCTGCGTGCCGTACGACTTGCGGATGCCGCGGAGGCGGATGGCGTCTGCGGGGCCGGCGGCGGGGCGGGAGGCGCCGGGATGGACGGCGTCTGGGCGGCTGGCCGGGCTGGTCATGGGGGAGTCCTCTCTCGGTTCGTGCAGCGGGTCAGAGTGTCACGTCGCGGCGCGACTGTTCGGCGGCCGGGGCGCGGCGCACGGTGATGTCGCCGTACTGGGTGCGGGCGCGCACGGCGACCGTCTGCTCGGTGGCAGCCGGGGCCGTGCCGTCGGCGGCGAGCTCGTTGCGCACGTGGCCCTCCTTCGACGACAGGTCGAGCCAGGCCGGCACGCCGGGGCGGATGCCGACGGTGACCTGGCCGAATCCGCTCTCCAGCTGCACCGATCCGCTCGACACCTCGCGCAGCTGGATGCTGCCGTAGGCGGTCTTCGCGGTGACCGAGGCGAGGGCGCGGGTGATCTCGAGGTCGCCGTACGAGAGCTTCGCCTCGACCTCGCCGCCGGTCTCGCCGAGCTGGATGGAGCCGTGCGAGGCCTTCAGCAGCGCATCGCCTGCGATGTCGCCGATCCGGAGCTGCCCGTGGTCGGCGGTGATCTCGGCCCCGCCCGCGACGGTGTCGACCGTGGCGTTGCCGTGTCCGGCGCGCAGCCACAGGTCGCCCGTGGCCTCGAGTTCGACCGGCCCCATGGAGGCTTTGATGCGGGTGGCGCCGAGTCGCCCGGTGGAGCGCACGGCGCCGACGGCGATCTCCGCGGTGACGCGTGAGCCGGCGGGCAGCTCGATGCGCAGGTCGACCGACTCGGTGGGGCCGATCCAGCTGAGGCGGGGCTTGGGGCCGGCGACCGTGAGGCGGCGGCCGTCGAAGTCGACCTTCGTCTCCTCGGCCCCGCGGCGATCGACCGCCTTCGAGGGGTTGGTGGGGGTGACGGTGACGACCGCGTCGGTGCGGTCGCTCGCGACGACGTCGAGGGCGCCGACCTGAAGGTTGACGGCCAGGTCGATCGGTTCGGGGGTGCTGTATCGGGGCATGCTGACGCCTCCCTTTCGGAGTGCTGGGGTGAACGGTGCCGCTGTGGGGTGCGGCGGACGGTGCGCGAGGTGCTGAGGGGACGGATGCGGCGGCTGCCGCCGGTCGAGGGCGCGCTCGTGCGGCCGCGGCGCGGTCGCGGTGCGGAGGGCGGATGGGGGAGTGAGGCGGGCGCCCGGCCGGGTGGCCGGCTAGCGCGCCCAGCCGGCGAAGTCGTCGCCGGTGCGGAGAGAGCGCTGCGCCGAACGGCGCTGCTTCGGTTGGAGGCCGGAGGAGACCGCCCGCACGAGCCAGGTGTTGACCGACAGCCCGTCGGCGGCCGCCGCCTCGTCGACCCGCGCCTTGAGGGCGTCGGGCAGCCGGAGGGTCGTGCGTGAGGTGCTGGTGTCGTCGAGCTCGGTGGGGACGACGCCGTGGTCGTCGCCCTCGGTCTCGACCGGTGGCAGGGCGATCGCGAAGTCGACCTCGCGCCGGCCGCGCAGCCGCAGTTCGACCGACCCGGGAGCGAGCTCGCGGGTGATCTCGCCGGCGGCGGCGGCCAGGGCGTCGAGCAGCACGAGCCGGGTCGCCGCATCCAGGCCGGCCGCGAGACGCTCGGCCACCGCGCGGGTGTCGGCCGATCCGTGCTCCGCCGAGTCGAGCAGCTGGCGCTGCAGCTCGGTGGCGTACTGTCCGATGTCCATGACACCAGTGTGACACCACAGTGGTGTCACGTCAAGCGAAAGTGGTGTCAGGGGGTGCATCGACCTAGTCTGAGAACGAGCGCCGTGCCGTCGTGGCGCTCTGCTTGGAGTCGATGTCGTGTCCCTGCCACCCCTTCCTGCCGGGTTCCCCGCCGCCGCCGGGCGTCCCGCCGCGCGCCGGCTGCCGCCCCGTTCGTGGCCGGTGTGGGTGATCTTCGGCGTGCTGTTCGTGCCGGCGCTGCTCTCGCTCTCCCTACTCGCCGGAGCGGAGGACGACGCGGCCGAGGGTCTCGCGTTCCAGCAGAACGCGGTGGGGCGGAGCGTCGTGCTCACGGGGGAGTTGGTGGGGGTGGAGACGAACTCGGGCCTGCCGATGAACACCGGGCAGTACGAGGTGACGGTGCCGGATGCTGCGGGCGGCCCGGGCGAGACGGTCACCGTGGGCGGAGACGACCACTGGGGCTTCCCGCCCTCGAAGGATCACCCGGCCGAGCTGTCGTTCCTGATCCTGCTCGGCGACCCGCCGCAGGCCGTGGCCCACGGGCCGGTGGGCAGCGTGCCGGAGGTCACCGAGCAGACCGTGCGCTCGGCCGAGGACGGGCTGGCGCTGGCGCAGGGCGCTCGCGCGGCCGGGATCGTCGTGTTCTGGGTGTACCTGCTGGGGCTGCCGGCGCTCGGCGTGCTCCTGGCCGTGCGGCGCAGCCGGGCGAAGCGGCGGGTGCGGGCGGCGGCGTCGGCCGCCCCGGTCATCTGAACCGGCCCGGCTGTCCGGCGGGGAGCCGGCGCCGGGGATCTCGCGGGCCGGCGCCTCGCCGTGACCGATCGGGAAGAGCGGATCCGCGGTGCCGTGTACCACGAGCGTGGGGGCGGCGACGCCGCCGAGCTCCTCGTGGTGGCCGGGCGCAGACGGCACGGACCACTGGTCGGCGCCGGCGGCGAGGTCGATCGACCGGTCGGTCGCTACAGAATTCCCGCCCGTGGGGAAGGGTCAGGCAGGGGCCTCCGCGAGGGCGGCTTCGGCGCGCTGCGCGCTGCCCTCGGCGAGGCCTCGGTCGATGGATCGGCGGATGACGAACCAGATCGTCAGACCGACGGCGAACACGAGGGCTTCCGACACGGTGAGCGACCAGATGATGCCCGCGAGACCGAACCAGAGGTTGCCGAGAAGCACGATCGGGATGAACAGCACCCCCTGCGCCATCGACATCACGATGGCCGGAACCGCCCGGCCGGTGGCCTGGAAGAAGGAGGTGAGCAGACCGGCGAACCCGTTCACGATCATCGCCACCAGCTGCGCGGTGAGGATGGTGACGCCGATCGCCAGCACCGAGGGGTCGGCCACGAAGGCCGAGAACACCTGGTCGCGGAACGCGAACACCGCCGCGGCCGAGATCAGCACGATGCCGCCGACGGTGATCGCCGACACCCGCACCGCCGAGTACAGCCGGGCGCGGTCGCCCTTGCCATAGGAGTAGGCGAGCAGGGGCAGGATGCCGAGGGTCACGCCCATCACCAGGAACTCCGGCACCTGGGCGATCCGCACGGCCACGCCCATGGCGGCCAGGGCGGTGTCGCCGTACGCGGCGGCGAGGTTGTTCAGCACCAGCGAGGTGACGATGAGGAAGGATGCCTGCAGCAGCTCGCTCGAGCCGACTCCGAAGACGGGCTTCAGCACGGCGGGTGAGAGCGTGAACCAGCGTGGGGCGAGGCTCACGTGCTCGCTGTGCCGGTGCAGCCACACGGCGAAGTAGAGCACCACGCCGAGGTTCGACAGGCCCATCGCCAGGGCGGCGCCGGCCACGCCCCAGTGCAGCACCAGGATGAAGAGCACGTCGAACAGCACGTTGGCGACGGTCGAGGCGATCAGGCCGATCATCACCTGGCGGGCCGCGCCCTCGGCCCGCACGATCTGCTCGAGGCAGAAGGCGGCGGCGAGCACCGGCACGAAGGCGAGCATCACGCCCACGTAGTCGCCGGTCGCCGGCACGGCGGCCGCATCCGCTCCGAGCAGGGTGACGAGCGGATGCAGGAACAGCAGTCCGAGCGCGCCGAGGAGTGCGCCCGTGACGACCGCGCCCCAAAGGGCGAACGAGGAGACGTGCTTGATCTCGCCGGCCTTCGCGGGTTCCTGCTCGGAGGCGCCGAGGAGGCGGGAGATCAGTGCGCCGCCGCCGACGCCGAACACGCCGCCCACCGCCATCACCAGGCCGAGCAGGGGGGTGCCGAAGGTGACGGCGGCAAGCAGGGTGGCGTCGTGCAGCGAGCCGATGAAGCCGGCGTTGATGACGTTGTAGACGGCGCCCACGATCATGGCGGCGGCCATCGGCACGCACAGGTGCACGAGAGCGCGAAGGATGGGGGCGGCGGAGAGGTACCAGCGGTTGGTTCCGGGGGTTTCGAGGGCTTCTGAGGGTTCCGGGTTGGGGGTGACGGTGCTCATGACTGCTCCTTTCCGGGCAGGTTCGAGCGCGCGCCGACGAGCGCCGGCACGGCGGAGAGAGGGAGAGAGGTAAGAGGTGCGGGGGAGTCCGGGTGCCCGGTTACCGGGTCGGTCGCGGCATGACGCTCGTGATCTTGGTCAGCAGCTCGTGCAGGGTGGCACGCTCCTCGGGGTCGAGCGGCGCGAGGATGGCCTCCTCGGTGCCGGCCATCGCGGTGTCGAAGCCGGAGATGAGCTCGGTGCCGGCCGGAGTGGCGTAGACGCGCTTGACGCGCGCGCTCGCGCCATCCGCTCGCCGTTCGACGAGGCCGCGCCGCTCGAGTCCCTGCAGGAGGCTCGAGACGCTGGCCGCGCTGGTGCGCGTCATCGCGGCGATGTCGCGCTGGATCGCGCCGGGGTTCTGCACCAGGAAGCCGAGCGCGAAGCTCTGCTCGTGGGTGAGGTCCCGCTCGCGGATCCAGTCTTCACCGGCCTTCCGCTGCGCCCAGCCGATCCAGCGCAGCAGTTCGAGGGAGGTGGTGAAGTCCGGTTCTTTCATGCTCAGAACACTAACCGTTAGGAATCAAACTGTCAACATTCGAACTATGCGAGTCGGTCGGCTCTTCCTGCCGTGCCGGTGGGTGGCTTGGTAGCGTGGGTTCGACGAGGAAGGCTCGACGGGAGCGAGGGCGCAGATCATGGGACACCGGATCTTCGGCACGGCGTTGGCTGCGATCTACCCGCACTACCTCGCCAAGGCCGAGCGTAAGGGGCACACCAAGGCCGAGGTCGACGAGGTGACGCTCTGGCTCACCGGCTACGACGAGGCGGGGCTGGCGAAGGCGATCGCCGACGAGGTGACTCTCGAGGACTTCTTCGCCGGCGCCCCGGCCTTCAACCCGAACGCCGCGCTCATCACCGGTGTCATCTGCGGCATCCGCGTGGAGGAGATCGACGACCCGCTGATGCAGAAGATCCGCTACCTCGACAAGCTCGTCGACGAGGTCGCCCGCGGCAAGAAGATGGCCTCGATCCTGCGCGCCTGACCCGTCTCACCCGTCCGCCGTAGACTCGTCGGCATGGGCGCGCCGACCGCTGGGGATGCCGCCTCCGGGTCGTGGCCGCGGGAGGCCGGCACCGTGCTCCGGCCGGGCGCGGGGCTGTCGGGCGCGATGCCCGCGGGGTTCGCCGTTCTCGCCGAGTCGGAGATTCCGGATGCGCCGCTCGAGTGGGCGCCGCACACCCATCCGGTGCACGAACTGGTGTGGGTGCGCGGCGGGTCGCTGACCGCGCGCGTGCACGACCGGGTGTTCACGGTCTCCGACGGGAGCGGGCTGTGGATTCCAGCCGGCGTCGTGCACGCCGGGCGTCTGCCCGCCCGGCGGGTCTTCCACACGGCCTTCTTCGATCCTGCGCGCACGCCGATCGCATTCGCGGCGCCCACCGTGCTCGCGATGACGGCGGTGCTCGAAGCGGTGCTGCTGCACGTGGCGCGTCCTGATCTGCCGCCCGCTGCTCGTGCCCGCGCCGAAGCGGTCGTATTCGACGTGGTCGAGCCCTCGGGGGAGCAGCTCGCCCTGCAGCTGCCCGGAGACCCGCGGATCGACGCCATCGCCGAAGCGCTCCTGGCCGATCCGGGCGACGAGCGCGACCTCGGGGCCTGGGCGCGCGAGCTCGGCGTCAGCGAACGCACGATCACCCGCGCGTTCCGCACCTCCACCGGGCTCTCGTTCGCGAGCTGGCGGCAGGCGCTGCGCACCCACCGCGGTCTGGCGCTGCTGGCCGAGGGACTCGACGTGCGCGCGGTCTCCGATCACCTCGGCTACGGGCATCCGAGCACCTTCATCGCCGCCTTCCGGCGGGTGATGGGAACCACGCCGGGGGCCTACACCGACCGGGTCTGATGTCCGGAATCGTGGATGCTCTGTCCAGCGTTCCGGATTGCAGCCACCGCCCGCCCAGGTTAGCCTGGGTTTAGGTAAGGCAATCCTTACCGACAAGTCGCCTAGCCGAATGACTTCCCGATGCCTGAAACCCGATCCGCTCTCCGAGGCGACGACCTGACTCTCGGCTACGGGAGGCACACGGTCGTGACGGCGGTGTCGGTGAGGTTGCGGCCCGGCCGCATCACCGCCCTGGTGGGGCCGAACGGCAGCGGCAAGTCGACGCTGCTGCGCTCGCTCGCCCGCCTGCACACGGTCGACGGCGGCCGGATCGTGCTCGAGCACGCCGGGCCGGCACACCCCGCTGCTCAGGATGCCGTGCCGGGCGCGCCGACCGCCTCGGCCGACGAAACCGGCGAGCGCGACATCAGCCTGCTGAGCGCCCGGCAGTTCGCCCGCGAGGTGACGCTGTTCTCGCAGTCCCGTCCGGCCCCGCACGGTCTCACCGTGGGCGAGGTGGTGGCCTTCGGGCGCCACCCCTATCGCCGCGGCTTCGCCGGCCTCTCGGCCGAGGACCGCGCGGCCATCGCGCACGCGATGCAGCTCACGGGTGTGCAGGCGATGGGGGAGCGCTCGGTCGGCGAGCTCTCCGGCGGCGAGATGCAGCGGGTGTGGCTCGCCGCGTGCCTCGCGCAGCAGACCGGCGTGCTGCTGCTCGACGAGCCCACCAACCATCTCGACCTGCGCTACCAGATGGAGACCCTCGACCTCGTGCGCGAGCTGGCCGACGACCACGGGGTCGCAGTGGGCATCGTGCTGCACGACCTCGACCACGCCGCCCGCATCGCCGACGAGCTGCTGCTGCTCTCGGCCGGGCGCATCCACGCCGCCGGCGACCCGGTCGCCGTGCTCACCGCGTCGAACCTCAGCGCCGTGTACGAGATCCCGGTCGAGGTGGAACTCGACCCCCGATCCGGGCGTCTGCGCATCGACGCCATCGGCCGGCACAACGCTTCCCGCCCCACCCTGAAAGGACACCCATGACCACCGCTCCCCGCCTCGCCGCGGTGACGGCGACGCTGATCGCCGCCGCCCTCACCCTCACGGCCTGTGGCACGACCAGCGTCGACGCGGCAGCCGATGCCGTCGCCGCTCCCACCTCCGACGCCTGCGCGGCCGACACCACGAGCACGTCGACCGATCCGGTGTCGCTGACGGACGGCGTCGGCCGCACGGTCGAGCTCGACAGGCCGGCCGAACGCATCGCGGTGCTCGAATGGCAGCAGATCGAGGATGCGCTGACCCTGTGCGTCACGCCCGTCGCGGTGTCCGACGCGGCCGGCTACGGAACGTACGTCAGCGCGGAGACGCTTCCCGAGGGCGTCACGGATGTCGGCACCCGCGGTGAGCCCGACCTGGACGCGCTCTACGGCACGAACCCCGACCTCATCATCGTCGAGGCCTACAGCGCCGACGACGAGCTGATCGCCCAGCTGGAGGAGCGCGGCGTCCCCGTGCTCGCCACCATCGGTGCGGATGCGGCCGACCCGATCGGCAACATGAAGAGCGTCTTCGAGATGATCGCCGAGGCCACCGGGCGCACCGACCGCGCCGAGCAGGTGCTGACCGAGTTCGACGAGCACCTCGCCGAGGCGAAGACCGCCGTGTCGAGCGTCGAGCTGCCGACCACCGACTTCCTCTTCTTCGACGGCTGGATCGAGGGCGGGAACGTCGTCGTGCGCCCGTACGGCAAGGGTGCGCTGTTCACCGCGTTGGGCGAGCAGCTCGGCCTGACCTCCGCCTGGACCGATGAGATCGACTCGGCCTACGGCAGCGGCGGCGTCGACCCGGCCTACGGCCTGGCGCAGACGGACATCGAGGGGCTCACCGCCGTGGGCGAGGCGAACCTGTTCTACTCCGACGACGACACGCCCGACAGCTACGTCTCCGAGCTCGAGAAGAGCACGATCTGGACCTCGCTGCCGGCCGTGCAGCAGAACCGGGCGCACCCGTTCCCCTCCGGCGTGTGGGGAGCCGGTGGTCCGATCTCCAACGAGCTGGCCGTCGACGCGTACGTCGCCGCGCTGACCGCGGGCTGATCCGGGAGTGACCGGCCTCCGGGAGGCGGGCGGCACCGGGAGCGGCGGAAGCCGCGCCAGCGGAAGCCGCGCCAGCGGAAGCCGCGGCGGTGTCGCCGTGCTGGTGCTGCTGCTGGCCGGCGTCGTCGGCGTCGGTCTCTGGCACCTCACGCAGGGCACCTCCGGTGTCGGCGTCGACGCCCTGCTGCGCTACGCCTTCGGTGCGCGCGAGTCGGTGAACGGCGTTCCCGTCGCCGATGTGCTCACCGGCTCGCGGCTGCCGCGACTGCTCGCGGGCATCGCCGTCGGCTTCGCGCTCGGCGTGGCCGGAGCCCTGCTGCAGTCGGTCACGCGCAACTCGCTCGCCTCTCCCGACACCCTGGCCGTCACCTCGGGCTCCTACTTCGCGCTCACGCTGGTGGCGGCCTTCGGTCTCTCGGTGCCGCTCTGGGCCTCCAGCGGCGTCGCCTTCGTCGGCGGCCTGGTCTGCGCCGCCCTCGTGCTGGCCCTCTCCGGCAGCGCCGCGGGCACGGCCTCCACACGCCTGATCCTCGCCGGATCCGCCATCGCGCTGGCGCTCGACGCCGCCACCGCGATGCTGCTGATCGTGTTCAAGGAGAACACGACGGGCCTGTTCGCCTGGGGCAGCGGATCACTGTCGCAACTCAACATCGACGCGGGCCTGCGTGCCGTGCCCGTGATCGTCGCGGTGCTGATCGCGGCCCTGCTGATGGCACGGCGGCTGGACGTGCTGCGGCTGGGCGACGAGACCGCGGTGTCGCTGGGTGTGCCGATCCGTTCGACCCGTCTTCTGGCCGTGGTCTTCGCGGCCGTGCTGACGAGCATCTCGGTGACGCTCGCCGGGCCGATCGCCTTCGTGGGGCTCGCCGCACCGGTGGCCGCGCGCCTGCTCGCCGGACGCATCCGTCCGCTCAATCGGCACCTCCTGTTCATCCCCGCCAGCGGGCTGCTGGGGGCGCTGCTCGTGCTGCTCGCCGACGCCGTGGTGCGCGGGCTGCTCGGCGCCGAGAGCGCCACCTCCATTCCCACGGGTGTGACGACCGCGCTGCTCGGCGGCGTGGTGATCGTCGTGCTGGCCCGCCGGCTGCGCGAGTCGGGGGCGGCCCGGGATGCGCCGCTGGGCGGTTTCCGCTCCCGGTCGCGGCGGCGGTTCCTGCTCGTGGTGGTCGTCGCGGTCGTGCTGCTGATCGCGGCCGCGGTGACGGGACTGCTCGCGGGCAGCCTCTGGCTCCGGATGGGCGACGTCGTGCTGTGGCTGCAGAGCGCGGCCCCCGACCTCGTGGCGCGCGCCTTCGACGAGCGCACCCCGCGGGTGGCCGCGGCGATCCTGGCCGGTGCGGCGCTCGCGCTGGCCGGATCCGTGGTGCAGGGCACCGTGCGCAACCCGCTCGCGGAGCCCGGCATCCTGGGCATCACCGCGGGGGCGGGGCTCGGTGCGGTGACGATCGTGACCTCGGGGCTGGCCGGCGGCCGCCCGCTGCTGATCGCGGCGGCGGTGCTGCTGGGGCTCGGCACGTTCGCACTGATCGCGCTGCTGTCGCGGAAGGGCGGCTTCCTGCCCGATCGTTTCGTGCTGATCGGCATCGGCTGCGGGTACAGCCTCACCGCCGTGACGACGTTCCTGCTGCTGCGCGCCGACCCGTGGAACACGCCGCGCATCCTCACCTGGCTCTCGGGCACGACGTACGGGCGCGTGCTGCCCGACGTGCTGCCGGTCGCCGCGGTGCTGCTGGTGGCGACGCCGGTGGTGCTGGGAATGAGCCGTCAGCTCGACCTGCTCGCCATCGACGAGGACACCCCGCCCATCTTCGGCGTGCGCCGCGACCGCGTCCGGCTGGGCCTGCTCACGATCGCCGCGGTGCTCGCGGCCGTCAGTGTGGTGGCGGTGGGGGTGGTCGGCTTCGTCGGACTGGTCGCGCCGCACATGGCCCGCTCGCTCGTCGGTGCGCGGCACAGCCGCTCGGTGCCGGTGGCGATGCTGCTGGGGGCCCTGCTCGTGTGCGTCGCGGACATCCTGGGCCGCACCCTCATCGCCCCCGCCCAGATCCCCGCGGGCCTCATGATGGCCCTCGTCGGCGCCCCCTACTTCGTCTGGCTGCTCCGCACGAGCCGCTAGGCGGCTGATCAGCGGGCGCTCAGGAAGTCGCGCAGGAGGGTGCTGATGAGGGCGGGGCGCTCGGCGATCAGGCCGTGGGTGGTGCCGGGCACGAGGCAGAGCTGCGCGCCGGGGATCGAGGCCGCGATGCGGAGGGTGTGATCGGGGCGGATGGTGTCGCGGTCGCCGGCCATGACGAGGGTGGGAGCCGTGATCGCTTCGAGGTCGGCGGGGGCGATCTGCGGCTCGGTGGTCCAGAGACGGATGAGCTTGGCCAGCACGACGTCGGCGTGGGCGGGGCCGTCGGGGGAGAGGCGCTCGTAGAGCATCCGCTCGGTGTCGGGCTCGGATTCGGTGTAGGGCCCGACGGACGCCCGCTGCTCCGTGTGGCCTGTGGATGTCGCATCCGGAGCCCTCTCGCGCGCGGGGGCGAGCACGACGGCGGTGGCGGGGTCGGCCGAGTCGGAGAAGGTGAAGCCCGAGGGGTCGAGGTTCGCGCTGATGGCCACGAGCGAGCGCACGCGCTCCGGATGCCGCAGGGCGAGCAGCAGGCCGATGATGGCGCCGTCGCTGTAGCCGACGAGGTGTGCCGAGCCGAGGCCCTGCGCGTCGAGGTACCCGAGTGTGTCGCTGAGGCTCCGGTCGTAAGAGTAGTCCTCGCCGATGTCGGCGGAGCGCCCGTGGCCCGGCCGCTCGAAGGCGTGCACGCGGTGCGAGACGGCGAGCGCCTCGAACTGCGCGCGCATCGACTCGAGCGAGCAGAAGCCGCCGTGCAGCAGCAGCACGGGTTCGCCGCGCTCGGGTCCCGCCACCTCGGCGTACAGCTCGACGCCGCCGATCGCGACGCGGGTGGCCTCCACCCCGGTCATCCGGCCGGCTGCCAGAGCTCGTGTTCGTCGAGCCCCAGCCCGAGTGCGTCGCGATACAAGGAGGTCAGTGACTCGGGGTCCCGCGCCCGCACCAAATAGCCGCCGATGCCGAGAACGCGTTCCATGCCGATGAACCTACCGCCGAGACGGACGACCCCGGCAGGCGACGCGCGACGATCCGCTCAGAGGGCCGAGACTCAGAGGGATGCGACGTCGATCAGCACCTTGCCCACGGTGCCTGACTCGACGGCGTCGTGCGCGGCGGCCGTGTCGGCGAGCGGGAAGCGTGTCAGCGGCAGGCCCGCGGCCTCGCCGACTCCGAGGGCCCCGTCGGCGAGCGCGGAGGTGATGTCTTCCGCGGCGGCGGCCAGGGCATCCGGGCCCACCGTGTACAGCAGCAGGAACTGGTAGCGCACGTTGAGGGCGAAGTGGTTGCGCACGTCGAGCGTGACCTGGGCGCCGCCGTCGGTGGCGTACACCGCCACGCTGCCGTGGTTGGCCAGCACCGCGGCATTGAGCTCGGCGTTCGCGGCGGGGGAGACCTCCACCACCAGGTCGACCCCGTCGGGCGCGGCCTCGCGGATGCGGGCGGCCGCGTCCTCCTCGCGGTAGTTCACGATCACGTCGGCACCGGCCGCCTTCGCGAGCGCGGCCTTCGCGGGTGAGGAGATCGTCGTGATCACGGTCGCGCCGGCCCAGTGCGCGAGCTGGATGGCGGCGTGCCCCACCGCGCCGGCGCCACCGGCGACGAGCACGGTGCGGCCGGCCAGCGCGCCGGGAGCGAGTCGGGCCGGCCCGCCCTCGTGCACTGTGAGCGCACGGTGCGCCGTCATCGCGGGCACGCCCATCGAGGCGCCCTGATCGAAGGATGCCGCGTCGGGCAGTTTGACCACGCGCTCGACGGGCACCACGGTGAACTCCTGCGCCGTGCCCGTCGGCCGCTGGTAGGCGGAGAGGAACAGCCATACCCGGTCGCCCGGCGCGAAGGCCGAGACGCCCGGGCCGACGGCATCCACGACGCCGGCGCCGTCCTGGTTGGGTGTTATCTCGTGCTGCTCCTCGACCGAGACGCCCCCACCGGAGCGGTTCTTCCAGTCGGTGGGGTTCACCGCCGAGACGGCCACCTGCACCCGCACCTCGCCCTCGGCGGGCTCGAGAAGGGGGCGTTCCTCGAGCCGCAAGACGTCGGAGGGGCCGGTTGCGGTGTAGACGATCGCTCTCATGCTGAGGTCCAACGCCCGGTGCGGCCGCCGTCTTCCCGCACGAGCGCCGGGAGCCGCTTGTCGAGCACGGTGAGCAGCGCGGCGATGCCGATCGCGATCACCAGGATGACCGCCGAGTTGCGCACAGAGTCGCCGAATCCGATCAGGTCGACGTCGAGGAACGGATACGGGTACCAGCCCGTGAGCGCCCCACGGATGAAGGTGCCCACCAGCCAGGCGACCGGCCAGATGAAGGCGAGCGCCATCGTGCGCCAGCCCATCCGGGGCCGGGGCCCGAAGATCAGCCAGCCCACCAGCGTCGCCCAGGGCGAGATGTAGTGGAAGCCGATGGTCGCCGCCAGCGCCCAGCCGGTGGGGTGCACGAGCGCGGCGAGCACGAAGTCGTAGACGAGCCCGGTGATGATGATGCCGAGCATCGCATCCAGCCTCAGGATGCGCCACAGCCGGCCGTCGCGATGGACGCTGAGCGCCAGCGCGATCGAGGTGCCCAGCACGAACAGGTTGCTCTGGATGGTGAAGTAGCTGAACAGGTTGAACAGCCGTTCACCGAGGCTCTGGTCGTTCGTGGGCTGGAACGAATTCACGTCCTGCCCGTTCGTGAACACGAGCACGAGCTGGATGACCAGGGCGACGCCCACCACAACGGCGATGCCCCCGAACCAGATCCGCGCCGCCCGCGCCCGCGTGCTGCTGACCAGCCCGTGCGCATCGCCCGTGCGCGCGTCCGTCTGCACCATGCCCCACCCCCGTGTCCGCGGCCGCCGTGGCCGCGTGCGTCCAGGATAGCGGCCGGCCGTTGACGTGTGCCGCGGAGTTTGCGAGCCTGTCGGCACGCACAGTCGCGCGACGGAAGGACCGCCATGGCAGGACGCATCGAGATCGATCTGTTCAGCACACTCGACGGGGTGATGCAGGCGCCGGGAGGACCCGAGGAGGACACCTCGGGCGGGTTCGCGTTCGGTGGCTGGCAGGCGCCGGTGATGGACGAGGCCGTGGGGGCGCAGGTGATGGCCGGCATCGGGCGGATGGATGCGCTGCTGCTCGGCCGGCGCACCTACGACATCTTCGCCGGGTACTGGCCTCACCAGGAGCAGGGCGACGGCCCCGACACCGCGATCGCGCGCACGCTGAACGCCGTGCCCAAGTATGTGGCGTCCCGGGGCGAACCCGAGCTGAGCTGGAACGGCTCGCAGCTGCTCGGGCCCGACCTCGCGACCGAGATCGCGGGGCTACGCGAGAGGCACCGCGAGGTGCACGTGATCGGCAGCGTCGACTTCGCGCGCACGCTGGTGGCGGAGGGGCTCTTCGATCAGCTCAACCTCTGGGTGTACCCGATCGTGCTCGGGGCCGGCAAACGCCTGTTCCCGGATGACGGGCCGCCCGCCAGCCTGAGGCTGCTCGAACCGGCCGCGAGCACCGCGAACGGCGTGCTGCTGCTGCGGTACGGGCCGACGGGCGAGATTCCGGCGACGGGCGACATGACCTAGCAGCAGGGGCGATCCGCGGCTAGAGCCAGCCGTTCTGCTCGGCGATGCGGGCGGCGTCGGCGCGGTTGCGGCCGGCCGTCTTGCCGATCGCACTGGAGAGGTGGTTGCGCACCGTGCCCTCGGAGAGGTGCACCATCCGCGCGATGTCGGCGATCGATCCGCCGGTCCTGGCCGCCTCCAGCACGTCGGTCTCCCGGTCGGTGAGCGGGGAGTCGCCCTGCGCGAGCGATTCGGCGGCGAGCGTGGGATCGACCACGCGCAGCCCCTGCCGCACCCGTCGTACGGCGTCGGCGAGCTGGGCGGCCGGCGTGTCCTTCACCACGAATCCGGATGCCCCGGCCCGCATCGCCCGCTTCAGATAGCCGGGCCGGCCGAAGGTCGTCACGATGATCACCGCGCACGACGGGAGGGCGCTGCGCAGCGCGGCGGCCGCCTCGATCCCGTCGATCCCGGGCATCTCGATGTCGAGCATCGCCACGTCCGGGCGGGACGCCGTGGCGGCGTCGACGACCTCGTCGCCGCGCCCCACCTCGGCCACCACCTCGATGTCGGCCTCGAGCCCGAGCAGGGCCGAGAGCGCCCCGCGCACGAGCGCTTGGTCGTCGGCGATGAGCAGGCGGATCGGCGCACCCGCCCCTCGCGCGCCCGTGCCTGCGACTCCCGCGCCCGTGCCGTCCGCCCCGCTCACCGCGTCACCCGCCGAGTTCACAGCAGCACCCGCAGGCTGAAGCCGCCGAGGTCGCTGCGGCCCACGCTCATGCGGGCACCCGCCGACTCGACCCGCTCGCGCAGCCCCGCGAGGCCCGTCGACGACGCCGAGGCGGCGACCGGGCCGCATCCGTCGTCGGCCACCTCGATCTCGGTCGGCCGCAGTACGATCCGGCAGTGCGCCGCTCCCGAGTGCCGGATGACATTGGTGACGCCCTCGCGCACGACCCAGCCGGCGAGCTCCCGCCGGTCGGCCGGCACGGAATCGGTCGAGGAGGGCAGCTCGGCGTCGATCCCGGCGGCGTCGAGGGCGGAGCGCGCGGCGGCCAGTTCGCCGCTGACGTTGACCCCGCGGAATCCGGCGACCGTCGCCCGCACGTCCACCAGGGCGCCCCGGGCCAGCGCTTCGACCTCGGCGATCTCGCTCCGCGCGCGGGCCGGATCCGCCTCCACCAGGCGGCCCGCCAGTTCGGCCTTGACCGTGATGACCGTGAGCGAATGGCCCAGGATGTCGTGCAGGTCGCGGCCCACCCGGTTGCGTTCGCGTTCGACGGCGAGCACCTCCAGTTGCGCCTGGGTGTCGCGCAGCCGGTTCATCGCCGCGGTGGTGCGCCCGAAGGCAGCCATCATCAACGAGATCGACACGATGATCGCGGGCAGCCACAGGATGTCCTCCGACCAGCCGTCGGAGAGGCCGGCCGCGATCAGGGCCGCAGCGCCGAGGCCCAGGATGAGCGGCCAGGTGATCCGCCAGCTCAGAACGCTGACCCCGACCAGCACGCCGACGTAGGTCCAGGTGCCCACCACGCCCCAGCCGACCCACGGGAAGATCGTGAACGAGAGGGCGAGCAACCCGGCGCAGACGAGCAGGCGGCGCTCCGCCGGCAGCGACCAGGCGAGGGGCGCGCCGATCAGGAACGCGACTGCGAACATGAGCAACAGGGCGAGGCCGGCCGCGGCGGCGAGCGCCGAGCCGGACCGCAGCACGATCTCCTGGCCGATGCTGATCAGCCAGATCAGCGCGATCGAGGCCCCGACGTACCAGCTCGCGGCCCGCCGGGAGAACACGATCGAGCGCACCGATCCGCCGTCGCCCCGGCCGGATGCCTGCTGGATGGGCCAGTCGGGACCGATGGCTCGGTCGCGCGGCCGGCTCTCGGAGACATCCATGTGCTTCACCTTAGATCCGCCGGAGCCGCCCTCATACCCGCTCGGTGTCGCGGCGGAAGGCCCACACCGTGCCGGCGACGAAGATCGCGAGCCAGGCCAGGGCGTTGATCACCCAGAGCAGGTCGAGCCCCTCGCCGGTCAGCGGTGCGCGGGCGATCTGGCTGATGCCGTACACGGGGGTGAAGGCCGCGATCGTCTGCATGAAGTCGGGCATCGAGCTCACCGGGTAGAACAGGCCGCCGAGGAAGGCGAGCAGCACGATGGCGAGGCTCGTGATCTGCGCGGCGTTCTCGCCGGGCACGAGGTAGCCGACCAGCAGGCCGAGGGCGGTGAAGACCGCGCCGGCGAGGATCCAGCCGGACAGGCCGGAGCCGATCCACTCCGCCGCCGAGAGCTGCACGCCGCTGATCGCGCCGGCCGCGAAGGTCGCCACGACGGCGAGGAGGCCCAGGGCCATCCCGGCGATCATCTTCGTGACCACGTTCACCAGCGGGTTCAGCGGGGTCAGCCGCAGCTGCCGGCTCCAGCCCTGCGCGCGCTCCACCCCGACGGCGGCGCCGGTCTGGGTGGCCGACATCATGGCGCCGTACATCGCCATCGACACCATGATGTAGGCGGCGACCGAGGGGCCGCCCTGGTCGATCGGGGTGGCGGTTAGCTGCTCGTCGCCGAGCGGCAGGCCGATGATGACGAACATCACCACCGGGAAGGCGATCGTGAAGATCAGCGTGCGGCGGTTGCGCAGCCGGCGCTTCAGCTCGATGCCGAGGTAGGTGAGGGTGAAACCGCCGAACGGGGGGACCCGGCGCCGGAGGTCGACGCGGTCGGTGAGGGCGCGCCCGGCGGCGGTCGTGGCGGCGGTCGTGGTCGTGGTCGTGGTCGAGGTCGTGCCGGTCATGCGGATGCTCCGTCCGAGGTGAGGGCGAGGAAGACGCTCTCGAGGTTCTGCGGGGTGATCTCGACGTCCCGGGCCGGGGTCTGCGTGAGCAGGTGCCGGGCGACGGCGTCGGAGTCCTTGGTGCCGATGGTGATCCGCTCGCCCTGCACCTGCACCTCGTCGACACCCAGCAGGGCGGCGAGGGCGACCGGGTCGGCACCGGGCAGGGTGGCGTGCACGATCCGCCCCGAGACCAGGTTCTTGATCTCGGTGGTGGTGCCGTCGGCGACGATCCGGCCGCGGCTCATCAGCACGATCCGGTCGGCGTACTCGTCGGCCTCTTCGAGGTAGTGGGTGGCGAACAGCACCGTGCGCCCGCGGGCGGCGTCGGCGCGGATGGCGCTCCAGAACGATCGGCGCCCCTCGACGTCCATCCCGGTGGTGGGTTCGTCGAGGATGAGCAGTCCGGGGTCCGAGAGCAGGGCCATCGCGAAGCGCAGGCGCTGCTGCTGGCCGCCCGAGCACATCCCGACCCGCCGCTCGGCGATCTCGGCGATGCCGGCGCGCTGGAGCACCTCCGAGACCGGGCGGGTGTCGGCGAAGAGACTGGCGGTGAGATCGAGGGTCTCGCGCACCGTGACGTCTTTCAGCAGCCCGCCGGTCTGCAGCACGGCCGAGACCAGCCCGTGGGCGATGGCGGCGCGTGGCGACTCGCCGAACACCTGAACGGAACCGGAGTCGGGGGTGGCGAGGCCGAGCAGCATGTCGATGGTGCTGGTCTTGCCGGCGCCGTTGGGGCCGAGGAAGGCGACGATCTCGCCCTGGGCGACGGTCAGGTCGACGCCGTCGACGGCGCGCACCGGGCCGAAGCTCTTGACGAGCCCGGTGGCGGCGACCGCGGGCCGTGCGCCGGTCGAGCCGGCGGGCGTGGAACGGGGGAGGGCACTGGTTTCCATGGCTCCAGCATCACGGCAGCGGCGGCGACGGCCCCGGTCCGCCCGTCACGAACCGGCCGTGACATCCGTCATGCCCGCCCCCAATCGACGCCTCAGCCGGAGGGGTTCTCCACCGGGGTGCCGTCGGGCTCGGTGCCCTCGATCGGATCGATCTCGTCGGGCTTGGGCGTGTGCTCGGGCCGGGGGCCAGGGCGCGGGGTGCCGGGGCGGGGGTCACTCATCGTGGCCACCGTCTCCCACGCGGTTCTCGCCCACGGCGCGCACGCTGCGCACGCTGTCGTCGAGCGCCGCATCGCGCTTCGCGTCGGCTTCGGCCTGCTCCTGGCGGCCGTCGCGCTTCTCCTGTTCGGTGGCGTCGTCGGCGCCGGCCATGACCGGCTCGTCCTGGGTGCCCTCGGGCAGGTTCTCGTCTGGTGTCGTGTCGTCTGAACTCATACCTGCACCGTACGGCGGAACCCGCCTTCCGGCTCGTCCCACCGGCGACTTGGCAGGTCGGGGTGCATTCCGCTGCGTCTTCGAAGCGGTTCAGCTCGCGTAGTCGTTCGCCCAGGCCGTGTCGGGGCGGATGAGGAATGCCGTCAGGCCCTCTCGCAGCTCGTACGGCCCGCCCGTGTACTTCTGCGCAATTCGATCGACAATCGGCATCGCCGCCGCGCCGTCGATACGCCGCACCGCGACTCCGCGCACGGTGGCCATGTCCAGCGGCTCGTCGGGCCGGGTGACCGAGATCGCGACGCGCGGATCCCGCTGCAGATTGCGGTCTTTGCGCGATCCGCTCACCATGAAGATCGCCAGCTCCTCACCCTCCACACCCACCCACACCGGCACCGAGTGCGGCGAACCGTCGGGCAGCAGTGTGGCGACGTGCGCCACCGCGGCCCGCTCGAAGTACGGCCGGGTGCTCTCCCACGATCTCATCGTCGGTCTCCTTGCGTCGTTCTGCGTGCCAGCATCGTTCTGCGTGCTCGCGTGGTTCTGCGGGCCAGCCTAGGCGGTCGGTCAGGCGGCGAGCGCGAATGCGGTCGCGACACCGGATGCGGTCACCGCAGCGGGGGCGGCGGTCGATTCGTGCAGCCTCTCGGCCACGCCGCTGGTGAGCTCGAGCAGGGTGGTGTCGAGCGAGGCGCCGAGAGCCGCGAGGATCTCGCTGGAGGGCTCCTTGAACCCCCGCTCGATCTCGGAGAGGTACTGCGGGGACACCCGTGCCCGGCCCGCGACCCCGCGCAGCGACTCACCGCGGGCGACGCGGATGGCGCGCAGCTGCTCGCCGACGAGCACGCGCCAGAGCTGTTCGGACCTGGGCTGATGGGGCCGCGGCTGTTCGGACCGGGGCTGTTCGGGCCGCGGAGCCCCGCTCGGCCGGGCGGGACTCTCATCGGGGCGCATGTCAGTCATGACCCCATCCAATCGCCCGTCGCCCGCTGCCGGCAGAGGGTTCCGCTCACAGCAGACAGCACGGCGGTGCACGGGAGACAGAAAGGCGAGGCACGGGCGCATCCCGGCCAGGCTACGTCAGCGAATCCCGGCGCCGCTACAACAGCGCCTCGAGCTGCTCGACGACGAGGTCGGGGCGGGTGATGAACGGATGGTGCCCGGTCGGCAGATCGACCGAGCGCGTGGCGCGGGCCGCGTGGGCGCGCTGCAGCTCGAGCGAGGTGCTGCGGTCCTCGGTGCACACCAGGTAGGCGGAGTCCGCGCCCTCCCAGCCGGCGGCTGTGGTCGGCGTCACGAAGGCCGCCGCCGCCTGCGCGGTGACCCGCCGCCAGGCCTCCTGCTGCGTGGTCTCGTCGGCATCCTGCAGAAAACGCGCCGCGAACGAGGCGGCGTCGTACCCCGCCACGCTCAGCGTGCCGTCGCCGTTGTCGCCGTTGTCGCCGATCGAGACCGGATCGGGCTCACCGCTCATGATCGCGCCCTGTGCCAGCCCGGCCTCGGGCAGGTACGACGACACGAACAGCAGGTGCCCGACCGCCGGATGCCGCCCCGCCTCCGCGATGACCGTTCCGCCGTAGGAGTGGCCGACCACGATCGCCGAGCCCTCACCCCCGGCCGTGAGCGCTCCGTCGAGCGCGCGGCGCAGGGCTGCGGCATCCGCCACCAGGCCACCAGCTTGCTCGCCGCCTCGCCCGTCACCCGGCTCGCCCTCCGCCGTCTCGCCGCAGGAGGGCAGGGCGAGGGAACGGCTCCGGATGCCCGTGCGCGCGGCCAGCAGGGTGGCGGTGTTCTGCCACCACCAGGCACCGTCGCGAACGAGGGCGCCGTGCACGAAGATCAGCTGCGTGGGGGAGGTCATGGCACGAGCGTACGGCGCGCAGACGACACCGCTGCCCGCGTCCGACGCGCATCCGCTCGCAGCAGAGTGGAGCGAGCGCCGCTTGCCACACCTGGCCATGCAGCATATGTTGTTATGCATGATAAGCGACGTCGGCGCCCAACTGCGCAAGGGAGTGGTGGAGTACTGCGTGCTCGGCCTTCTGCAGGAGGCCCCGGCGTACGGCTGGAAGATCTCCGAGCGCCTGGTCGAACTCGGGCTCATCGGCAGCATCGGAACGCTGTACCCGCTGCTCTCCCGACTGCGCGTCCAGGGCTTGATCGTGGCTCACGCCGACGAGTCCGACTCCGCGCGGCCCCGCAAGTACTACACGCTCACCGACGACGGGCGGATGCAGCTGCGACAGTTCCGCACGCAGTGGCAGCCGTTCGCCGCCGCCGTCGACGCCATCACCGCCGGCGCACCTCGCACTCCCGACACTCCCGGCGCCGGGACGAACTCCCCCCAGGAAGGACCGGTCCGATGACCACGCCCGACTCCCCGAACGACGTCGCCCGCCGCTATCTCGGCGAACTGGAGGCCGCTCTGGCGACGGCTCCCGCCGCCATCCGT
Source organism: Herbiconiux dendrobii (assembly GCF_052048175.1). Lineage (NCBI taxonomy): Bacteria > Bacillati > Actinomycetota > Actinomycetes > Micrococcales > Microbacteriaceae > Herbiconiux > Herbiconiux dendrobii. Next base: position 32,787 of record NZ_JBLZQV010000005.1, on the reverse strand, counting down.
GCCGAGCTGGTGTCCGACATCGCGAGCGAGCTCAGCGGGCTCGACGACGCCCAGACCCGGGCGCGGATCGCCGAGCTGGGCGATCCTCTGGTCATCGCGGCCGACGCCACGGCCGAGAGCCGGGAGTCCGCCACCGCAGCCGTCGCCGCGCCCCCGCTCACCAAGACCTACCCCACCGTGGCCGCGGTCATCCTCACCGCCGGCTGGTACCTGGCCCCGGTGCTCGGCTGGATCGGCGGACTCGTGATGATCGGCGTCGGCACCCACTGGCGCCCCGCCGTCAAGCGCCGGGCGATCCTGACCTCGATCGTGGCGGGGCTGGTGGCCGGAGCCTTCCTGCTGGTGTTCCGGGGAACGGGTGTCTGGCCGATCGGCCTGGTGGCCTTCCTGGTCATCCCGCTCATCCAACATCTTCGTGGGCTCCTACATCCGCGAGCGCTGGGGGCTCACTCCTCCTGGTGCGTGAACTCGCTGCTCGAGGGGTTCACGTAGGTCGAGCGCTTCGGGTCGGCATCGGGCTGGTTCGCGTTCGTCGCGTCCTTGTCCTTGTAGAACTCCGCGTCGGCGCGCTCCTGGGCGTCGCGGCCGGCGGCCTTCTCGTCGTCTGTGGCCTCATCCGATCCGTGCATGATCGGCTCGTCCTGGGTCTCGTCCGGAGTGCGGTCATCCGTGCTGTCATCGCTCATGGTCGCGACCTTAGCCCCACGTCTCCCATCCGGCACGCCGGTGGGGCAAAAGCTCAGCCGAGCCGCGTCTGCTCCGAGAGCCCGCCGTGGTCGGGAGCCACGAACGACAGAATGCGGTCCCACTCCGTAGCGATCGCCAGCGCACCGCCCGACGACACCCGGACGACCTTCGACGAGCGGATGCGACGGCGGTACCAGTACCCGTCGTAGCGGTCGACCTGACTCAGGTCGTCGGCGTAGATCAGGCGCACTTCGGCCCGGATCGCGCCGAGCTCGCGGGCCCAGGAGTGATCGGCGAGCGCCTGCCGGTCGAGTTCGACGCCGGCGCTGCCCTGCAGGCCGCCCTCCTCCAGCATCCGGTCGAGGCGGTTGCGCAGGCCCGGCCGCCTCAGCAGCCGGTCGTCGGCGGGGATGCCGAGTGCCTCCGGGCCGAACGGGGCCACGGCCTGCACGGAGGGGTCGAAGCTGAGGCCGTGCGGGGCCGCGGTCTGGAAGGCGGCGACCCGGTCGACGAGATCCGGATGCCGCGCCGCGAGCGAGAGCGCCACCATGCCGCCGGTGCCCCAGCCCACCACGCCGGCCCGGCCGAACACGGTGGCACGCGACTGCCGGGCGTCGTTCTGCGAGGAGCGCAGCCACCCCGCGAGGTCGTCGGCGCGATCCTGGATGGTGCCCCGGCCCCGGCCGGCTTCGCCCTGGCCGCGCTCGCTCCGGCCGCCCGGGCCCTGGCCCGATCCGGATGCCGGCGGCGTGGCGCCGTAACCCGGCCGGTCGAGGGCGACGACGTGCACGCCCCAGTGATTCGTGACCACCGGATCGGGATCGAACATCCCGGCCCCCGGGGTCGGCAGGCACAGCAGCACCAGCCGCTGGGCCAGCGGATCCCCGGTCGCCGAGAACCCCACCTCGTCGCCCGAGGGCAGTGTCGTCAGGTGATGCGCCACGTGGTACCCGCACTCTCCGGTCTAGAAACCCCACCCACCCTTCTACGCCCCCACGCCGATTCCGCAAGCCCTGACGGGTTTTGGGGAGCAGGGGTCGAGTGCTCAGCCGCGGAGCTCGAGGTACTTCGCGATGAGGGACTTCGTGGAGGAGTCCTGGGTGGCGAGCACCTCGGCGTCGCCGTCGACCGCGGGGGCGATCTGCAGCGCGAGCTGCTTGCCCAGCTCGACGCCCCACTGGTCGAACGAGTCGATGCCCCAGATGGTGCCCTCGGTGAACACGATGTGCTCGTAGAGCGCGATCAGCTGGCCCACGACCGACGGGGTGAGCGCCGGCGCGAGGATCGACGTGGTGGGCCGGTTGCCCGAGAACACGCGGGCCGGCACCACCGCCTCGGCGGTTCCCTCGGCACGCACCTCCTCGGCGGTCTTGCCGAAGGCGAGCGCCTTGGTCTGCGCGAAGAAGTTCGCCAGGAAGAGCGCGTGCACGTCGGCGCCGGGCTGCACCGCGGCGCCGTCGCCCGTGGCGTCCTTCAGCGGATGCGCCGGGTTGGCCACCGCGATGAAGTCGGCCGGGATGAGCCGCGTGCCCTGGTGGATCAGCTGGTAGAACGCGTGCTGCCCGTTGGTGCCCGGCTCGCCCCAGAAGATCTCGCCCGTGTCGGTGGTGACGGGGGAGCCGTCCCAGCGCACGCTCTTGCCGTTGGACTCCATGGTGAGCTGCTGCAGGTAGGCCGGGAAGCGGTGCAGGTACTGGGCGTACGGCAGCACCGCGTGGCTCTGCGAGCCCAGGAAGTTCGAGTACCAGACGTTCAGCAGCCCCATCAGAACGGGCACGTTCCGCTCGAGCGGCGTGGTGCGCATGTGCTCGTCGATCGCGTGGAAGCCGGCCAGGAACTCGCGGAACCCGTCGGGCCCGATCGCGATCGCCACCGAGGTGCCGATCGCCGAGTCGACCGAGTAGCGGCCGCCCACCCAGTCCCAGAAGCCGAAGGCGTTCTCGGGGTCGATGCCGAACGCGGCCACCTTGTCGAGCGCGGTCGAGACGGCCACGAAGTGCTTCGCCACGGCGCCGGTGCGCGCCTCGTCCTCGTCGGCGATGGCTCCGGATGCGACGAGCCCGTCCCACAGCCACTGGCGCGCCAGGCGCGCGTTGGTGAGTGTCTCGAGCGTGCCGAAGGTTTTCGAGGCGACGATGAACAGCGTGGTCTCGGGGTCGAGCCCGGCGGTCTTCTCGAAGATGTCGGAGGGGTCGATGTTCGAGACGAAGCGGGCCTCCAGACCCTCCTGCACGTACGGCTTGAGCGCTTCGTAGACCATCACGGGCCCGAGGTCGGAGCCGCCGATGCCGATGTTCACGACGGTCTCGATGCGCTTGCCGGTGACGCCGGTCCACTCGCCGGAGCGCACGCGATCGGCGAAGGCGTAGACCTTGTCGAGGGTGGCGTGCACCTCGGCGTCGATGTCGGCGCCGTCGACCACGAAGCCGGCGGCCGGGTCGAGCGCGTCGGCCCCGGGGGTGCCGGCGGCCGGACGGCGGAGGGCGGTGTGCAGCACGGCACGGTCTTCGGTGACGTTGATGTGCTCGCCCGAGATCATGGCCTGGTAGCGCTCGGCGACCCCGGCATCCTTCGCCAGCTGCAGCAGGTGGCCGAGGATCTCCTCGGTCACCAGGTTCTTCGACAGGTCGACGGTGAGGTCGGCGGCCTGGAAGGTGTAGGTCGCGGCACGGCCCTCGTCGGAGGCGAACCAGGCGCGCAGGTCGGGCGAGAAGCCGTCGGCGATCTGCTCGAGCGCCTCCCACGCCTCGGTTGCGGTCGGGTCGATAGGAGCCGATTCGGCCATGGTTCTCCTCAGATCTCGTACCTCGCAGCGGCAGTGGCACCGCGTTGCGTTCAGGTCAGAATCTACCCGGTGGAAGGCTCTCCGAACCACGTCTGCAGACGACTGTGCAGACTCTGCCGGGCAGTGTGGAGAACCTGCGGAGAGGTCGGGAGAGCGGATCCGCCGCAGGCCCACACGACGTGGCCGTCGGGGCGGAGCAGGACCGCGGGTACGCCCGCGACGCCCGGGGCGATGCCCACCTCGTCGACGCGATCCTCCCAGCCGGTGGCATCGAACGAGCCGGTCGGGTCCAGCAGCAGTCCGCGGCCGGCGCGCAGGAGCTCGTACAGACGGGGGCCGGCCCCGAGCGGGAGATCCCGCATCCGTCGTCCGAGCAGAGCGGATGCCTCGGGGCCTGTCGCCTCCTCACCCACGTCGTAGCGGATGCCCAGGCCGGAGACGCGGTCGGCCAGCAGCCGGCTCACCTCCTCGATGTCCATCAGCTCGGTGAGCAGCTGCCGCACGGCCTGGGGGCCGGGTTCGGGCGCCAGCAGCTCGCTCTGCGCGCGGGTGAGCGCGAGCACCTGCTCGGCCACCGGGTGCCGCTCGGTGAAGTAGCTGTCGAGCAATCCGTCAGGCGCCCAGCCCTTCACCGTGGCGGCGAGTTTCCAGCCGAGGTTGAAGGCGTCCTGGATGCCGAGGTTCAGCCCCTGCCCGCCGAGCGGGGGGTGCACGTGCGCGGCATCGCCGGCCAGCAGCACCCGGCCCACCCGGTACTGATCGGCCAGCCGCGTGGCGTCGCCGAACCGGGTGAGCGAGCGCGGCGAGTGCGCTCCGAAGTCGGTGCCCGCGTAGGCCCGCAGCTGCGTGCGGAACTCCTCGAGGCTCGGCGGCGTCGCGCGGTCGTCGGCGACGGATGCGGCGGGCACCACCGCACGGAACAGGCCGTCGCCGGCCGGGCCGATCCCGAACCCGCGATGGGTCTCGCGCACCCGCGCCGACACCGCGGCCACCTCCTCGGCGTCGGCCGTGAGCGCCACCTCGCCGAGCAGCCACTCGGTCGTGGCGGGCTCGCCGGGGAAGCCGACCCCCAGCATCCGTCGCACCAGGCTCCGCCCGCCGTCGCAGCCCACCAGCCAGCGGGATCGCAGCGCGGTGCCGTCGGAGAGTTCGACGTCGACCCCGTCGCCGTCGTGGCGGAAGCCGGCCACCTCGGCGCCGCGCCGCAGCACGGCACCCTGCTCGACGGCGTGGTCGGCGAGCAGCCGATCGGTGACGGGCTGGGGGATGCCGAGGATGTAGTCGTGCGGGGTGTCCAGCCGGGGCGGCCGCGCCGGGACGATTCCGGCGAAGCGCCCGGCGGCGCCCGGATAGGGTGTCCCGGCCGCGAGGAACCGCTCGAGCAGTCCGCGCTGATCGAGGATCTCGATGCTGCGCGGGTGCAGCCCGAGCGAGCGCACCGCCGGGTTCGGAGCGGTGTCGCGCTCGAGCACGAGCACCTCGACGCCCTGCAGCCGCAGCTCGGCGGCCAGCATCATGCCGGTGGGCCCACCGCCGCTGATGATCACGTCGTGCATGGGGCGCTACCCTTCCGGCCGGCGGAGCACCAGACGATCGATCGCGTCTGCCAGCCAGGTCTCGTAGTGCTCGTCGCTCCAGCCGCGTTCGCGGGTGAAGAAGCGGTAGGTCTCGGGCGCCACGAGGTAGGTGAGGGTCTCGGTGCGCTCCTCGGGATCGGTGTCGCCGTGCACCAGGCCGTGCGCCTCGCACCAGGTGAGGGCCATCCGGATGTCGGCGTGCCGGCGGATGTTCAGATCGGCCACCAGCGCGGCCACCGCCTCGTCGGACTCGGCCGCGACACCGAGTGCGCGGTCGACCCCGGCCGTTCGCGCATTGGCCTCGGCGAGGAAGTGCACGTAGGCGGGGAGCGCCTCAGCGGGAGGCAGCTGCATGATCGCGGCCAGGGCGGGCCGCTCGTGCAGGGGATGGGTGCCCTCGTCGCCGGCCAGCGCCACCTCGAACGCCGCCATCAGCAGCGCGCTCTTGGGCCCGGCGAGGTGCACGCTCTGCACCGAGACACCCGCGTGCGCCGCGATCGCCGGCATCGTGGTGGCTGCATAGCCGTCTCGCGCGAACAGTTCGGTCGCCGCCTCGAGGATGCGCCGACGGGTCTGCGCCGAGGCCTCCTGCCGGATCGGCGAGGAGTAGGAGCGGTTCACCATGCAGCGATCCTATGTTCGCTGGAACCGCACGTCAATGAATGTATCTGTGCTACAACAGACCCATGTCGACCTACCTCGTCTGCAGTTCGCCGATCCACGGCCATGCGGTGCCGATGCTCACGGCGGCACGCCATCTCGTGCAGCAGGGGCACCGGGTGATCGTGCTGACCGGGGCGCGCTTCGCCGGCCGGGTGCGCGAGACCGGCGCCGAGTTCCGCCCACTAGGCGGCCGGGCCGACTTCGACGACCGGGACGTGCCGTCGTACCTGCCCGATCGCGAGCGGTACAGCGGCCTCGCCCAGGCGCAGTACGACATCCAGAACATCTTCGTGAAGACGATCCCCGACCAGTACCGCGCGCTCACGGACGTGCTCGAGGCCGAGCGGCCGGATGCGGTGCTCGTCGACGGGGCGTTCGCCGGCGTGGCGCCGTTGCTGCTGCGGGCGGGGCCGAGGCCGCCGGTGCTGGCGCTCGGCGTGACGCCGCTCACGCAGAGCAGCCGCGACGTGGCGCCGGCGGGAACGGCGCTGCCGCCGTCGTCGACGGCGCGGGGCCGCATCCGGAACCGGCTGCTGGGGGTGCTCGCCCGGCGGGTGCTCTTCCGCCGCACGCAGACCCTCGCCCAGGGCATCTTCGCCGAGCTCGGCGTCGACCGGCTCGACCTGTTCGTGATGGATCTCTCCAGTGCCTTCGACCGCTTCCTGCAGCTCTGCCCCGCCGGGTTCGAGTACCCGCGCAGCGACATCGCGCCGAACACGGCCTTCGTGGGGTCGATGCCGCCGGATGCTTCGGCCGGCACCGCGCTGCCCGAGTGGTGGGGTGACCTGGACGACGGGCGCCCGATCGTGCACGTGACGCAGGGCACGATCGACAACCAAGACCTGGACCGGCTGATCCGGCCCACCCTCGCGGCACTGGACGGGCTCGCGGTGACGGTGGTCGTGTCGCTCGGCGGGCGGCCCCTCTCCGCCCTGCCCGCTGCAGACCTCCCGGCCAACGCCCGCGTCGCCTCCTACCTGCCGTACGACGAGCTGTTGCCACGCACCGCGGTGTACGTCACGAACGGCGGTTACGGAGGCGTGCAGCACGCCCTCGGTGCCGGAGTGCCGATGGTGGTGGCGGGCGCCACCGAGGACAAGCCGGAGGTGGCGGCGCGCGTGGCGTGGTCGGGCACCGGTGTCGACCTGCGCACCGGCACTCCGTCGCCCGACGCCGTGCGGGCGGCCGTGCAGAGGGTGCTCGAGGATGCCTCGTACCGGGAGAGAGCTCAGAAGCTGGCGGCCGAGGCCGCCGGGTACGACACGCTCGCGCTGATCGAGGCGGAGCTGGAGTCGGCCGTGGCCGCCTGGCCGCGCTGGTGCTGACCGCCGGACGCGACGTCCGCCGCCGGCCTCAGCTCGCCTGCTCGGTCAGCCCTTCTCCTCGATCAGGGTGAGCTGCGTGCCGTCGGGGTCGATCAGGAACCCGGCGCGCAGGCCCCATTCCTGCCGTCGCACCGGATGCAGCCGGGGCATCCCCTGGGTGGCCTCGGGCACTCCCGCCCGCCGGACGGCGTCGTACAGCCCGTCGACGTCCGCCACGCGCAGGCAGCACATGAAGCTGCTGGAGGAGGGGTCGAGCTCCGGAGCGGGGAAGAACTCCAGCTGCAGTCCGCCCCGCACGAGGATGAGCCAACCCGCGTCGTGGAAGGCACGCGTGAATCCGAACGAGCCATAGAAGGCCTCGGTGGCGCCGAAGTCCCGCGACGGCAGGTTGGGAACGGCGCGGTCGGGCGGTGGGATCGGCGACATGACTCCATGATGCCGCGTTCCCCGCCGGCATCCGTGGTTCGATGTCGGCATGACGAAGACTGCCTCCCGGCGCCGGCCCGGGCCCGTGACGTTCGCCGTGGTGCTGATGTACATCGGCGGCATCGCCCAGATCGCCCTGGGCATCCTGGCCATCTTCCTGCGGTACACGCCCGAGGCCTCCGAGGGCGGCATCGCGCTCACGGTGACGCTGCTCGGGGTCGGGATGATCCTGTTCGGGCTGTTCGTGATCGCCCTGGCCTCGGGCGTGGCCCGGGGGAGCCGGGCGTCGCGGATCGGGGCGACCGTGGTGATGCTGCTCGCGCTGCTGCTCGCCGTGCTCGACCTGGTGGTCGCGGGCGACGGCGACTGGTCGGGCGTGGCCGTGCAGCTGGTGGTGGCGGTGGCGGTGATCGTGCCCCTGTGGACCGGCCCCGGGCGTCGCTACTTCGCGGGCGCCTGAAAGGTCGTGACCGAAGGATCGGTGGAGGCCCGGGCGGCGTTCTCGAGCGAGTCGGTACCGGTGTCGAGGTAGCCGAACTCCCGCATGTGCTGGGCGTAGAGCCGCTCGCGCTCGGCCGGATCGGCGTACTTCGTCCAGGCACCGGAGGTCGGGTCGTCGTTGTAGGGCGAGTGCAGGATGGGCGCATGACCGGTCACCGCGGAGAGCCCCCGGGCCGGATCCCCGTCGGCGCCGATGACCGTGGCGCCGAAGCTGGGGGAGCGCGGATCGATGCGCTCGATCCGGCCGAGTCCCGCCTCGAGGTCGGCGCTGGCCTCGCCCGCGAAGACCCGGTCGGCGCTCAGCGCCGCCGCGCGCCCGATCCGGTACTCGATGCCGGCCGAGCCGAGCATCACGAAGGCGTAGAGGCCGAGATCGTCGTCGGCCAGCGCATCCGCCGCCGTCGTGGTGCCGTAGGAGTGCGCGATCACGCTCACGGTGTCGAGCCCGGTGCCGTCCCGCGTCGCGGTGAGCGCGCGGATGTCGGCGCTCAGAAGCGGAGCGCCCTGGGCGGCGTAGGTGCCCGCGGTGGCGTCCAGACCCGGGGGCGGGGGCACGTACCCGATCCACGCGATGACGGAGCGCGCGGCCGGGGCGCCCGCTCGTCCTTGAGCGCGGTGGATGTTCTCGGCCCCCGTCGTCCACAGCTGCATGTCATCGGTGTAGGTGCCCATGCCCGGAACGGAATACGTCACCTGCCGCGCCGTGTCGAGGTCGCCGACGGCGACGGCCGCGAGCGGGGGCTGGTCGTCGGTGAGCTCCACCAGGTAGCGGGCCGGGTCGTGCTTTCCCTTCGAGGCGCCGTGGATGGCGCTGAGGGCGGCGTACCTTCTCGCAGCGTCGGAGTCGGAGGGATCGGCCGCCACGGCCTTGCCGGCGGCGTCGAGTCGCTCGGCCAGTTGCGCCCGGTTCGCGGTGTCGCGCGAGGCGTAGTCGATGCCGCCGAGGTTGCCGATCGTCTCCGGCGCCGACTCCACCATCTCCGCCCGGTCCTCGGGCGACTGCTCCGTCCACCACTCGGCCACCACGTCGGGCCGGGTGTTCAGGGCCTTCAGCGCGAGCCCCGGTCGATCGGCCAGGTAGTCGTCGACCTGGTCGTCGGGCAGGCTCAGCAACGTGGCGATGTCGGGATCGGGCTCCACCCGCTCATGGCCCGGGCCGAGCGCCACGGCGACCAGGGCGACGACGCCGGCCGCCAGCAGGGAGATCACCCGCCTGGCCCTTCGCCGCATCACGCCGCCTCCGTCGTGGGCGGGCGATCAGCGGCCCGCCCTGCGGCCATCTTCGCCCATCCCGCAGACCGGATCAAATCAATCGGGACGGGCCGCCCGCGCCCGCGCTAGGGTCGTCTCCAACAGCGGCTGATCCGACCGGCAGGGGGTCTCGTGAGCACGATGACCGTGGTGAGGAACGGCCGCCTCAACCCCGATGTGCGGCTCTGGACGGGCCTCGCGGCCATCGCGGTCGGAACGCTCACCCTGGCGGAGTTCGTGCTGCAGCTCGTGCTGTTCGTGCCCGCCCCGTCTCTGGACGACGCGGAAGCCCTGGTGCGGTACGCCTCGGCCACCGCCGACCTGACGCTGGTGAACGTGCTCTTCGATACCTTCCTGCTCGCCGCGATCGTGGTGTTCGTCTCGGGCTTCCGCCAGCTCATCACGCAGGTCCGGCCCGATCTGCAGTGGGTCACCGGCATCCTGTTCGGATCGGGCCTCCTGCTCGTGCTGTGCACCCTGGTCGGCGACGCGCTGCAGGGTGCCACCGCGCTGGACACCATGGATCTGCGGCCGGATGCCTCGTCGCTCCGAACCCTTGTCGAGGGGCACACCGTGCTCTTCGGGTCGATCGGCTGCACCCTCACGGCACTGGTCGCCGCATCCGCCGCGTACGTCATCATCGCCTCGGCCGCGCTGCCGGCCTGGACCGGGTACCTGGCCTACGCCGTGGCCGGCCTCAATCTGCTGGCCGTGTCGACGATGTTCGGTGGCACGAGCCCCGACGCGTTCTTTGCCGCCGCGGGCGGCGCCACCGTGCTCCTGGCGACGTTTCCCTGGCTGGTCTGGGTCTTCTGCGTGGGCGTCGTCGCCATCCGCGACCGCCGGCGGATCGAGCACCTGCCGGCCGCCGTTCGGGAGGCGGTGGGCCGATGATCATCCCGTGGCTCCACGACGTGCTGGTGGCCCACCCCGAGATCGTGGTGTTCGCGACCCTCGGTCTGGGATTCCTGCTCGGACGGGTGAGCGTGCGCGGCATCGGTCTGGGGACCGTCACCTCGACGCTGCTGGTGGGCGTGGTGTTCGGGGCGGTGATCGGCAGCGACCTGCAGGTGGCGCCCGTGATGAAGCAGACCTTCTTCCTGCTCTTCCTGTTCTCGCTCGGCTACAAGCTGGGGCCGCAGTTCTTCGCCGGGCTGCGGCGCTCGGGGCTGCCGCAGGCCGGCTTCGCGCTGGCGATGGCCGTGGTCGGCTTCGCCGTCACGATCGGGGTGAGCATGATCCTCGGCTACAACCCGGGCATCGCGGCGGGTCTGGCCGGCGGCGGCCTCACCCAGTCGGCGGTCATCGGGGTGGCGCAGGATGCCATCGCGGGGCTGCCGGTGGACGGATCGACCGCGCAGGCCTGGAGCGATCTCGTGCCGGTCGCTTACGCCGTGACCTACATCTTCGGCACCCTCGGCGCCGCCCTCTACATCTCGCTGCTCGCCCCGCGGCTGCTGGGCATCCGGGATCTGCCCGCCGCCTCGCGCGAGCTCGAGCAGCGTCTCGGGTTCCACGAGGAGGCACCGGATGTGTCCAGCGCCTATCCTCTGATCGCCCGGCGGGCCTATCGGCTCGGCCCCGACTTCGCGGCCTGCACCGTGCGCGCGTTCGAGTCCGAGGCCGCGCAGATCGCCGGGTCCCACCTCTACGTCGCCCGGGTGCGCCGAACCTCGGGCATCGTGGAGCCCGGGCCCGACGACACGCTCGCGCCCGGCGACGAGATCGTCGTCGCCGGAACCACACCGGCCCTGATCGCCCGGCAGCTGGAAAACGCCGGAACGGAGATCGCCGATCGCGAGCTGCTCGACTTCCCGCTGGAGACGCTGGACATCGTGGTCACGACCAAGGCGGCCGTCGGGCGCACGATCGCCGAGCTGCGGAACGATCCGCGCTCGCGCCGCCTCTTCGCCACCCGACTGCTGCGGGCGGGCCGGCCGATCGCCGTCACCGGGCAGACCGTGCTGCAGGCGGGCGACGAACTGCGGGTACAGGGGCCCACAGATCTGCTCGAGCAGGGCATCGCGGCGGTGGGCCGGGCCGAGCGCACCGATCCGAAGACCGACGTCGTCACGATCGGCTTCGGCATCGCCCTCGGCGCCCTGATCGGTGTGCCGAGTCTGCTCGTCGGAGACGTTCCGCTCTCGCTCACCTCCAGTGTCGGTGTGTTGCTCGTGGGGCTCGTGCTGGGCTGGCGGCGCGCGAAGCGGCCGACGTTCGGGCGCATCCCGCCGGGGGCGCAGTGGTTCTTCGAGACCGTGGGCCTGGCGATGTTCGTGGCGATCGTGGGCATCGACTCCGGCCCGGGGTTCGTGGAGGGCCTGATCGACTACGGCGCGGGCCTCTTCCTCGCCGGCGTGGTGGTGACGCTCGTGCCGCTGCTGGTGATGACCGTCGTCGGCCGCTTCCTGATGCGCCAGACCGAACCGGTGCTGATCCTCGGCATGCTGGCCGGCTCGCTCACCACCACCGCCGCGGTCGGGGCCCTGCGCGAACGGGCTCGCAGCAGCGTCCCGCTGCTCGGCTTCACCATCCCGTACGCCGTCGGCAACATCGTGCTGACCCTGGGCGGCGCACTCGTCGTGGCCGTCATCGCCCTCGTAGCCGTCTGAAGCCGCAGTCCGAAGCCCTCGCAGCCGTCTGAAGGAGACCCCGTGCCGCACCCCAGCATCACCCGCGACCGCATCGCCCGGCTGCAGACGCTGTCACCGTTCGAGCTGAAGTCCGAACTGCAGCGCCTCGCCGGCGAGCACGAGGCGCGCACGGCGTTCCAGATGCTCAACGCCGGCCGCGGCAACCCCAACTTCATCGCTTCGGCCCCCCGCGAGGCCTTCTTCGCCCTCGGCCGGTTCGCGCTGACCGTCTGCCGGGAGAACCGGGAGTGGGATCCGGAACTCATCGGCGTGCCGGAGAAGGACGGCATCGCCGCCCGTTTCACGCGCTGGCTCGACGAGAACGACGGCGAGGCGGGAACCGGGCTGCTGCGCCGCGTGCTGGCGCTCGGCCTCGACGAACTCGGCTTCGACGCCGACTCCTTCGTGTGGGAACTCGCCGACTCCGTGATCGGCGACCACTATCCCGAACCCGACCGGATGCTGCACCACGCCGAGGCGATCACCCACCGATACCTGGTGCAGGAGCTCTGCGCCGGAATCGAGCCCGAGGTGCCGTTCGACCTGTTCGCGGTCGAGGGCGGCACGGCGGCGATGTGCTACATCTTCGACTCGCTGCTGAAGAACAAGGTGCTGCACCGCGGCGATCGGATCGCGATCATGACGCCGATCTTCACGCCGTACCTGGAGATCCCGCGCCTGTCCGACTACGACTTCGAGGTGGTGCATCTCGCGGCCAGCGAGGTCGACGAGCGCGGAGTGAACCTCTGGCAGTACCCGGCGGCGGAGATCGAGCGGCTGCGCGATCCCTCGATCGCGGCCCTGTTCGTGGTGAACCCCTCCAACCCGCCCTCGGTGCGCATCGCCGACGAGACCATCCGGCTGATCTCGGAGACCGTCCGCGAGCACAATCCCGGGCTGACCATCATCACCGACGACGTGTATTGCACCTTCATCGACGGGTTCCGCTCGCTGCTGGCCGAACTGCCCCGCAACACCATCGGCGTGTACTCGTACTCCAAATACTTCGGGGCGACAGGATGGCGGCTGGGCGCCATCGCGCTCAGCCGCGACAACGTGTTCGACGAGAAGATCGCGGCGCTCGGCGACGACGACCTGGCCGAGCTCGACGCCCGCTACGGCTCGCTCTCGCTCGCCCCGCGGAGCATCCGCTTCATCGACCGGCTCGTGGCCGACAGCCGCTCGGTGGCGCTCAACCACACCGCGGGCCTCTCGCTGCCGCAGCAGTGCATGATGCTGCTGTTCTCGGCGTATTGCCTGATCGACGCCGACGACCACTACCGGCACGCCGTGCAGGCGCTCATCCGGCGCCGGATGGACATGCTCACCGAGGGGATGGCCGTGCGGTTCCCGGATGACCCGTACCGCGTGGGCTACTACGTCGAGCTCGACCTGCTCGCCTACGCCCGGCGCCACTTCGATCCGGCGTTCGCCGAGTACCTGGAACGCACCTACGAACCGACCGACATCCTGTTCCGCCTGGCCGAGCAGACCGGCATCATCCTGCTGAACGGCGGCGGCTTCGAGGGGCCGGCGTGGTCGATCCGGGTATCGCTCGCCAACCTGCGCGATGTGCAGTACGCGCGGATCGGGGAGAGTCTGCGCGCGGTCGCCCTGGAGTACGTAGAAGAATGGCAGGCGAGCCGATCATGAGACCACCTTCCTTGCGCGTCATCCTCGCCCGCATCCCCGCCACCCTCGTGCTGGTCGCCGTGGTGCTGATCGTCGGCGTCGCCGGTCAGGGCCTGTGGTCGCCCACGGCGCAGCAGCCGTGGTGGGACTCGGTGGCGTTCGGTGTTCCCGCCTTCCAGGACGGCCGGTGGTGGACACCCGTCACCGGCACCTTCTTCGTGGCGGAGCCGTGGGGCTACGTCTTCGCCGTGCTGGGTTTCTTCTGGATGGGACTGCTCGAGTGGCAGCGCGGGTGGCGGCGGGCGCTGTTCTATTTCGGTGCGGGCCAGCTCGTGGCCGTGCTGGCGACCGCCGCCTTCCTCTGGCTGGCGAGCATGCTGCCGTGGCCGTGGGCGATCACCCTCTCCGGGATGCTCGACGTGGGCCCCTCGGGCGGCACCATGGCCTGCTTCGCCGCCTGCGTGTCGCTCTTCGCCTCGCCGTGGCGGCAGCGCGGCTGGATCATCGTGGTGGGCTACACCGCGATCGGACTGCTCTTCCTCGGCACCCTCGCCGATCTCGAGCACGCCTTCGCCGTGCTGTTCGTGCTCGTGGTCGACCGGTCGTTCCGCATCCAGCGCGCGAGCGTGCGGGAACGGCGGCTGCTCGCGTTCGCGGCGGGCCTTGCGCTGGGCGTGGTGCAGATCCTGACCCTGCTGCTGCCCACGAACGGCCCGTTCGGGCCCACCGCGGCGGCGGACGGGCCGTGGATCGAGGTGCTGATCGACGCGGCCGTCATCCTGCTCGTCGCCAACGGCCTCCGCCTGGGACGGCGGTGGGCCTGGGTGCTGACCGTCGTCTGGGCGGTCGTGAACGTGCTCGTCGCCGTGCTCTACATCGGCCTATCGGCCGTGGACCCGGTCGATCTGCCCCTGGACTGGGGCGACGCGGACGTGGCCATCGCAACCTCCGTGCTCTGGCTCGCGTTCCTCGTCTACCTCGTCGCCACCCGGCGCGCGTTCGGCTCGCACCGCCGTCGCCCGCTCGGGGTGCCGCGGAAGCGCGAACACGCCGAGCTGCCCACCGCCGACGACGCGCGCGCGATCATCAAGGCCGACGGGGGAGGCACCCTGTCCTGGATGGCCACCTGGGAGGGCATGGAGTACTTCCGCACCACGGCCGGGCTGGTGCCGTACCAGAAGCACCTCGGCGTGGCGATCGTGCTGGCCGATCCTCTCGGCCCGCCGGAGTCGGTCGCGGCGAGCGTGGACGAGTTCGTGCGGGCGGCCGAGCGCGACTCCCTCGTGCCGTGCTTCTTCAGCTCCGGGCAGGGCACGCGTGACGCGGTGCCCGAGGGATGGCGCGACCTCATCATCGCCGACGACACCATCGTCGACCTGCCGGGGCTGGCGTTCACGGGCAAGGCCTGGGCGAGCATCCGCACCGCCTTGAACAAGGCCGAGCGTGAAGGCATGACCTTCCGCCTCACGCGGCTCGCCGAGGAACCGTGGGGGGTGCGCCAGCAGCTGCGGGCGATCTCCGAGGGCTGGGTGGGCGACAAGGAGCTGCCCGAGATGCGGTTCACGCTCGGCACGCTGCAGGAGGCCGACGACCCCGAGGTGCGGCTCGCCCTCGCCCTCTCGCCCCAGGGCGACGTGGACGGGTTCCTCAGCTGGCTGCCCGTGTTCGGCCCGGGCGGGGAGCACCACGGCTGGACCCTCGACCTGATGCGGCGGCGCGACGACGGATTCGGCTCCGTGATGGAGTACCTGATCGGCTCCTCGGCCCGCGCCTTCGCCGAGGAGGGGGCGCAGATCCTCTCGCTCTCCGGCGCACCGCTCGCCCACCACGCCGGTGAGGACGAGGGGCGGATCGCGCACCTGCTCGGGCAGTTGAGCGCCATCCTCGAGCCGGTGTACGGCTTCTCGTCGCTGCACCGGTTCAAGCAGAAGTTCAACCCGCGCTCCGAGCCGATCTACCTGCTCTACCGCGACGAGGGCGACCTGACCCGCATCGGGGCGGCGCTCACGCGGGCGTTCCTGCCGGATGCCACGCTGCGGCAGTTCGCCGGCGCGGGCCTGGACATGCTGCGCCGGGACTGACCTGCGGCGCCGTGACTGACATGCTGCGCCGGCGCGGACGAGCTGCGCCGGGGCCGACCACCCGGATCGACGAAAGGGGCTGCGGATGCCGGCCGATGTGCTGACCGTTCTTCTCGCGATCGTCTCGGCGGTGCTGGTGGGCTTCGTGGCCCGGCGCATCCTGGACACCCCGGTGGGCTGGCCGCGCAGCATCGTGGTGGGGCTCCTGGTGTTCGCCGCGGGCCTGCCCTTCGCCTCGTGGGTTCTCGACGGCACCGGCCTGGAGCAGGACGGTCAGGTGCAGGATGCCCGGCACGCGCTGGTCGTGCTGGCGGTGGTGGTGCTCGCCCTCGCCTGGGTGTTCGCGCTGGGTGTGGCGGTGCT
Organism: Herbiconiux dendrobii; assembly: GCF_052048175.1. Taxonomy (NCBI): domain Bacteria; kingdom Bacillati; phylum Actinomycetota; class Actinomycetes; order Micrococcales; family Microbacteriaceae; genus Herbiconiux; species Herbiconiux dendrobii. Next base: position 16,863 of record NZ_JBLZQV010000005.1, on the reverse strand, counting down.
GGTCGCCCTGGAGGCGATCGTGCCGACGCGCGCGCTGCCGAACCCGGTCGCCGCGGTGCGGGCGGCGCTCCGGCAGCGGCGCCGGTCGAAGCGGTACCTGCAGATCCTCGCCATCGCCTCGCGGCACGGCGCCGGCTGGCTGTTCCACCCGCGCGCGTCTGCCGATCGCGAGCTCACCACGAGCGCGCAGCGGGCGCAGGCGATCGTCGACACGATCAACGAGTCGGGCGTGACCTTCGTGAAACTCGGGCAGGTGCTCTCCACCCGGCGCGACCTCGTTCCCGAGCCGTACCTGAGCGCGCTGGCCTCTCTGCAGTCCGGCGCCACCACGCTGCCCTGGGAGACGATCCGTCCGCTGATCGAAGAGGGGATCGGCGGCCCGCTCGACACCGTGTTCGCGTCGGTCGACCCCGAACCGCTGGCGGCGGCATCCGTGGCCCAGGTGCACCGGGCCGAGCTGCTCGACGGCACTCCGGTCGTGGTCAAGGTGCAGCGCCCGGCGGCCCGGGCCCAGGTGGAGGCCGACGTCGACATCATCCTGCGCCTGGCCGAACGGGCGGAGACCCACAGCCGCCTGGGGCACGACCTGCGCCTGCGGTCGGTGGCCCGCGGCTTCACCACCACGCTGCTGGACGAGCTGGACTACGGCATCGAGGCCTCCAACACCGAGATGATCCGCAGCACGCTCGCGCTGATCGCGGCCGACGACCACGGGCGGAACGTGCCGATCGCGGTGCCCCGCATCCATCCGCAGGCCTCCGGCGCGCGGATGCTGACGATGGACCTGGTCGACGGCGTGCCGCTCAGCCGGGCCGGGGCGCGCCTGGCCGAACTCTCGCCCGAGGCGCGCGAGGGCCTCGCCGTGTCACTGATGACCGCCGTGATCGAGCAGATCCTCGTGCACGGCGTCTTCCACGCCGACCTGCACCCCGGCAACGTGATCCTGCGCGAAGACGGCACGCTGGGCCTGATCGATTTCGGCGCCGTGGGCATCGTGGAGCGCAGTCGCCGGCAGCACCTCGCCGCCCTGATGCTCGCCGCTACGAGCGAGGACGACGTGGGGGCGACGGATGCGCTGCTGCTCATCGTCGACGTTCCGGATGACGTCGACCTCGACGCCTTCCGCCACGACATCGGCGTGGTGCTGACCTCGCAGCGTCACCTCCCGCCCGGCGACGGATCGATCTTCACCCGGGTGGTCGACGTCATCCGCCAGCACCACATCGCCCTGCCCGCCGATCTGGCCTCGGCGTTCCGCAGCTTCGCCACGCTCGAGGGCTGCCTCAAGGTGATCGTGCCCGATTTCGACCTGGTGCAGCGGGCGATTCCCGTGGTGCCCCGGGTGCTGCGGCACATGGTCAAACTCAAGCAGTTCGCCACCGGCGCCCAGGCGCAGGCCGCCGTGACGGCCGCGCTGGTGCGGGGGCTGCCGCGCCGTCTCGACACGCTGCTGTCGGGTCTGGAGCGAGGATCCGTCGGCATCAAGCTGAGGGCGTTCACCGACGAGGCCGATCAGCGCTTCGCCCGCACCATCACCTCGGAGATCGTCGGCACGCTCATCTCGATCGCGGCCGTGGTACTGGCGGTGGTGCTGCTGGTGACCGACTCGAGCCCCCAGCTCGCCAGCGGGCTGCGCCTGTTCGACCTGCTCGGTGCGCTGATCGGGTTCTTCGGGTTCCTCGGCCTGCTCAGGGTCGTTCGGCAGATCTTCGTGCGCCGCGCGCGCCGGTAGCCCCGACAGCGCTCCGTGCGAGCCCGGCCCTCTCGGCGTCGCGGCGCGCGATCCGCCGGTGGGCGAAGCGCACGATCTCGATCAGCGCGATCGACAGCAGCGAGGTGCCGAGCACGAGCAGCGCGGTGGTGAGCGAGGGATCGACCAGCTGCAGGAAGTCGCGCACGATCGGAACCGTGTACACCAGCACCAGCCCGATCATCATGGCGCCGATCACGAGTCCCTTGAACCGGGTGACGGGGCGCGAGAGCACCACCAGGATCCACAGCCCGATGATGGTCAGGATGAGCGTCGACCCGGTACGGATCTCGGCCTCGGGGATCTGCGCGTTCGCGGCCAGCCGGGCGAACGCGGCGATGCCGAGCGTCACGGCGACGCCGGCGGGCACCGCGAAGGTGAGCGAGCGGCGCAGGAATCCGGGCACGTACCGCTGCGCGTTGGGTAGCAGCGCCAGGAAGAACGCCGGGATGCCGATGGTGAGGCCATCCGTCACCGACAGCTGGCGCGGCAGGAACGGGAACGGCAGCAGCAGGATGCCGAACGTGATCGCCAGGAAGGTCGCGTAGGCGGTCTTGGTGAGGAAGAGCATCGACACGCGCTCGATGTTCGCGATCACCTGCCGGCCCTCGGCCACCACACTCGGCAGGTGCGAGAACTTGCCGTCGAGCAGCACGAGCCGCGCCACGGCCTTGGTGGCCGCCGCGCCGGAGTTCATTGCCACGCCGATGTCGGCCTCCTTGATGGCCAGGGCGTCGTTCACGCCGTCACCGGTCATCGCCACGGTATGACCGGCCGCCTTGAGAGCCACGACGATCCGCTTCTTCTGGTCGGGCGTCACCCGGCCGAACACGAGGTTCTCGTCGAGCACCCGCAGCAATTCGTCCTGGTCGTCGGGCAGCTCGCGGGCGTCAAAGCCGTGCGGAGCATCCAGGCCCACCTCGCGGGCGATCGCGGCGACGGTCTGCGGGTTGTCGCCCGAGATGATGCGCACGCCCACGTCTTGCGCGGCGAAGTAGGCGAGTGTCTCGGCGGCATCTGGGCGGATGTTCTCGCGGAAGGTCAGCAGCACCACCGGCACGGCGTCGGCGGGCACGGTCTCGTCGGCGGTGGGAGTGCCGTGCGCGAGCACGAGCGTGCGGCGGCCGGTCGCGGCCAGCTCGGTGGCGCGTTCGGCGAGCCGGCGGCGCATCGGGTCGTCCCCACTAGCTGATTCGGAACCGCCTCCGGCGAACACCATCTCCGGGCCGCCGAGGATCCACATCCCGTCGCCGAACATCACGGCGCTCCATTTGCGAGCCGAGGAGAACGGTACCCGGTCGACCGGGGCATCCGTGCGCACCGCCGGGAACGGCTCCGCGAGACTGCGCGCCGTCGCGTTGGCGTCGTTCTGCACGCCGTACCAGGCCAGCACGCCCTCCCAGCCGGCCACCTCGGCGAGCGGATGCGCGGCGTCGAACACGATGTCGCCCTGGGTGAGCGTGCCGGTCTTGTCGAGGCAGATCAGGTCGACCCGGGCGAGCCCCTCCACCGCGGGCAGCTCCTGCACGAGCACTTGCTGACGGGCGAGCTTCACGGCGCCGACGGCGAAGGTGATGCTCGTCATGAGCACGAGGCCGAGCGGCACCATGGCGACGACGGAGGCGATGGTGGCGACGGCGGCATCGCGCCAGGCCCCGCTCTCCCAGGCCTCGACCCAACCGCCCTGCGCGATCATCTGCGCGTTCAGCACCAGCAGCGCGACCGGCCCGATGATCCAGGCCACCCACTTCAGCACCCGGTTGATCGAGGAGCGCAGCTCCGAGGCCACGAGCGAGAACCGCTTGGCCTCGGCGGCGAGCGAGTTCGCGAAGGAGTCGGCGCCCACCCGGTCGACCACGGCCGTGCCCTCGCCGCCGACCACGACCGAGCCCGAGAGCACGCGGTCGCCCGGCGCCTTCTCCACCGGGTCGGATTCGCCGGTCAGCATCGACTCGTCCAGCTGCAGTCCGCGCGAGGTCTGCACGAGGGCGTCGGCGGGCACCTGGTCGCCGGCGCGCAGCACGAGGGTGTCGTCCACCACCACGGCGGCCACGCCGACCTCCGCCTCCGCGCCGTCGCGGAGCACCCGGGCGTGCGGGGCGTTCAGCAGAGCCAGCTTGTCCAAGGCACGCTTGGCGCGGTACTCCTGCACGCTGCCGATCACCGCGTTGGCCACGGCGGAGAAGCCGAACAGCGCATCCTGCCACCGGCCGATCGCCAGCAGCACCAGGAAGCAGGCCAGGATGATGCCGTTGAACAGCGTGAGCACGTTGGCGCGCACGATGCTCCACACGCTTCGGCTGGTGTCTTGCACGAAGGCGTTCGTGCGGCCGGTGGCGACGCGCTCGGCGACCTCGGCCTCGGTCAGGCCCGCGGGCGACGCCGAGGCGAGCGCGGTGGCGGTCCCCGGCGGGTTCTCGGGAACGGTCACGGCTGCGCGCGGCGCCGGTGCCGGTGCCACACGACGGCGGCGAAACCGGCCACGAGGATCGCGGCGGCCGAGAGCCCGAGCGCCACCGCATCCGTCCCCGTCGCCGCGAGGCCCGGGCGCTGCGGATCGCCGGCGGCCGCCGGGGCGGTGGTGGGGTCGGGAGACGGTACGGCGGTCGGGGTCGCGGTGGGCTCCGGATCGCCGACGCCCCCGCCCTCGTAGGCCGCGCGGATCGACTGCGACACCTGCTCGGAGAGGAAGGCGACGCCGGAGACGTTCGGGTGCAGTGCCCCGAGGGTGACGAAGAGGTCGGGATCCGGGGTCGGCGTGCCGCTCGTGTCGTTGAAGCCGATGCCGTTGATGAACGCCTCGCCGTCGGCCGCGCAGGCGGTGTGCGACTGGGTGAGGGGGATGGTGGGGATGTAGGTCGCGCCGTTCTCGGTCGCGGCCTGGCCGATCGCCGTGTCGAGCCGGGCCTCGGTGCCGTGCAGGTAGAGGGTGTCGACGTCGGTGAACGGGAAGGTGTTCTGCGGGAACGGCGGCGCGAGCGGGTCGCTGCCCGTGCCGAGCGGCGAGGAATAGCATCCGCCCGCCGGAGTGTTGGCGACATCCGGGGTGATGGCGGGATAGCCGATCACGAAAACCTTCGCGTTCGGGGCCTTCGCATGGATGAGCGCGAAGGTCTCGTCCAGCGCCGGCGTGACCGTGTTGTCGAGCAGGTATTTCAGGCGGTCGATCTCGATGCCGTCGACGACGGGCGCGTAGTACTGCTTGCAGTTCTGCAGGCCGATCCCGAGCGCGTCGAGCACGAGCGGGCCGGTGGCGCTCTCGGCCACGCAGGTCTGGGCCACCGTGGAGAAGCCGAGGTCGTTCCCGCCGATGGTCACGGTGACGATGTCGGTGTCGGGGCCGAGGGCATCCGACTGCACCGGTGCGGTGCCTGCCCCGGTGATGGTCACCTGCGGGGTGTCGCGGATGTTCGCGGTGACGGCGCCGCTGCAGGTGCGGTCATCCAGCACCAGGCCGAGCGACTCGGCCACGAGGTGCGGGTAGTTCTGGTCGGCCTGGTAGCAGCCCGAGGCCGGCTCCTCGCTGAACGGCGTCAGCCCGAACCCGGCCGAGTACGAGTCGCCGAGCGCGACGTAGCTCTTGCCCGCGGGGGAGTCGGCGGCCTCGCCGGTCGCGCCTGCCGAGGTCACGGGCGCGGCGAGCGCCGAGGCGGCACCCCCGCCCAGCAGCAGGGAGGCGGCGACCGCCCCGGTGACGATGGCGAGACCCCCGAAGCGCTTCATGCTGCGACTTTAGCGGAGCCGGGCCGTCTGGCGAGAGGGCTTGCGCCTAGCGCTTCATCGGCTTCCAGGCGGGAAGCGGCGCGGGCACGACCGCCGGCGGACTCCTCACCAGCCGGATCGAGGAATTCAGGTAGAGGTACACCAGGGGGGCCGTGCCGATGAGGTTGAGGATGAACGTGAAGACATCGGCGTCCGGTCGTCCGGGGAATCGACCCGCGGGATCGACGATGGCCAGCACCACCTCGTACACCAGGGACAGGGCGAAGTACGCGCCCAGCACGAATCCCGCCGTCGGTTTCGCCGTCATCCGCCACCACGCCCGGGCCGGCACGATCGGTTCGTCCCGCCCACGGAAGACACGGACCCCCAGCAGCACGTAGGCGAGGAACAGGACGCTCGCGATCACGGAGAGCAGCGGAGTGGGAAGCCCCAGCCCGTAGATGGGCCAGCCGACGGCCGTCACGACCACCCAGCCCACCACGATGTAGACGATCTTCCAGCCGGTCTTCCGAATGCGCAGCACCCGCCGATCCTATCGACGCGCCACGTCGATCTCCGCGCACCGAAACAATGGGCTGCCACGCACGAAGCGGGATTCCGGCGATGACTTCGCCTCGTCCTGCGCAAGAAACGTGCGTGTGCACGGGTCGTGGCGCTCCACGGCCGGTCGCCGCCCGCGCGGGTCGGTATCGTGAGCATCCGGAGGTCCCGATGCCCACTGAATCCCCCTCGTCACGCCCCCTGCCGCCCGTCGCCTCGGCGTCGCGGATGCACGACGTGACCGACGAGAACCGCGACATCGTCGATCGCGTGCTCGACTACTCGCGCGCGCGCCTGCTCACCGAGGACACCCCGCTCGACAAGCCGCAATCGCCGGCCGAGCTCAGCCGGCTGGCCGGCCCCACCATCACCGAGCGGGGGATCGGCGGGGCCCGGGCGCTGTCGATCTTCGAGCACATCCTGGCACCGGCCTGCATCACCACCGACGACCCGCGCTACCTCTCCTTCATCCCCAGCGCTCCGTCGAAGGCGGCGGCGGCGTTCGACGTGGTGGTGTCGGCCAGCGCGCTCTACGGAGGGTCGTGGCTCGAAGGCGCCGGAGCCGTGCACGCCGAGAACGAGGTGCTCCGCTGGCTGGCGGCCGAGTTCGGCCTGCCCGCGGGTGCCGGCGGTGTGTTCGTGCAGGGCGGCACGCTCGGCAACCTCTCGGCTCTCGTCGCCGCGCGGGAGACCGCCCGGGAGAACGGCCGCGAAGCCGGCCGGCCCGCACCCGATCGCTGGCGGGTGGTGTGCAGCGCCGAGGCGCACTCCTCGATCGCCTCGGCTGCCCGGGTGATGGACGTCGAGGTCGTGGCGGTTCCCGTCGACACCGACGGAACCCTTCGCGGCCCCGCCGTCGAAGAGGCCCTGGAACTCCACGGCGCCAGCGTGTTCGCCGTGGTGGCGACCGCCGGCACCACCAACTTCGGTATCGTCGACGACCTCGCCGCAATCGGTGAGGCGGCGGCCCGGCACGGCGTGTGGTTCCACGTCGACGGCGCCTACGGGCTCTCGGCGATGCTGTCTCCAGATGCCCGCCCGCGGTTCGCGGGGGTGGAGCGAGCCGACTCCCTGGTGGTCGACCCGCACAAGTGGCTGTTCGCCCCCTTCGACGCCTGTGCTCTGCTCTACCGCGACCCCGAGCTCGGCCGCCGGGCGCACACGCAGCACGCCGACTACCTCGACACCCTCACCGAGGCCGGCGACTGGAGCCCCTCCGACTTCGCCGCCCACCTCACCCGCCGGCCCCGCGGCCTGCCGCTCTGGTTCTCGCTCGCCACCTACGGCGCGGCCGCCTACCGCCAGGCGATCACCGAGTCGCTCGCTCTCGCGCAGCGCATCGCGGCGATCATCGAGGAGCGCCCTGGCTTCTCGCTGGTACGCCCGCCCCAGCTGTCCGTCGTCGTGTTCGAGCGCGACGGCTGGGAGAAGGCGGACTACTCGGCCTGGTCGGCCCGCCTGCTCGACCAGCAGACCGCCTTCGTGACGCCGAGCGCCCATCACGGCCGACCGAACGCCCGCTTCGCCATCCTGAACCCCCGGACGAGCCTGGACGATCTCACCATGATCCTCGACACGATGACCGGCGCCCCGCGATGATGCTGACCACGACGCCCCCGCGGCAGACGCCGCGCCCGACCCCGGAGGACCCGCGATGACCTGGACCATGCCCGCCGAGGGATCCCCGCACGAACGCACCTGGATGACCTTCCCGCGCGAGGGCGAGACCCTGGGCGCGACGGATGCCGAGAAGGAGGCGGGCTACGCGGCCTGGTCGGCGGTGGCCAACGCGATCGCGGCGTTCGAGCCGGTGTCGATGCTGGTCGATCCCTCCGAGATCGCGCACGCGCGGCGACTGCTCGACGGGGCGGTCCAGCTGCACGAGACTCCGGTCGACGAGTTCTGGATGCGCGACTCGGGCCCCACCTTCGTGCTCGACGACGAGCGGCCGGGCGTGCTCGGTGCCGTCGACTGGATCTTCAACGGCTGGGGCGCCCCGGCGTGGGCCGAGTGGCAGAAGTCGGCCGCGCACGGCCGCTTCGTGGCGGGCCTGGCGGGTGCGGAGGTGGTCGACTCGCTGCTCGTGAACGAGGGCGGCGGCATCCACGTCGACGCCGAGGGCACGGTGCTGCTCACCGAGACGGTGCAGCTCGACCCGAACCGCAACCCGTTCGCCGACACGCAGCGCGTCGAGGCCGAGATGCGGCGCACGATCGGCGCCACGCACGCGGTCTGGCTGCCGCGTGGCCTCACCCGTGACTACGACGACTTCGGCACGAACGGGCACGTCGACATCGTGGCCGCGATCCCGTCTCCCGGGCGCCTGCTGCTGCACGCGCAGCCCGACGCCGGGCATCCGGACCACTTCGTGATGGGGGAGATCCGCGAGGCCCTCGCCGGGCAGACGGATGCGGCGGGCCGCTCGTTCGAGATCGTCGATCTGCCGGCGCCCGCGACCCTGCGCGACGAGCACGGCTTCGTCGACTGGAGCTACGTGAACCACTACGTGCTGAACGGCGCGGTGATCGCCTGCGGCTTCGGCGAGCCGGCGGCGGATGCGCGGGCCGCCGACGTCCTGGGGTCGGTCTACCCCGGCCGGGAGGTCGTGACGGTCGACGCGCGGGAGATCTTCGCCCGGGGCGGCGGCATCCACTGCATCACGCAGCAGCAGCCCGCGGTGGTCGTGGCAAGATGACCGGCGCCGCCTCATGAGTATCGACGTCGTCGAAGCCTCGATCGTTGAGCTGCGCAGTGCGCTGGAGACCGGCCGGGCGACGGCCGTGGACCTGGTGACCGCCTACCGCGAGCGCATCGAGAGGTTCGACCGCGGCGGCCCCCTGCTGAACGCGATGGTGGTGCTCAACCCCGACGCCCTCCAGGAGGCCGAGGCCTCGGACGCCCGTCGGCGCGAGAACCGCGTGCTCGGCCCTCTCGACGGCATCCCGTACACGGCGAAGGACAGCTACCTCGTGCGCGGTCTCACGGCGGCGGCCGGCAGTCCGGCGTTCGCCGAACTGCGGGCCATGCGGGACGCCTTCACCATCGAACGGTTGCGGGCGGCGGGTGCCATCTGCCTCGGGCTCACGAACATGCCCCCGATGGCCAACGGCGGCATGCAGCGGGGCCTCTACGGCCGTGCCGAGAGCCCCTACAACGGCGAGTACCTCACCTCGGCGTTCGGATCGGGCTCGTCCAACGGCTCGGGCACGGCGACGGCGGCGAGCTTCGCGGCCTTCGGGCTGGCCGAGGAGACCTGGTCCAGCGGCCGGGCGCCGGCGTCGAACAACGCCCTGTGCGCCTACACACCCTCACGCGGCGTCATCTCGGTGCGCGGCAACTGGCCGCTCGTGCCCACGATGGACGTGGTGGTGCCGCACGCCCGCACGATGGCCGACCTGCTCGAGGTGCTCGACGTCGTGGTGCACGACGACCCGGATGCGCGCGGCGACTTCTGGCGGGCGCAGCCGTGGATTCCGGTGCCGGCCGCGTCGAGCATCCGCCCGCCGTCGTTCCCGGCACTCGCGCCGGCCACCGACGGTTCGGCGCGCGCGACTCTCGAAGGCGTGCGCTTCGGCGTGCCCCGGATGTACCTCGGAACCGACGAGCAGGCGGGTGTCGGCGCGACCGGCATCGGGGGCCCGACGGGGCAGCGGATCGAGCCGCGGCCCAGCACGCTCGAGCTGTTCGCCGCCGCGCGCGCCGCCCTGGAGGCGGCTGGAGCGACGGTGGTCGAGGTCGACTTCCCCGCCGTCAGCAACTACGAGGGCGACCGGGCGGGCGCGCCCACGCTCGCCACGCGCGGTCTCGTGTCGCCCGAGTACCTCCGCCGGGAGATCGTCGACCTGTCCGCCTGGGCCTGGGACGACTTCCTGTCCGCCAACGGCGATCCCGCGCTCGACTCGCTCGCCGATGTCGACGGCAGCCGCATCTTCCCGCACCCCGCCGGTGCGCTGCCCGACCGGTACGACGGCTTCGACGACGACATCGCGACCTATCCCGCGCAGGTGCGCGAGCATCCGTATGCCTCGCTCACCGACATCCCGGCCCTGGCCGACGGCGTGCGCGGACTCGAGGAGACCCGCCGCCTCGACCTGGAGGAGTGGATGCGCGGACTCGGCCTCGACGCGGTGATCTTCCCGGCCGTGGCCGACGTGGGCCCCGCCGACATGGACGTGAATCCCACCTCCGCCGACGCCGGCTGGCGCAACGGGGTGTGGGTGGCGAACGGCAACCTCGCGATCCGCCACCTGGGCATCCCCACCGTGACGGTGCCGATGGGAGTGATGGCCGACATCGCCATGCCGATCGGCCTCACGTTCGCCGGGCCCGCCTACGCGGACGCGCGACTGCTCGAGCTGGCCGCCGCCTTCGAGCGGCTCCACCCGAGCCGCACCCCGCCGCCGCGCACGGCGTGAACGAGCAGACCGTTTTCGACGAGGCTGAATAGACTCGTCGGGATGTCCCGCACCGCCCGTCCCGCCCGCAGCGGTGCACCCACCGGTGCCGTCTCCGACGATCGCCCGTCGCGCCCCCTCGCTCGCCGGATCCTCGGGAGACCCTGGCTCTGGGCCGTTCTGCTGCTCGGAGCGTCGGTCCCGCTCGTCATGGCCGATCCGGATGTCGGGTTCCTGGCCTTCCTTCTCGCCCTGATCGGCGGCTGGCTGTGCGGGGCCGGATTCGTGGGCGCCACGCTCCGGATGCGATCGGCGCGGCTCGGTGCCCTGGTCCACGTGCTCGGCGCGGTGCTGGCCGGAGTTCTGCTCTGGGCGATGGTGTCGATCGGACCGGCGTTCGCAGGCATCCTCACCGGGCCGGCGAGGGCCGCCTTCGTGGTGGCTCAGTTCGCGGCGGCGCCCGCGGCGGGCTGGATCTGGATCACCCTGGTCGGGCGGGCGGCCTCGCGGATGTCGTCGCGGGCGCAGCGGGCCGATCCGCCGGCCGGGCCCGTGTGGGAGCACGAGGGCCGGGCCTCGATCCTGCGGTTCCGGGCGGTTCCCCTGCGGATGCGCACGCTCGGCCTGGCGATCGCGGCCGTCGTCGTGGTGGTCGGGGGCATCGCGGCGACCCTGCTGATCCTCACCGGTGACCTGGCCGAGCGGCTCGGGCCGCGCCTGCTGATCATCGTGGTCGGGGCCGGACTCGCCCTGCCCGCCTCCCTGCTGCTCAGGGCGCTGCTGCACCGCCGCACCGTGGAGTGCGAGCTGTGGATCGGGCCCGATCGGCTGCGCCTACGGGCCGGCGGTGCGACCTTCGAGTCGTCTTTCGGTGAGATCGACCTGCTGCGCTGGCGCAGCGACAGCGACTACGCGCGCCTGGAGATCCGCGCGGCCGGCCGCGACCTGTCGCTCCTGGCCGGCCCGGCCCGGGTGCCCAAGAGCACCGCGCCGACGCTCCCGCCTCTGCCGACGACGATCGCCCGGCGACTCGAGGCGCGGGGCCTGACCTCGTCGCGTTCACGACGGGGCGTCACAACGTTCGCCCGCGAGTCACCCACGTGATGATCGAGCCGGTGCTCTAGACCGCGCTCGCGCCGATCATGCCGATCATCTGCAGCTGGTGTTCACGCTCGACGCCCTGGGCATGGAACGTGCCGTCGGGGGTGAAGTACGACACGAGCCCGTCGGGGTTCGGATGGCCCCACGCCCTCAGGTGCTGCTCGAAGTCTTTGACGTAGTAGCGGGTCTCGCCGGCGACCGAGCGCTTCTCGGTGTGCTCGGAGGCCTCCAGCTGCTGTTCGGTGGGGCGTGGATCGTCATGCTGCGGCATGGGACGAGCCTAGCCATCGCACCGATAAAGTTCTCGTGGCGAAGACGACTCTCGCCGGCGACGACGGTCGCGTAGGGGACGAACACAGGGGGAACGATGCAGCATTCGACGACGACCGACGGCACCGGGGCGGGGTGGTACGCGACCGGACGCCACGACCTCGCAGGCGAGTGGGACGGCGCCGCGTGGACCGGGCGGTCCCGGGCCGGTGACCCCGCGGGTGCGGTGGCGCCGTGGAGGGTCCGGCCGTTCGCGTTCCTCGCGCATCCGTGGTTCTGGTCGCTCGTCGTCGGTCTGGTGCTCGTGGCCTGGGCCGGTTTCCTGGGCGACGGGGCCGGCAGCGACTGGTGGAAGCTCGTCGCCGCGGCCGGGATGCTCGCCATCCTCTCCGCCGTCATCCTGTTCTTCGACCGGCTGCTGCACTTCGGCGAGCTGCCGCGACTGGGCCTGATCGTGGTCATGGGCCTGGTCTCCGGTGCGGTGGCGAATCTCCTCGCCTACGCGATCGAGCCGGTGCTCGAACCCGCGCTCGGCGTGCCGTTCGCGGCCGACCTCTGGCTCTCGGGACCGGTGGAGGAGACCTCGAAGCTGGCCCTGCCGCTGCTGTTGCTGCTCGTCGCCCGCCGGGTGTTCGGCGACCCCCGCGCCGGGGTGCTGATGGTGCTGCTCTCCAGCGCGGCGTTCGGCGTCTGGGAGGGCTTCGGCTACGTCACCTCCGCGACCGGTGAGAACGGCACCGTTCTGGCCGGGCTGGTGCGCGGGGTGGGGGAGATCCCGCATCCGCTCTGGACGGCGATCGCCGCCTCGCTGATCTGGCTGGCCGCGCACCGCGCCGGTCGCGCCGTCACCCTCGCCGGCTTCGTGGGCTGGTTGATCGCGGTCGTCTTCCACTCCCTGCACGACGGGATCGGCGCGGCCCGCGTCTCGGGCACCGGCAACACCATCTCGCAGACCGCCGTGCCGACGATCGCCGATGCGATCGTCTTCGCGGCCCTCTCGAACGTCGTCACCGTCATCACGATCGTCGTGGCGCTGCTGATCGTGCGGCACGTCGCCCGCGAGCTCGTGCCACCGGCCGCGATCGCGACGAACCCGCCGCGGTGGCGTCCGCGCCTGAAGCTGTGGGGGGTTCCGCGCCGCGCGCGTGCGGCCGTCGCCGAGGGGCAGGTCGCCCCCGCCGAGGCGAGTTCGTGAGCGGGAATGCGCATCCGCGGTCCGGCGTTGCACCGGCTGTGACCGCTACGAAACGCAAGAACATCGGCTTCCTTTCCTTCGGGCACTGGACGCCGTCCCCGCAGTCGAAGACGCGCAGCGCCGCCGACACCCTCCTGCAGTCGATCGACCTCGCCGTCGCCGCCGAAGAGCTGGGGGCGGATGGTGCGTACTTCCGTGTGCACCACTTCGCGCGGCAGCTCGGGTCGCCGTTTCCGCTGCTGGCCGCCGTCGGCGCCCGCACGAAGACGATCGAGATCGGCACCGGCGTCATCGACATGCGCTACGAGAACCCGCTCTACATGGCGGAGGACGCGGGCGCGGCCGACCTCATCTCGGGCGGCCGACTGCAGCTCGGCATCAGTCGGGGATCACCCGAGCAGGTCATCGAGGGCTGGCGCTACTTCGGGTACCAGCCGGCCGAGGGTCAGGATGACGCCGACCTCGCCCGCGAGCACACCAAGGTGCTTCTCCAGGTGCTGAAGGGCGAGGGGTTCGCGCAGCCGAACCCGCGGCCGATGTTCCCGAACCCGCCCGGGCTGCTGCGTATCGAACCGCACTCCGAGGGCCTCCGCAAGCGCATCTGGTGGGGTGCGGCCTCCAACGCCACCGCGCGCTGGGCCGCTGAGCTCGGCATGAATCTGCAGTCGTCCACGCTCAAGGTCGATGAGACGGGCCAGCCGTTCCACGTGCAGCAGGCGGAGCAGATCCGCGAGTTCCGGGCGGCGTGGGCGGATGCGGGGCACGACTTCGAGCCCCGGGTCTCGGTGAGCCGCAGCATCTTCGCCATCACGAACGACCAAGACCGCGCCTACTTCGGTGGCAGCGGCGACAGCGAAGACCAGATCGGCAACATCGACGCGAGCATGCGTGCCATCTTCGGCCGCAGCTACGCCGCCGAGCCGGAGCGCCTGATCGAGCAGCTCGCCGGCGACGAGGCGATCGCCGAGGCCGACACCCTCCTGCTTACCGTGCCGAACCAGCTGGGCGTGGAGTACAACGCGCACGTCATCGAGTCGATCCTCACGGAGGTGGCCCCGGCCCTCGGCTGGCGGTGATCCCCGGCCCTAGAGTGGCTGCATGACGACTCCGGGATCGCGTGCCGGGAAGGGCTTCGCCCTGGTGGGGCGGATCGTCGCGGGTGTGGCCGCCGCTGCGGTCGGCGCGGTGTTCGTGCTCTCGGCGTGGATGGCGGTCAGCAGCCGCTTCGGGCTGACGGATGGCGACGTGCACGGGTACGGGCTGATCTTCGGCACGGTGCTGGCCGTCGTGGCCGGGTTCGTGACCGCACTGCTGCTGCCGCTGGCGTTTCCGCGCCGGCTGTGGGGGAGGGTGCTCCGGGCGGGCTTGGCGTGTTTCGGCGTGTTGCTCGTGCTGTTGATCGTGTCGCTGGTCACGGCGTAACGTTCGAGGCGTACGCCCACCGGGCGCTGCTCGACGAGAGGGAACGCCATGCCCACGAAGATCACCGTCATCTACGACAACCCCATCGACCCCGAGGCCTTCGAGGCGGCCTATCCGGAGCAGGTGACGCTGGCCAAGGCGCTCCCCGGCCTGCAGCGCATCGAGACGGCGAAGGTGTGGCCGAAGGAAGACGGGACGCCCACGCCGGCCTACCGCCAGGTCGACCTCTACTTCACCGACTACGACGCCGCCAGCGCGGCCGTCACCACCGAGGAGGCGGGCGCGCTGTTCCCGAGCATCTTCGGTCTCGCGACCGGCGGCGTGCGCATCCTGTTCTCGGACATCGAAGAGTCCTGAGACCGAACCCTCCGGTCCGGCGTAGGGCCCCAGGGTCCAGGTACCGAGCCTACGGCCCGCCGAGCCAGTGGTCGATGCGGTGGTGGTCGGGTGCGAAGCCGTGCGCGATGCCCCAGAGCACGGCCTGCGTGCGGCTCTTGGCGTCGATCTTGCCGTAGATGCCACGGATGTAGGTCTTGACGGTGTTCGGGCTCAGATACGTCAGGGTCGCGACATCCGCATTGCTCTTGCCCTGCGTGATGAGAGCGAGGATCTCGGATTCGCGGTCGGTGAGGCCCTCGTGCCGCCCCGGCCAGTCGAGTCCGAGAGCGCTGCCGGATCGGCGAGGCGGTTCGCTCACCACCGTCTCGCCCGCGTGCACCGCTTCGAGCGCCGCCACGAGGTCGCGTGCCGGCAGGGTCTTGGAGAGGTAGCCGTGCACCCCCTGCTGCCGTGCGCTCTGCACGAGTTCGGGGTGGAAGTTCCAGGTGTAGACCACCACACGGTTCGCGCGCGGGTTGCGCACCAGCGCGTGGAGCTCCTGCTGGTCGGACTCGGGCTGCGCGAACGAGTCGTACAGCACGATGTCGACCTCGTCGTCGAGGGCGGCGTTCGCATCGATCTCGCACACCAGGATGCGGTCGCGGTAGCGATCGAACATGTGCGCCAGACCGGCCAGCACCACGTCGTAGTCGTCGACGAGCGCCACCCGGATGGGCTCGTGTTCCGCTGGGGTGCTCATGCCCCTGACCGTACACCCGTCAGGGGCTGGCGAAGACCACCCCTAGGGGTGAGCCGGTGCCCCGCACATCCTGCTTCGCTGAGGTGAGTCGGCCATGGTCGACGACGGGATACGCACTCGGCGCATCCGGAAACCCGAAGGACTCACACCATGATCGGTCTCATCATCAGCCTCATCGTCATCGGCATCATCGCCGGTGCGCTCGCCCGGCTCATCGTGCCCGGCAAGCAGAACCTCTCCATCCCCATGACCATCCTGCTCGGGATCATCGGATCCTTCGTCGGCGGGTTCCTCGGGTTCCTCATCTTCCAGCACGACCCGATGGACGGCTTCTTCCAGCCCGCCGGCATCATCGGCTCGGTCATCGGCGCGATCATCGTGCTGCTCATCTGGACCCGCTTCGCCGGGCGCCGCTCCGTCAACCGCTGAGTGTGACGCCCCTCGGAACGGCCTGGTCGCCTTCCGAGGGGCTCGAGCTGCACCGGGCGGGGCGGCCCGACGCCGGGTCGCTATCCGCTGGTCACATGCGCGAGCACGACCGGGTCTTCACAGCCTCGGGCGAAACCCCGGATGCGGCGGTCGATGTCGCGCTGCAGCACGAAGGCGCCGATCCGCTCGGCGACGGGCGCGAGCCAGCGAGGCTTGCACGTGAAGTTGTAGCGCCAGACGGCTAGGGTGCTGCCGGGATCGCCGTCCACCGGTGCGAAGCGCCATCCGCCCGCGAGCCGCTCGAAGAACCAGGAGCCCTTGGTCATCTTCATGCCCACGTTCGAGGGCGGGTTGTACGAGACGTACTCGCTCTCCATCCGGAAGCCGAATCGCTGCACGGTGTAGGTTCGAACGCCTTTGGCCGGGACCTTCGCGCCCTCGAGCAGGTGCTGGGTGCGGATGAACGGGTCCCAACGGAGGCGGATGTCGCCGGTGGTCTGTGACACGGCGAAGGCTGTCGCCGGGGGCACGGACACTGTGCAGCGGGACTCGACTGTGGGCATGGTGATTACTCTTCCATGGTGGTGGTGGCCTAAGTGTGTGGGGCTGTCGCTGGGGCTGCCGCGCGCTTCGCGCTTGCCTTCGATGGGCGTGGCTGGGTTGTCGGGGGCCAGTGTCGGTGGTCGATGGTTGAATTTATCTCATGATAGAGATGGTGGATGCGACGGATGCCGGGCCTCGGCGTCAGATTGACGCGCGCGCCGCATTCGATGCCGATCTTGACTACGTCGAGGACATCACCCGTCGGCAGGCCGCGCTTGAGGCGGACAAGATGGTGGCGGTTGCCCGGTTGTCCCGCCGGGTCCGCGGGCGCACCCTTGGTCTTGACGCAGACGAGGCAGCGGTCTGTGAGTTCGCTCGCACGGAGGACGAGAAGCGCCTGCTCGTCGCTGAAGTCGGC